>NZ_BSBI01000009.1:0-382211 GCF_034961445.1 Streptomyces yaizuensis
CCCGCGGAGCGGGACCCCAGGCGGCAAGCCGCCTGGGAAGCGAGCGACTCCGCTGGCGCTCCGTCGCATTCCCCCGCAGGCGGGGGAATGGGCTTCCGCAGGCGGAAGCCTGAAGGCCTGAAGGCGTGTCAATCCCGCAAGCGGGATTGAGGGGATTCCCGCAGGCGGGAATCCGGCGCGCTCCGCGCGGGCAGTAGCGGGAAGGAGTGCATCGGGTGGGCTGTGTGTAAGTCCAGTGATTCTGGGCTGTAGCTCCCGGGTGGTGGAGGGTCAGGGCAGGGTGATGGGAGTGTCGGCCGGCTTGGGTTTCGGCGAGAGGGTGGGTTCTTTGAGGCGATATCGGGCCGCGGTTCGGGGCTGTTCTTCTTGCTGTCGCCAGGGGTTCCACTCTGCCCGTTGACTGTCTTGGGTGGGGCAGGTTTGAGGCAACTTCACTTGCTTGCGGGATGCCGGCTCTGCACGCTGTATCGGTGTGATGCAGCGTGTAGAGTCAGCATCTTGCATCGCATCCTTCTTCATCCGGTTGGGTGCTGTCGGAGTCTTTTCTGAATGTTCCTCATTTCTCGGCTCAAGGAGTACGGAGAGAATGGCTTTTGACCTGCGTACCCATCAGGTGGAGGCCGTTGACGCGATTATTCGTGGTCTCGATATTCCGCCTGGGAAGAGGGTTCCCCGTGCCGGTATTCGTGGGCAGGTGCGGGCGGCTTGTGGTACCGGGAAGACGGTCATCGCGGCGGCCGCGTCCAGGCGGATGCTGCCGCACGGGCGGGTTCTGGTGGTGGTGCCGACGCTGGAGCTGCTCACGCAGACGGTGAGGGAGTGGCGGAGGGTCGGTCACGTGGGGCCGGCGGTTGCGGTGTGCTCGCTGGAGGACGACGCGGAGCTGTGGTCGCTGGATGTCCGGTGCACCACCAGTCCGGTGCGCCTGGCGCTGTGGCACGGCACCGGGCCGGTGACGGTCTACGCCACCTACGCCTCCCTCAGGGTGCTCGCGGAAGCGTTCCAGGGAGCGTACGGGCAGCGGCTGGCACCGATGGACCTGACGGTCATCGACGAAGCGCACCGCACCTCGGGGTCACTGGGGAAGACATGGGCGGACGTCCACGACAACAGCCTCATCCCCACAACCCGCCGGCTGTACATGACGGCGACGCCACGGATCTGGCAGGAACGCCCGCCGCACTGGGAGGTACAGGAGGGGAGGCGGGATCCGCTCCCGGAAGAGACAGCAGCCTCGATGGACGACACCGGCATTTTCGGGCCCGTGCTGTACGAGCTGACCCTCGCCCAGGCGGTGACGCTGGGGTTGCTGGCGCGGTATCAGATCATCGTGGTCGAGCTCCAGGATCCGGTCGTGACCCCGGAGCGGCTGTGGAGCGAGGAGCGGCATGAGGAGGAGCTCCGGGGGCAGCGTCTCGTGGCCCTCCAGGCGGCGATGCTGCGCACTGCCGTCGAGCACGGTCTGAAGACCATGATCACTTTTCACCACCGGACGATTGAGGCGGAGGCGTACGCCACCGGGCTGCCGGCGGTGGCGCAGCGGCTCCGCCAGGCCGACCCGGACCGGTATCCGGAGACGATCTGGGCGGACTGGCTCCAGGGCGAGCACGCCGCCGAGCGGCGCCGGCAGGTCCTGGGCGAGTTCGCCGTCCGGGCCGGGCTCGCCGTCCTCTCCAACTGCAAGGTTTTGGGTGAAGGGGTCGATATCAGGGCGGTGGATTCCGTCGCTCTGCTCGACCCGAAAGGCGCACCGCACGATATTGTCCAGGCGATCGGAAGGGCTTTGCGGCAGAAGCCGGGTGAGGGGAAGCTGGCGTCGTTGATCGTGCCGGTCTTCCTGGGGGCCGAGGAGGAGCCGGAGGATATGTTCACGAGCGGGTCGTACAAGCCGCTGGTGGACGTTTTGCAGGGTTTGCGGGCGCATGATGAGCAGGCGGTGGAGCTGTTGGCGGTTCCGCAGGAGCCGCAGCAGCGGTCGGTGGAGCCCTCGGTCCGTATCGGGCCGGCGCCCGGGGAGGGCGAGGCCGAGTCGCGGCTGCTGCTCCGGTTCGCGGCACCGCGGGACCCGGTGATGATCGCCGAGTGGGTCAGCTTTCATGTGATCGACACCGAGCGGCAGGACTGGGCCCGCGGGTACGCCGCGCTCAAGCGCTACGCCGCCCGGGAAGGCCATGCCCGTGTCCCCTTCGGCCACCGTGAGCAGCCCGGCCCGTACCCGCTGGGGTACTGGGTCAGCCGGCAGCGCAAAGCGTTCCGGGCCGGAGCCCTGTCGGGGAAGCGGGCCGAGCGGCTCGAAGGGCTGGGAATGGTATGGGAAGCGGAAGACGCCACGTTCGCCGAAAACCTCGCCGCCGCCCATGCCTGGGCCGAGCAGCACTGGGGCCTGTGCGCCCCGCGGGCGGCCGTCGCTCTCGGGAAGCCGGTCGGGCAGTGGCTCTCCAACCAACGCCGTCCCGGCGTCCTCGACGGGTACCCGGAACGGGCCGCCGCGCTCGCCGGGATCGACCCGGACTGGAACCCCACCTGGCCGACGGAGTGGCAGCGGACCTACGCCTACGTCCGTGAACTCCTCACCGACGAGGATGTCCCTGGGCTCCCGGCTGAAAAACCCGCCGGGGGGGTGGTGCTGGAACCAGGCGTCACCGTTCACGGTGTCGATGTCGGCCGGTGGCTGAAGCGGCAGCGCCAGCACACCATCTGGCAGGCACTGACCGAAGGGCAGCGCGAGCGCCTGACCCGGCTCGGCATCCAGCCGCTGCCCGCCCCCGCGACAACGCGGGAACAGCCGGGGAAAGCACCGGGAAGAGTGTCGGGGAAGGCACCGGGGAGGGCTGTGGGTTCGTTTGAGAAAGGCGTGGCGGCCCTCGCTCAGTACCGGGCCCGTACCGGCACTGTCGTGGTCCCCCGCGGACACACAGAGGTGTTGGAGGTGGGGTGGGGGCCGGACGGGGCCGGTGAACGGACCTCAGTTCGGCTCGGGGTGTTCCTGTCCAACACGAAGACCCGGCGGGCGGGACTCGCGGAAGACAGACTCCAGGTGCTCGCCGCACTCGGACTCAACTGGGCGAGGCCAGCAGCAGCGGCGTGAAGCAGCAGCGGCGGCGTGATGCGGTGGAAGAACGGGGAACACGGAAACCATCCGAGCGGAGACCATCCGAGCGGGGGCCGGGAACCGGCACCAACCCGCCAGGAAAACCACCACTCAGGCCAAGGGGTGCGGACCTGCTCACCACAGTGCAACAGTCTCGCGGCCCGGCCGCCAAGGACACCCCACCGCACCCGAGCGGAGCCGACACAATCGCCCCACCTGCCAGACCCCGACGAAGCCCCCCCGGGGGGGGAGCCCACCACCCCGGGGGGCCCACCACCCCGGGAGGGGAGCCCACCACCCCCGGGGACGAACAGGCCCAGCCTCCGCACACACCGGACCCAAAGACCGAACCCGACCGGCCCACCACCCCGTTCACCGAACAACGCCCACACCCCCACCTCATCCCGACCGGAAGACGGACCATCCACACCCCCGAGAAACGATCCCGTAGGCACGGAAAAAGCCGCAGAATGACAAGACCCGACACCAACAACACCCCCACCGGGTCTCCAGCAGTTCGCCCGCCTCCAAGGGGGCCGAGCAGCGACACTGTGACGCCTGTCCACGAGACCCGGCAGTGATACCACCCTCGCCCCGCTGCCAGGCCGGGCAGCAGCGCCATAACACCGAAGCGGGGGAATCCCGGGCCGGGGGTCGGCCCGCCGCCACCGGACCCCCGCGTACGGGCCCTCCCCCAGCAGCAGCCCCTCTGCGCAGTGCTTCACCCACCCGGCTGCCGGCAGCCGGCAACGACACGGTGAAGACGGGGCCGTTCACCCCGCGCTGAACTCCCTCGGGCCCGGGCTCCGGCCCCGGGGCCTGGTTCGAACTGGTGTGTGCAGAGCCGGGTACCCCCGGACCGCGACCCCAGCAGGCGCCCGGCAGCCAGCGGGCTCCCCGGAAGAACTGCCGTTGCGTCCGTATGCGCAGGGAGGTTCTCCCCGGCCCGTTGCGGCAGTCGCTCCCCGTGCCGGTGGTCCGCGAGGGCGGCTCGGCGGTGAGCCGGTCACCGATGGCCGGCAGAAGGGTGCGGGTCCTGTCCGTGCCCGGGAGGGGGACGGCGGGCGGGCCACGGGGATCCCGGGCGGCGGGGCGGGGCGGGAGGACCCGCTCGGTGGGGATCCGCCGGCCGCGGCAGGCCGGCCGGGTATGACGGCATGACCCGAAGATGTCCGTGTGCGGCGCAGCGGAGACTCTTCCCGGCCCGTCGCAGAGGCGCGGCCGCCGTAAACGTGTGTGATCGCTTATCCGCTGCCGGATGGGGGAAGAACTGCCGGAGCCATCCGGCGCCGGGAGGTGGCAGGGGCCGGCAGACCCGCGGGCGCAGTGGCGTACGGAGCGGACCCGGGGGCCGCCGCAACGGCGGTGATCCGGCGGACGGTCCCACTGGCGCGCAGGAAACGGACAGGACGGACAGGGATGACCATGGCCGAGACCGCGTTCACCCGGGCTGTCGCGCCCGGTGCTCTTCCCTTGCTGGGACACGCGCTGCGTCTGTTGCGCGATCCGCTGCCGTTCGTGTCCTGCCTGGCGTCCCATGGTGACCTGGTGGAGATCCGGCTGGGGCCGCAGCGCGTGTACATGGTCTGCCATCCGGAACTGCTGCAGCGGGTGCTCACCGACGACCGGACCTTCGACAAGGGCGGGCCGCTGTTCGACCGGCTGCGGGACTTCATGGGCAACGGCCTGGCCACCTGCCCCCACGCCGACCACCGGCGCCAGCGCCGGCTCGCTCAGCACGCGTTCCACCACCAGCACATGGAACGCCATGGTGCGGTGATGACCCATCAGGTGGAGCTCATGCTGGACCAGTGGGAGGACGGGCAGGTGATCGATGCTTTCCCCGTCTTTTCCGCCTACACCCTGCGGACGGTCGCACGCTCCCTGTTCACCGCGGACCTCGGTGACGACCGGGTCGGAACCATCCGGCGGACCTTCACCGATGTGCTGGCCGGCGCGCTGCCCAGGATGCTCGTCCCCGACGCGTGGCAGCGCCTGCCCCTGCCCGGAAACCACCGCTACCGCGAGGCGAACCGGATCCTCACCGACACCGTCAACAGCGTGATCGCACAGTACCGGCAGGACGGCACCGACCACGGCGACCTGATGTCGATGCTCCTCGCGGCACGCGACGAGGACGGCGGCGGCCTGAGCGACACCGAGCTGCGCGACCAGGTGGTGAACCTGTTCGTGGCCGGCGGGGAGACCCCCGCGGCTGTACTCAGCTGGGCCGTTGCCGAACTCGCCGCCCACAGGGGCGCGGAGCGCCTGCTGTACGAGGAGACCGACCGGGTCCTGGCCGGACGCGTGGCCACCTGGCACGATCTCCCCCGGCTGCCCCACACCACCCGGATCATCCACGAGACACTGCGCCGCTACCCCGGGGCCCTGATGATCACCCGGGCGGCCAGCCGCCCCGCACAACTCGCCGGAGACCCGCTGCCAGCGGGCTCCGTCATCGGATTCAGCCCGCTCATCCTCCAGAGCAGGCCCGACTACTTCCCCGCGCCCGAACGTTTCGACCCCGACCGGTGGCTGCCCGAGCATGCCCTCGCCATGCCCCGGGCCGCCTTCGCCCCCTTCGGCGGCGGGCCCCGCAAATGCATCGGTGACACGTTCGCCATGGCCGAGATGACCCTCGCCCTCGCCAGCATCGCCGCCCGCTGGACCTGGCGGACAACGAAACCGACCGACCTGCGCCCGGCCCTGTCACCCGCAGCCGTCCGCCCCCGCCGCGTGTCCCTGCAACTCACCGCCCGCACCCCGGCCCGTACCCCGCCGACCGGGAACTGACTGCCCCACACACAGGAAAGTCCTGCCACACCCGGACAGGCCGGACCACCACACCCACCACACCCACCGGACACCACACCCGCCGAACACCACACCCACCGGACACCACACACAGACCACAACGGGCGGAGTACCCGCAGGGTGACACCGACACCACAACACCCCGGCCCCATCACCAGAACAACCCTGCCGGCCTCCGGCAGCGTCACCGGGACACCGGAGTCCGGGGCGCGCAACATCAGGCCGGCCCACCGAGTACAGCCGTACAGGAGGCAGCCGGCCGCCCCCGGTCCCCGGTCCCCGGTCTGCGGTCCCCGGTCTCCGGTCTCCGGTCTGCGGTCTCCGGTCTGCGGTCTGCGGTCCCCGGTCTGCGGTCTCCGGTCCGCCACCACAGCGGGTGCCGTACCCGGCCCCGGTGAACACGGCCGCAGACGTCATGACAGCGGCAGCACGCCCGCCATCACCGTCCCGGTTCCACCAGCCGGGCCCCGGCATCGGGACGGAACTCGCGGACCACAAAAATCCGCACCGCCTCCGGCAACAGCAGCCCAGCCCGCAGCCCGGTGACCCTTCCCCGTGAGCACCCACAACCGGTATCCCGGCCCCAGCCGGCCCTCCCACACACCCAAGCCCTCCCAACACCCAAACCCTCCACACACCCGAGCCTCCCCAACACCCGGGCCCTCCCCAACCCGCTTGAGGGCGTTGAGGGTGCCCCTCCCCCGTGCACCGGTCGCCCGCTGGAAGACACCGGGGCCCCCAGAGCGGCACAAGGGCCGCCGAACACGGCGCGGGACCGTAACGCCCGGGACTGACCTGCGGACACGCGCCCGGCGGGCGGGACGGTCACGGACAGGGCGACGGAAAGGACGGCCGGTGGAGACCACCCGCCCGCAGCGCCCCGGTCCAGGCCGTCAGCAGGACGCGGACGTGCACACGGGCCGGGGCCACCCTGAAGAGACACCCCTCGACCACGGTCCGGCGACCGCACTCGGTCGCCGTGTCCGTTCCGGGTGGGGCACCTCCGGAGACCAGGCCGGGTTCTTCGCACGCCTCAGTGCGGCGGGGCGCCATCTCGCCGGCCGGTGTGCGGTCTGCTCACAGGTGGGCGTCCAGGAACGCCCCGAGCGCGGTCCTGGCCATCGGACCGCTCCCGGCCGCGGTCGCCTCGCCCCGATCGATCAGCACGAAGGAGGGCGCGCCGGTGACACCGTACCGGCGTACCGGGCCGGGGCACCTGGCGATGTCGGCCCGTACGACGATCAGCCGCCCCTGGTAGGCGTCGGCCACCTCCCGCACCAGGGGCTCCATTTCCTTGCATGCCGCCACGGCCTTGGGCCACACACCGTGGAAGTACGCGAGCACCGGGACGTCCGCCCTCGCCAGGATGAACGCGAACTCGGCGTCCTCCCGGGGCTGATGGACCCTGACGGTCATGGGCACTCCCTGACGCTCCACTCGACGCGAGGCAGCGGGTGCCTCCTTGTGTGTCCTGACCGCGGCGGCCCGCACCGCCCGTCAGCGGGCCTTGCGCACACGCCCGGCCCTGCGGGCCTCCGCCATCATGCGCGCCTCCGTGGCCTTGCGGGATTCCTTCGGCGGGCGGCCCGTCGGGGCGCCCAGACCCCGGAACGCCGCGTTGCCGGTCTGTCCCCTGTCCTGCACCGGCGGGCGCTTCGCGCCGGTGAGGGTGGTCAGCCTCTCCTCACCGGAACGGACCTGGGTGACCGTGGGCCGGATCCCGGCATCCGCCATCATCCGGTTCACGTCCCGGCGCTGCCCGGGCGTGACCAGCGTGACCACACGGCCCGACGCGCCGGCACGCGCGGTACGCCCACCACGATGAAGATAATCCTTGGATTCAGAAGGCGGATCGACCACCCGCTCCGGGGTACACGCCGCCCTGCCCCCGCTGCCGGGACCGGACCCTGGCCTGTCACCTGATCCGGGCACGGCGTCTGCGCGCTCACGGCATCCTCCGGGCGGGTCGTACGGTCACGGTACGCGTGCCGGGGGCGGCAGGGAGAGGGGTCCGGCGAACCCCGTCCGGCCGGCAGGCGGACGTGCTGAATTCCCGCAGCCGGTCGGGATGGTACCGAGGGCGGTGTCCATCGCGGAGCGGACGGCCTCGTCACGGACAACGGCTTCATCGTCCGCCCGGCCAGCTCCGCCCGTGTCGGTCCGGGCGTGGGGGCTGCCGGTCGGCAACGGCCTGTGCTCCGTCGTCGCCGCAGACCGTGACGCCGCCCTGGCTCGCGTCCATGAACGGCTCGGGCGAGGTCATGTTCAGGCCGGTGCTGGCGAGGCCGAGCCGTACCTGTTCGAGGAGCCGTTCGAGGGCGACCGGGTGCAGGCCCTCTGCCAGACGCAGGAGGGGCTGCTTCCTCCTGGCGCTGGTCGATGTCGGCGGCTTGCCGCCCCGGGCGCTTGCCGTCCCCGGCGTCCGGGGCCGGCTGCGGGGCCCGGGGGCCCGCCGGGCCGGGGCCGGGTCAGTCGCCGGCGGCGACCCCCTCGACGACCGAGGGCACCGTCTTTGTGAGGATCACGCGTGTGAGGTGCAGCCCTGCCGCGCGGAAGAGTTCCCCGAACTCCGCCTCGGTCCGTTCCCGTCCGGCGAGCGAGGCCATCATCATCAGGTCGAGGCCCTTGCCCTGGTGAGGGGTGTTCCCGGTCGGCAGCACCGAGTCCACGACGAGGACCCGGCCGCCCGGCGCCATCGCCTCCCGGCAGTTGCGCAGGATCGTCACGCACTGCTCGTCCTCCCAGTCGTGCAGAATACGCTTGATCACATAGGTGTCGGCGCCCGGGGGAACCCCCTCGAAGAAGTCGCCGGCCGCCAGCTCCCACCTGCCGCTCGTCGCGGGGACATCGAGCCGGTGGCCGGGCAGGACATGCGGCCGGTCGAAAAGCACCCCGCGCACGCCCGGGTGGGCCGTGAGCACCTCACGCAGCAGACCGCCCTGGCCACCGCCGACGTCGACCACGGTGCTGCCGGGCGCGAACGAGCACACGGCCACCGAGGGGCCGTCCTCGGCACGGGAGACCTCGGCCATCCCGTCATCGAAAAGCGCGGTGACCTCGGGGCTTTGCGCGAAGTGCTCGAAGAACGGCCTTCCGAAGAGGGACTCGAACACCGACCCGCCCTCGGTGACACACCGCGTCAGCTCCCCGGCCGGCAACCACATCTCCGGCCCGGTGATCATCAGGATCGCGGCGCGCACGGACGCCGGGGCCTCACCGCGCAGCGCGTCCCCGGCCACGGTCAGGCGGAAAGTGCCGTGCTCGACCTCGTCGAAGAGACCGCGCGTCGCCAGCAGCCGCAACACCCGGTAGAGACTGCCCGTGTCGACGCCGGTCGCCCCCGCCAGCGCGGCGACGTCCCGGGGGCCGTTCGCGAGGTGGTCGGCTACCCCGATCGCCGCCGCGGCCCGCAGGGCGGCCGGGAAGAGATAGCCCTCGGCAAGGTCGATCAGAAACGCCGCGGACCGCCTGCCATCCGGGTCGGCATCAAAGGGCGCGGCAGCGGTTTCGGCCGTCATGGCGGGACTCCGTTCCCTCGAGTGGTCCTGTTGCCGGGTCCGGTGGGCCGCCGTTCGTCTCCAGAGTCTTCCGTCTCTGATCACACCCGACGGCCGCCACACCCCGCTTCCCGGGATTCCTCCCAGCTGAACGGACTGTACGGCCTCTCCGCCAGCCCCGGGAATGCACTGCTCACACCCCTACGTCCCGGGAACCATACGGCCCCAGGCCGGATCACGGGACAGATGCGACAGTCGCCGCCCGGAAAGCCCCATGCCACACCCAGTCCACCACGCGCATTCACCACATGTACCCGACTCGTCACAGGACCCGGGCCCGGGAGCGCCCCGACGGGTGGTGTGCCAGAGCGCTCTTCTGGGGCAGGGCTCTTACCGGGCCGGGCACACCGTCCACGAGTCCGACCCCGTCGGATTCCTCGCCAAGGTCCGCGCGTTCCTCGGCGCTCTCTGATCGGAGCGGTGGGCGGCGGCGACCAGGACCGGGGCGCCGCTCGGATCGGACCGAGCGGTCCAGGTCACTCCTCCGGGCGGAGGTGCAAGGCGTCATCGTGGTCCGGAATAACGCGGATGTCGCCATCAATATCTCGGGGAACACAGTAACCAACCTCGGAAGCAACGCCGCATGCAACCCTTACAACATTCCCAGGGGTGCTGTTCGAGGCTGCTACGCTCCGACGATTCCCGTGGGCACGGGAAGGTCTCTGAACGCCTTCAGTCACGTCACCATGAATACGAACTACGGCGGTGTCACCACATACGCCTACGCCACGACATGAAATAAATAGCGACCCTGCTGTGGTGTATCCGCTCAAGTGGTAGGACGGACCCAGGACCCCCTCCCCCGGACGCCGCACATCGAACGTGGACGCCCGGCACCCAGAAGTGCCGGGCGTCCACGTCATCCTCATCGCCTTCCGCCCGGCACTCCTCTGCCGGACCGCCTCCAGCGCGATCCGCCGTACGACCTGCTGAGCAGCCCACTGCCCCGGCGGCCGGCAGGGCGGGAAGACGGCCCCGCCGGGCGGGGTTGGTGCGGCCCGGGGCCGGTCAGGGGGTACGGTCTGCGAGCTGCTGGTCGTAGAGGCTCGCGGGGAGGACGGGCGTCCCGGGGGAGACGATCTCGCCGTCGCTGCCGTCGAGCAGGGTGCCGGTGCAGCCGAAGGCCCAGTTGTGCGCGGTGGGCGGGCCCTGGACGCGATAGCCCTCGGTCACGCAGTTGTACGCGGTGCTGTTGGCATCGGACCAGCCGTGTCCGCTGCCGCGGTCGCCATTGTTGACGAGGAGGAGGGACCCGTCGACGCTCAGCTGGTCGTAGAGGGTGCCGCTGCCCCAGCGCTGATGGCCGCCGGAGTCATAGGTGGTCTGGACGAGGGTGGCGGTGCACCGGGAGAACACATTGGGTCCGGCCTGGCGGCCGTAGGTGGTGAAGGCGTGCACCTTGGTGGCGGTGACCTGGCAGTCCCGGACGAGGTTCTGCTGACCCTGGAGAAGGTAGGCGTTGGAGCGGGCGGAGCTGTCGGTGGTGATCATGTCGAGCATCTGGGTGCGCAGGACGGAGACCCGGCGGCTCTGCGGGCCGAGTCCGGTCTGTCCGGCTCCGCCGAAGCGGCGGGCCACCACATTCGACACCCAGGAGTCCTCGACGGCGTTGAACTCCCAGAGGGCCGCGTTGTGGAAGCCGGTGGCATAGGCGGGGTCGGCGGACATGGCCCCACCGTCGGCGCTGAGGTTCTCCAGGCCGACCCGGCTGATCCGGGGGAAGGTGTAACGGTAGACGGTGGCCTGGGTGTACTGCTGTTCCAGCGCTGTGGTGAGAGGGACGTCCAGGGTGACCCGGTTGCCGCTGATCGCGGTGATCCGCCGCTCGAACCGCAGGCTCCAGTTGGGGGTGAAGATGCCGCGCATACCGATCGCGTCGATCCACTCCTGTGTGGTGGGCCGTTCCACCACGATCGCGCTCCCCACCGTGAGCCCGGCGGTGGAGGAGAGGGTGAGCGCGGTGCCGCCCACGGGCACATAGGCGTCGGCGACCCGGGCGGGGGTGCCCACCACCCCGTAGGACGCGGTGTTCCCGAAGGTGATCAGGGTGCGGGCGCGGGCACCGTCGGCGGCGAGGACGGTGGCGCCGCCGGAGCCCCGGAGCACCACCCCGGAGGCGGTGATACGGAGGGTTCCGCCGATCCGGTAGCGGCCGGGCGCCAGCCGTACCGCGCCCCGGAAGCCCTGGGCGTCCAGCGGCAGTGCCGCGGCGGTGTCGATGGCCCGCTGGAGGGACGCGGTGTCGTCGCCGCCGGAGGGGCCGGGCGCGGTCACCCGGGCGGGGACGGCGGGCAGGGCACACCGCCGCCGCCGTACCCGGCGTGGGAGTAGTCGGGCACCCGGTTGCCCTGGGCATCGCGGCCGTAGACCAGCTTCCCGCCGCTCAGGGCCAGCCAGCGCACCGCCTCCGCCCCGGGAACGGCCCGGACGGCGCTCTCCGGTGTGGGCGGGGCGGCCGGGGTGCCCCGCGCGGGCAGGGCGGAGGCGGCCAGAACGAGGACCGCGGTGGCCATGAGGAGCGGTACGCGTGTCAACGGGGCGGTACGGAAAAGGAGTGTCACCGTCGTCTCCTGGGGTGAGGGTGGAGCGACCCATGAGAACGGGCACCGGGGGCGGCGGGTTCATCGCACCGGCCGTGGCCGGCCCGTTCCGGACGCCGGTTGGATCAGCTGGCCCTGTCCCAGTGGCCTCACCGGTTCCCTCTCCGGGGTGTGCGAGGTGGGGGGCCGGACCGGGGCCGCCGGGTGGGCGGCCAGGCCACGGCAGGGTTCCCGGAGCGGGGGGCCGGCGTGGCGGGCGACGGATCGTGGGCCGTCCCCCCGCCGCCGGTCGCGGCGAGGGATATGGCGCGAAGACAAGGGAGCGGGAGAACGGAGCGGGACGACCGGACGGGACGACGGAACAGGACCGTCCGCGGCGCTCTCCGGTTCCGCCTCGGTTCCGCTCCGTGCCGCACCGGTACCGGTCCGGTACCGGTCCGGTGCTGCTTCCGGCTGGTACGGCCCGCCCTTCCGGCCAATCCTCCTCGGCGAACCCCAGCCGTGGCGGAAGCGTACGGCCGGACACCGGCATACCTCTTCCATGGGACGGAGCAGAGGCACCAGACATCTTCCGGACAGAGTTGGGGGTGGCCTGAACCGAGAGAACCTGTCCGGGTGGGCGCCTGCCGCCTTGCCCCGGTCCGGCACCTGTGTTCAGCATCGGCCCGCCCCGCACGGCTCCCCCGACGCCTCGACCGTCAGGGCCCGTGCCGTCGTGGCCGTGCACGGTACGACCCGGTGCGACCCCGTGCGACCTGGTCGGACCTGGTACGAGACCGAGCGGCCCGGATCGAGAGAAGGCCACAGCCCATGAGTAAGCCCATCAAGGGTGGCGCGTTCCTCGCCACCGGTCTCCTGCTTCTGTCCGGCGGAATGGCCCTCCTGGGGCCCGCCGCCTCCGCCGCCCCGATGGCATCCACCGCCCCGGTGGTCCCCACCACAGCGACAACGCCTCCCGGGGCGGCCGGAACCTGTCGTACGACGGGGTGGGAGTGGATCCAGGGCAACCTCGTCTACGCCACCTGTCTGCGGACGAACGTGAACATCCGGGTGCTCTGCAGCAATGGGGTCACCTATCAGAGCAACCCGGTGTGGAAGTACGAGAACAACCAGGTCAGTTGTCCCGGTGGCACGAATGTCCAGACATACACCACCGCCTATCGCTGAGCCCGCCGCATGAACGGTGGCCGGGTCAGGGCGTGCGGCCCGGCCAGAGTGTGCGGTACGCGTCGTTCAGCCGGGTGCGGTAGAACTCCGCGAGCCTGGCGACGGCCGGGGTGACACAGGAATCCCTGTCTAGAGGTCGACATGGCCGGCGCCCCCGATCCAGAGGAACTCCTTCGGCCGGGGGCCTTCGCGAACGCCTCCACGCTCATCCACGCGGTGACGGCCTCGCGTCCGGCGACCATGAGGAAGGGGAGGTGAACAGGTCGAAGGCGTCGAAGGCGTCGAAGGCGTCGAAGGCGATCATGTGGTCGACGCTGCTCCAGGTGAACTCCGCCGCCGAACGGGGGTGCCGGACCCTGGGCGTACGGCAGTACTCCCAGCCGTCGTACACATAGGAACCGCCCCTGCGTGCCTCCTCCTCGCTCGCGGGGAAGAGCGGGAACGTCCCGGTGCCCTCGCCGCGGGCCTCGGCGGTCCGGGCCTCGGCGGCGGCATCCAGCAGGCTCTGGACCACCGCCGGGTCCTGGGTGCCATCGGCGCCGAACCTGAACCGACGGGCGATGTCGAACCCGCTGACGGTGGCGACGGCCCCGACCCGGTGGTCAGTCGCCGTCGCCAGCGCGTAGCCGCCGGAGGCGCGGACGGCCATCGCTCTCGCCCTGGTGAGCGGCGGCGGCCGGGCGCGGCGCGGGCAGTCCCGGCCGGAGTCGAGCAGCCGGTGCCCATCTGTTCGTCCGGCCAACGTCTCCTTGCAGCCTGACCAGAGCCTGGCCGGGGTGACGGGAAGCCGGACTCACGGATCTTGTCCCAGGAGCAGGCGAGCCGGCGCATCGTGGCCTTGAACTCCTCCAGATGCCGCGTCCGCACAGACTCGCCCTCGGCTCCCGCCACCGTCCTGCTGGGCCGCCGAACCGGCGTCCCGGCGTGGAACCGGCCCGGCCACGCAGTGCCCACGGACCGCCGTCGCCGCGGCGGTTGTCGATGGGACGGAGGGTCTTCCCCGGCTCAGCGCGGGGAGACGAAGCCGGACTCGTACGCCGCGATCACCGCCTGGGTGCGGTCGCGGGCCCCCAGTTTCGCCAGGACGGAGCTGACATGGGACTTCACCGTCTCCGTCCCCACCACCAGCCGACCCGCGATCTCCGCGTTCGACAGGCCGCGTGCCATGAGGCGCAGTACCTCGCCCTCCCGTTCGGTGAGTACCGCCCGCAGCCGCCCCGCACGGTCCGCCGTGGGCCCGTGCTCGTCGCCGTAGGCGGCGGCGAGCCGCCGCACCGCCGTAGGGAAGAGCAGCGAATCGCCCGCGGCCACCAGCCGGAACGCGTGGACGATCTCCGCCGGGCGGGCCCGTTTGAGCAGGAATCCGTCGGCGCCCGCGCGCAGTGCTCCGTACACGTACTCGTCGTTCTCGAAGGTCGTCACCACGATGATCTTCGGTGGGGTGGGCACGGTGCGCAGGACGGCCCGGGTGGCCTCGATGCCGTCCATCAGGGGCATACGGACGTCCATGGCGACGATGTCCGGCCGCAGTCGCCGCACCAGCGGGATCACGGCGGCGCCGTCGGCCGCCTCCCCCACCACGGTGATGTCGGGCTGGGCGTCGAGGACGGCGGCGAGGCCGGCCCGGACCAGCGGTTCGTCGTCGACCAGCAGCACGGTGAGCGGCACCCGGTCAGCCCAGGTCGCCGTGGGAGGGGCCGGTGGGCGGGCGTTCACCGCAGGGGGAGGTCGACATCGAGCAGCCAGTCGTCGCCGGTCCGGCCCGCCCGGGCGGCGCCGCCCAGGAGTGCGGCCCTCTCCCGGATGCCGCGCAGCCCGCTGCCCGGGCCGGGGACGGGTGCCGGGGCGGGGGTGGTGGGCAGGGGGTTGCGGACCTGGAGGAGGAGGCGGGTGCCGGTGACGGTGATACGGACCCGGACCGCGACGGGCGCGGGGCCCGCGTGCCGCAGGACGTTGGTGAGGGCCTCCTGGAGCATGCGGTAGCCCTCGCGGGAGGCCGGTCCCGGAACCTCCTTGAGGGGGCCGGTCACCCGGGCGTCGACCCGGGCGCCCGCGGAGCGTGCCGAGTCCAGCAGGAAACCCGCCTCGCCGAGGGTGGGACGGGCACCCGCGGGCGGGCGGCCCGTCTCGCGCAGCACCGCCAGGACGCGTTCCAGGTCCTCCAGCGCCGCCCGCCCCGCCTCCTCGATGGTCTCCAGCGCCCGGTCGGTGAAGCCGGGGTCCCCCGCCGTCCGGGCGGCGCCCGCCTGGACCACGGCGAGGGTGAGCGCGTGGCCGAGGGAGTCGTGCAGTTCGCGGGCGATGCGGTTGCGTTCCAGCAGCCGCTCCGTACGGTCCTCCAGCTCGGCCAGCCGTTCCCGCGCGGAGGGGCCCAGCAGCCGGCGGGCGGCCGCCCCCATCATCGCCCCCGCCGCGGTGGCCAGCGCGAGGGCCACCGCCGCGGGCACCGGTGCCAGCAGGACGCAGACGCCGCCGCTGCCGGTCACCCCCGCCAGGGGACCGATCATCCCGTCCCGGGCACCGCCCGCACCGGCGAGCGTCAGCGTCATCGCCATGAGCTGACCCGTCACCAGAACCGCAGCGAGCCCCGCCTCCATCCGCAGCACCAGCCAGGCCCCGGTCCTCGCCCGGTCGCTCCAGGAAGCGGAGGGGACGGCGGAGACACCCGGCTCCCCCGCGCCGGGCACCCGTGCGTGCGGCCCGGGGAAGAGCATCAGCTGTGCCTGGAGCCCTTCCGCCCGGCGTACCACGGGGATCAGGGCCACCACCAGGACCAGCGGGACGGGCAGGAGGGCGACGACCATCCAGTCGAACGCGGTCGGGCGGCTCAGGCTCGGGTACACCATGCCGCAGGTGAGGGGCACGATCGCGCCCAGGAACAGATGGAGCCAGCGGGTCCAGGTAACGGCCCGCGTCAGCGGCGCGACCACCCCGAGCAGGAGCACGGCAGGCCGGCGCAGAAACACGGCGGCCGGGCGCGGCGGCCCTGCCGCCCGGGCCTGTTGGAGGGGACCTGACATGACGTCATCGTCCCAGAGCCCCGCCTGCCCCGGCCTCCCCCGTACGGGGGAGAGCGCCCCCACCGGCGGGGGAAGCCGGTACCGCACTGGTCCGGCCAGGCTGGTGGCATGATCAGTATCGAGGTCACGGACCTGACGAAGACGTACGACCGCAATCGGACAGCGCTCCTGGGGCCGACGTTCACCGTCCGGCCCGGCCGCGTCACCGGATTCCTGGGACCCAACGGCGCCGGGAAGTCCACCACCCTGCGGCTCCTGCTCGGTCTCGACCGCCCCGACTCCGGCTCGGCCACCCTCGGCGGCCGGCCCTACGCGGCCCTCGGCGAGCCCCTGCGGACCGTGGGCGCCCTGCTGGATACGGAGGCGGTCCACCGTGCCCGCACCGCCTACGGTCATCTGCGCTGGCTCGCCGTCAGCAACCGCCTCCCCCAGCGGCGGGTGGAGGAGGTACTGGCCGCTACCGGACTCACCGCCGTGGCCCGGCGCCGGGTGGGGACGTTCTCGCTCGGGATGCGCCAGCGGCTCGGTATCGCCGCGGCACTCCTCGGCGACCCGGCCGTCCTGATCCTCGACGAGCCCTCGAACGGGCTCGACCCGGAGGGGATCGTCTGGATCCGCCATCTGCTGCGCCGGCTCGCCGCCCAGGAGCGTACCGTCCTGGTCTCCAGTCATCTGATGGGCGAGACGGCCGCGTTCGCCGACCATCTGGTGATCCTGGCCGGGGGGCGGCTCCTCGCCGACACACCCGTCGGGGACTTCCTCGAACGGAACGGGCGGGCCCGGGTCCGGGTACGGGCCGCCGACCCGGCGGCGCTGCGGACCGCGCTGCTGGCCAGGGGGTACGGGGTGGTCGCCGACGGCGACGGCCGATGGGTGGTCGAAGGCGCCGGAGCCGGGCGGGTGGGGGAGATCGCGGCGCACGCGGGAACAGCCGTGAGGGAACTCTCCGAGGAACGCGCCTCGCTGGAGGAGGCCTATCTCGCCCTGACCGCCGGGGAGACGGACTTCACCGCGACCGGCACGACAGGCCCGGAACCGGAGCGGGGGCGGGCGGGCCGGGGAACACCGCCACCGGACACCCCGCCGGCGGACAGCGACGGAACCGGGCGGAAGGGCTGACCATGTCCTTCACCGCCGTACTCCACTCCGAATGGATCAAGGTCACCTCGGTCCGGGCCGTCCTCGGGACACTCCTCGCCGTCCCGGCCGTCTCCCTCGCCGTCACCGTGCTCGTCCTCGCCACCACCGGCGCGTCGGACGCGTACGGCGACGACCCCGTCCACCGCGCCTTCTACGCGATCGGCTTCGCCCAGATCGCCGCCGTCGCCTTCGGGACCAGCGCCGTCGCGGCCGAGTACGCCGCCGGGGCGCTGCGGATCTCACTGGCGGCCGTCCCGCGCCGGGGGGTGTTCTACGCGGCCAAGACCGCGGTCGTCGCCGGCGCCGCGCTCGGCGTGGGGCTCCTCACCTCGTTCGCCTCGTTCTTCGCGGGCCAGGCGTTCCTGGGCGAGGACGCCATCGGCCTGGGCACGCCCGGGGCGCTGCGGGCCTGCGTCGGCGCGGGCATCCACCTCGCGCTGATGTCCGCGCTCGCCGCAGGGCTCACCTGTGTGCTGCGCAGGGCCGCCCTGGTACTGGGTCTGCTCATCCCGGCGTTCCTGATCCTGCCGTTCGTGATCAGCGATGTCGCCGGGAGCGCCGTCCGCTATCTCCCGGACCGCGCCGGGCAGCAGATCCTCCACCAGGACCCGGCCGGCGGCCCGGGCGCCTGGACAGGGCTGACGGTGACGGCGCTGTGGGCGGCAGCGGCGCTGCTGGCCGGGTGGGCGGCAGTCCGCCGACGCGACACCTGAGACCGCCCTCCAGCGGCACCGGCACCATGCACCGCGCCACCGTCGGCGGAGGACGCGATACCGGATACCCGCCGCGCACAGGGCCCATGACCATCGCCACCGCCATCGTGCGGATTCCCTGCCCGTAGCACCGGACATACAGAACCTGTACCGACACCGTCCCACAGAACCCGTGACGACAGCCGCTCCCCACCCCACGCCACCGCCTCACCCTCCGTCACTTCCGTGCGGTGCCCCGCCGTGAGGGACCGCCCTGACCCGCCCGGATGCATCGCGCGGGCGCCCCGCCTGCCGTGCTCGTACCGCCCCACACCGCACCACCGGTCCGGGATTCAGCCGGTGTTAAGGGGTGTTGAGTCGCTGTTGATTCCCTCCGGCGAAGCTCTGGACTCCGGTCGTGGGCCGACGAAGCGGACCGGGGTACCGAGCGAGAGGGGACGGACAGGTGGGCCAGTTGCCTGCGGAACGTTTGCGGGTGGGCATCCGGGCGGGTGATCCGATCGGGCGGGCCGGGGTGATGAGCCTGCTGCGGCACCAGGGATCCGTCGACGTGGTCGACGAGGGCGGGGCCGACAGCGGCGCGGGCGTGGTCGTGATGGTGGTCGACCAGGTCGACGAGCCGGTCACCGCCGACCTGCGGCGGTTCGCGCGCGGGCTGGAGCGGCCGGTCGTCCTGGTCGCGCGCGAGTTGCGCGAGGACGACCTGCTCACGGTCGTCGAGTGCGGGGTGCGGGCGATCCTGTGGCGGCACGAGGCCACCGAGAGCCGGCTGCTGAAGGCCGTGCACCGGGCGGCCCGGGGCGAGGGGGATCTCCCGGTCGATCTGCTGAACCAGCTGCTGACGCAGGTGGGACGGCTGCGGCGGTCGGGGGGTGAGGACAGCGGCACGGGCTCCGTGCCCCTCCTCGGCATGGCTCCGCGGGAGGTGGACGTGCTGCGGCTGATCGCCGAGGGCCTGGACACCCGGCAGATCTCGCAGAAGCTCGCCTACTCCGAGCGGACCATCAAGAACATCCTGCACGGCCTGATGACCAGGCTTCAGCTCTCCAACCGGGCCCATGCCGTGGCCTTCGCCCTGCGCGAGGGCTACATCTGACCGGAGCGGGATCCCGCCGGAGCCCGTGGCGGCCTCCGCGCGGCCCGGCCCCGCGGCACGAGCGAACACCCTGACGAAAGTTGTCTTCATTCTCATGATCCACGAGATCGACGAGGCGCTGCGGCGCCTGTTGCGGGACGGGGCCCTGCCCGAGGGGACCGGGGAGGTCGCCTTCGACGCGCCGACCCGGGAGTGGGCGGCGCGCCGGAACGCCCCGACGGTCAACGCCTATCTGTACGACATCCGCGAGGACGTGGCGCGGCGTGAGCGGGGTGCCTACGCCGAGCGGGACGAGCGGGGCGTGGTCGTGCGCCGGCGGCAGCCGATGCGGTGGTACCGGTTGTCGTATCTGCTGACGGCGTGGACCACCCGGCCGGAGGACGAGCACCGGCTGCTGTCGGGTGTCCTCGCGACGCTGCTGCCGCACGAGCTTCTGCCCGCCGGGTCGGTCCCCCGGGCGCTGGCGGAGCACCGGCCCCAGATCGCGTTGACGGTGGGCGTGCCGCCGGCCGAGTCGCGGTCCCTGGCCGACATCTGGTCGGCGCTGGGCGGGGAGTTGAAGCCCTCGCTGGATGTGGTGATCACCACTCCGTTCCCGGTCACTCCCGTCTACCCGGTCGGACCGCCGGTCACGGAGGTCGAGGTCAGGGTGGAGGACCGGCGGGGCGAGGGCCCCCGGGCCCGCCCGCGGGTCATCCGGGCCGAAACCCGGCCAGGGCAAGGGCCAGGGCAGGGGACGGGGACGGTCCGGGGAGCGGACACGTGACCGGGGCCGCAGGTGCCGGAGCGGGGCCGGACGCCGGTGAGCTGCTCACCGTGCTGGAAGGACTGCGCCGGGCGGTGGCCGCGCGGGTGGCCGCCCGGGCGGCGGCGGACCCGGCCGCGGACGACCCCCTGCGGGGGATGTACATGACGCACGAGGCCGCGGCCGGGCTGGCCGCCGTCCCCGTCGGGTCGGGGGACGGCGCCGTGGCGGGACTGCCGCCGTTCGGCGCACGGCTCGGGTCGCTCCTGGACGGGTTCGGCCTGTCCCCGCTCGACGGCTGGATCCTCCTCGCCGGGCTCGCCCCCGATGTGGACGGCCGGTTCGAGGGCCTGTACGGGTATCTCAACGACGACGTCTCCCGCCGCCGCGCCACCGTCGCGCTGGTCCTGGAGCTGATGGGCACCGGCCCCTGGGACCCGTCGGCCCGGGCCCGGTTCCATCCGGACGCGCCCCTGGCCGCCGGGGGGCTGCTGGTGCTGGAGGACGAGGACCGCCCCCTGCCGGGGCGGGCCGTGCGGGTGCCGGAGCGGGTGGTCGCCCATCTCCTCGGGGACGAACGGCCGGACGCCCTGCTGACAGGCGCCGGCGCGCAGTGGCTGCCGGCCACGCCGGCCGCCGGGCGGGACACGGAGGACGGGACCGCGGCCCGGATCGCCGCGTACGGACAGCCGGTCCGGGTGCATCTGCGGGACCGGGGGGACGGCGCCGGCGCCGAGGCGGTGACGGAGGCGCTGCGCGGGAGGGGCCGGGCCGTGCTGCGTTACCGGCCCCGGGGCGACGAGACCGACCCCGGGGTGGCGCGGACGCTGTTGCGCGAGGCCCGGCTGCGGGGCGCGGGGACGGCCCTGGTCGTCGGGGAGCTGCCGACGGCGCCGGGCCCGCTGGTACGGGCGTTGACGGAGCAGGAGGACGTGACGGTCGTGCTGACCGGCCCGGCGGCCTACGACCCGGGGTGGGCACCCCGGTCCGTCGTGATCCCGGTCGAGAGCGGGCCGGCGGGCGCGGACCCGCTGAGTGTGTGGCGGGAGGAGCTGCCGGGCTTCGAGGGGGACATCGCGGCGGCGGTCGGCGCCTACCGGACGGGCGGGGAACGGGTCCGGCGCGCGGCGCGGGCCGCTGTGGCCCTGGCCGGGTTCGAGGGGGTGCCGGTGGGCCCCGGGCACATCCGCTCCAGCGCCCGTCTGCTGTCCGCCCCGCTGCTGGGGCGGCACGCGCGGTGCGTACGGCCGGCCGTCGGTTTCGGGGATCTCGTCCTGCCCGAGGAGCCGCTGGGGATGCTGGGGGAACTCGCCGCACGGGCCCGCCACCGCGACCGGGTCCTCGGCGATTGGCGGCTGCGGACCGGCGGCGGCCGCGGGCGGGGCGTGGTGGCCCTGTTCGCCGGGGACTCGGGGACCGGCAAGACCCTCGCCGCCGAGGTCGTGGCCGGAGAACTGGGCATGGACCTGTATGTGGTCGACCTGTCGTCGGTGGTCGACAAGTACGTCGGCGAGACGGAGAAGAACCTGGAGCGGATCTTCGCGGAGGTCGACCGGACGGACGCGGTACTCCTCTTCGACGAGGCCGACGCGGTGTTCGGCAAACGGTCCGAGGTGCGCAGCTCGCACGACCGGTACGCCAACCTGGAGAGCGCCTATCTGCTCCAGCGGCTGGAGGCGTTCGACGGGATCGCGATCCTGACCACCAATCTGCGGGCGAACATCGACGAGGCGTTCACGCGGCGGCTGGACGTGGTCGTCGACTTCCCCTTCCCCGACGCGGAGGCACGGCTGCGGCTGTGGCGGTCCTCGCTGGCCGGGGCGCCCCGGGAGGCAGGGCTTGAGGACGCACTGACCGTGTTCGCGAAGGAGTTCGAACTCGCGGGCGGTGCGATCCGGGCGGGAGCGGCCACCGCCGCCTATCTCGCCGCCGCCCGCGGCGGGGTGGTCACCGCCGACGACGTGCGGACCGGGGCCCGGCGGGAGTACCTGAAGTCGGGCCGGCTGGTCCCGGGGACGGGGTGGGGGCCGTAGGGCGGCAGAGGCGGGGCCCCGCTCGGTCGAGCGGGGCCCCGTGTACGCCGTCGCCCGGCGGGCCGCTCCGCGCGGCCCGCCGGGTTTCGGTTCAGCGGCCGTGGCGTCCGGTGCCGTTGACCGTTCCTCCGACGAGGGAGTAGATGGTGGCCCAGTTCGCGACACCGGTCACCGGCAGGCCCACCTGATTCTGGTAGTGGGAGACGAGCTGCTCCATCGTGGCGTTGTAGGTGGTGGGCTCCCCGTTGCGGCCGCCGGACTTGTAGTACTCGACGCCCAGCCGGGAGTAGCCGCGGAGCCGGTTGACGTCTCCGTCGGAGAGGCTGGCCTGCGTCGCCCACCACAGCGAGGACCGCAGCTTGGTCACCGCGAAGTTCTTTGACCCCGGGGAGACCTCGGAGGGCGAGATGGCCTGGGCCCACAGGGAGGTCATGGTGGCCCGGCTGAGCGTGCCGTACGGGTCGGTCCTGGTCAGGGCCCGGGTGGTCTTCGTGTTGTTCATCACCGCCTGCTGGTAGCAGCGCAGGGACCGGTCGGTGAGGTCGTCGATGACGCCGGCCGTCCAGCCCTGGCCGAGGGTGCAGGCGTTCTTGGAGCCGAAGGTGGCCATCCGGTACTGGGCGAAGAGCACCATGTCGTCGGACTGGTAGCCCTTCTTGAACGGCGGGCCGACCGGTGCGGCGGGCTTGGCGGGCGGCGGGGGCTTGGGAGCCGGCGGCGGCGGGACGGGCCTGCGGTCCGGGACGGAGCCCCGGTCCGGGGTGGAGGGGTTGTCCTGGGCGGGAGGCTTGTCGCCGCCTCCGGAAGCAGGCCGGCGCTCCGGGGTGGAGGGGCCGTCACCGCCCCCGTCACCACCACCGTCGCCGACCCCGGCCGGCGGGCCGTCGCCCCCGCCGCCGTCCCCCGGGTCGGGGCCGAGGTCGAAGTCGTCCTCCGCGTCGGGCGGCGGCGGGCCTCCGGCGTCCTTCTCCTCGCCGGAGTCCGGCGCGGGAGGAAGCGCGAGAGGCGAGTCCTTCCCCTGGGGGACCGGCCGGGGGGCCGGGGCGGCCCTGGTCTCGCCCGCGGAGCTGCCGAACTTCGGCGCGAAGGCCAGCCAGATGGCGACGAAGGCCACGCACGCGGTGACCAGCAGCCCTCCGGCGACGACGAGCCACGGCGGCAGCACGGGACGCTGGTCGAAGCTTCCGCTGAGGTCGTGGGCGCGCTCGTCACCGGAGCGGCGGACGGAGAGCGTCAGCTGGTGCTGCTGCTCGGTGCCGGTCCAGCGGACCTGCTGGGGCCGGACGGTGAGTCCGGCGAAGGCCGCGCGGCCGGGGGCGACCTGGACGCTGTTCTGGTCCAGGTCGAAGGTGAGGCTGTTGCTCTCGTCCCGGGCGGTGAGCGAGGCCGTCAGGGGCGTGTTGCCGAGGTTGTCGACGGCGACGCGGGCCCGGCCCCGGAACCGGCCGATCATGTTGGAGGGCAGCAGTTCGGCCCGGATCTCGGTGAACGAGGTGACGGTGGCCTGTCCCTCGACCACGGTGCGCAGGTCCGGTCTCTCCCGGGGTTCGACCCGGATGCCGTACGGAGCGGGGCCCGCTGCCGCGTCGGAGGTACGGGGCGGTGCGAACGAGATCTCGGCCGTGCCCTCCGTACCCGGGTAGAGCCGGAGCACGTCGGGTTCCACGCGGGACCAGCCGGCGGGGGCGCCGACGAGGGAGAGCCGGTACTCCTCCACCGTGTCTCCTGTGTTGCGGAGCCGCAGCCGCGCGGTGGCGTGTCCGCCCGGGTCGAGGGTGAGAGCGGAGGGCTCCAGAGACGTCCAGAGGGTCATGGGAGGAAGGTTAAGGAGCGGGCGGGCCCGTACCGAGCCCGAAGGGACCGCCCCGGGGGCAGTGCCGATTGCCCCGGGGGCCCGCCGAGCTGCCCGTCCGGCCGGGCCGTACGGGCCGCGGTCAGGAGAGGGGGGCCGGGCCTGCGGTGAGTGCGCGGGGGGCCGTGGCGGGGGATTCCGGTGCGGCGGCCGCCGCCACGGGCCCGTCGAGGGCATCGAGGACATCGAGGCCAGCGGGAGTACCGGGGCCGCCGGGGCCGCCGAGGACATGGAGTGCCTGTCCACGGGCGGCGAGGGCCAAACCCCGGCAGATCGGGTCCCTGACGGTCCGTTCCAGGGCGAGGGCCTGGGTGGCGCAGGCCGCCGCCTCCTCCGGGTGGCGCTGGGCGAGGGCGCCCTCGGCCAGCCGGGCCCAGGCATGGGCCTCCCAGCGCGGCTGGCCGGTGCGCCGGTGGTGGTGGCGGGCCTCCCGCAGATGGGCGACGGCCCGGCCGGCGTCGCCGAGGGCGAGGTGGGCGCATCCGACGTGGTGGAGGACGGTGCCGAGGGTGTGGGGGTCGGCGAGGTCGCGGGCCTCGTCGAGCGCCCGGGCGGCCGCCCTTTGGGTGGCGTCCGCGTCGGCGAGCAGGGCGTGGGCCCGCACGGTCAGGGCGAGGGCCCGCGCCCGGTGGTGGGGGGCGTCGAGGGCAGTGCTCCGGTCCCGGGCCCGCTCGCTCCAGGACAGGGCCTCCTGGGGGCGGTCGGTGAGGACGAGGAGGAGCGCCAGGTCGAGCGCGCCCTCGGCCAGGTCCTGGGGGTCGTCGGCGGTCCCGGGGTGCCGCAGGGCCCGGCGCAGCCGGTCGGCGGCGCGGGCCCGGTCGTCGGGGCCGGCGGGGGGTGCGGCGGCGAGGACCCGCAGGGCCCGGCCGGCGGTGCGGGTGTCGCCGTGCCGGCGGGCGGCGGCGAGGAGCCGGTGGGCAGAGTCGGTGGGGCGGTGGCAGTCGGTGGTGCCCCGGACGAGCCGGGCCCAGGCCGTCAGCAGGTCCGCGGCGGTGCCGAGGGCGGCCGGGGCGCGCCCGCTGGTGGGCCGGCCGGTCCGGGAGCCGGGGAGGCCGTCGAGGGCCGCGGCGACGGCGGCGGCGATCCGCCTCTGGAAGTCGTCGGGGAGTGCGGTGGGAGGGGGCGGGGGTGCCGGGACGGGCCGGGGCGGGGCGGGGACGAGGTCGGGGCGGAGCCGGGTGAGCGCCGTCCGGGTCTCGGCGAGGAGCCGGTCGAGCGTGTCGGCCGGGGCGGCCGGGGCCCCGGCGGCGCGGGTCCGGGGGGTGCGGCCCCGGGTGGGGGCGCCGGGGGGTGTGCCGCGCAGGCGGGTGTGGAGGGCGGACAGCTCGCGGCCCGGGCCGACGCCGATCTCCTCGGCGAGGGCGCGGCTGGTCTCCTCGTAGACCCGGAATGCCTCGGCCTGCCGGCCGTCCCGGTGCAGGGCCTGCATCAGAAGGGCCTGGGTGCGTTCGCGCAGGGGGTGTTCGGCGGCGAAGGCGCGCAGGTGGGGAATGGTGGTGGTGTGCCGTTCGAGGGCGAGGGAGCAGTGGAAGTACTCCTCGCGGGCGGTGAGCCAGAGTTCGGTGAGCCGGTCGCGCTGGCGTTCGGCGTGCGGGCCGGGGAGCCCGGTGAGGGGGGTGCCGGACCACAGGGCGAGGGCGGCGTCGAGTTCGCGGTGGGCGCCGGTGGTGTCGCCGGCGGTGCGGAGCCGGCCGGCCTGGGTGGTGCGGCGTTCGAACTCGGCGCTGTCGAGGGCCCCGGGGCTCACGCGCAGGAGGTAGCCGTCGTCGGTGGAGACGAGGACGGTGGCGGCGGAGCGGGCGGGCCGGTCGGGTTCGAGGAGGCGCCGGAGCCGGGAGACGTAGGTGCGCAGGGTGCCGACGGCACGGTCGGGGAGGCGTTCGCCCCACAGGGCGTCGAGGAGTTCGGCGGTGGAGACGGGCCGGTTGCCGCGCAGGAGGAGGACGGCGAGGAGGGCGCGCTGCTGGGGGGCTCCGAGGGCCAGGGGCCGGCCGTCCCGTTCGCCGTGGACGGATCCGAGCAGGCGGAACCGCAGTCCGTCGTGAGCGTCACCGCTGCCCCGCATGACCGTCATCCTGCCCTTTCGGTCGGTCGTCGCCGTGCAGGGGAAACGGTAACCGGTGCGCGGGGGAACGGGTTCCACCGGCCCGGGGCCGTGCACGGCGGGCCCTGCCGGGCGGGTCGGGCCCGGGGCCGGGGGCCGTTCGGGCAGCCCCGGCTGCCCTGCGGAAGGTACGGGGATCCCTGGTCCCCGGCGTGCGCGGTGGGTTTGAGTGTCGGGGCGGACCCCGCGTCGCCGGCCTTTCTACGCGCCTTGGCCCGTCCGGTCCGGCACCCCTCGTCATTCCTCCCGGGAGAGCTCTCCATGCCCAACTACCTGTCCCCCGGCGTCTACGTCGAAGAGGTCGCCAGTGGTTCCCGGCCCATCGAGGGCATCGGGACGTCGGTGGCCGCCTTCGTCGGCCTGGCGCCCACCGGTGCGCTCGACGAGCCGACGCTGGTGACCAACTGGTCGCAGTACGTCGCCCAGTTCGGTGAGTTCGTGGACGGGTACTACCTGGCGCAGGCCGTGTACGGCTTCTTCAACAACGGCGGCAGCGCCGCCTATGTGGTGCGGATCGGCGGCACCTTTGAGGGTGCCGGCGCGGGTGCCGGTGCGGCCCCGGCCGAGCCGGCGCGGCAGCTGCCGGGCCCGTCGGCCGCGCTGGGCTCGTTCACCGTGTCGGCCATCGCGGCCGGCGCGGGCGGGGGCGGGCTCACCGTCGAGGTGGGGAACGTCGAGGGCGAGGGGAACGCCGACCGGTTCACCCTCACCGTCAAGGACGGCGACACCGTCGTGGAGACCTTCGACGCCAGCCACCGCAAGTCCGCGAAGAACTACGTGGTCAACCAGGTCAAGCAGCGTTCCCGGACGATCGTGCTGGAGGAGGCGCGGTCGGGCGGCCAGGTCGCCAGGCCGGAGCCGCAGGTCGTCACCCTGGCGCCGCCCGCCACGGCGGCGCCGGCGGTCCGGGACGCGGCGGCGGGCCCGCTGGATGTGGCCCGCTTCATCGGCGACTCCGCCGACCGCACCGGTTTCGGCGGCCTGGAGGCCGTCGACGCGGTGAGCATGGTCGCCGTGCCGGACCTGATGGGCGCCTACCAGCGGGGCCTGATCGACCTGGAGCAGGTCAAGGCGGTCCAGCTCGCCCTGATCGCGCACTGCGAGCTGATGGGCGACCGGATGGCCGTCCTGGACACCCCGCCCGGTCTGAACGCGCAGCAGGTCCGCACCTGGCGGATGGAGACCGCGGGGTACGACACCCGGTACGCGGCCCTCTACTACCCGTGGATCACCATCTTCGACCCGTCGAGCGGGCAGAGCCGCAGCGTGCCGCCGTCGGGTCACATGGCCGGCGTGTGGGCGCGCAACGACGTCGAACGCGGTGTGCACAAGGCTCCCGCCAACGAGGTGGTGCGCGGCGCCGTCGACCTGGAACTCCAGATCACCCGGGGTGAGCAGGACCTCCTCAACCCGACGGGCGTCAACTGCATCCGGGCCTTCCCGGGCCGGGGCATTCGGGTGTGGGGCGCGCGGACCCTCAGCTCCGACGCGGCCTGGCGCTACCTCAATGTGCGCCGGTACTTCAACTACCTGGAGGAGTCGATCCTGATCGGCACCCAGTGGGTGGTGTTCGAGCCCAACGACCAGGCGCTGTGGGCGCGGATCCGGCGCAACATCTCGGCCTTCCTGGTCACGGAGTGGCGCTCGGGCGCGCTGTTCGGCCACCGGGCCGAGGACGCGTTCTATGTGAAGTGCGACGAGGAGACCAATCCCGCGGAGTCCGTGGACCTGGGCCGGGTGGTGTGCGAGATCGGTATCGCGCCGGTCAAGCCCGCCGAGTTCGTGGTCTTCCGGATGGCGCAGATCTCCGGCGGCGGCGCCGAACTGGAGGAGTGACCTCCGCCGCGCCCCGCACCCGCCCCCAGCCCCCCTTCGTTCCCCGTTCAGCTCAGGAGTGATCCCCGATGTCCCTTCAGCCCGGCGACGCCATCGTCGCGCACAACTTCGGCATTCAGATCGACGGCGTCACGATCGAATTCCTCCAGGAGGTCAGCAGCCTGTCGATGACCCAGGACGTCATCGAGTACGCACAGGTGTCCGCGAACGGACAGCCGGTGATCAAGAAGCTGCCCGGCGCCCGCAAGGCCGGGGAGTGCACCGTGGTCCGGGGTGTCACGCCGTCCGAGGCGTTCACCCAGTGGATCACGGAGTCCATGAACGGGAACATGGGCTCGGCCCGCAAGAACGCCACCATCATCTTCATGGATCTGGAGCGGCAGCCGCTGAAGCGGTACAACCTCGGCAACGCGTGGTGCAGCAATGTGGAGATCAGCTCGGTGAAGGCGGGCGACTCCTCGGTGGTGACCGAGACGGTCACCATCACCTTCGAAGAGCTGACCCTCGGCTGATGCGACGTGAAGCACCCGGGGCGCCGGGGCCGGCCGGTGCTCCGGGACTTCCCGGAGCGGCCGGGGCCGGTGGCGCCGGGGCGGACGGGCGGTCCTCGGCCACGGCGCTGCGGACCGAGTTCGAGTTCGAGCTGCCGCGCGGGTACGTCGACGGGAGCGGCACGGTCCACCGGATCGGGGCGATGCGCCTGTCCACGGCCCGTGACGAGCTGGTGCCCCTGCGGGATGTGCGGGTGCGGGAGAACCCCGCCTACCTGTCGGTGGTCCTGCTCGGCCGGGTCATCACCCGGCTCGGCACGCTGCCCGATGTCCACGACGGCACGGTGGAGCAGATGTTCGCCTCCGACCTGGCCTTCCTCCAGGACTTCTACCGGCAGATCAACGCCGAGGGCCACACCCGGGCGGCGGTGGCGTGCCCGCACTGCGAGCAGTCCTTCGAGGTGGAGCTGGCCGGGAGCCGCCTGGGGGAATCGTGACGTACGCGGCCGACCGGATCGAGGAGGAGACCGCGTACCTCGCCTTCCATCTGCACTGGGGGATGGACGCGATCCTCGATCTGGAGCACGCCGACCGGCGGGCGTACGTGGAGCGGGTGGCGGACCTGGTGGACCGGGGCCAAGAACGGAGATGACGAGGGATGGGCTGGTTGGCTCGGCTGAGGGGCGGGCGCGGGGCCGGTGACGGCACCCGCGAGGGTACCGCGCCGGTCGCGGCCGGTGCGGTGGGCACGGCCGGTGCGGCTGACGCGGCCGGTGCGGGCGACGCACTCGGCGCGGCCGGTCGTGAGGCGGGGCCCGCGCGCGGGTCCGACCCCGGCTGGACCGGTGTCGGACCCATCCAGCGTGCGCTGGAGACCCCCCGGTTGACCGCGAACGCCGATTTCGCCGGGCGGCTGGCCACGCATCGTCACCACTCCTTCGCCGCCGGGGGCGTGGGCCATGCCGTCGGCGACTCGGCGCCGCACGGCGTTCTCCGGGATGTCCTGACACCGGTCGTCGGGAGCCCGCACGAGGGCCCGCTGCCCGTCCTGCGGCTGCCCGTCGCGGGGCGGGGCGCCCACCTTGCGGAGGCGGAGGCGCCGGAGACCAGCACCGCTGGTGCCGTGGTTCTCGGGGCTGTGACTCCCCGGGCCGTGACTCCACAGGCCGTGACTCCACAGGCCGTGACTCCACAGGCTGCGGCTCCCGGGGCCGTGATCGCGGCGGCCGGGTCCGGGGGCGGGTCCGCCCGTTCCGTACAGCGTGCCGCCGTGCCGACGGCCGCCATGCGTGCTGTACCTGCCACGCCTGCCGCGTCCGCCGCGCCCGCCGCCTCCGGGGCTTCCCGTACGGACGGGTCGCGTGGGACGGAAGGGGCTGGGGGTGGAACCGTGCAGCGGGCCGCAGTCCCCGGGGCGTCCTCGCTCCCTCGCGTCGCGAACTCCCCCGGCGGGGGTTCCCCGAACACCGGCCCGGGGAACCCGACGCGTCCTGGGAGCGCGGCACGGTCCGGTGGGCCCGGCACGGCGGGGGCCCCTGTCCTGCGTCCGTCCGCGACCTCCGCCCGGAGCGATCTCACCGCGTCCGGCGCTTCCGGCGTGTCCGGCGTGTCCGGCAGCCGTGTGGTGCAGCGGGCCGCTCCCGCCGATGGCGGCACGTACCCCGGTCCCGGCAGCGGGGGCGCGGGCACGCGGCCGGCAGCTGCTCGTACCGCCGACTCGACGGGGGGAGGCATCGCCCCGGTCGGGGATGCCGGTTCCGGTGCCGCCCGCACGCCCGTGGCCGGACCGCTCCCGTCTGCCCCGGCCGCCCCGGCAGCCCCCGAGAGCCGCGCCGGTGGCACCGTTCCGGCCGCCGGTCCACCGAAGTCCGTACCTGCCACGGTGCAGTCGGCACCGGCCCGGAGGGACAGCGGCACCGGCGGCACCACTTCGGCCGCCGCCTCATCAGGCCCTGCGCGCACCGTGGAACCCGCGCCCCCCGGAAGCAACAGCAACCGGGCAGCGGCGAACGCCTCGCCCACCAGGCGCGCCGACACCGGCCCGGTCGCCGGACCACCAGTACCTGCACGGACCACCGTGCAGCCGGCACCGGCCCGGAACGATGGCGGCCGAACGGCCACGCACCCCTCCCCCACCGACAGCGGCACCGGCGGCACCGCTCCGGCCGCCGCCTCATCAGGCCCTGCGCGCGCGGTGGAACCCGCACCCCCCGGAAGCAACAGCAGCCGGACAGCGGCGAACACCTCGCCCACCGTGCAGTCGGCACCGGCCCGAAGCGATGGCGGCCGGACGGCCACGCGCCCCTCCCCCGCCGCCGGTTCCGAGGGCCGGGCGCACAGTGGGACCCCGTCGGGCACCGCATCTGCGGGCGGTGGCGCCGCGCCGGGTCTCCGCAACGGCGGGGCGCCGCCTGTGCAGCGCGCCGTGGCAGACGGCAGCGGCCCGGTCGGCGGACCCGGTGACCGGACGGCCGCGAGACCCGGCACGCCGGTGCGTCAGGGCCGGGCCGTCCAGCGCAGGGAACCCCTGCCCCGGAACCCTGTCGCCGACTCCGCTTCCTCAGGCACGCGGGCCGGGTCGTCCGCCGCCGGCGCCGTCCCGCACGCGAGCCCCGTCACACCCACCGTCACACCCACCGGCGGTCCCGTGCAGGGCCCCGGGCCGCTCCGGCAGCCCGCTCGTGCGCAGAAGGCCGGTACCGGGAACAACACGGCAGCCGTGCGCCCCTCGACCGGCGACCGGACGGCACCGGCCGGCGACCGTCACCCCGCCGTACAGCGGGCCGCGACGGCCGTCGCCCGTATCGGGCGCGAGGCGGGCACCGAGGGCGCCGTCCCCCTGCCGGTGGTGCGTGCGGTGCGGCGAACCGTCGCCGACACCGGGTCAGGTGCGACCCCTGCGGCGCCCCCGGTCGTTCCCGGGCGACGGACCGGTGGTGCGCCGCTGACGGTGTCCCCGCGTCCCGTTCTGCCGTCCCGGCGGATCGCCCCGGCGGGCATGCCCCTGGCGCCGTCCACGCCGTCCACGCCGTCCACGCCGTCCACGTCGGCACCCCGCACCCCCGCGCCTTCGCCGTCGGCTCCGGCCGACGCTGTGCGCGTGCCCGCAGGCCTCCCCGCGCCCGGGGTTCCGTCCGCGACGGGGCCGGTGGCTCCCGTCCAGCGGCGGCCCCTGGTGACGCGGACCACCCGCGCCCGGGAGCCCGAGGCCACCGTGCCGGGCGGCCTCCGGCGACGGCCCTCCATCGGCGCTCCCCTCTCCGCCGGCCCCGCGCCCGCGCCGGTCGCACCCGTGCAGCAGGCCACCGTGCCGCCGGTGGCGACCCCGCCCCCCGTGCCGACCGCTCCCCCGGCACCGGCACCGGCACCCGCGCCCGCGCCTGTTCCGACACCCGACCCGGACCCGGTGCCGCTGGCACGCGTACGGGTCGCCGCGCCCGCCGTCCAGCGTGCCGCCCCCAGGGGTCCACTCGCGTCGGCACGGCCGTTGACCGTCTCCCGCGTCGCCGCCCCGGCCATCGCCCCGGCTTCCTCGGCCGGGGCCGGTCCGGTACGGCTGCGGCAGGCCGGGCACTCCGACCGGCCCGCCACCTCGATGGCGCCGGTGCCGCTCGCTCCGGCGCCGTCCCGCCGTCCCGGCGTCCCGGCCGGTCCCGCCCGCCCGGCGGCCGTTCGACAGGCGCCGGTCCCGGTCCCGGTCGCACGGGCCCTCGGTCAGGCCCCGCGATCCACGCCCGTACCCGTGGTCCAGCGGAACTCCGCGCCCCCCTCCCCGCCGGCGCCGCCACCTCCACCGGCCCAGCGGCCGGCTCCGGCTCCGGCGCCCGCCCCGGCCGGGTCGACCGGTCAGAAGCAGGCCGCCGCCGGCGAACCCACCGCCCAGGACCTGGACCACCTCGCACGCCGTCTGATCGCCCCGTTGTCCCGGCTGCTCAGGGCCGAGTTGCGCGGGGACCGGGAGCGTGTGGGCCGGCTGCGGGACTGATGGCCCCGTACACCCCGCCTGAACCACCCGAACCACCCGAACTGCCCGAACCGCCCGCCCTGTCGCACGGACCGACCCACCGACCCCGACCCACCAGCGGAGATCCCGGACACCATGCCCGCAACCCCCGACCCCGGTTCCACCATCTTCTTCACCCTCACCATCGACGGTCACAGCCTCGGGCTGTTCAACGGCTGCGAGGGGCTGGCGTCCACCGTGGAGGTCGAGCAGTACCAGGAGGGCGGGAACAACGGGTTCGTGTGGCAGCTGCCGACCCGGGTGAACTTCTCCACCATCCGGCTGACCCGTCCGCTGACCGCCGACACGGCGAAGGTCGCGGCCTGGATCTCCTCGGTCACCACGGGGATCACCCAGACCACCGCGCAGATCTCGGCCCTGCACGCCAACGGCGAGCCCGTGGCCCAGTGGGGTCTGCTGGGTGTGCTTCCGGTGAGCTGGACGGGGCCGACGCTGGACCCGTCCAGTCCGGCGGTGGCGACGGAGACCCTGGAGATCGCCCATCACGGCTTCACCGTCACCGGGGGTGCGTGACCCGTGCCCGCTTCCGCCGCCGGGCTCTCGCGAGCCGTCCTGTCCGTCCATCAGCCCCCGACCGATCTGGGGGGCTCCGCCGGGGGGCTGATCGGCGAGGTGCGGTTCCAGTTCAATCCCTCGCAGCTGCGGCTGGGACGGTCGGCGAGCTGGACGACGGCGCCGGCCGTCGCGTACACGCGGGGTGCCCCGCCGAAGTTCACGGGGGCCCAGCCGGCCGGCCTGGGTCTTGAGGTGTTCCTGAACGCGCCGACAACCTCGGCGGCGGCGACCGTGCAGGACCAGGTGGCCCTGTTGCTGTCCTGCTGCGAGGTGACCGAGCAGTCCATCGCGGCCAAGGCGCCGTCGCCGCCGTGGGTGCGGTTCTCCTGGGGCGCGTTCAAGACGGTGCAGTTCACCGCGTACGTGACGAGCGTGGACGCCACGTACACCCTGTTCAGCCCGAACGGGATGCCGTTGCGGGCGACCTGTTCGCTGTCCCTGACCGAGATCTCCACCGCCACCAAGAGACAGAACCCGACCTCGGGGGCGCTCTCGGCCCATCGGATCCACCGGACCGTGGCCGGGGACACCCTGGCGTCGCTGGCGTGGCGGGAGTACGGGGACGTCGGCCGGTGGCGGGTGATCGCCGAGGCGAACTCCGTCGACGACCCGATGCGGCTGCGGCCGGGCACGGAGCTGCTGCTGCCCGCCGCGAGCGAGGGGGCGGGCCGGTGACGCGCGGGGATCGGGTGATTCGGGTTCGAGAGGGGCGCGTGGCCGGGCAGGCGCGCGGGAGCGAGGAGCAGGCGTGAGCGAGAGGACCTACACCACCGTTCTGCAGGTGTCGGTGGGCGGGGCGGTACTGCCGGACCCGCTGGCCCTGCGGCTGGTCGAGGGATGGGTGGACGCGAGCCTGAATGTGCCGTCCGCGTTCCAGCTGACCTTCAGCGACAAGGACGGAACCCTGACCGGGCAGTTCCCCCAGCTGACGATCGGGGCCCCGGTGGTGCTCCTGCCGTTCGCGGACGGGCGGGCCGGGCCGCCGATGCTGACCGGGGAGGTGACCGCCCTGGAGATGGACGCCGATCCGGCGACCGGCCGGCATCTGGTGGTGCGCGGTTACGATCCGGCGCACCGGCTGCTGCGCAACCGTCCCGTGGTGGGGTACGCGCAGATGACCGCGTCGGACATCGTGCGGCGGGTCGCGGCGCGCTGCCGGGTGCCGCTGGGGCGGGTGGACGCGACGACGACGGTGTACGAGCTGGCCACCCAGCCGGGGACGACGGACTGGGACTTCCTGTCGGGTCTGGCGGCGGAGAACGATGTCCGGCTCGCCTGCAACGGGGAGGGGCGGCTGGAGTTCACGGCGCTGCCGAGGGCGGCGGGCGCGCCGTCGGAGACGACCGAGGCCGCGCAGAGTCCCTTCGTCCTGGACTTCGGCTCCAACACCCTGCACAGCCGGGTCGCGCTGACGGCCGCCGATCAGGTGGACCGGGTGTCGGTGCGGGGCTGGGACATGCTGACGCGGCGGACCCTGGTCGCGCCGGCGCCCGCGAGGACGAACACGGGGATCACGGCCGATCTGACGCCGGGGAGGGTCACGCCGCTGTTCGGGCCCGCGGAGGCCACCGCGACCAGCGCGCCGTACACGACGATGGCGCAGGTCACGCAGGCCGCGCGGGCGCTCGCCGAGGACATCACGGGTTCGTTCGCCGAGCTGGAGGTGGCCGTCACCGGCAATCCGGAGCTGAAGCCGGGGACCCCGGTGTCGGTCAACGGCGCCGGTGCCCCGTTCGAGGGCAAGTACACGGCGACCGGGGTGCGGCATGTGTTCGCCTCGGGGCAGCCGTTCACCACCTGGCTGACGGTGTCGGGCCGTCAGTTCCGGTCCCTGTACGGGCTGGCGTCGGGTGGGGCGCCGGGCGGGGCGGCGAGTGCGCCGCCGATGCCGGGGGTGGCTCTCGGTGTGGTCACCAACACGAAGGATCCGCTGAAGCTGGGCCGGGTCCGGCTGCGGTTCCCGTGGCTGTCGGACACGTACGAGAGCGACTGGTGCCGGGTGGCGCAGGTCGGCGGGGTGCGGGGTGGGGGGCTGACGCTGCCCGAGGTCGACGACGAGGTGCTGTGCGCTTTCGACCGGGGGTCGCTGGCCCATCCGTATGTCCTCGCCGGGCTCTACAACGGGATCGACCGTCCGCCGAAGGAACCGCAGGGGCGGCCCGCGGTCGATCCGACCAGCGGCCGGGTCAACTGGCGGTCGATGACGGCCCGCAGCGGGCACACGGTCGAGCTGATCGAGTCGGGCGGGCCGGCCGGGGGCGGTGGGGGGATTCTGCTGCGGACGGGTCAGGGGCGGCTGCGGATCGAGATGGACGAGACCAGCACGACCCTGACGATCGACAGCGACGACACGGTGACCATCAACGGCATGCGGGGGGTGCGGGTGGAGTCGGCCGGTGACCTGACGCTGCGGGCCGGGCGCTCGCTCAATCTGGAGGCGGTCGGGCAGGTCGGCGTGAAGGCCGGTGGGAGTGTGCAGGTCGACGCGGCCGCCTCGGTGTCGTTGAAGGCCATCGCGAACGCGTCGGTGACGGCCGCGAGCGTGACCCTGACGGGTCCCGCGGTGCTCCGCAACGGGATCCCGTTCTGAGGCCCGGGCCGTGGTGGGCAGGCCCCGCCGGGAACGCGTACGGCACGTACGGCACGTACGGCGGTGGGGGCGCGGTGCCTCTGGAGGAGAGAGAGCGAGGGAAGCGGGAATGAGCGAGCAGTTCGTCGGCGCGGGGTGGTCGTTCCCGCTGCGGATCGATCCGGGCGGCGGGGTCGCCCTGGTGCGCCGGGACCGTGAGATCGAGGAGTCGATGCGGCTGATCCTGGCGACGGCGCCGGGGGAACGGCCGATGCGGCCCGAGTTCGGGTGTGCCGTGCACGATCTGGTGTTCGCGCCGGTCAACGACGCCACCGCCGGGCGGATCCAGCACGAGGTGCGGACCTCGCTGGACCGGTGGGAGCCGCGGATCGAGGTCCGGGACGTGACGGTGACCGTGGCCCCCGACGACGCGACGGTGCTGCACATCGACGTCCGGTATTCGGTGCGGGGCACCAACAACCCCCGCAGTCTTGTCTTCCCCTTCTATGTCATTCCGTCCGAGGCCCCCATCGAGGGTCCGGGCGGACTTCCGGCCGGCGGACTTCCGGCCGCCGGCGAAAGCGAACGAGTCTGATGGCCCTGCCCGCCCCCCACCTCGACGACCGGCGTTTCCAGCAGTTCGTCGACGACGCCAAGCGCTATGTCCAGCAGCGGTGCCCGGAGTGGAGCGACCACAACGTCTCCGATCCGGGGGTCACCCTGATCGAGGCGGTCGCCCATATGGCCGACCAGATCGTCTACCGGCTCAACCGGGTGCCGGAGAAGAACCGGCTCGCCTTCCTGGACCTGCTGGGCGTGACCCTCCTGCCGCCGTCGGCGGCTCGGGCGCCGGTCACGTTCTGGCTGTCCGCGCCGCAGCCGGAGCCGGTGGTGCTGCCGGCCGGTACGGAGGTCGCGACGGTGCGGACCGAGACCGAGGAGGCGGTGGTCTTCACCACCGAGGAGGATCTGACGGTGGTGCCGTGCGAGGTGACGCACGTGCTGCGGCAGCCGGCCGGCGGCCCCGTGGAGGACCGTTCGCAGGATGTGCTCGGCGGCAGTGACGTGGCCGTCTTCGGGGCCCCGCCGGAACCCGGCGACCTGGTCCTGTTCGGGCTGTCGGCGGCGGTGCCCCGGTGTGTCCTGGTGCTGCGGCTGGACAGCCGGGTCGACGGTGTCGGCGTCGACCCCCGGCAGCCGCCGCTGGTCTGGGAGGCGTGGACGGCGGACGGCTGGCGCGAGTGCGAGGTGGACGAGGACTCCACCGGCGGTCTCAACCGGCCGGGCGAGGTGATCCTCCATCTGCCCGCCGGGCACGCGGTGTCCCGGCAGGCCCGGGTGGAGGCGGGCTGGGTGCGCTGCCGGGTGGTCGGGGCCGTGGCCGGGCAGCCGTTCTACAGCCAGTCGCCCACGGTGCGGGCCGCGCGGGCCTTCACCATCGGGGGCACCACGCGGGCCGCGCACGCGGAGTGCGTCCGGGACGAGATCCTCGGGGAGTCGGAGGGGGTGCCCGGCCAGCGGGTGGCGCTGGCGCACGCGCCGGTCGTGGACCGGCCGGTGCTGGAGGTGTCGGAGGGCGAGGGCTGGCGCCGCTGGGAGATCGTCGAGGAGTTCGCGGCGTCCGGGCCCGCCGACCGGCACGCCGTCCTGGACGCGGCCGCCGGTGGGATCCGTTTCGGCCCGGGGGTGCGGGAGGCGGACGGTTCGATGCGGCAGTACGGGGCGGTGCCCGCCAAGGGGGCCACGATCCGGGCGGCCCGCTACCGCACCGGCGGCGGCCGCAGGGGCAATGTGGCGCGCGGCACGCTGCGGGTCCTGCGCAGTTCCATCCCGTACATCGCCCGGGTGGAGAACCGGGAGGGCGCGCGCGGCGGAGTGGACGGCGAGAGCGTCGAGGAGGCGAAGACGCGGGCGCCGATCGCGCTGCGCGCGCAGGAGCGGGCCGTGACCGCCCGGGACTACGAGGAGCTGGCGCGGCGGGCCGCCCCCGAGGCCGCGCGGATCGCCTGTCTGGCGGCCGACCGGGCCGAGGCCGGCGACAACGCGGTGCGGGTGCTGGTGGTGCCGCAGGCCGTGCCGGATCCGGGGCGGCGGCTGCGGTTCGAGCAACTGGTGCCCGGGGACGACCTGCTGGAGCGGGTGACGTCCTTCCTCGACGAGCGCCGGCCGATCGGGGCCCGGCTGGCCGTGGGCCCGCCGTTCTACCAGGGGGTCACGGTGGTGGCGACCCTGCACGCGTTCCGGGCGGCGCGGATCGACCGGGTGCGGGACGCGGCCCTGGACGCGCTCCACTCCTATCTGGACCCGCTGACCGGCGGCGCGCACGGCGAGGGCTGGCCGTTCGGGCGCTCGCTGCGGGCGGGCGAGGTCTTCGCCGCGCTCCAGCGCGTTCCGGGGGTGGAGCTGGTGGACGAGGTGCTGCTGCATCCGGCCGACCCGCTGACCGGGCGGCGGGGCGACGCCACCGACCGTGTCGACCTGGCCCCGTCGGCGCTGCTCTTCCCGTTCGACCACCGTGTCCGCGTCATCGAGGCGGTGTGAGGGCGGTGGCCGGGGCGGGGACGGAGGCAGGAACGGGGACGGGGACGGAGACGCACCGTGGGACCGTGCCGGGGCTGGCCTCCGCGCACCCGCTCGGGGAGCAGTTGCCGGCGGTGTACGCGGACGACGCGCTGACTCTGCGGTTCGTGAGCGGCCTGGATGTCGTGCTGGCGCCGCTGTTCAACGTCCTGGACTGTCTGGAGGCGTATTTCACGCCGTCGTTGGCGCCGGAGGACTTCGTGGACTGGCTCGCCGACTGGGTGGGGCCGGAGCTGGACGGGTCCGAGCCGCTGGAGGCACGGCGGCGGGCGGTCGCTTCGGCGGTCGCGCTGCACCGGCTGCGGGGCACCGTCGAAGGGCTGGCGCGCACCGTGCACCAGGCGTTCGGGGCGCGGCCGGAGATCGTGGAGAGCGGGGGTGCCGCCTGGTCGGGGCGGCCGCTGGGCCCGTTTCCCGGGGATCCGGTGGCCTCGCTGCTGGTGCGGCTGCCGGTGCCGGAGCCGGAGCGGGTCGATCCGCACCGGCTGCACGCCGTGGTGGCCGCCGCCCGACCCGCGCATCTGCCGTTCACGACCGAGATCGTCCGCTCGGGGCCCGGCGGGTCCGGGCCCTTCGACCCGCCCCATCCGTCCCATTCATCCCATCCGTCCCATCCACCACTCCCACCGTTCCCGCTACCGGAAGGCCGCTGAGCACATGTCCGCCACCCTCTCCTGCCCTGACTGCGGCACCCAGGTCCGGCCGACCGGCCAATCGTTCTGCGATGTGTGCGGGACGTTCCTCAAATGGGGTCCGAGCGGCGGGGCCGGCGCCGGGACGCCGGGCGACGGCGCCGCCGGGGCACCGGACGCCCGCCCCCGGGCCGCGTCGCCCGTCGCGGAGGCCCCGGCCGTCGCATCCGGTACGGACGGCGGGGTGACGGTCCCGGAGGATGTTCCGCCGGCGGAGGCCTCCCGGCCCGGGGGTGGCGACGGCCCGGTGGCCGCTGCCGTGTCCCGGTCTGCCGCCGAGCCGCCTCACGGCCCGGACCTGCGCAAGTCCCGCCAGGAGCAGGGCGGGGCCACTGCGGTGGGCGGGACCGGCGCGACCGGCGCGACCGGTCAGGATGCCGGCCCCGACGTCACCGGTTCCGACGTCACCGGCCCCGATGCCGCCGGTTCCGATGCCGAGAGCACCACGCCGATGGCACCCGTTCCGGCGGCGCCCGTTCCGGCGGCGCCCGTTTCGGAGGGCGGGGGCGCGGATGCCGCGCGCGCCCTGCTGGTGCCCGTCCCGGACCCGGCGGCTCCGTCCGCACCGGCCGGAGCGCCGGGCGGAGTGCTGCCCGCGCGGCCCGACGCCCCGCGGCCCCGCCCCCGGACCGTCGCGGCACCGGCGGCGCCGGAGGAGGGCCGGCCCTGCCCCGACTGCGGGGTGCCCAACGCGCCGCACCGGCACTTCTGCCGCACCTGTGCCGTCGCCCTCGCGCCGCGCGCGGTCGAGCCGCCGACCGGGCCGTACGCGGGGCAGCGGCCGCCGCTGCCCCGGGCCGGCCGGCGGTGGCTGACGCGGGCGCTCGTCGCCGCCGGGGTGGTGGCCCTCCTCGTGGGCGCGGTGATCGGCGGGCCGCCGACGGCGCGCGCGGTCCAGGACCACTTCGCCAAGCGGGTCGCGGTGCGGGCCGAAACCTGGCAGGCGTCCAACGCGGACCCGGCGCACGGTGCCGACCTGGCCTTCGACGGCTACTCCAACACCTGGTGGGGCACGGGGTACTCGGGCGACTCGGCCGGCCAGTACCTGGAGGCGTCGTTCGGGCAGCCGACGGACCTGCTGGGGCTGATCATCACTCCGGGTACGTCGAACCGTTCCGGCCAGCGTGCCGCGCAGGCCCGTCCGCAGGAGTTCGACCTGCTGGTGATCGATTCGAGCGGCAAGACGCACACCTCGCGGCACACCATCAACGACGGGGGCGCGCAGAAGGTGAAGGTCCGGGTCCGGGACGCCGTGACGGTCCGTCTGGTCATCCGGTCGGCCTACGGCGCGGCCCGTGACAAGCAGGTGGCCATCGCGGAGCTGGAGTTCTTCGGGCGTTCCGCCGCCCGGTCCTGAGCGGCAGGATCCGCCCTCCCTCACCGCGCGTCGGGCGAGGGAGGGCGGATCCTGCCGGGGCGTCGGCCGAGGATCGGCGGGTCTCACCGGGCGTCAGCCGGTGGGCGGTGGGCCCCGGTTCGGGGCCCCCGGGGGCGTAGGCCGACCATGGGCGTCCCCACACCACCCTCTAGGCTCACACTCGCACAAGCGAGCGAGAGCGGGAGGGGCGCGCGTGGAATTCCGCGTACTCGGAACCGTGGCCATGGTCACGGCGGACGGCGGGACCCCGCCGTTGGGGCCCGCCAAACGACGGGCCCTCCTCGCGATGCTCCTGCTGCGGCCCAACCGGCCCGTCACCTGGGACCTGCTGACCGGGACCCTGTGGGAGGCCGAGCCGCCGACGCACGCGCGGACCGTGCTCCAGGGACATGTCTCGCAGCTGCGGGCGCTGCTGGCCGCGCACGACGCCCGGCGGTTCGGGGTGGATCTGGACACCGTGCCCTCCGGTTACGCGCTGCGGGTGCCCGAACCGCTGGTGGACGTGCACCGGTTCACCGAACTTCTCGATCTCGCCGACGACCACCGGACACCGGACGACCGGGTGCGGCTGCTCCGCGCGGCCCTGGCGCTGTGGCAGGGGCCCGCCCTGGCCGGGACGACCACCGGCCCGCTGATGGAGGCGGCCCGGGAGGAGTTGGGGCAGCGCCGGCTGGCCGCCGTGGAAGCCCTGGCCGCAGCGCTCGGCGAGACGGGGGACCCTGCCGGCGCCGTCGCGACCCTCCGCGCCGAGGCGGTCGCCCATCCGCTGCGCCAGTCCCTTTCGGCCGCCCTGATGCTGGCACTGGCCGATTCCGGACGACCCCGTGATGCGATCGACTGGTTCAGCCGGACCCGCCGGCTGCTCGCCGACGAGGGGGGCGCCGTACCGGGGCCCGAACTCCTCGACGCGCACGCCCGGGTGCTCCGCGCGTGCGGACCGGATGCCGGGGCCGTCGAGCCGAGCAGTCGGGGGCCCGTCCCGGCGCCGCCGATCACGGCCCCGCTCGCCGTGCCGGACATGCTGCCGCGCCGCCCGAGGGGCTTCACCGGCCGGCAGGCGGAACTGGCCGCCCTGACCGGGGCCACCCGGGCCGTCGAGGGCGATCCCGGTCCGGTCGCCCTGGTCACGGGCGGCGCCGGGGTCGGCAAGACGGCGCTGGCCGTGCACTGGGCGCACCTGCGCGCGGCGGACTTCCCCGACGGGATCCTCTTCGCCGACCTGTGCGGCTACAGCGGCACGCCGGCCCGGCAGACGACCATGGTGCTGCGGGAGTTCCTGTCGGCCCTCGGGGTGCCGACGCCGCGCCTGCCGGACACCGAGGCGGGGATGGGGACGCTCTACCGCGCCCTCACCGCCGGCGGCCGGTTCCTCGTGATTCTGGACAACGTGGCCGGATCGGACCGGGTCCGCCCCCTGCTGCCGGGCGGCGACCTCTGCACGACCCTGGTCACCAGCCGGGACCGGCTGGGCGGGCTGGTCGCCAGCGACGCCGCGAGCCCGATCCGGGTGGCGGAGCTGCCCCGGTCCGACTGCGCGGACCTGCTGGAGGCGCTCGTGGGCCGGGAGGCCGTCCGGGCGGACCCGGCGGCCACCGAGCGGCTGGCGGTGCTCTGCGACGGGCTGCCGCTCGCGCTGCGGATCACGGCGGCCCGGTTCCTCACCGGGCGGCACCGGGACCTGGCCGCGCTGGCCGAGCAACTCGGCGACGAGCAGCGGCGGCTGTCGTTCCTGAACATCGAGGACACCGGGATCGCGGCCGCCCTGGGGCTCACGCTGGCCCAGCTCCCCGAGCACGCCCGCCGGATGTTCCGGGCCCTGGGGCTGCACCCCGGGCCCCGGCTCGACGTGTACGCGGCCGCCGCGCTGGCCGACTGCGGCGTCGGCGAGGCGGGCGCCGCCCTGGAGCGGCTCGCCGATGCCCATCTGCTCGGCGAGAGCGGCCCGTCCGGGGACACGTACACCGCGCACGACCTGGTCCTGCTGTACGCGCGCAGCCTGTCCCCGCGCACCGATCCCGGGGCCCTGGGCCGGCTGCTCGACCACTATGTGCACACGGGGCTGGTCGCCTGCGCGACCGCGGAGCCCTCCAGCGGGCCCTGCTTCACCGTGCCGGCCGCGCACCGGCGGCCGGCGGCGGTCCGGACCTTCGAGGACCGCCAGGCGGCGCTGGCCTGGTTCGAGGCGGAACGCGCCGGTCTGTACGGGGCGATCACGGCGGGGGCGGCGGCCGGGATGCACGACCGGGTGTGGCGGCTGGTCCTCGTCCAGTGGCCGTTGATCGTCTGGCGGGCCGGGGACGGCTGGACGGCCGTCCTGGAGCAGGGCCTGGCGGCGGCCGAGGCCGACGGGAACGTCGACGCGCAGTCCCGGACCCGGTCCCTGCTGGGCTGGGTCCTCCAGGTCGAGGGACGGCTCTCGGACGCCCTGACCCAGCTGCGGGAGGCGCCCGAACTGGCCCGCAGGTCCGGGGACGGGACGAGCGAGGCCATCGCCCGGGTCAATCTGGCCCTGGCCCTGGACGAGGCGGGCGAGGCCGACGAGGCGCGGGAGATGTACGTCGCCGCCCTCGCCCTGGCCCAGGGCGTCCCGGACCGGGCCACCACCGGTCTGGCCCGGCTGCACCTGGCCCGGCACCTGCTGGGCCGGGGCGCGTACGCGTCGGCCCTGGAGCAGGTCGGCGAAGGGCTGGCCCTGGGCTCGTCGCCGGAGGCTCCGGTCAAGCATCTGCTGCTGCGGCTGACGCGGGGGGAGTCGCTGGCGGGGCTGGGGCGGGTGGCCGAGGCCCGTACCGAACTGGCGGCCGTCGAGGCGGCGGCACGGGCGATCGGTTTTGAGCAGTGCTCGGCGATGGCGGGCGCGGCGCTGACCGCCCTGGACGCGCCGGCCGGGCCCGCACCCGCCCCGTCCGGGGCGTGACAGGCGAAGACAGGTGCGCCGGTACGCGGAGCCACTGCCCGCCGGTCTTTGCGCGGGGCCGCGCCCGGTGTCCTGATACGTCCGGTGCGCCACGGACCCGGGCCGCTTCTCGTGCACGCGGCCGCCGTGCCGCCCCGACGCTCGTCCATCGGACCCGGTAGTGCCGGAGAGCGACGGTGTCGCGTCGGACGCGGACCTCGGCCCGGGTGCCGTCGGCCCTGTCCGGCACCGTCCTCTCGGCACGGCCGAAGGCAATCCGCGCCCCGGCCGGGTTCAGGATCGCCGGCCCGCCGCCGGTCGGGCTCGACCCTCCGCAGCAGGAACACGCCGTCGCCGTCCCACCCGGAGCGGACGACGCACGAGGAGGCGGCGAGCCGTGGGGTGCCCCACCGGGCCGGATCCTCGTCCACCGTCCACGCGGTCCGGCGCGCCCCGGCCGGAATCCGCGCCCCGGCCATGTCCGGGAACGCCGCTCCGCCACCGGTCGGGCTCAACCGTCCCCGCAGGAGTACGCGAGCGCTCATCGCGGCGGAACGGCGGCACGGCACGCGCCGGCCGGTGTCCCCTGCCCGCAGCGCCGGAGCACTTCGGCGGGTACCCACCGCCGGGCGCGCCCGGGCCCGTACCCGGAGCCGCCCAGGTCCGTTCCGCCCTTCCCCGCGGCCACCGGACCGCCCGGTCACGGCACACAGCCGGGTGACCGCCGCCGATGGGCCACCCGGGCTCCGGTCGCCGGGCCGTCGGCGTGCCGGAGCGGGCGGCGGAGCGGAATGCCTATAGCAATGCCGGGTGCCCTCTGTTCGAAGTGTGGTGTCCGCCGGCACCGGCGGCCCGGCGCCGGCGGTCGCATGGCAGCGCTGATCCTCGGTCACTTCCTGCTCGCGGCCTGCGCGGGCCCCCTCGTCGGCCGGCTCGGCACCCGGGCCTTCCTCGTCCTCGCGCTGCCGCCCCTCGCGGCCACCGGCTGGGCCGCGGCGCACTGGGGCGGGGCCGCCGCCGGCCGGGACGTGAGCTGGGCCGTCGCCTGGCTGCCCGCCTACGACGTGTGGCTCGCGCTGCGCCTGGACGCGCTGTCGCTCCTCATGGTGCTGCTGGCCGGCGGGGTGGGCGCGCTGGTGCTCGTGTACTGCGTACGGTACTTCTCCCGCGACACCCCGCTGCTGGGACGGTTCGCCGGGTATCTGCTGGCGTTCGCCGGGGCCATGGTCGGGCTGGTCCTCGCCGACGACCTGATCCTGCTGTACGTGTTCTGGGAACTCACCACCGTCTTCTCCTACCTCCTGATCGGGCACGGCAGCGAGGTCAAGCAGAACCGGCGCTCCGCGCTCCAGGCGCTGACCGTCACCGCGTTCGGCGGGCTGGTCATGCTCGTCGGCTTTCTGATGCTCGGTCACGCGGCGGGCACCTACCGGATCTCCGCCCTGGTCGCCGATCCTCCCGCGCCCTCCGGAGCTGTGTCGGTGGCCGTGGTGCTCGTCCTGGTCGGCGCGCTGTCGAAGTCGGCGATCTGGCCGTTCAGCGTCTGGCTGCCGAACGCCATGGCGGCGCCGACGCCCGTCAGCGCCTATCTGCACGCCGCCGCGATGGTCAAGGCGGGCGTCTATCTGATCGCCCGGCTGGCGCCCGCGTTCGCGGACACGCCGCCGTGGCGGCCGCTGCTGCTGGGGCTCGGGGCGCTGACGATGCTGCTGGGCGGCTGGCGGGCGCTGCGGCTGGGCGACCTCAAGCTGGTCCTCGCGTACGGCACGGTCAGCCAGCTCGGCTTCCTGACCGTGCTGGCGGGTGCCGGGGACCGGGACATCGCGCTGGCCGCCGTGGCGATGATCCTCGCGCACGCGCTCTTCAAGGCCCCGCTGTTCCTGGTCACCGGGATCGTCGACCATGCGGCGGGCACCCGGGACCTGCGGGAGCTGTCCGGGGTCGGCCGGGCGCTGCCCCGTGTCGCCGTGGTCGCCGCCGTCGCCGGGGCGTCGATGGCGGGGCTGCCGCCGCTGCTCGGATTCGCGGCCAAGGAGGCGGCGTTCACGGCGCTGGCCCACGGGGATGCGGCCGACCGGTGGACGCTGGGGGTCGTCGTCGCCGGGTCGGCGCTGACCACCGCGTACACGCTGCGTTTTCTGTGGGGGGCATTCGCCCGCAAGCCGGGTCTGGCGGACACGCCCGTGCACCGGGTCGACTGGGTCTTCCTCGGCCCGCCCGCGCTGCTCGCGGCGGGCTGCGTCGTCCTCGGTCCCGGTGTGGTGTGGCTGAACGGGCTGCTGGGCGCGTACGCCGATGCCTTCCCGGCGCCCGCGTACCCGTACCGTCTCTCGCTCTGGCACGGTCTGGGCACGGCGCTGCTGCTGTCCGGGGCGGCGTGGGCGGGCGGTCTGGTGCTGTTCCTGGCGCGGGGCCCGGTGATCCGGCTGTCGCGGAGGGTGGCGTGGCCGACCGCCGACCGGGTCTTCGGTCTGGGGCTTTTGGGGCTGGAACGGCTGGCGCTCCAGGTCACCGGGTTCTTCCAGCGCGGTTCGCTGTCGGTCTATCTGTCGACCGTGCTGCTGGTGATGCTCGGCGGGCAGCTCGCGGTGCTGGCCGTGGACCGGCCGTGGCGCGGCGCCGCCCCGCCGCGGCTGTGGGACTCGCCCGTCCAGGGCGCGATCGCCGTGCTGACGTGCGCCGCGGCCCTGTTGTGCCTCCAGGTGCGGCGGCGGATGAAGGCGGTGGTGATGGCGGGGCTGACCGGGTACGGCACGGCCCTGCTCTTCGTGGTGCAGGGGGCGCCGGATCTGGCGCTCACCCAGTTCTGTGTGGAGACGGTCTCGTTGCTGGTGTTCGTGCTGGTCATGCGGCGGATGCCGGTGTATTTCCAGGAGACCATCAGTCCGTGGCGGCTGCGGGTGCGGGTGCCGCTGGCGCTGGCCGCTTCGGCGGCGGTCGCCGTCGCGCTGTGGGTGGTGGCCGCGGCCCGGCGGGCGGAGCCGGCGGGTGAGGCGCTGGTGTACGAGACCGCGCGGCACGGGGTGAAGGACGTGGTGGCGACGATCCTGGTCGAGTACCGCGCCTGGGACACGCTGGGCGAGTCGGCCGTGCTCGCCGTCGCCGCCGTCGGCGTGACCAGTCTGATCTACTTCCACCGGACGACCGGGGCGGACGACGCCGGGTATGTGTCCGCGTCCGTGGCGACGGCCGTGCCGGGGGCGGACGCGCTGGGCGGGCGTACCGCCTGGTCGTTCGGCACCCAGGCGCGTACGCCCGTCCCCGCGCCCGAGGACAACGCGCCCGAGCGCACCTGGCTCGCCGCCGGCCGGACCCTCGCTCCCGAGTACCGGTCGGTGGTCTTCGAGGTGGTGGCCCGGCTGGTCTTCCATCCGATCCTCGTCCTGTCGGTGTATCTGCTGTTCTGCGCGGAGAATCTGCCCGGTGGCGGGTTCGTCGGCGGGCTGGTGGCGGGCGTGGCGGTGACGGTGCGCTATCTGGCGGGCGGCCGGTTCGAGCTGGGTACGGCGGCCCCCTGGCATCCGGGCCTGCTGACCGGGCTCGGTCTCTTCCTGTCCACGTCGGTGGCGCTGCTCGGGTTCGCCGGCGGCACCGCTCTGCGGGCCCTCACGTACGAGGGGCGGCTGCCGCTCGTCGGGGACTTCCACGTCGGGACGCCGGTCGTGTTCGACGCCGGGGTGTATCTGCTGGTGCTCGGGGTGGTCCTGGACATCGTGCGGGCGCTGGGGGCCCGGGTGGACCGCCAGATGGAGCGGGAGGCGGCGCAGCGGCAGGCCGCCGGGGCGGGGGCGGGCCGGTGACGGTGAGTCTCACCCTGCTGGTGACCGCCGGGGTGCTGTGCGCCGTGGGCGGTGTGCTGCTGCTGATGCGGGCCCTCAGCCGGATCCTGATCGGTGCGGTGATCCTCGGCAACGGCATCAATGTGCTGATGCTGAACGCGGGCGGGGCCGCCGGGGCCGCTCCGCTGCTGTACCCGGGGGTGGACCTGTCCCGGGTGACCGATCCGCTGCCGCAGGCCATCGCGCTGACCGCGATCGTGATCACTCTGGCCACCACGGCGTTCCTGCTGGCGATGGCGTACCGCACGCTGCGGGTCACCGGTACGGACGAGGTCCAGGACGACATCGAGGACCGGCGGGTCGCCCTCCGGGCGCAGGTGCAGGAGGAGCGGGCCGCCCTGCGGGAGCGGCGGGCGCCCCGGGGGCACCGGCCCGCGGGGGGCCGGGCGGCCTACCGCTCCGAGCGCCGGCGGCTGCGGGGCGTCCTGCGGGAGGACCGGGCCTTCCAGGCCAGGGCGCGGGACGCGTCGGGCGATCTGTGGGACGACATCCTCGGCGCGGACCCGGGGGACGCCGCCGGCCCCGCCGACGGCAGTCGTCGTCCGGATGGTTCCGGCGGTTCCGGCGATTCCGCTGATTCCGGCGGTTCCGCTGATTCCGCTGATCCGAACGGGCCGGGCCCTCGGGCGCCGGGTGACGAGCGGGGCGGCCGCCGTCCCGGGAAGGGCGACGGATGAACGCGCTCGTACCCCTGCCCGTGCTGCTGCCGCTCCTGGCCACCGGCCTGGAACTGGCCCTCGGCCCGCGCTTTCCGCGCGGGCGGCGGGTCGTCAGCGTCGTCGTCCTCTCCGCCGTCCTGGCGCTGTCCGTGGTGCTGCTGATCGCCGCCGACACCCATGGGCCGCTCGCGGTGCACCTGGGGGACTTCGCCCCGCCGCTCGGCATCACCCTGGTCGCGGACCGGCTCTCCGGGCTGATGCTCACGGTGTCGTCGGCGGTGACCCTGTGCGTCCTGGTGTACTCCCTCGGCCAGGGGATGGCGGACCGGGACGAGCGCGCCCCGCTGGCCGTGTTCCACCCGGCCTATCTGGTGCTGGTGTCCGGGGTCTCGTGCATCTTCCTCGCGGGCGATCTGGTCAATCTCTACGTCGGTTTCGAGATCATGCTGGTGGCGAGCTTCGTACTGCTGACCCTGGGCGGCACCGGGTCCCGGCTGAGGGCCGGTTCGACGTATGTCATGGTCTCGTTGATCTCCTCGATGGTGTTCTTCACCGCCGCCGCCCTGACGTACGCGGCGGCGGGCACCGTCAACCTGGCACAGCTCGCGGTCCGGCTCGCGGAGCTGCCGCTGGGGGTGCGGACCCTGCTGGAGGGGGCGCTGCTGACGGTGTTCGCCGTGAAGGCGGCCGTGTTCCCGCTGGCGGCCTGGCTGCCCGACTCGTACCCGACCGCGCCCGCGCCCGTCACAGCCGTCTTCGCGGGGCTGCTCACCAAGGTCGGCGTGTACTGCATGCTGCGTACGGAGACGCTGCTGTTCCCCGGCAACCGGCTGGGCCATCTGCTGCTGGCGGCGGCGCTGGCGTCGCTGGTGATCGGGGTGCTGGGCGCGGTCGCCCAGACCGATCTGAAGCGGCTGCTGTCCTTCGTCCTGATCAGCCATATCGGCTACATGGTCTTCGGGATCGGGCTGGGTTCGCGCGCCGGGCTCGGGGGCGCGATCGTGTACGTCGTCCACCACATCACCGTGCAGACGGCGCTGTTCCTGGTCGCGGGGCTGATCGAGCGGCGGGCCGGGACGACGGAGCTGACCCGGGTCGGCGGCCTTGCGCGGGCGGCCCCCGCGCTCGCCGCGCTGTTCCTGCTGCCCGCGCTGAACCTCGCCGGCATCCCCCCGATGTCGGGGTTCATCGGGAAGCTGCAACTGCTGCGGGCCGGTGTCGCGACGAGCGGCGGCTGGGCGTACACCCTGGTCGCCGCCGCCGTCCTCACCAGCCTGATCACGCTGTACGTGATGGCGAAGGTCTGGAATCTCGCCTTCTGGCGGGCCGCGCCGCCGGAGGGGCCTGCGCGGGGCACGGTCCTGGAGGAGCGGGACACCCACGACGACTGCGGCGACGACAGCGGGGACGTGAGCCCCCAGGACGAGCGGCCCGGCGGCGCCCGGGGCGGGCCCGCCGGGCAGGCGGTGACCGCCACCCTCTTCGGCCGGGCCATCACCGTCACCACCGACCGGCTGCCGCCCACCATGACCTGGGCGGCGGCGGCCCTGGTGCTGCTCTCGCTCGCGTACACCGTGCTGGGCGGCCCGCTCACCTCGCTCACCGACCGGGCGGCGGCAGAACTCCTCCAACGTTCCCCCTACATCGAGGCGGTGCTCGGCCGATGACGCCCGCATGATCTCCCTGAGGTTCCGTGAACCGGGCCTTGCGCCCCTCAGCGTCGTGGTGGTGGGCCGCCGCCGGCGGGTCCTGGAGCTGCCGCTGATCGCCTGGCTCACCGTCATCTGGGTGCTGCTGTGGGGCAATGTCAGCTGGGCCAACGTCCTGAACGGTGTCCTGGTGGCCGTGGTCCTGTGTCTGGTCTTCCCGCTGCCCGCGGTCGATCTGGGGCTGCGGCTGCATCCGCTGGGCATCGCCCGGCTGGCGGTCCATCTGCTCGGCGACATGTACAGCGCCGGGGTGAAGGTGGCCCGTCAGATGCTCGACAGCAGGCCGAACCGGGCGGCGGTGCTCGCGGTGCCGCTGCGCTGCCGCAGCGATCTGATGCTCACGGCGACGGCGGTGGCCGTCTCCAACGTGCCCGACGGCTCGGTCGTCGAGGTACGCCGCTCCAACGCCACGCTGTTCGTGCACATCCTGGAGGCCGACGAGCCGGACGCGGCGGACCGCGCCCGGCGGTCGGTGTGGCGGATGGAGGAGCTGGTCGTCGGGGCGTTCGGCGACCGGGACGAAATCGCCCGGGTGCGCACGGCCCCGCCGCTCCCGCCGTCTCCGGGGGGCGGGCGATGAGCGGGGCCGAGGTCGTGGACCGGGTCCTGCTGACCACGGCGGGCGTGATGATCCTGGTCGCGGGGGCGCTCGTGCTGATCCGTGTCGCGCGCGGCCCCTCGATGCTGGACCGGGCGATGGCCCTCGATGTCTGCGCCGCGCTCATGATCGCGGGGATCGGGGTGCGGTCCGCCTTCACCCGGGACGCCTACTACTTCCCGGTCATGCTGGTGGTGGCGTTCCTGGGCTTCACCGGGTCGGTGGGCATCGCCCGTTTCATCGCGGTCCGCGACCGTGCCCCGGACCTGCCGGACCCGGACGGCCCGCCCCGGGCCGGGGCCGGTCCGGGGGAGGCCGGGCGATGAGCGGATGGGCGCAGGCGGCGGACACCGCCGGAGCGGTGCTGCTCCTCCTGGGGGCGGCGGTCAGCCTCCTCGGTGCGATCGGCATGCTGCGGCTGCCCGATGTGCTCTCCCGCGGCCATGCCGCCACCAACCCCCAGTCGCTCGGCATGCTGCTGGTGCTCGCCGGGGTCGCGCTGCGGCTGCGCAGCGGGATCGATCTGGGCACCCTGGGGCTCATCGGGTTCTTCCAGCTGCTGACCGGTCCGGTCGCCGCGCATCTGGTCGCGCGGGTGGCGTACCGCACGGGTCATGTCGGCCGTGAGGGTCTGCTCTTCGACGAACTGGACGAACAGCTCAGCCGCGGGCCGGACGGCACGGACACCGCCGCCCGGGGGGATGCCGGGCCCTGACGGCACGAGCGGGGCAGCCCGGTGCGCGGACCGGGCTACCGCGCTCTGTCGCGCAGGATCCGGGCCGTGCGTTCGCACCAGTCGCGGTTGCCCTCTTCGAAGGCCAGACCGCGGGCGCAGGTCAGATAGGGGCCGATGGGGCCGCCGTGGCGCAGGAACTCCTCCTCCGTGCGGCCGCCCCGCATGGTGCGCAGCATCTCGGTGAACAGGTCGGCCCTGGCCCGGGCGAAGGCGGCCCGTTCGGTGAGCTGGGCGATCAGGGTCGGGGTGTCGAGGTGGTCGGCGGCCTGGACCTTGACGAGCAGGTCGTCACGGATGAAGGAGGGTTTCGCGGCGGCGGTGGTGAAGTGTGCCAGCTCCGCGAGGCCGGCGTCGGTCACCCGGAACAGCCGTTTGGTGGGGCGGGTTTCCTGGACGACCTCCCGGCCCGTGACGTATCCGTCCCGTTCCAGCCGGTTCAGTTCGGCGTAGAGCTGCTGCGGCCGGGCGTGCCAGAAGTTCGCCACGCCCAGGTCGAACGTCTTGGTCAGCTGGTAGCCGCTCAGCTCCCGGTCGAGCAGCGCCGCCAGTACGGCGTGGCGCAGCGCCATCGGATCCCCTCCCCGTCCCGCTCCACGCCCCCTGTCGCCGGGGCCGTCCGCCATGATAGTCAGGAAACTGACTAGTCATCATCATGACTATAAGAAGGGTGGGGCATGAATACGGCAGACCGTTTCCGCGCCGCCGTCGAAAGCCGCGATCTCGCGGCGCTCGACGACCTGTTCACCGACGACATCGGCTTCTACAGCCCGGTGAAGTTCGCGCCGTTCGAGGGCAAGCCGCTGGTGCTGGGCCTCTTCGGGGTCCTCCTGCGCACGTTCGAGGACTTCCGTTACGTCGGCGACTTCGCCGGCACCGCGCACACCAGTGGCGACGGCGTGTCCGCTCCGTCGGCGGTGCTGCTGTTCCGCGCCCGGGCGAACGGCCGGGAGATCCACGGGATCGACCTGCTGCACTTCGCCGACGACGGGCGGATCAAGGAGTTCACGGTGATGGTCCGGCCGCAGTCCGCCGTGCGGGCCCTCGGTGAGGCCGTCTTCGCCGGCCTGGTCGCGGACGGGCTCGTCCCGGCACCGGCCGATCAGTAGCCCCGGCTCCTCCCCTGTCGTGGGGCGGACAGGGCGGTGAGGCAGTCGCGCAGGGCCGCCTCGGTGCCGGCGAGGGGGAAACGGGCGCCGAGCCGGCCGTCGGGGCGGACGACGAAGCCGGTGGGGCCGTCGGGGTGGTGGATCCGGGCGAACTCGCCGGCGGTGTCGCGGTAGAGGGGGACGGGCCGGTGCCCGGACATCGGAGGGTGTCGTTCCGTACTCGGGGCGTGCTGGTGGAGACAGACCCGTGGATTCTGGCCGGGCGCGGCGGGAAACCGTCGGCCCATCACCCGATCGAATGACATTCGGCCTAGGTGTACGACCCGTGGGCAGCCCTTGGCAGGAAGACGGCCGACGTGGGGGCGGGACGATGACACAGGAGCAGGGGAACGGGCCGGGTGCGGGCCGGCGTTCCGACGAGGCGGTCCTGCTGGTGGCGGGGGCCGTGGATCTGGTGCTGGAGCAGGCCGAGGGCGCGCTGCGGCGGGTCCGTTCCCTGCTCGGCAGGTCCGATCTGGGGGATCTGGCGCAGGAGGTGCGGCGGGATCTGGTGCTGCGCGGCCGGCACAGCGGCCTGGATCCGGCGCGGGTGGTGTCCGCGGAGTCGCATCTGGAGCTGCTGGCGCGGCGGGCCCGGGAGCGGGAGCGGCGGGGCGGGCCCGTCGGGCCGGGTGGCGCGCGGGACGCGGAGAGCGGCGCTCCGGGCGATGGGCGCGGGGGGCCGGGCCGGTGACGGCCGCCGTGGCGGGGCGGGCCGTCGCCGGGCCGGTGGGCGGGGATGCCCCGGGGGATGCCCTGAGCGTCATCAAGGCCAGGGTCGACCGTGCGCTGGAGGAGTTCGCCCGGGAGGAGACGGCCCTGCTGGAGGCGGTGGACCCGGAGCTGAAGCCGGTCGGGGAGCAGCTGCGGGCGGCGGTGAGCCGGGGCAAGCGGCTGCGGGCGGCGTTCTGCTACTGGGGCTGGCGGGCGGCGGGGCGGGACGACGGCGACGGCATCGTGCGGGCCGCCGCCGCCATGGAGCTGGTGCACGCGGCCGCCGTCGTCCATGACGACCTCATCGACCGCAGCGCGGTGCGGCACGGGCGGCCCACGGCGCATCTGGCGCTGGTGCCGCCCCGGACCGGCGGGGCGGGCGGCGGGGCAGGGCGGGCGGCCGCCGGGCGGTCCCTGGCGCTGCTCGCGGGTGATCTGCTGATCTCGTGGTCGGGCCGGCTGTTCCTGGAGTGCGGGCTGCCGAGTGCCTATCTCGGCCGGGCCCGCGGGCTGTGGGCGACGCTCGCCCGTGAGCTGGTCGCCGGGGAGTGTCTGGAGGTCCTGCGGACGGTTCCCGGGGCGGACGGGGAGGTGGGGGCGGACAGTTCCCTCCAGATCGTCCGGTACAAGACGGCGAAGTACACGGTGGAGCACCCGTTGCAGATCGGGGCGCTGCTCGGGGGTGGTTCCCCGGCGCTGCTGGAGGTGTTCAGCGCGTACGGGGTGCCGCTCGGTGAGGCGTTCCAGCTGCGGGACGACCTGCTGGGGGTGTTCGGGGCGCCGGACCGCACCGGCAAGGCCAATCTCGACGACATCGCCGGGGCCCGGCCGACGGTGCTGCTGGCCCTGATGCGGCAGGCGGCGACGGAGGCCGAGCGGGGTGAGCTGCGGGCCCTGCTGGGGAGGGAGGCCGGGGCGGGTCCTGGGCGGCTGGAGCGGTTCCGGGAGATCGCGGAGCGGACCGGGGCGCGGGCGGGGGTCGAGTCGTTGATCGCCGCGCGGGCGGAGGCGGCCGCCTCGGTGGTGGACGCGGCGCTGCGGGCGGGGCGGCTGCCGCCGTGTGCCGCCGAGGCGTTGCACGGGCTCGCGGGCCACTGTCTGGCCCGCGCCGGGTGACGCACCCGGCTCCCGCCCCCGTGGGGGACTCCCCCGGGAATCCGTCCGATATGAGAGGAAGCACCGCCATGACCACCACCGGAGCCGGCCCGGCACAGGGTTCCGCGCCCGCGGTCCCGATCCGCAGCGAGGCCTCCCTGGACGCCCTGCGACAGGTCGGCGACGAACTCGCGGACGCCACGGTGGCGGAGCTGTTCGCCCGGGGTGAGGCGGGAAAGTTCAACACGCTGATGCGCTGGTTCTCGACGGCGGGGCAGCCGCTTCCGGAGGGGCTGCCCGCCGTGGCCCGCGACTACCTCCAGGCGACGGCGATGCCGCCCGCGTGGGTGGACTGGGGCGAGATGGAGAAGGCGCGGCTCTTCTTCATCGACAACAACGTCCATGTGTCGACGGCGCTGTCGTTCGCGTCGATGCCCGCCTGCTATGTGGTGCCGCATGTGGCGAAGCTGCTGAGCGCGACCCACGGGCTGGAGTATCCCTCCCGGCGGATGGCGGAGACCGGGCAGTTCACCGTGTATCTGATGCAGCCGGGTGCCTTCGAGGACGGGAGCCGTTTCATCCCGGCCGCGCAGAAGGTGCGGCTGCTGCACGCGTCGATCCGTTACCACCTGCGGCAGGAGAACCGCTGGGACGTGGCGTCGCTGGGGGTCCCGATCTGTCAGGAGGACATGATCGGCGGGCAGATGATGTTCTCGATCCAGGTGCTGGACGCCCTGCACCGGCTCGGGATCCATCTCTCCAACGAGGGTGCCGACGCCTACTTCTACGCCTGGCGGGTCGTCGGCGCCATGCTCGGCATCGATCTCGACCACATGCCCCGGGACCTGGACGACGCCCGGGTCTTCTCCGATCTCTACATGAGCCGGCACATGGGTCCGTCGGAGGAGGGCGTCCGGCTGACCCGTCAGCTGATCGACCTGTACGAGGAGGTCGTGCCCGGGACCGTCTTCGACCCGGTCGTCCCGGCCATGATCCGCTACCTCGTGGGGGACACCGTCGCGGACTGGCTGGACGTGCCCCGGTCGGCCCTGTGGGACTCGGCGATCCGGACGGCTCCGGCGCTGCTGGGGGTCCTGGAGACGCTGGAGGACCGCTCTCCGTTCGCCGCCTGGGCCCTGGACCGGGTCGGTCACTACACCAGTGTGTTCGAGCTGAGTTCGCTGACCCGGGGGCGCGTCATGCAGTACGCCATTCCGGAGCGGTTGAAGGGCGAGTACGGCGTGACGTCGGCGAAGCCGCGTCTGGACCGCTGGGTTCCGCCGCCGCTGACCCCTGAGGGGGCGGGTGGCGCGGGCCGGTGACAGGGGCCGTTCCCCCGGCCGGAGGCCTCGGTCGGCGGGGTGCGCGCGGAGCGGCCCGCCGAGCCGTACGATCATCCGTCATGACGACCCGTCGCCGTCGGCCCCTCGGGCCCGGCCCCGCCGCGCCCCGCGCCCATGAGCAGGATGAACAGCAGAGCGAGGAGGCGGGCTCCGTACCGCTCCCCGCGTCTCCTTCCGGCGCCCGGCCCGGTGCCGGGGTGCTGTACCGGGCCGACATCGCCCTGAGCGAGCTGCGGGCCCGTGGGGTGCTCGGCACGGGGCGGCCGCCCTCGGCGGGCTGAGAGCCGGGCCCGTCCCGCGGCGCCGCCGCCGTGCGGTGCAGGGGGCGGGGCTCCGCCCACGCGGCTCGCCGGGGCACGGCGGCCGACCCGGGTCACCCCGCCGGGCCCGGCGCGGGCCCCCTCCCCCGTACCGGCTGTCCGTCCGGTGCCGTGCGCCGGGCCCGCCGGGTATCCGGCACACCCGCCAGGGGTCCACAGGGTGGAGCCGGGACAGGTCCGCGCACTGCCACCGGGCCGTGAGACGCCCTGCCGGACGCGCGCGCGGCCGGTGGCCCGGCTTCCCGCCGCCGTCAACCGGTGCGGGTGCGGACCGTGGTGACGAGAAGGTGCCGGATCCGGTCGCGGCACGCCGGGAGGGCCGGGGCCTCGCCGGCGGCGGTGGCGAGGCGGGCGACCGGCTCGTGGCGGCCCTGCGCGCACGGCCCGCGTCCGAGGGCGACCGGACGGCCCTGCGGCGGGCGATGGACCGCGCCCCCGGCCACGGGACCGCCGACGGGGCCCGGAGCACGCCCTCGCGCCGATGAACCTCGTCCGGGAGACCTCGGCCACGTCCGTACGGCGGCCCGAGAAGCAGGACTGGCGGCGGACCCCGCCGGCCCGTGCGCTCGCGGAACGCGAAGGAGCCGGGCGGCCCGTCGCCCTGGTCCGGTCCGTCCTCGCGGTGGCCGCTCCCGACCACGGGACCGCCGACGGGGCCGTCCTGGACGAGGCATTCGCCGTTCTCACGCGGCGCCGCGGCCGCGGGGGCACCGGGCCCGTCTCCGATCCGCCGGGCGGAATACTCTGTCGGCATGACTGATCGAGTGATGCAGGAGCTGGCGCTGCTGGTCCTGACGGCACTGGCGGACACCCCCCGGCACGGGTACGCGGTCGCGCAGGAGGTCAAGACGATCACCGGTGGGCGGGTGGTGCCGCGGACCGGTGCGCTCTACGGGGCGCTCGACCGGCTGCTCGCCGACGGGCTGATCGCGGTCGAGCGGGAGGAGGTCGTGGACGGCCGCGCCCGCCGGGTCTTCACCCTGGCGCCCGCCGGCCGGGAGCGGCTCACCGCCGAAGCGGAGCGGCTGGCCGCGACCGCCCGGGAGGTGCGGCGGCGGCTGGGCGGCAGCGGTGCGGCGGCGACGGCGTGAACGACCGGCTGCTGCGCCTGTACCCGTCCGCCTACCGGGCCTCGTACGGGCAGGAGATCGCCGACACCCACCGGGAGCTGACGGCGGGGGCGCCGCGCGCGGTGAGGCTGCGGGCGGACGCCGACCTGGCCGCGCACGCGCTGCGGGTCCGCTTCGGACTGGACGCGGCGGCGCCCGCCGGCCGGCTGTTCGCCCTGGCCGCCCCTCTCGCGCTGGCCGTCGGCGCGGTGGTGTGCGGGCTGCGGCTGGCCCGCTGGTACATCACGCTGATCATCTCGCCGACTCCGGCGCCGATCGCGCTCACCACCATGGAACCGCGTGACGTGCTGGGCCTGCTGCTGGCGCTGTGCGTGTGCGTCGGCGCGGTCACCGCCCTGACCGGCCGGTGGGCGGTGGGCGCGGCCCTGGCGGCGGCCGGGCTGCTGGGGACGGCCTGGCAGGAGGCCGCCACGATGCCGGTGGTCGGCAGTCCGCTCGCGCCCGTCGCCGCGCTGCTGACGGCGCTGGTGGTCCTCGCCTGCCCGCCCGAACTGCGCCCCGGCAGGGGATTGTCGGCGACGGCCGGGGCCGTGGCGGGCATCGGCTGGTTCCCCGTCGTCGCCGTGGACGCGGACGCCCTCCCCGTGTCCACCGACTACGGTGCCTGGCCCGTGCTGGTCCTCGCCGCCGCCGGGGCCGTCGTCGCCGTCCGGGAGCGCTCGCGCGGCCTGCGGGAGTTCGGTGCGGTGGCCGTCGCGTCACCGCTCCTGTTCGCCCATGCCTTCATCGGCGCCGGGGACGACTCCGGGCTGATCATGGCGCTCGTTCTCATCCTGCCCGTCGCCGCCGTGCTCACGGCGGGGGTGCACGCGGTACGCCACCGGGGCTGACCGCCCTCGCCCCCTCGGCCCCGGCCTCTCCCCGGCCCCTCCGCACGGGCGCGTCCGGCTGGTCCGTCATCGCCCCTCCTCCGGGGCCCGGCCCTCCGCGCTTGTGATAGTCCGTTGAACTGAATACTCTCTTGAGAGTTCCGTCGGTGACCTCGATCGGTGACCTCGATGGACACCGCCCGCCCGCCGCCGGCCATCGTCCGGGTACGGACGACCGCGCCGGCCCGGGGAATCCCGCACCCCCGGGCCGGCCCCAGCGAGAGAGCACGCCAGATGCCGTTCACCCTGTCCCACCCCGCCGCGGTCCTCCCGCTGCTGCGCGGCCCGTTCGTCCCCGCCGCCCTGGTCGCGGGCGCCATGGCCCCCGACGTCCCGTACTTCCTGCGCGCGCTGGGTCTGGCCGCGACCAACTCCCGGCAGTGGCATGAGCCCTTCCTCAACGCCACGCAGACCCACTCCCCCGGCGGGGCGCTCACCGTCACCCTGCCCTTCGCCATCGCCCTGGTCGCCGGATACCGGCTGCTGCGGCGGCCCCTCAACGCCCTGCTTCCCGCCGGCTACGGCCTCCCGGGACCGGCGGCACCGTCCGGCGCGAAGGAGCGGGCGATCCGCGCCGTCTGGCTGCTCCTGTCCGCGCTGATCGGCATCGCCACCCACCAGTTGTGGGACGCGTTCACCCACCATCACGGGTTCCTCGTCGAACGCGTACCGCTGCTGCGCGCGCCCGCCGTCGGCGGCCTGAGCGTCGCCCGGCTGGTGCAGTACGCGAGTACGGCCGCCGGCCTGGCGCTCATCGGCCGGCACCTGTGGAACCACCGGGGCCGCCTGCGCTCCCCCGGCGCCGCCGGCGGACGCCTGACCCCCGCCGTGCGGTGGACGGTGGTGGCCGCGATCGTCCTGGCGACCGCCGTCGGCGCCGCCGCCCACACCCGGGGCGGCCTCGACGCCCACCGGCACACGACCGAGGTGGACTACAGCCGTCCGATCGTCCGCGAGGACGACGGCTTCGTCGACACGTCCTATCCCACCAGGACGGTCGAGGCCCCCTGGGGCACCGTCGCCGAGGGGGTGCTGAGCGACGCGGCCCGGGGAGCCGGTGGCGCCTTCACGGCCGGCCTGGCGCTGTACGCCGCCCTCTGGTGGCTCCGGCGCGCAGGCGCGGGGGCCGGGCGGGCGCCGAGCGCTCCGGAGCATGCCCTGCCGCCTCGAACGGGCCAGGTCAGGTGAGTACGGCAGACCGGAGCGAGCAGGGCCCCTGGCACCGTGGCGGTCGGCTCCGGCCGTTGGGGGCGGCGCCCGCGGGAGGCCCGGCTCAGTGGACGGAGAATTCGCCGTCCACGAAGAGCGTCTGCCCCGTGACGTACGCGGACGCCCGGCTCGCCAGGAACACGGCCGCGCCCGCGAAGTCGTCGGCCAGGCCGTTGCGGCCGATGAGCGTACGGGCCGCCAGGGCCGCCACCTGGTCCGGGTCGGTCGACAGCCGGGCGTTGAGCGGGGTCATCACAAAGCCGGGCACCAGCGTGTTGCAGGTGACCCCGTGCGGCGACCAGGCCTCGGCCTGCGAGCGGGCCAGGGACTCCAGCGCCCCCTTGGAGACCCCGTAGGCGCCGCTGCGGACGAACGCCCGGTGCGCCTGCTGGGAGGAGACATGGATGATCCGCCCGAAGCCGCGCTCGGCCATGCCGGGGCCGAACCGCAGGCCCAGCAGATGGGGCGCCTCCAGGTTGACCGCCATCGTGGCGTCCCACACGTCGTCGGTCACTTCGTCCATCGGCGGCCGCAGATTGATCCCGGCGCTGTTGACCAGGATGTCCGGTTCCCCGAAGACGGCCGCCGCCCGCTCCGCCGCCTCGCGCACCCCGGCGCGGGTGCCCAGGTCGGCGACGACCCGGGCCGCGCGGCAGCCGTCCGCCGTCAGTTCGGCGACGGTGGCGGCCAGCTCCGCCTCCCCGCGGGCCACGACCACCACGCCCGCACCCGCCCGCGCGAGGGCACCGGCGACGGCCCGGCCGATGCCGGAGCTTCCCCCGGTGACGACGGCGACCCTGCCCTCCAGGGAGAACAGTGCGGAGAGGTAGTTCTGCGAGGTCATAGCCGCACCTTAGGCCGTGGCCGCGAGGCCGGTGGCAGGAGCCCCGGGCGCCGTCCGCCGGCCGGTGGGGACGCGCGGCGGCGGACGGCCCGGCAGCCGTCCGCAGCCGTACCCGGCCGTACGCGGTCGTACCGGCCCGGCACCCGGGGGCCGGTGCGCCGGAACCGGTCCGCATAGCATGGGCGTCGAGCCTTCACGAACCCCCTTCCCGGCGGGCCGGGGCGAACGGCGCCGACGGAGCCCGCGGGAGGAAAGGACGGTGCCGTCGATGCCGCGTCACGCCAGCCCGGAGCGGCCCGGACCACGGGCGCTCATCCTCGACTTCGCCGGGGTCCTGACCGACGCCCCCGGGCGGACCATCCGGTCGTGGTGCACAGCGGAAGGGCTCGCCCCGGGCGCCTGGGGCGCGGTCCTCACGGGCCATCCCGAGGGGCGCAGGCTCTACGCGGCGCTGGAACTCGGGCAGATCGGTCAGGCGGAGTGGAACAGGCGGACGGCGCCGCTCCTCGGCCCCGGCGTGGATCCGCTGAATCTGATGGGCCGTGCCTGGGCGGGGGTGCCGACGGCCCGCCGGATGGTGGGCCTCGCGCGCGCGGCCCGGGCCGCCGGGCTGCGACTGGCGCTGCTGTCGAACTCGTTCGGCCTCGACCCCCACGACCCCTACGCGCACGCGGGGATCTGGGATCTGTTCGATGTCCATGTGCTCTCCGAGACGGTGGGGATGGCCAAACCCGACCCGGCGATCTACCGGCACACGCTGGATCTCCTGGGGCTGCCCGGGGGCGCCTGTGTCTTCGCGGACGACCATGCCCCCAATCTGGCCCCCGCCGCCGCGCTCGGGATCACGACGGTGCACGTCACCGGCGAACGGGAGGCCGTCGCGGACCTGGAGTCGCTGCTCGGGCTCTCCGGGAGCGGGGCGGCCTGACGAGGCGCCGGCCACCGGCCGGCCGGCGGGGAAGGGCCCCCGCGGTGTGTGACGCGACGGGCGGCGCTGCGATCACCGGGGGTACGTGTACATGCCCATCGGCTCCGCGTGATCATGGAGTATGGTCCATTCCTCCGGCGCCTCACGCCGTTCGTTCATCACCGCTCTGGCCGCCGGGACGGCGCTGCCGCTCGCCGGTGCTCCGCTCAGCGCCGTCGCCGCGCCCGCTCCCACGCCCGCCCCCACGGCCGGGCCGCCCGTCCAGGAGAGAGTCGGCCCGTCGCGTACGTACGTGACCGTCGCCGCGCACCACCCGGCCACCTACACGGCGGCCGCTCTCGGCCCGCTCACCGTCACCCAGGTCGCGGGCGCCCCCGCCCTGACGCACGTCTCGTACGACGGCGGCCCCCTCGCGGTCCTCACCCAGGGCTCGCGCACGGTGGTGCTGACCGGCCCCGAGCGGACGTTCCGTGAGGACAAGAGGGCCGTCGACGACATCTTCGACCGGACGATCGCCGAGGGCGGCTGGGGTCTGTCGCCGGGCGGCGGCGCCTGGGAGACGGCCAACGGGGTCGCGGCCGACTACCGGGTCACCCCCGGCACCGGGGTCATCCGGATCCCCTCCGGCAGCACGTTCAGCCGCCATGTGACGATGAAGGACAACGACGTCACCGACCTCGACACCACGATCACGGCGCGCTTCGACAAGCCCGCCGCCGACGGCCCGCACTCCTTCGCCCTCACCTTCGGCTACGAGGAGCCCCTCAAGCACCACCGGGCCCGGCTCGTCTTCTCCCCCTCGGGCACGGTCGATCTGCATCTGGAGAAGTCCCAGCCGGCCGGGGTGACCGCGCTGACGCAGCCGGCCCGGATATCCGCCACCACCCCGGACGGCGCCTCCTGGTGCATACGCGTCGACCGGACGGGTGACCGGATCCGGGCCCGGGCCTGGCGGTCGGGGGAGACCGAGCCCACCGGCTGGCAGCTGAGTGTCCAGGAGACCGCATTCCCCCAGGGCCGGATCGGGATCCGCGCCGACTCCGACAGCACCGGTCTTCCGGTGCACCTGCTCGTCTCCCGGGTACGGATCGCCTCCGCCACCTGGAACGAGCCGGTGACCGTGACGCACCGCGACTGGGTACGGGTGCTGCCGCAGCCCTTCAGCGGCACCTGGGACGCGGCGACCGAACAGCGGGTCCGGCAGTGGGCGGGGTCGACGGCGCCCGACGCCCTCGCGTACGCCTTCATGTTCCTGCCGGGCGCCCCGACGGTGATGTCGCACCGGGACAGCACCACCGTGGTCCTCGGCGAAGCGGACTACGGGCCGCCGCTGGCGAACGGCGCGCGCGAGCTGGGAGCGGACTTCCACGAGTTCATGGAGGTCGACTGGACCTTCCCCGGCAATCTGAAGCAGACGGCCCTGGCGAAGAACAAGGGGTGTCTGGACTGCTCCGGCTATGTCCGCATGGTGTACGGGTACCACCTGGGTGTCGGGGTCGCGCACTTCGACGACACCACTTCGCCCGATCTGCTGCCGCGCACCTCGGCCGGCATGGCCCAGCGGGCGCCGGGGGTGCGGATCGCGCACAACGCCGGCGCGAAGCCCTCGTTGACCGGGCTCCGCGTGGGCGACCTGGTCTTCTTCGACGCGGAGGACACCGGGAACGGGATCGACCACGTGGGGATCTATCTCGGCAGGGACTCCCGGAACAACGTGCCGCGCTTCCTCTCCAGCCGCAAGACGCCGAACGGGCCGACGGCGGCCGATCTCGGCGGGGATTCGACGCTGGAGGGGACCGGCACGTACGCCACCACGCTGCGGACGGTGCACCGGATCTGAGCCGGACGGGCGGGGCGCGGGCGCGGGAGGCCCGGCGGGGTCGGCCGGCCGGCGGGCGCACCGTGTTCCCCCTACTCCCGTCGGGAGGGGGCAGCGGAGGTGCCCTTGTGCCGTAGGGGTTGTCCCCCATCCCGTCCCGGACGTACCGGACAGGTCCTTCGGGGAGCGGACCGGGGGTGTCTCGTCGGGGCGGACGATTCCCCGGCCGGGGCGGATCCACAGGATGGGAGGTGTTCACCCACTCCCTCCTTCTGATCGGAGCAGCCGTCATGAAAACGTCCGCCAGTGGAACGTCCGTCGGAGAGCGGTCCACCAAGGAAGACGCTGCCTGGGGACGGTCCGTCAAGGGGCGGACGGTCAAGGGGCGGGCCGTCAGGGGGCCTTCCACCCGTATCGCACTGGCCGCCGCGCTCGTCCTCGGTCTGGCAGCGGGTCCGCTGGCCGTCCCCGCGTTCGCCGCCGGGGCACCCGCCCCCGCCGCGTCGGCGCCGGCGGCCTTCCGTGGACCCGACGCCGAGGCGCTGCGGGCCGCCCTGGCGGGGCTGCCCGACGCGGAGGCGACCGCCGCGTCGATCCGTGTCGGGGGCAAGGGCCGATGGCACGGCACCGCCGGGGTGCGTTCCCTGTCCTCCGGGGCCCCCGCCCTGGAGAACGCCCGGTTCCGGGCGGGTTCGACGACGAAGGTGGTGACGGCGGCGCTGGTGCTCCAGCTCGCCGCCGAGGGGCGTATCGACCTGTCGGCCCCGGTCGAGACCTATCTCCCGGGGCTGCTCCCCTCCGACACGTTCACCGAGCCCGTGACCGTACGGCATCTGCTCACGTACACGAGTGGCATCCAAGCCGGGCGGAGCTGGGGGAACACGGTCGAGGATGAGTATCCGCACCGGTTCGGGACGATCACTCCCGAGGAGGTCGTCGCCACGGGCATCGCCCGGGGGCCGGCGTTCACGGCGGGGACGCGGCAGCAGTACAACAACATCAACTACACGGTGCTCGGGATGCTGATCGAGAAGGTGACCGGAGAGCGGTACGCGGACCGGGCCGCCGCGCGGATCTTCCGGCCGCTCGGGATGCGGGACACGTCCTTCCCCCAGGGGCCCGATCCCCGGCTGAGGGGTCCGCACAACCGCGGCTACCAGCTGATGCGGGGGCAGTTGGTCGACGTCACCGAGTGGAACATGTCGGACCGGTGGGCGGCCGGGGACATGATCTCGACCACGGCCGATCTGGAACGGTTCCTGGTCGCCCTCTTCCGGGGGCGGGTGGTGCCCGAGCCGCAGCTGCGCGAGATGTTCACCCTCCCGGGGGTGCCGGGGGCGACACGGAGCGCCGGTCTGGAGCGGTTCGTCATCAACGGCAGAGTGGTCTGGGGCAAGTCCGGTGCGCGTCCTGGCTATCAGACGGGCATGGCGGCGACCCGCGATCTGTCGCGGACGGTGGTGTTCTCCGCCAACAGCACCGACGCGAAGGGGGATGAGGCGGGCAGGATCGCCCAGCGTTTCGGGTTCCCGGCGTTCAACCGCTGACGGGCCGGGGGCCGGGGCCGCCGGTCCGGGCATCGGCGGGACGACGGCGGGGTGCCCCCGTGGCCGGGCCCCGACCCGGGCCACGGGGGCTCCCCTTGCGCACGGCCAGCGGCAGCGGCTCCCGGCCGCTCCTCCCCCACGGCGGGCCGGGTACCTCTGGCCGGGGTCCCGCCCCGGGCGGAGGGCGGGGACCCGGAACGTCATGGTCGGCCGAGGGTCAGCGAGGAGGCGTAGTCGGCGGCGTTGCCGTCGCGGCAGGACCGGGGCCCGACGAAGGTGTAGGAGGCGCCTCTGAAGAAGAAGTCGTTGTTCACCGTCGCCGGCGGCACCCACCGGAGCTTCCGGCCCCGGGTCTTCTCGCCCTGGCCGGAGCGGGCGTGGGTGAGGGCCGCCAGGGTGGCGGCGGTGCGCTGGATGCTCCGGTCCATGGATCGAGTCAACTCCTCCGTGGCGTGCGACGGGTGAAGGGGGTGCCGGCACCTCCCGGAGGCCGGGGGGCCAGGACCGATCCTGTCCGGCGGGGGTGGCCGAGGACATCCCATCTTTGTGGGAGCGCGGCGGGAGCCGGTCGTATGATATTCGGATGGCTTCGTTCCGTGAGACCGAACGCAGACTGCTCGCCGACCTCGCCGAACTCGCGGGCGCCCCCCTTCCGTTGGCGGAGTTCTTCCGGCAGGTGAACGGGTTACTGCGGCCCGTCATCGGATTCGACGCCGGCTGCTGGCACGGCGCCGATCCGGTCACGGGCTTCCTCACCTCGACCGTCGCCGACGGGCTCCCCGCCGTCGGCTTCGAGCGGGCCGCGCGGCTGGAGCTGTGGTCCGACGACTCCACCCGGTTCACGTCCCTGAGGGCGTCGGGACGGCTCGCGCACGGCCTGCACCTGGTCACCGGAGGGCGCCCGGAGCGCAGCGTCCGCTACCGCGAACTCCTCCACGACCTCGCGTTCGAGGACGAGTTGCGGATCAATCTGGACCTCCATGGCGGGCGGTGGGGGGCCGCCGCCCTGATGCGGGCGGCGGACTCCGGCCCGTACGGCGAGCGCGAGGTACGGCTCGCGGAGCGCGCGGCCCGCGCCATCGCCGCGGCGATGCGCCGGTACGCGATGCCCGGGGCGGGCCCGGAGGCCGGGACCGTCCCGCCCGCCGTCCTGGTGATCGGGCCCACCGGGCGGCTGGTGACGGCTGATCCCTCGGCGCAGGCGCTGCTCGCGGCGCTCTCCGAGGAGATCCGGCGGCCGGCCGGGGTGCCGACGGCCGTGGTCGTCGTCGCGGAGCGGGCCCGGGCCAACGCGGTCGCCGGGCGGGCCGGGACGCCCGCGTCGGCCCGGCTGCGCGGGCCGGACGGTGTCTGGCTCTCGCTGCACGCCTCCCTGCTCGACGGCCGCCCCGACGGCTCCGTGGCCGTGGTCGCGCAGCCCGCGTCCCCCACCGAGGTCATGCCGCTCACGCTGCTGGCGCACCGGCTGACCGACCGGGAGCGGGAGGTGGCGCTGCACACCGTACGGGGCAGCAGCACCCGCGAGATCGCCCTGGCGCTGTTCCTCACCCCGGCCACCGTGCAGGACCATCTGAAGTCGGTCTTCGCCAAGACCGGGGTGCGCAGCCGGCGGGAGCTGGTGGCGCTGCTGACGGCTCCGCACGCGGCGACGGTGGGGCTGCCTCCGGCGGCCGTGGCGGCGGGGGTCCGGTGAGCGGCGGGGCATGCCGGGTGCGGTCCTCCTGACCGAAACGCCGTCGGGAACATGTCCGGGACGCACCCGGGGCGCACTCGGGACACGCCCGGTGAACTGGTCGCGCATCAGGACAGTTTCCGTCCTATTGGCGTTCTAGTCTCGGCACATCGGCGGGTGGCGAGGCCATCCGCGTTCCACGGATCAGGGAGTTCCCATGGCTGTTCTCGTACTCGTCCCCGGTGCCTACCTCGGCGCGTGGGCCTGGGAGGAGACGGCCCGCGCGCTGGAGGGGCGCGGGCACACCGCGCTGCCGCTGACCCTGACGGGGCTGGCCGAGCGGGCGGGTGACGCCACGCCGGCGACGGATCTGGACACGCATGTCGCGGACATCACCGGCTTCGTGGAGGGGCTGGGCGTACCGGAGGTCACCCTCGTCGCCCACAGCTACGGGGCGGCTCCGGTGACCGGGGCGGCCGCGCGGCTCGGCGGGCGCGTCGCGCGGGTCGTCTACGTGGACAGCGCGCCCTTCGCGGAGGGCCTGCGGGTGCTCGACCTGATGCCGCCCGAGGACGTGGAGGCGATGCGGCGGCAGGTCGCCGAACGGGGCGACGGGATGCTGCCGGCGCCGTCCCCCGAGAAGCTGGGTGAGGCGGGCAGCCTCGACGGGCTGGGCCCGGACCGGCTGGAGCAGCTGCGCGCGCGGGCCACCGCGCAGCCGTTCGGCACGTTCGAGCGGCGGCTGAGCGGGCCGGCCGAGCCGGGGCCCGGCGTGGACCGGGTCGTGGTCGCCTGCCACGACTTCCAGGCGCTGCTGGCGGCGGCCCCGCCGATGCTGGCGTTCCTGAACCAGCCGCCGTGGCGGCGCTTCGACCTGGCGACCGGGCACTGGCCGATGCTGTCGGCGCCCGCGGAGCTGGCCTCGGTCCTGGACCGGGCCCTCTCCTGACCCGCTCTCAGCGGGGTACGGGCGGGCCGAGCCGGTCGCGGACGCCGGCCAGCCCGGAGGCGACGGTGTCCTCGTCACCGGTGTCGAGGCCGTGGGTGACTTCGTACCAGGGGCCCAGGCGGTGCCAGAGCAGGGCGCGGGCGCGCAGTCGCGGGGTGAGCGGGTAGCGGGCGGCGAGTCCGTCGGCGAACGCGCCGGGTGCGGTGTGCAGGGCCCAGGCGAGGTCGACGGCGGGGTCCCCGATGTGGGCGTCGCCGAAGTCGATGACTCCGGTGAGGTGTCCGCCGTCGGCCAGCAGGTGTTCGGGGCCGAGATCGCCGTGGACGAGGGTGTCGGCGGGCAGCGGGGGTACGGCGTCGAGCAGTTCGGCGGCGGGTCCGCGCAGCGCGGCGGGGAGCAGGGGCAGCACCCGGGTGCGGAAGTCGCCGGTCTCCGCCGTGCGTTCGGCGCGGACGGCGTCGGCATCGGGGACCCCGTGGCGGACGGCGGTGGCGGTGTCCGCCGTGTGCAGGGCGCGCAGGAAGTCCCCGAGGCGCCGTCCGTCGGCCGCGGTCGGCCCGTCGAGCGGTGTGCCGGGGACCAGGAGGTGCCGGACGGCGTGCGGTTCGCCGGGGACGGGTTCGGGCACGGGGACGGTGAGCGGGAGGCGGGGGGCGAGCCAGGGCAGCAGACGGGTCTCGGTACGGAGGCGGGCCGCGACCTCGGGGCGGCGCGGGCGGCGTTCCACCCAGCGGCCCGTCAGCCGTGCCTCGCTGTCCCAGCCCTCGGGGAAGACGGTCACCGGGGTGATCGTGGCCGTCGGGGGCGGCCGCGTCCACCGGTTTTCCGGCCCGGGGCGGGCGGCGCCGGGTTCGTGGCAGGGTGAGGAGCCGTGTCGGGGCGCGGGGTCGTGCGCGGTCGGCCCCGTAGGGCGGGTGGGGCCGCCGACCGCCATCCGCCGGTGCCCGGACCGGGCGGGATGTGACGGCAGGTCACCCGGGCGGCGACACCGGAACGGGGGCACCCGAACGGGTGCGTCCTGGCCCCCGGCGGCGGCAGGAGCGTCGGTATCACGCCGGGTCGCAGGTGGTGGGGCCGCCCGGCGCGGCGGACGCGGCGGGGCCGGAAGGCGTCGGCGGGGCGGAACCGAACCCCCCGGCTGGGCGGACGGCCCGTCGGCGGAGCCGGATCGTCCGGTGAGGCGCGGCGGGGCCACCGAGACGGAACGACCCGGCCGGGGCCGCTGAGCCGGAGCCACCCAGCCGGTGCCGCTGAGTCGGGGCCACCCAGCCGGTGCCGCCGACGAGATCCGGCCATCAGCCACCGGCCCGTGGCCCGTGGCCCGTGGCCGACCTCGCAGGGCGTCACCGGCGGCCCGGGCGGTCACCGGACGCCGGACGCCTCCGCGACCGCGCCGTCGATCCACGCGCACAGATCGTCCAGTGCCCCTTCGGCGCGCTCCGCGTCCCCGGTGGCGAGGTAGTCGCCCTGGAGCCCGGAGAAGGCCGCGTTCAGCAGGGTGGCCTTGAGCAGGGCATCCCTCTCCGACAGGCCCCGGCGCACCAGGCAGGACGCGACGAACTCGGCCCGGCCCCGGACGAACGCCGGTTCGGGCACGGGCAGCCGGCCCGCCGCGGCGAGACCCTCGATCTCCCGGATCAGCCGGGTCATCGCCCGTTCACCGGGCCCCAGGTTGCGCCGCCAGGCCGAGCGGACGAGGGAGCTGACGCTCACGGACGGGTCCTCCCACCCCTCGGTGGAGCGCAGCGCCTCGTGCTGCCGCTCGTCCAGGCGCCGCAGTACGGCGGTGAGCAGCGCGCCCTTGTCGGCGAAGTGGTGGGTGAGCACCCGGGTGCTCTGGCCGAGGGCGTCCGCGAGGCCGCGGAAGGTGAAGGAGCCGATTCCGGTCTCCGCCAGCTGGGCGATGACCGCGTCGAGCACCTCACGGCGGCGTTCAGGGTTGGCGGTTCTGGGCATGGTGTCGCGGCCTCCTCGAAGTCCCCACATTCTCCCAGCCGCGTTAGGGAAACATCTGTTACCTTTATTCGGGTGCGCTCTTCCACTCTTCTCCGACCTGTGTGGCTGTACGCCCTGACCCTGGCCGCCTTCGCGGTGCAGACCGACGACTTCATCATCGTCGGGGTGCTCCCGGAGATCTCGGCGGATCTCGGCGTCCCCGAGACGGCGGCGGGCCAGCTCGTCACGGTCTACTCGCTGATCTACGCCCTCACGGCCCCGCTGTGGGCCCTTCTGCTCTCCCGGATCTCCCGCCGGGCCGCCCTTCCCGTCGCGCTGGGGGTCTTCGGGGCCGCCAACTTCGCGGTGCTGCTGGTCGACGGCTTCGCCGCGCTCATGGCGCTGCGCGTGGTCGCGGCCCTCGCGGCGGCGGTGGTGCTGCCCGCGGCTCTGGCGGCGGCCAACGCGGCGGCCCCCGAGGGCCGGCGGGGCCGCTATCTGGCCACGGTGATGACCGGTCTCACCGGGGCGATCCTGCTCGGTGTCCCGGCCGGCACCTGGATCGGGGCCGCCGCCGGCTGGCGGGCGACCTTCGTCTTCGCGGGCGCGCTGGGCCTGGTCGCGCTGGTCCTGGTCATGACGACCGTGCCGGACACCGCCACCGGACCCGCCGCGGGCGCGGGGGAGCCGGGCCGGGCCCGCGATCTGGTCCGGCCGCTGCTCAACGGGACCGTCTCGCTGATCCTGGTCGCCACCGTGCTGACGGTCGCGGGGAACCTGGCGTTCCAGACCTATCTGGCGCCCTATCTCACCGATCTCGCGGGGGTGACACCACGGGTCCTCGCGGTGCTGCTGGTCTGCTCCGGTGCCGGTGGCATCCTCGGTACGCAGCTGGCGGGCCGGCTGGTCGACCGGTACACGCCGCTGCGGGCGCTGATCATCGCCGGGTCGGTGTTCTGCGCCGCGATGCTCGCGCTCGTACCGCTGTGGGCGAGCCGGCCGGTCCCGGTCTGGCTGGTGGCGGTGGTGCTGACGGTGTGGTCGGCCTCCGCGTGGGCGGTGCCGCCGAGCATTCAGGCCCTGATGCTGGTCCGGGTGGGCGACCGGGCCGCTTCCCAGGCGATGGCGGTGCACAGCAGTTCCGCCTATGTCGGTGCCGCGCTGGGCGGGGCGCTGGGCGGGGCGGCGGTCGCGGTCGAGCCGGGGATCATTCCCGTGGCCGCCGCCGTTCTGGTGGCGCTGGGGCTGGGGGCGTCGATCCAGGCGGCCCGCTCGCCCGCCCGGGCGGCACCGGGCCCGGCCGCGCAGGAGGAGAGCCGGTGCGTGTGACGGCGCACCGCCGGCGCGTGGCCGGGCCGGCGGCCCGCCGTGCGGGGTTCACTCCCCCGCGCGGCGGGCCGCCGCGGTCCGCCCGGAGCCCCGGGCGGCCGGTCCGGGGTCCCGGGCGGTCAGTCCGGGGTCCCGGGCGGTCAGTCCGCCGGGGCGAACTCGATGAGGTGCAGGCCCGGTTCCGGGGCCGGGGTGGTGGCGGTGAGCCTCAGTCCGGCCGCCTCGCCCAGGGCGCGGAACTCCTCCTCCGTCCGCTCCCGGCCGCCGAGCAGCACCAGCATCGCGAGATCGCGGCGGCCGACGGCCAGTGGCCCGGCCGCCGCGTCACCGGTGTCGGCGCGGATCCGGTCCACCACCAGCACCCGGCCCCGTCCGCCCGCCGCCCCGGCGCAGCCGCGCAGCACCCGGACGCACTCCCGGTCGGGCCAGTCGTGCAGGACGTGCGCCAGCAGATAGGCCCCGGCGCCGGGCGGCAGCGGCTCGAAGAAGCTGCGGCCCACCATTTCGGCGCGGGAGACGACCCCGGGCCCGGCGGCGGCGATCTCCCGGGTGGCGCGTTCCACGGTGCGGGGCAGGTCCACGAGCACCCCGCGCAGGTGCGGATGGTGCTCCAGGAGGGTGACGAGGGTGGTGCCGGTGCCGCCGCCGATGTCGGCCACCCGGGTCACGGAGGACCAGTCCCAGGCCCCGGCGAGCCAGGGGCCGAAGCCGTCGGCGTGCACCGCCATGGCCCGGTCGAACGCCTCGCCCAGGGCGGTGTCGCCGTCCAGGCTGGCCCAGAACGGCAGACCGTGGTGGCGTTCCCAGGCGGGTCCGCCGGTGCGTACGGCGTGCAGCAGCCCGGGGACGGCCCGGTCGCCGGTGCGGGCCCAGGCGTCGTCCTGGTCCAGGAAGCGTGCGGTGCGCGAGGGGTGACGGGAGGTCAGCACCTGACCCAGCGGCGTCAGCCGGTAGGTGTCGCCGGTGCGGGCCAGGACGTCGAGGTCGGCCAGATAGCGCAGCAGCCGTTGCAGGGCCCCGGGGTCGGCTCCGGAGCGCGCGGCCAGCTCGTCCGGGCGGTGGTTCCCCTCCTCGATCAGGTCGAACAGGCGGAGGGTGACCGCGGTCCGCAGGGCCCAGGGGGTGAACAGGGTCGCCAGGCGGGCGACCCGCTCCACGGCGGATGCCTCCGGCGCCGGTGCGGCCGGGGCCTCGGCTTCCGGGGCCGGATGCTCGGTGTCGTTCATCATGTCGTCCTTCCCGGAGTGCCCGGTGGGGTGCGGAGTACGGGGTACGGGGAGACTCGGGCCGCTGCGGCGGGGCGCGGGCGGGCCCGCGGCGCGGTCCGGGACCGGTGGCGGCCGGCGGGCCGGCCTCCCGGAGTACGGCCGACGGGTCGTACGGCGGGCGGTGGTTCATCCGTCCGCCCCGAGGTCGTCCGGGTGCCGTTCGGTCAGCCGGGCCAGAGCGGCGAGGCTGATCAGCGCGGCGCCGGCGACGAGGCCGGAGACCGCCCAGACCGAGCCGGTCGCCGCGATCAGCCGGTCGGCCGCGGCGGGGGCGAGCGCTCCGCCCGCCATCACCCCGGTGTTGAACGCCAGGGCCACGGCGGTGAAGCGGTAGCGGGTGGTGAACAGGCCCGCGAGATAGGCCCCCAGCGGCCCGGAGTAGACGGCGTAGACGAGCATCGACAGGGCGAAGGCGACGGTGATCAGGGCCGGTTCGCCGGTGCGCAGCAGCCAGATCAGCGGGACCGCCCACAGCCCGCACAGCACCGCGCCGGTCACGCAGACCCGGCGCCGGCCGAGCCGGTCGGAGAAGGCGGCCGCGAGGAATCCGGTCACGGCCTGGACGGCGAGGGAGATCAGGGCGGCCCGGAGCATCACCGCGTCGGGGACGTCCAGGACCGTGGTGCCGTAGGAGAGCGCGAAGGTCTGGGTGACGAAGTAGAGGACGTTCCCGACGAGCAGGGCGGCGATCGCGAGGGCAAGGGTGGCGGGCTGCCGCCGGAGCACCTCGGCGAGCGGGACCCTCAGGGCCCGTTCGCGGGCGTGGACGGCGGCGAAGACGGGACTCTCGGCCACGGACAGCCGTATCCAGAGGGAGATCACCACCAGGACCGCCCCGGCCAGGAAGGGGATCCGCCACCCCCAGGAGGCGAACCGGTCCTCGCCGAGGAGCGCCGTGAGCGAGAGAAAGGAGAGATGGGCGAGAAGCGCCCCGAGTGAGGCGCCGACGCCGGGGAAGGCGGAGTAGAGACCTCTTTTGCGCGGGGGCGCGTACTCCACTGCGAGAATCGTCGCGCCCATCCCTTCGCCACCGAGTGCGATGCCCTGTGCCATCCGCAGGAGAATCAGCGCGAGCGGCGCGAGAAAACCCAGCGTCGCATATCCGGGCAGAATGCCGACAAGAAAAGTGGATACACCCATCAGCGCAATGGAGACCACGAGCACGGACGTGCGTCCGCGACGGTCTGCGAAATGCCCGAAGATCAGTGCGCCGAGCGGTCTCATAACAAAGGCGACACCGATGGATGCGAAGGCGGTCAGGGTGGCCGCCGCATCTGACATGCCCGGGAAGAAGACATCCGGAAAGATCAGCACCGAGGCCAGGGCATAGATAAAGAAGTCGAAGTACTGGATGGTGGTGCCGACCATCCCGACCAGGGCTATCCGCCCCGGGCCGGCCTCCTCCGGGGGGAGCTGACGCGCTCCGTCTCGCCATCCCAAAACTCACCCCCCTGCTTCCTTCTCAGGTTTTCGGTCAGGGGAAAAACAGAAGCCATTGAAACATGCATGCCACAGGCAAGCAACACCCGGACTTCTTCCCGCGCCAGCCGTCCTGAAACCTGCGCTAAGAGTTTTTCAGGCCAGTCGGGGAAGCATTCTCGCCAAGATGATTCATGTCGCCACATCCGTCACTCCTGTCACTCTGATCATTGACTCACTCGTTGACGTTGTGCAGTCTGAATGTGGATCGAGGTTCATTTCACATATGAGGAATGGGAGTACCGGGAAGTATCGGAACCGACCTCGATGACAAATTCCCGGGCCCCGGTCATCGGATTGCCCAATTACCCGTACGGGATGTTCGGCAATGCCTGTGACCGGTCCCGGGGGGACTCCCTTCCTGGGATTGGAGAGCACGATGGAGAATTCCTGGACGCCGGAGCACGCCCAGTGGGCGCCGGCCGGCTGGGCCCCGGCCCAGTGGGCCCCCGCCCACAGTCAGTGGGCTCCGGCCGGGTGGGCGCCTGCGCAGTGGGCACCCGCGCACAGCCAGTGGGCACCCGCGGGCTGGGCGCCCGCGCAGTGGGCACCGGCCCAGTGGGCACCCGCCAACGGCACGGCGGCGGCGGACGAGTACCGGCTGGTCCGGCTCGGCTGACGCCCCTCCCCCGTGGCGCGGCCGCCGCACCCCCCGGCGCGGCGGCCGCGCCACCCCGCGGCACCCGCGCCGCGCCACCCCATACCACCGATCGACCCACCGCGCACCCCACCGATCGTCACACCGTGGAGGAGTGAGAATGACCCATCGCGACATCCTGGTCACCGGCGGCGCCGGCTTCATCGGACGGAACATGATCCGGGGCCTGCTCGACGACGGATACACGATCACCTCGCTGGACAACTACAAGATCGGCGGCTGGGAGCACGTGCCCGCCTCCCTCCGCGATCACGTGGAGTGGGTGGAGGGCGACACCCGCGATCTGGAGCTGCTCACCAAGACCGTCCGGGGCAAGGACGCCGTGCTCCATCTCGCCGCCCCCTCCTCCTTCCTGATGTACGAGGAGGACCCGGTGGACGGCGCGTCCGTCACCACGCACGGCTTCCTCAACGTCCTGGAGGCGATGCGCCGGGGCGATGTCGGCAAGCTGGTCTACGCCAGCACCAGCGCGGTCTACGAGGGCAACCCGGTCCCGTACACCGAGGGCATGGAGCTGGCGCCGCCCGACCTGAAGGCCCTCTCGAAGAAGTGGAACGAGGAGGTCGCACGGCAGTACAGCGAGCGCTACGGCATGACGGCCATCGGGATGCGGCCGTTCAGCGTCTACGGGCACGACGAGTTCAGCAAGGGCGGCTACGCCAATGTGATCTCCCTCTTCGTCTGGGCGGTCCTGCACGACGTGACCCCGGTCGTCTGGGGCGACGGCCGCCAGACCCGGGACTTCATCTATGTCGAGGACGCGGGCCGCGCCTTCCAGCGGGCGCTGGAGTGCGAGCTGCCGACGCAGGAGTTCAACGTCGGCACCGGAGTGGAGACCACGTTCTCCGAGGTGCTCGCGATGATCGGCGAGGAGCTGGGGCGGCCCGTCGCCCCCCGGTACGTGGACGTGCCCATCGCCATCTACGCGGAGCGGCTGTGGGCGGACATCACCCGGGCCCGGGACGTCCTCGGCTTCCGGCACCGGATCGACGTACGGGAGGGGGTGCGCCGGGTGATCGAGGCCGCCCGCGCGGCCCGGACCTCACCCCGCTGGAACACCCTGGGCGCGGCACAGATGTACTTCGAGACACTGCCGCGCGGCTGAGCCGCCCATGACCACGATCCTGGCCCTGACCGACTCCCCCGACGACATCCGCCGGTTCTGCCCGCCCGGGGACACCCTGCTCTTCACCACCCGGGTGCTGCCCCCCGGCGACCACGGCTACGAGCACTTCGAGGCCGGCTACCGGGCCCTCAAGGCCTCCTGCGACCTGTCCACGGTCGACCTGGTGATCGCCGAGTACGTCGAATCGCTGCCGCTGCTGTGGTTCATGCGGCGGGACGGCTACTCCTGTCCGGCGCTGATGATCCCGCACACCAACCCCTATCCCCTGCACATCCTCTGCTACTTCCTGCTGATCGCCGAGGAGTCGCACCCCGCCGACCTGGTCATCTGCGGATCGCCGCACGCGTGCCGCGCGTACGAGCACCTGACCGGGATCCGGGCCGAGCCGATCTGCACCTTCGGCATCAGCGAGGTGTACCGGCCCGCCGACCGGGCCGCGTGCCGCGCCGAGCTGGGGCTGCCGCAGGACGCCACCGTCCTGCTCTACACCGGCAGGTTCATGAACGACAAGGGGCTCGACCCGCTGCTCGAAGGGTACGAGCTGCTGCGCCGGCAGGACCCCCGGGTCCTGCTCGCCCTGTCGACGACCCATATCGACCCGTCCTACTACAACCGGCTGGCGCCCCGGCTGCGCGACGCCGTCGTCTTCCACCGGCTGGAGAAGGAGCGGACGGCCCGGCTGTACGCGGCGGCCGACGTGTTCGTCTCCGGGGCCACCAGCGTCTTCGAGACCTACGCGAAGTCCGCGCTGGAGGCACTGGCCTGCCAGGTCCCGGCCGTCGTCCCGCGCTGGGACGGCTTCCCGCACTACGTGGGCGACCACAACGGCGGGCTCGTGGACGTGGTGTACCGCGACGAACCCCACTCCAGTCCGTACGAGTTCGCCCGGATGGACACACGGCACTTCGCCGAGGTCTGCCGCCGGGTGCTGGAGCGGCGGCCGGTGCCCACCGGGGTGGCGGACTGGGCCCGGTACGAGCACACCATGACGGTCCTGCCCGGGGTGGTGGAGCGGATGGCGCGGGCCGGACGGAGCACCGGGCCGCCGTCGCCCGCCCGGCCCATCGACCCGGAGCGCCACCCCGCGTCCGTACGGAACGTGCTGCGCCACTACGGCCTCGACCGCCCCGGCGACCCCCTGCGGAAGGCGGACCGGCTGGGCCTGCTCGGCCAGCGCGAACCGGGCGAACGGGGCCTGCTGCGCGCACTCCACCACGATCTCTTCGGGGTGATGGACGCGGAGCGGCAGACCGTGTGACGGCAGGAGGGCCGTCCGGCAGGCAGTCGGTCCGACGACAGGCAGACCATCTGACGGCTCCGGACCGGGCGGGTGTCCGGTCCGGGGCGACGGGAGGATCCCCATGGGGCGGCGACGGCCGCGCGGCGGCATGCCCGCCGTGTTCGACGGTGTGTCACAGCGCTACGACCGCGACGGCGTGGAGTTCTTCGGCCCGGCGGGCGAACGGCTCGTCGCGCTCACCGGGATCGGGCCCGGCGAATGGGTGCTGGACATCGGCTGCGGCCGGGGTGCCGTGCTCTTCCCCGCCGCGCGGGCCGCCGGGCCCACCGGCCGGGCCGTGGGCGTCGACCTGGCGCCCGGCATGGTCGAGGCCACCCGGCACGAGGCCGCGCTGCGCGGGCTGGTCCAGGTGACGACCCAGGTGAGGGACGGTCAGGACCCGCCGTTCCCCGCCGGTTCCTTCGACGCCGTCACCGGGGGCATGAGCATCCATATGCTCGGCGACCTGCCCGCCGCCTACCGCGCCTACCACCGGCTGCTGGCACCCGGCGGCAGGCTCGGACTGTCCGCTCCCGCCACGGTCACCGAACCGGAGCCGGAGGTCTTCGGACTGGCCTCCGTGGCCCGGATGGCGGCCGACCACGACACGGGCAGCGGGGTCTACCCGTACACCCCGGCCTTCGGCGGACCGGAGCGGGTCCGCGCCGAACTGACCGCCGCGGGCTTCCACGACGTCCGGGTCCACCGGGAGACGGGGCTGCTGACGGCCGCCGACCCCGCGGCCCTGCTGCGGTGGACCTGGGGCCACGGGATGCGGCTGCTGTGGGAGCGGGTCCCGCCCCGGCTGCGCCCCGGGTACGAGCGGCTGATCACCTCGGAGGCGCGGCGGCGGAGCACATCGCCGGAGCGGACGGTACTGCGGGTCCCCCTGCTGTACGTGATCGCGCGCCGGGACCCGCTCTGACGAACCGGGACGGGGGCGCGCCGGGCCCGCGCCGGCCGCCCCCGTCCCCGTACCACCACCGACAACTCCTCAAGGAAGGAGGCACGATGAGCATCGACACCACCGCCGCCGGGGCGCCCGCGCACGGCACTCCCGGCGCGGACTGGGACTGGGCACGGCGGCAGTTCGACCTGGATCCCGACTATGTGCATCTGGCGCTGTCCCTGCTGGCGCCCCATCCGCGTCCGGTGCGCGAGGCGATAGCCCGGCACCGCGGGCTGCTGGACCGCAATCCGGCGCTCCACTTCCACCGGCGCGACGAACAGGTGCGCCGGGTGCTGGAGCGGGCCGGGGCCCATCTGGGGGCGGAGCCCGACACGATCGCCCTCACCGAGAGCACCACCGCCGGTCTCGCGGTCGTCATCACCGGGCTGCGGCTCGCTCCCGGCGACGAGATCCTGAGCACCGTGCACGAGCACTACGCGGCCCGTGAGCTGATCCGTTTCAAGGCGGCGGCGGACGGCGCGTCCCACCGTACGCTGCGGCTCTACGACGACCCGGCCCGTGCCGATGCCGACGCGATCGTGGACGCGGTCGTGCGGGGCATCGGCGCTGCCACCCGGCTGCTCGTCCTGACCTGGGTGCACTCGGGTACGGGGGTGAAGCTGCCGCTGGCCCGGATCGGCGCCGCCGTGGCCCGGGTCAACGCCGGCCGGCCGCCCGGCCGTGAGGTCCTGATCTGCGTCGACGCGGTGCACGCCCTGGGGGTGGAGGACTTCGGGGTCACCGGCCTCGGCTGCGACTTCCTGGTGGCGGGCTGCCACAAGTGGCTCTTCGGGCCGCGCGGGACCGGGGTGGTGTGGGGCAGTGCCCGGGGCTGGTCGGCGGTGCGGCCCATCGTCACCTCCTTCGACGTGGAGGTGTTCTGGCCGTGGTATCTCGGCCGTGACCCGGACGCCGAGGCGCCGGCCGCCCGGCGGTGCAGCCCCGGGGGCTTTCCCGCGTTCGAGCACCGCTGGGCGCTGGCGGAGGCGTTCGACTTCCAGCTGACGCTGGGCAAGGCGCGGGTCGCGGAACGGATCGCGGAACTCACCGGGTACTGCCGGGAGCGGCTGGCCGGGCTCGACGGCGTCGTCGTGCGCACCCCGGCGGACCCCGCGCTGCGGGCGGGCATCGTCTGCTTCGACGCCGTGGGGCGCGATCCCGCCGAGGTGGTCGCCGCGCTGGAGCAGGAGCGGATCATGGCCGGGCAGACCCCGTACCGCGACAGCGCCGTCCGGTTCTCCCCGGGGGTGCTGAACTCGGCCGGGGACATCGACCGCGCGGTCGGCGCCCTGGCGGGGATCCTGCGTACCGCTCCGGGGAGGTCCGGTGCGCACTGACGGGCGGGGCGGTGCCCCGGGGCCGCCGGTGTCCCTCGCCCTCGCCGACCAGGACCCCACGCACGCGGCGCTGATGGGGTGGTGGGCGTTCATGCGGGAGCACGCGCCGGTCCACCATGACTCGGCGCTCGGCTACTGGCATGTCTTCCGGCACGAGGACGCGGTGGCGGTCCTCGGCGACCACCGGCTCTTCTCCTCCGATCTGCGGTCGCTGATACCGCAGCCGGAGGCGTTCGCGACGGTGGCGCGGGGCGCCTTCCTCGGCTTCGACCCGCCGCGCCACCAGCAGTTGCGCACGCTGGTGAGCAAGGCGTTCACCCCCCGGCTCGTGGCGGGTCTCGCGCCCCGGATCGAGCGGATCGCAGGGGAGCTGCTGGACGCGCTGGGCGGGTCGGGGCGGACCGAGTTCATCGAGGACTTCGCCTATCCGCTGCCGCTGGCGGTCATCGCCGACGTCCTGCGGATCCCGGTCGTCGACCGGGCCCGCTTCCGTGTCTGGTCGGAAGCTCTCTTCTTCCAGGGGCGGGGCGATGAGCCGGTGCTCGTGGCGACGCCCGCGATGCTGGCGACGGTGGAGCCCGCCATCGCGGAGATGAACGCCTACTTCCTGGACATCATCCGCGAGCGGCGGGCCCGCCCCGGGGACGATCTGATCAGTGTGCTGACCGGGGTGAGCGAGGGCGGCGCGCGCCTCGCCGACGAGGAGATCCTCGGGGTGTGCGGCTTTCTGCTGGTCGCCGGGCACATCACCACCACGATGCTGCTGAGCAGCGCCCTGCTGCTGCTGGCGGACCGGCCCGGGGAGACGGCCCGGCTGCGCGCGGATCCGGCCCTGCTGGGGACGGCCGTGGAGGAAGTGATGCGCTACCGGGGGCAGTTGCCGGCGGCGCCGCGCCGGACGACCGCGCCGGCCGTGGTGGGCGGGGTCACCATCCCGCCGGACGAGATCGTCATGGTCTGGCTGGCCTCGGCCAATCTGGACGAGCGGGCCTTCGCCCGGGCGGACTCCTTCGACATCGCCCGTACGCCGGGCCGGCATCTGGCGCTGGGCCGGGGCATCCACTACTGCCTGGGCGCCGCGCTGGCCCGGCTGGAGCTGACCGTCGCGCTGCGGGTCCTGCTGCGCAGGTGGCGGGAGTTCGCGGTGGACGGGCCGGTGGTCTTCGAGGACCCCCGGCACACCATCGGGGCCAAGCGGCTGCCGCTGCGGGTGGAGTGGGCGGTACGGGAGGGGGAGGCGAGCGGCGGCGGCGGGGCGTCCGGGGTGTCCGGTGCGTCGAAGCGGCCGTCGGCGTAGGCGGTACCTCCGGCTGCCGTACCACCGGCCGGCGCCCGGCCTGCCCCGGACCGGTACTTCTTCCGGTCCGGGGCGGGCCCAGCAGGCGTCAGGCGTCAGGCGTCAGGCGTCAGGCGTCAGGCGTCAGGCGTCAGGCGTCAGGCGTCAGGCGTCAGGCGTCAGGCGTCAGGCGTCAGGCGTCAGGGATGAACGACTCCGCCCAGGTGGTGAACGCGGAATCGTCTCCGTGCCCGGGGTCGTCAGGGGGACCGGTGGCGCGGCGGCGTACGGGGACGGTCGCCGCCATCAGGCGCGGCGGGTCCGGTTCGCGGCGGGGCAGGAGCAGATCACAGGGCGGAGGGTAGCCGGTGCCCGCCGGGCGGACAAGCACCGGGATGGCCCCGCGGGTGGCCGCCGGTGGGGGGAGGCGGGATTCCAACTCCCCGGTGACCTGCGGGTGATGAGAGACCTTTCATGAAGATGAACAGATTGTCATAAGAATGTGAAGACGAGCTTCGAACATGATCGCGGCTCTACCTTCCAGGCCATGACAGCGAACCATGAGCGACTTCACCGTGACGAACCGACGACGGGCCGGATGACGGACCGCATGACGGACCGGGGGCCGGGCGACGGCTCGGGACGCCGCAGTGTGCTGCGCGCGGCGGTCGGCGGGGCCTCGGTCCTCGGTGCCATGGGCGCCGTGGGCGTCCTGGGCGCCGGTGCGGCCACGGCCGCGGCCCACCCGTCCGCGTCACCCCCACCGTCGGCCCATACCCCCCGCGTCGCACTCCAGACCCTCCTGGAGGGCAACCGCCGCTGGCGCACCCTGCGTCAGCGTTACCCCAACCACGGCACCGCCGCCCGGCAGCGGGCGATCGCCGGGCAGGCCCCGTTCGCGATCGTGCTCGGCTGTGTGGACTCCCGGGTCCCGCCGGAGCTGGTCTTCGACCAGGGGCTCGGGGACCTGCTGACCGCGCGTTCGGCGGCCGGCGTGCTCGACGAGGCCGTCGTCGGCAGCGTCGAGTACGGGGTGCTGGCCCTCAACATCCCCCTGATCGTGGTCCTCGGCCACGAGTCCTGCGGTGCGGTCAAGGCCGCCATCGAGGCGGAGCAGACGGGGCAGCCCCTGCCCGGCAGCATCCAGTACCTGGCCGAGCGAATATGGCCCGCGATCGACCACGGCCAGGTGGGCGACGCCCGGGTGCGGGCCACGACCGACGCGCAGGCCCGGCTCGTACGGGACCAGCTGGCGGCAAAGCCCGACCTCGCGCCCCGGGTCGCCGACGGACGGCTGTCCGTGGTCGCGGCCCGCTACGACCTCACCGACCAGGGAGTGCGGCTGCTCCCCTGACCGGTGACCGCCGATGACCGGTGACGCGGTGGCGAGGCGGTGCGGCCGGCCCGTACCGCCTCGCCCCGTGGGCACATCGCCCCTTCGGGGGGATATCCCCCCGTCCGGCACCCTTGGTTCGCCGGACGGGGTCCCGCACAATGACAGATGGGCCCTCCGCGGGACGACAGGTCCCGGGCGCCCGGCGGGTGAGGGCCCGGCACGAGCGTCAGCGACCACTCCGTCAGGAGGCTCCGCCATGACCGGCGCGAAGACCAGCCACACCCCGGTGCTCGACAGCGGCGGCGGGGACCGGCTCTACGCACAGCTCCACGAACTCCGTTCCGCGGGCCCTGCCGTACAGGTCCGCCTGCCGGAGGGAGTCGTCGCCTGGTCCGTCACCCGGGGGGACGTCGTGCGCCGGCTCGCGGCGGACCCCCGGCTCTCCCGGGACGCCCGGGGTGTCTGGCCCGGATACCGGCCGGGGAAGGTCGCCTGGCTCTCCGTCTGGGTCGACATGCGGTCCATGGCGACGAGCGAGGGAGCGGAGCACACCCGGCTCCGGAAGATGCTCGGCCCCCTCTTCTCCCCGCGCCGGCTGGACGGGCTGCGCATCCGGGTGGAGGCCATCGTCGCCGCGCTCCTCGACCGGCTGGCGGCCGGGGCACCGGGGGAGCCGGTCGACATCCGGGCCCATTTCACCGACGCGATCCCGGCGCGGCTGATGTGCGACCTGTTCGGGGTCCCGGACGACCTGCGGCCCGCGCTGCTGGAGGCGATGGGCGTCGCCCTGGTCACCGGCATCGACGCCGAGACGTCCCGGCGGCACGGGAGCGAGACCCACACCGCTCTGGAGGATCTGGTCGAGGCCCGGCGGGCGACGCCCGGCGACGATCTGACGAGTCTGCTGCTGAGCGAGCACGAGGGCGACCGGCTCACCGAGAAGCAGGTCATCTCCACCCTCAATCTGATGATCGGCGCGGGCACCCAGACCACCGTCGCCCTGCTCACGCACGCCATCCACGAACTGCTGCGGCACCCCGCGCAGCTCGCGGCCGTCCGGGCGGATCCGGCCGGCTGGCCCGAGGTCGTGGAGGAGACCCTGCGGCTCCATCCGCCGGTGGTCCATCTGCCGCTCCGGTTCGCCCGGGAGGACGTCGACCTGGGCGACGGCTGTGTGATCGCGGCCGGGGACGCCGTCATCCTCGGTTTCGGCGCGGCGGGCCTGGATCCCGCCGTCCACGAGCACGCCGAGGACTTCCACATGGACCGTGCCGACAAGGCGCACCTCGCCTTCGGGCACGGCATCCACTTCTGCCTCGGAGCGCCGCTCGCCCGGATGGAGGCGCTGGTCGCGCTGCCGGCGCTCTTCGACCGCTTCCCCCGGCTGGCGCTCGCGGAGCCGGACCGCGTCCCGGTGCCGCACACCTCCTTCATCGCCAACGACTTCGACCGGCTGCGGGTGCTGCTCGACGGCCCGCCGGCGGCGTGACGACCGCCTGACCTCATGCCCCCGTAGCCGCGCGGCCGGTGCGGGAGGCGACAGCGAGCCGCCGGACCGTCGGGGAGCGACGGTCCGGCGGCGTTCGGTGTGTCAGCCGGTGGGCCGGCGGGTGGGTCAGCCGGTGATGTTCAGCAGGCGGTTGGGCGAGCCCGGGCCGGGGTTGGTGACGACGCCGGTGCTGGACGCCGCCACCAGCGCGGCGGAGACCTGCGCCGGGGTGGCCGCCGGGTTCGACGTCAGGTAGATCGCGGCGGCGCCGGCGGCGTGCGGGGCCGCCATCGACGTACCGGAGATCGTGTTGGTCGCCGTGTCATTGGTGTGCCAGGCCGAGGCGATGGAGCTGCCCGGGGCGAAGAGGTCCAGGACCGCGCCGTAGTTGGAGAAGCTGGACCGGGCGTCCGTGCTGGTGGTCGAGCCGACCGTGATCGCCTCGCCCACCCGCGCCGGGGAGAAGCCGGAGGCGTTGGCGTTGCTGTTGCCCGCCGCCACGGCCGTGGTGACACCGGCGGCGACCAGCCGCCGTACGGCCGTGTCGATGGTGGTGTTGGCGCCGCCGCCGAGGCTCAGATTGGCGACAGCGGGCCGGACCGCGTTCCGGGCCACCCAGTCGATACCGGCGACGACCTGCGCGGTGGTGCCGGAGCCACTGTTGTTGAGCACGCGGACGCCGACGATCCGGGCCCGCTTGGCGACACCGTAGGAGGCTCCGGCGACCGTGCCCGCGACATGGGTGCCGTGGCCGTTGCCGTCCTGGGCGACGTTGTCGTTGTCGACGGCGTCGTATCCGTTGAAGGCCCGCCCGCCGAACTCGCTGTGGGAGATGCGGACACCGGTGTCGATGACGTACGCGGTGGTGGCCGCGCCGGCGTGGTCCGGGTAGGTGTAGCTGCGGTTCAGCGGCAGCAGCTTCTGGTCGATGCGGTCCAGGCCCCAGGAGGGCGGGTTGGTCTGGGTCGCCTGGATACGGACGGTCTGGTCCTGCGCGACGGCGGCGACCGCCGGGTCGGCCGCCAGCTTCCTCGCCTGGGCCTCGGAGAGCTGGACGGCGTAACCGTTGAGCGCGGTGGTGTAGGTGCGCTTGATCTTCGCGCCGTACTCCCTGGCCAGCGCCCTGCCCTCGGCGGAACCGGCCCGCACCTGGCTGTCGCGGAGGGTGACGATATAGCTGTTCTTGATGGCGCCGGGCGCCCCCGCGTCGACGATGCGGCCCTCGCGCGCCTCGGGCGCGGTGGCGGCGGTCGCGGGGAGTGCGGTCATGAGCCCGAGCGTGAGGGCGCCCGCGACGGCGGCACCCAGCGGGGTGAGCAGACGCCGGCGGCGGACGGGGCTCGACTGACCGGTGTGACGCGTGAGTTCCATCTGAGGGTCCTCCTCGTTGCTGGTGCGGTGGGGGGAACCGGGGGCCTCCTTCGCCTGCGGTGACGACGAGGCCTACGGTCGTGTGGACATCAGGGCAGCTCAGGGCGCATGACGCGAGCATGTCAACCATGACCATGTCAATCTGCCGCTGACTCAAAGATTGTCGGTCGCATAGGAATTGCACAAGGGGCCGCACCCATGCGTCACATGGATGACACGTACACGCCATGAAACGCGGGTGGCGCCCGCCCCAAACGTGAGGTGCCCCACGAACACGCCGGATCCGGGCACTTGCGGGCGGCCCCGGGGGAAGCGGGAGGCGGCCGGGCTGCCCGGCTGCGAAGTCCTCCGGTACAGCCACAGCTGTCCGCGCCGGCGCACGGACCAGCCGGGCGCGCTCTCGCCCGGCTGGACGAGGCCCACTGACAGGGGCGCGGGAGAGGGGCGGGAGAGGGCGGGTCCGACACGGGGAGGTCCGGGCCCGGCCCCACCTGTGTCCCGGATCACAGCGGGGATGCGATGATCTTCCGGCGGCACGCCGGTCTCCCCTGCCGTACACACCGCAGCTTCGCGGTATCGCAACACATCTCGGATTCAGCACAAGGCACAGCAGGAGGAGCGTCGTCATGCGCATCGTGGTCAGTGAGTTCATCAGCCTGGACGGAGTGGTGCAGGCACCGGGCGGCCCGCAGGAGGACACCGATGGCGGCTTCGCCCACGGCGGCTGGTCGCACCCGTTCTTCGACCCGGAGGTGATGGGCGGCGCCATCGACGGGACCTTGAGGGCTGCCGACGCGCTGCTCTTCGGCCGCCGCACCTGGCGGACGATGGCCGACGCCTGGCCCGAGCGGGCCGGTGACCCCTTCGCCGACCGGATGAACGCGCTGCCGAAGTACGTGGTCTCCGGCACCCTGGAGGAGTCCGCGCTCACCTGGCACAACTCCCGGCTGATCCCCGCCGCCGACGGCGGGGCCCTGGACCGGATCCGCGAGCTGCGCGCCGGCGAGGGCGGGGACCTGCTGGTCATGGGGAGCCCCACCCTGGTGCGCGGCATGCTGGACGCGGGGCTGGTGGACGAGTTGCGGCTGATGGTCATTCCGGTGCTGCTCGGCGGCGGAAAGTCCATCTTCCCGAGCGGCGGCGCGCTGCGCCCGCTGGAGCTGGTCTCCGCCGAGACCGCGGGCACGGGCACGCAGGTGTGCGTCTACCGCCCGGCGGCCGGGCAGGAGTAGGCAGGCGCGAGGCCCGCCCGGACACGATGTCCGGGCGGGCCGTCAGCCCTTCCCCTGCAGGGGTCAGGCGACCTTGCCCAGGCGGGCCCAGGCGTTCTGCGGGTCGGCCGCGTCGGGCACGTTGCCCTTGGTCCAGAACTTGGCCTTCCAGTAGTACCCGCCGTACGAGACGACCGTGCGGGTCATCCCTCCCGGGTCGCCCGCGACCACCTTGGTCCCGGGGCTGATACCGCTGTTGCGCGGTTCCATGACGAAGCCGCCTGCCGACTTCAGGCCGTGCGGCCGGCCGTCGCCGGGAAGGGCCAGGGCCGGGTTCCCCTTCTCGTCGCTGAACTGCCACCGCTGTCCGGGGCTTTGGTCACAGGTGCGGACGGCCAGCTCGGCCAGCAGGCCGGTGGCCGTCAGGCACTGCTCCCGGCCGCTGGTGGCGCTCTTGATCAGCATCTGTCCCCCGCCGGCCGGGGTGATGTTCCACAGCTGGTTGGCGTTGCCGTTCTGCGAGTCGACCAGATGCGCGGTGGTCCAACTGCCGGGGTGGTCCAGGACATTGCCGCTGTTGACGTCCTGGATCTTCCAGCGGTCCCCGGTCTTCCAGAGCGCGAACGGCGCCCAGGCCGGGTTGTAGGTGCGGCCCGTGTCCCAGGGCGCGGCCTGGCAGGCGGGCCCGCCGCCGGTGGCCGGGGGTTCGACGGTGCTGGTGCCCCGGCGCCGGTCCTGGGTGAGTCCGTAGGTGGTGTCCCCGATCTTCGCGGTGAGGTTGGCGGGGCCGGTCAGCGGCAGGAAGTACTTGATCCCGATGTCGCGGGTGCCGCGCGCCGGCACGGCCTCGCAGTAGCCGAGCTTGATCGTCACGCGGTGGAAGTCGGCCTTCAGGCCGCCGGTGTTGGGCCCGCTGCGGCCCGGCTTCACCTCGTCCCTCATCTCCCGCCATGCCTCGTCCTTGAGCAGCGGCGGCGCGCTGGTGGGGATGTCGAAGGACAGCTCGGTCCCCGAGGGCAGCGGCCGGCCGCTGTTGTTGGTGATCCGCAGCTTGGGCTGCTGCGGCCACAGATCCCCCTCCGCGGTCGGATGGTCGGCGAACTCGACGGACACGTCGAGCACCTGGTCCGGCAGCGGGGTGGACCCGGCGCGCTGCGCCTTCGCGGGCCCCGAGCCGTGCAGGGCCCGGTCGATCCGGCTGGTCATGTCGTACCCCATGCGGTAGGTGCCGTCCGCGCCACGGGTGTAGTCGCCGGACAGCTCCCACATCATGACCCCGCCGATGCCGTTGGCCCTGATGTATCCGGTCTTGGCGTCGACGGACCGCTCGTCCTCGGTGGTGAGGAAGACCTTCTTCTGCGGGTTCCACAGCCAGCCCGCCTCCAGGGCGGGGCTGTAGTGGCTCTGGTAGGTGCCGGTGAGCCGGTTCTCGGGACGGGAGGCGTCGAGGCCGAAGGCGTCGAGATAGCCGGGGACGGTGCCGGCCTGGAGGTTCTTGGCGTGCCACAGCGGGTTCACGCCGGCGGCCACCTCCCGGCCCCTGCTGGTGTCGTGCCAGAGGTTGTCGATGCCGACCGCGCCGTTGCCGCAGGGGGTGCGGCTGCCGGTGCCGGGCTGGCACTGGCCCTGGTCGGGCAGGGGGGCCGTGCCCCACAGCCCGTCGGTGCCGCCCTGCACATCGCGCCAGCCACGGGTGTAGTACGGGATGCCGAGGTTGATCCGGCCGGGCTGGAGGGCGCCCCGGTAGTAGTGGTAGGCCCAGTCGATGTTGAAGTAGCCGGTGCGGTCGTACTCGGGGTTCTTCGCGCTGTCGTAGACCCCGGCCGCGGCCAGCTCGCCGTCCCGCCCGTCGTCGTACAGCGGTGCCTGCGGGCCGGCGTACTGGTTCCAGGAGCCGTGCAGGTCGTACGTCATGACATTGACGAAGTCCTGGTAGGCGAGGGCCTGTCCGCCGTCGTAGCCGCGCACCAGATGGCCGGAGGCGGAGGCGGCGGAGGTCAGCAGGTAGTAGCGGCCGCGTTCGGTGCCCGCCCGGTCGAGCTTCTCGCGCAGGGTCTTCATCAGCGCGTTGTAGCCGGCCTGGAGGCCCTTGCGGCGCGGGTTGGCGAGCGCCCAGTCGTCGGGGTTGCCGCTGTCGGGGACGGCGGTGGGGTACTCGTAGTCGATGTCGACCCCGTCGAAGGCGGCTCCGTAGCGGTCGAGGAAGGCGACCACGGAGTCGGCGAAGGCGTCGATGCCGGCCCGGTTGACCGAGCCGTCGGCCTGGGTGGCCATCTCGTAGAAGCCGCGGCTCTCGGTCCAGCCGCCCACCGCGATCAGCGATTTCACCTGCGGATGGCGCTTCTTGTACTTCGCGAGCTGGTTGAAGTGCCCCTGGTAGGCGAAGGCGGGGTCCATCTCGGCGCCTTCGACGCCGGGCCAGGTCATCCGGGTGGCCGGGTTGTTCGCGGCGCCCTCGTCGCCGATCGAGATCCGGTTCCCGGCGACGCCCGCGAAGGCGTAGTTGATGTGGGTGACCTTCGACCAGGGGATGTTCTTCACCAGATAGCGCGGCCGGCTGTTGGTGCCGTTGCGGGTGGCGTTGAAGTAGCCGACGATCCGCTTGTCGTGGCCGCCGCCGCCGAGCCATTCGCGCCCGGAGGTGTCGTACACGTCGCAGTAGCGGGCGTCGACGCCCGGGGTGGCGGCCATGCCGTCGGGGCGGCAGGCGGAGTGCGGCCCGGAGCCGGCCGGCTTGGGCGCGCGGTCGTCGGGGGCGCTGTCGAAGGGGTCACCGGCGTCGCCCGTGCCCGGCGTCGTCCCGGCGTCCCGCTGCCCCTGCCACCAGTAGGTGTTCATCTCCCGGAGCTGCGGGAACGGGTCGCCGTCCTTGTACTGGTCGACGGCGACGAAGTTGGGCTTGCGGCGGGCGGCCGTGGTGCAGACGTTCTCCGCCCGCTCCTTCAGCCGGGCGTTGTCCACCGCGGAGACGGGGGCGGTGGGCCACTGGCGGAAGTGGTTCATCATGAACAGCGGCCGGAACTTGCCCGAGGCGCGGGTGCTCAGCGGCCGACCGCCCCAGCGGGAGTAGCAGCCCCAGTCGGGCTCGCCGGCCGGGCTGCCCATGGACCAGTAGTTCTCCACCCGCCAGCGGGTGTCGAGCAGGAAGCCGAGCTTCTCCCGGTCCTGGTGCCCGGAGAAGATCAGCAGCCGCTTGTTCTTGGCGATCATGTCCTGGAGCAGCGGCCAGCCGTTGGTGTGGACGTTCCAGCCCTGCTTCAGCGCCGGGTCGGTGACCTGCTCGTCGTCGGGGACGAAGAGCAGGTCCCGGATACCGGGCACCTTGTTCAGGCCGTAGGTCTCGTAGTCCTGGTTGCTGAGGCTGCTCTGGTCCTCGATGAAGATCGAGACGATCTCCCTCGGGTTGGCGTCCAGGAAGCCCTTCACGGTGCTCAGCAGGGTGTCCAGGTTGTTGCGCTCGGAGATCGTCCCGGCGCAGCGGCCGCCGTGGCAGAGCGGGATCCGCCCGTCGACGACCGACTTGTTCACATCCGGCATCAGCCCCCGTACGCCGTCCGCGAGCTGCCGCGCCATCGAGTGCGGCTGGGCGGGAGGGTCGATGCCGTAGCCGTCCTCACTGTTGATCATCGCATTGTGCGTGGTGAGGTACGTCATGTGTTCCAGCGTCCGCCGGTCCTCCGGCGGCATCGGCTGCCGGGGCCACGCCAGCGGGGTGATGAACCACTCGGTGCCGATCCTGGGATCGGGTGTGACGGTGGTGTCGGCCAGCGTCTTCAGAGCCATGTGGGCCGTGCGCTTGTCGGCGTGGACCTCCCCGATGGAGACGAGCATGGAGTCACTGCCCGGTACGCCGATGCGGTACTCGTCCTCGGCGGGCGAGGAGACGCTCCAGACCGCCTTCGGGTCCGTGCACGGGCCGGGGACGGCGCCGACCGCGTCGTCCCGGACCACGCACTTCTCCGGCAGTTCCGCATTGCGCAGCAGATGGCCGCCGGTCGCGGCCTCGACCTGCCACGTCTGGTACTTGCCCTGCTCCTCGCCCGCCGCGGTCTGGGCCTCCAGCCACTCCCCGCGGTCACCGACCGGGCCGGAGAGCCTGCGGAACATGCCGAGCTGGGCGCCGTTGCGGATGTTCTGGATGTGGACCTTCTGGCCGGTGGGCAGGCCGGCGACGCCCGCCGCGGTCCGGGCGGTCGGGGCGGTCTTCGCCGGCTTCGCCGTCGCCGCGGCCGCCGGTGCTTCCACCCCCTCGGGGCGCTCCGGAGCGGCGGCCAGGGCCACCGGCACCGTACCGGCCAGCAGGGCGCCGGCCAGCAGGGCGATGATCCCGGTCCGGGACCCGGTCCCGGACCGCCCTCCCCCTACCGGTGTTCGTACGTGTGTGCTGTCTCCCACTCTGGGAACGCTCCTTGTCTCGTCGCTCGCTGTCGTCGGCCCGGCGGATTCCGCATGACCCCGACAACGGCAGAGCGTGCGAGGCCGGCATCGACGGATGATCAACGAACGATCAACGCCATGGTCAGGGGAGATGACTATGCCATAGTCAGGAGGAGTGACTATCCTCCGGGAGTGGGCCGGACGGAGGGCCCTGCTCAGGGGTGAAAGGTCAGCGGTCAGGGGGATCACCGGGTGATCGCCGGGTGATCGCCGGGCGCGCGGGACCACGGGGAGGGAAACCCCCGTGCCGGCGCCTGGTCCGGGCGGGTCGGCCCCCGAATCAGAGCCCTTCCTTCACCGTACGGATCACGGCCCGCGCCGGGGGACGCGCCGAGGGCCGGCCCCGGGTGCTGGAGCTGATCGGCCGGCCCTGAATGCGTGTTCGAGTGTTGCGGCAGGCCGGGTGAGCGGGGGTGCGTGCGGCGGGGCGGTGGCGGTCCTTCCGGGAGAGAGTCACCGTGACGGGGCAAGGGTTGTCAGCGGCCACCACCGGCCGTGCCAGGACGAAGGAGGGACCAGCATGGCGATCCAGCGGATGGACAACGTCGGCATCGTCGTCGGGGACGTGGCCGCCGCCGTCGCGTTCTTCGTGGAACTCGGTATGGAACTTGAGGGCAGGACGCAGGTCGAGGGCCTCTTCGCCGATGAGTGCACCGGCCTCGACGGCGTCCGCTGCGACATCGCGATGCTCCGGACCCCGGACGGCCACAGCCGGCTGGAGCTGGCGCGGTACCGCAGCCCGGCGGTGATCGACGACGGGCCGCGCGACCGGCCGCACAACGTCCTGGGCACGCACCGCGTCATGTTCGCCGTCGACGACATCGAGGACACCGTTGCCCGTCTGCGCCCCCACGGCGCCGAACTCCTCGGCCGGATCGCCCGGTTCGAGGACAGCCATCTCCTCTGCTACCTGCGCGGCCCGGACGGCATCATCGTCGGACTGGCCGAACAGCTGCGCTGAGTGCCGGCCGGGAGCCCGGCCCGGCGGGGCGGCCGGGAGGCGTCGCCGGCCCGGTCAGGAGGGGGCCGCCGCGCCGGACCGGATCCGGACGATCCCCGGGGCGACGGTCCGCGTCCCGTCGCCCCGGGGGTCCGTGAGCGCCTCCCACAGCGCGCCAGGACCGGGGTGCCCCACCGTGACCGCGTCGGCGCCGGGGGCGGCGGACGACCGGCGGGCCCGGACCCCGTCGGCGGCGCGCACCGCGGCCCGGGCGGCCCCGGCGGCGCTCCCCCCGCCGTAGCGGACGACGATCCGCAGGCCGTCCGGGCCCGGCCCGGACGGGGCCGCCACCCGCCCGGCCGGTCGTCCCAGCTCCTCCGGGTCGAACAGGCGCGGGTCGAGACGGCCGTCGTCGACGAGCCCGCGGGCGTCGTCGGGCAGGACCAGCACGCGGCCCTTGTGGGTCCTGGTCCGAAAGGTGATCCGCTCCCGGCCCGGGGCCGGGCGTACCCCCAGGACCTCCCCCGCGAACGGGCCCCGGGTCCCGACGCGCACCCGGTCCCCGGTGATCAGTGTCAGCTCCCGGGACGGCGTCGGCGCGCCCGGCTCCCAGGCCGCCGAGGTGCTCTCCGCGCGGACCGCCGGGGCGCTGGGCACCGTGGCGGCCATCTCCGTGAGCAGCGCCGCCGCGACGGACGCGGCGAGCACGGCGATACCGATGTCGTGGCCTCTGGTGAGCACCCTTCCTCCTCGCGTCGGCAGCGGCGGACGGGACCGTCCCCTGGGGGGTGAACCCCCTGGCACCCGGTTGAGGTTGGGGCGCCGGGCGCAGTTGGCCGAAAATCGACGTACCGGATGCATCGCTCCAGGGGACGGGCCCGCAGGGGGGCCAGAATGCGCCAGCGCGTGGTACGGGGATCCGCGCGGGGAGCGTGCTCCGGCCCCGTCCCCGGGGCGGGGGACGCCGATCGTCCGACCGGCGTGCACCCGGTGTCCGTTCGTCACCGGTCTTCACCGGAGCGGGTCCGATCCGGGAAATTCGGCACTGTCCGGGGCCCGTTCGTCCTTACGGTGGGCCCATGACAGACAGAGAGAGAAGGCGACCCCGGGGACTGCGGGCACTCGCCCTGGCGCTGGGCGTCTGCGCGCTGCTGACGACGGGTACGGGGCAGGCCGCGGGGACCGCGCCGGTGCCGGGCGGGCGGGCTCCGGCGGAGGGCCCCGTGGTGACGCTGGACACCGGGAAGGTGCGGGGCACCGACGCCGGGGAGACCCGGGTGTTCTCCGGCATCCCCTACGCGCAGCCGCCCGTGGGCGCGTTGCGCTGGCGCGATCCCCGGCCGGCGCGGCCATGGACCGGTGTCGCGGACGCGACGGCGCCCGGTCAGGTCTGCACCCAGGTGGAGGGGGCGCGGACGGTGGGCGGTGAGGACTGTCTCTTCGTCAATGTCACCGCGCCGGAGCGCGGAGGGGCGAAGCCGCTGCCGGTGCTGGTGTGGCTGCACGGCGGCGGGTTCACCACCGGGTCCGGCGATCTGTACGACGCGCGGCGGCTGGCGGCCCGGGAGGGTGTCGTGGTCGTCACGGTCAACTACCGGCTGGGGGCGCTCGGTTTCCTGGGTCTGCCGGGGCTGCGCGGATCGGGCACGTTCGGCCTCGCCGACCAGCTCGCGGCGTTGCGGTGGACCCAGCGCAACGCCGCCGCCTTCGGGGGCGACCGGACGCGGGTGACCGTCGCCGGCGAGTCGGCGGGCGGCATGAGCGTCTGCGCGCTGCTGACCGCGCCGGCGGCCCGGGGGCTGTTCTCCCGGGCCGCAGTGCAGTCCGGGGCGTGCACCCTCGACTGGCCCGCCGGGATGCTGCTGCCGTCCGTGCTGACGCCGGCGGCCGCCCCGTACACACCGTTGGAGCGGGTCCGGGAGAACGGCCGGGCGACGGCGGCGCGGCTGGGCTGCGCCGAAGGCGACGAGCTGGGCTGCATGCGGTCCCGGCCGGCCGCCGAGGTGCTGTCGGCGATGGGCCAGACGGGGTCCCCGGCGTACGGCGGGGAGCTGCTGCCGGAGCATCCGTCCGACGCGCTGCGCGCGGGCCGCTTCCTGAAGGTGCCGGTGCTGCTGGGCACCACCCGTGACGAGGGGCGGGGGTTCGTCTCGTTCGCACCGCCGGTCACCGCACAGGGGTACGGGGAGCTGCTGCGGTCGGCCTTCGGCGACCGTGCGGAGACGGTGGCCCGGCGGTATCCGCTGTCCGCGTACGCGCAGCCGGCGCTGGCGTGGTCGGCGGTGTCGACGGACCGCAGCTGGGCCTGTCCGACGCTGGCGGCCGGGCGGCTGCTCGCCCGGCACACCCCGGTGCACCTCTACGAGTTCGCCGACCCGGACGCCCCGGCGGTGGTGCCGGTGCCCGCCGGCTTCCCCTCGGGCGCGGCACACGGCAGTGAACTGCCGTATCTGTTCGATCTGGGCGGGGTGCCGTGGCCGGGGCTGGCCGCGGAGCAGTGGCGGTTGGCGGACCGGATGAGCGGGTATTGGGGTGCGTTCGCCCGTACCGGGGTGCCCCGGGCCGCGGACGCGCCCGCGTGGCCCCGGTTCACCGCGCGGGAGGAGACGGTCCTCGCGCTCGCCCCGGGGCCGGGCGGGATCGCGCCGACCGCGTACGGCGACCGCCACCAGTGCGGATTCTGGGAGGCGCTCGGGCGGTGAGGACCCGGAGCCGGGGCCGGGCGGGGGCAGTGCCCGTCCGGCCCCGGCGCGGTCCCGTGGTGACGTGGCGGCGGGGTGACGTGGCCGCGGGGCGCGGCGTGGCGGGGCGCGGCGTGGCGGCGGATCCCGGCTCCATCAGGGTGACACCGCCACCCGTCGGGGCGCCCTGCTCGTTGTCCGTTCCATGATGGTCTTCCATGTGATCCGCTGTCTGGACTGCCGGGGCATCAGCACCGCCGCCGACACCGGCGAACCCCTCGAACCCCTGATGGCCGCCGCCCGCGCGCACCGGGCCAGCGAGCATCCGCACACCACCGAGTACGACACGCTGTCGGTCGAGACCTGTCGTCCGATGCCCGGCTGGGAGGGCTTGGCCGACACCCCCGCGGGGTGGGCCAATACCTGGTTGCGCCCGGTCTTCTGAGGCCCGGCCACCGTCCGCCCCGCCCGGGGGGCGCGGTGGACACGTCGTCGTACCCCACCGACGACGCCCAGGGGTGGACGGTGACGACGTCCCCGGTCGACGCGAACCACGATCCACGGACGGTCACCGTCCGCGTGGTGTGCGACTGATCTCCGCGCGCGGAGCAGTAGCGTACGCGTGTGAGCACCCAGCAGCGGGGAGCAGCCCTGCGCTTCCTGGTCCTGTCCGGTTCCGGGCGGGCCGGTTCCCTGAACACCCGGCTGGCGGCCCTGGCCGCGGAGACCCTCTCCGGGCAGGGCCGTCCGGCCACGACGGCGACCGTCTCCGATTTCGCGGTTCCCGGCTATGACGGGGACGTGGAGGCGTCGCAGGGGGTACCGAAGGGGGCCGAGCGGTTCCGGGAGGAGCTGGAGCGGGTCGACGGCCTGGTCGTCGCCGCACCGGAGTACAACGCGTCGATGCCGGGCACGGTGAAGAACCTGATCGACTGGACGTCGCGTTTCCATCCGCAGCCCTTCAACGCGCTGCACACCCTGCTGATGTCCGCGTCGCCGTCCATGAGCGGGGGCAACCGGGGCCTGTGGGCGCTGCGCGTCCCGCTGGAGCATCTGGGGGCGCGGGTCTATCCGGACATGTTCTCGCTGGCGCAGGCGCACACCGCGTTCGCGCCCGGCGGCGGGCTCGGGGATCCCGTGCTCCAGCGGCGGTTCGGGACGACGCTCGACGACTTCGGGAGTCTCGCGGAGGCCGCGAAGCACTATCCGTGCGCGAAGAAGGCGTGGGTGGAGTACCTGGGCGAGCACCCGGACGCCGCGACCGACCGGACGCAGACCGGCTGAGCCACTGCCGTGGGGCATACGGACGTACGGGCATACGGGCAGCCGGCGGCGGCCCCTGGTCTGCGGATGTCCGCAGACCAGGGGCCGTGGGGGGAGGGAAGGGTCAGCAGGCGGGCTGTGTCGGGGAGCCGAAGAGCTGCACCCGCAGGCTGTTGATCCGGTCCGGCGAGGCGACCAGGTCCAGGGTGTCGAAGGACAGGTCCCAGGTGGTGCCGCCGTTCTGGTTCCGGGTGAAGCTCTCCACGATCCCGAAGGTCACCGGCGGCCGGTCCGCGCCGACCGTGGCGTGACCCACCCACTCCTGGAAGGTCGTGCCGCCCTGCTGGACCCGGTTGCCCGGGGCCAGTTGGAGGGCGGTCATCCCGCTGAAGAGCCGGGTGAGGTACTCCTCGGCCTTCGCCCGGCCCGCAAGGACACCGTTCAGGCCGGGGCCGCTCAGCCTGACCGGTCCGGTCAGGCCGTCCACCAGGGCGTCGGCGTCACGGGTGTTCCACGCCTGGAGCCGCTGCGCCGGGTCGCCGCCGGTCGGAGGGGTCACGCCGGGGCCCGTGGCGGGCGCCGGGGCCGGGGCGACGGGGCCCATTCCCTCGAAGAGCCTGGGCAGCGTCGGGTCCAGGCTCCGGAACAGCTCGGTCTGGTCCCAGAAGCGGCGCCCCTGCTGGACCTGCGAGCCGTTCAGCTCCAGGCGGTGCATGGTCCGGAAGTCGAAGGGGATCGGGGTCGTCGTGCCGGCCGGCTTGACGTGTCCGGTGTTGCGCGCCTTGAGGAAGATCACGTCACCGCTCGGGGAGGACGTGGGCGGGCCGGGGGCGAAGCGGTAGCTGTTCTCCGTCACGCACATGAGCGCGTTGTACTGCGCCTCGATCCCCGGGCGCTCCTTCGGCGCGTCGAGGCCGGAGTCCATCAGGGTGCCGGTAGGGGTGAAGAGGTTCATGTACTTGGCGGTGCTCGGGTACGTGCCCCAGTCGCGGTAGGCGGTCATGAACGTCTCCACGTTCTGCGGCAGCGCCGCAGGGGCGGCGCCCTCCTGGGCCGCGGCGCCGGTGCGGGGACCGGACTCCGCGGCCGCGGCTGCCGGTACCGCCCCGAGGGGCAGCAGGACGGCGGCGACGGCGAGTGCGAGCATCGTGCGGTTGCGCGGCATGGAGTTCTCCGGTCTCGTCGGGCTGCGGGGCGGTCGTTCGGGGTGTCCCCTCGACCTGCCGTCAGTCTGTTCCAGCCGCCCGGGGGCGCGCGATTACGTGCGAGGTAATGCCCGCCCCCACCAGGGGCGAAGCGCCGGGAGCCCGCTGCGGGGTCTGCCGCGCCTGACCCTCACTCAGGAGGGTTGTCCGGGCGGGGAGAAGCGGGGGCGCCCTTGATCACCCGGGGTGGGTGGGGCAGCATCGGAACCCCGTCCACCGGAGGATCCGCAGCGCACCACGCCGGGGTCTCCCCGTCAGTCTGGACCGCCATGGCGCACACACCGTCCGGCTCCGCCCCTTCCGGATCGACCCCTTCCGCACCGGCCCCCGGGCCCCGGCTGCTCGCGGTGAGCGATCTGCATGTCGGGGCGGCCGACAACCGGGCCGTCACCGAGTCGCTGCACCCCACCCACGAGGGGGACTGGCTCCTCGTCGCCGGCGACGTCGCCGAGCGCACCGAGGACATCGCCTGGGCGCTCCGTCTGCTCGCCGGGCGGTTCGCCAAGGTCGTCTGGGCGCCCGGCAACCACGAGCTGTGGACCATGCGCGACGAACCGGTCCAGGCGCGCGGGGTGGAGCGCTACCGGCATCTGGTGGAGCTGTGCCGGGGGCTGGGGGTGCTGACCCCGGAGGATCCGTGGCCGGTGTGGCGGGGGCCGGGCGGCCCGGCGGCCGTCGCCCCGCTCTTCCTGCTGTACGACTACAGCTGGCGGACCTCCGAGGCGCTCACCAAGGAGGAGTCGCTGGCGCGGGCGCACGAGGCGGGTGTGGTGTGCACGGACGAGTTCCTGCTCCATCCGGACCCCTATCCGACCCGGGACGCGTGGTGCCGGGACCGGGTCGCCACGACCCTGCGGCGGCTTCAGGCGCACGATCCTTCGGTGCCGCTGGTGCTGGTGAACCACTATCCGCTGGTGCGCGAGCCGACCCGGGTGCTGTGGCACCCCGAGTTCGCCCAGTGGTGCGGGACCGACCTGACGGCCGACTGGCACCGCAGGTTCCCGGTGGCCGCCATGGTCTACGGGCATCTGCACATACCCCGGGCCACCCGGTACGACGGGGTGCGCTTCGAGGAGGTGTCGATCGGCTATCCGCGCGAATGGCGCCGCCGGGGTCATCCGCTGGGCCTGCTGCGGCAGATCCTCCCGCACCCCGTGGCCGGTCCGGAGGGGGCGGCGCGGGCGGGCGGCGGGGCCCCGGAGGCGGGGGCGTGATCGAGGCACTGCTGCCGCCCGGGGCGGTCGCGGACGAGCGGTTCGGTCCGGACCCGTCCGCCCGGCTGCACCCGGAGGAGGCCACGCTGGTGGCCAAGGCCGTGGCCCGGCGGCGGGAGGAGTTCACCACCGTACGGGCCTGTGCGCGGCGGGCCCTGGCGGCCCTGGGGCTGCCACCGGCCCCGGTGCTGCCGGGGGTGCGCAACGCGCCCCGGTGGCCCGCCGGGGTGGTGGGCAGCATGACCCACTGCACCGGCTACCGGGCCGCCGTCCTGGCGCGGGACGTCGACCTCGTGACCGTCGGGATCGACGCGGAGCCCGATCTGCCGCTGCCCGGCGGGGTGCTGGAGGCGATCGCGCTGCCGGGCGAGCTGGACCGGGTGCGCGCGGGCGGGCCCGGCGGCGGGGTCTGCGGGGACCGGCTGCTCTTCAGTGCGAAGGAGGCGGTCTACAAGACCTGGTATCCCCTGCTCGGGACCGAACTGGACTTCCACGACGCCGACATCTCCTTCGCCCGCGCCGGCTCCTCCCCCGCCACCGAATCCACCGCCTCCTCGGGGGCGGCCGGGGCGGCGCGGGTGACGGGCACGTTCACCGCGCGCCTCCTGCGTCCCGAGCACGGGCCCGGCGGCCGGCTGGTGGACGGCTTCACCGGCCGCTGGCTCTCGGAGCGGGGCATCATCGTGACCGTGATCGGCGTACCGGCGCTCCGCTCCGTCGCTCCCTGACGCGCCGTCCCCGGTACCGCGGCCCCCGGTCACCGGATGTCGCCCCGCCAGGCCCACTTGCGGGGGTCCGCCGCCGTCGGCCCGTAGACCGCGCGGCCACCGGGTCCGTACCGTCCGATCTCGGTGGCGAGGGCGGCCCCTTCGCCCCGGCGGGCCGCGCTCCACCCGGTCACGTCGAGCAGCAGTCCATCCAGCGGGCCGCCCACCAGCTCGGCGTACTCCCGGCCGGGGCGCGGCCCGGGGTCGGGGTCGTCGTGGTCGGCGCCGTAGACCCGGCCCCGCATGATCTGTTCGTCGCCGTTCATGTACGCCAGGATCGCAGCCGCCACTGACAACGGCACGGGCGGCGACGGACCCCGCGGGCGCCCGGGACCGGGGAAAGTCCGTGGACCGGGTGACCGGCCCTGATCCACCATGGCGCGATGACAGGAACAGCGGTGGGGACAGGGATGGGGATGGGGATACGGGAGATGACCGTGGCCGACGTGGACGCCGTCACGGCGCTGCGGGCCCAGGGGTGGCGATCGGCGTACGCGGGGATCGTGCCCGCGTCGTACCTGGACGCGATGGAGCCCGGGGCGGACGCCGTCCGGTGGCGTGGTCGGTTCGCCCGGCCGCGGCCGGATGCCGTGGAGCTGGTGGCCGTCGACGGCGGTGTCCCCGTGGGGTGGATCGCGGCGGGGCCGGGCCGGGACCCGGAGCCCGGCGGCCCCGGCGGCGCGGAGGGCACGGACGGCGGGGAGGGCACGGACGGCGGGGAGGGCCCCACGGGTGAGATCTACGCGCTCTATGTCCGCCCGGACCGGATCGGCCGGGGCTTCGGCCGGGCGCTGCTGACCGCCGCCCATGAGGGTCTCGCCGCGCGGGGGAACCGTGCCGTGGTGCTCTGGGTCCTGCGGGACAACCACCCGGGCCGCCGGTTCTACACGCGGGCGGGGTACGCGGCCGACGGAGCGAGCAGGGACGACGTGTACGACGGCGCCACGCTCGTGGAGCTGCGCCACCGGCGGCGGATCACGGCGGCCGGGGCCACAGCCGCCGGCTGACCCCGGGCGCAGCCCGTCGGGCGGCTTCCGGCGCGCGGCGCCGGCCCCGGCCCCGGCCCCGCGCCCTCCTTCGGCGGCGCCGTGAAGGGAACTCCGGGCCACGCGGTCCGGTTACTGGCCACGCCGCCATTGTTCGGCCATGATCGCGAGAGGCGAAAAAGCGCCTCCGCGCGTGCACGCCGTCCTGCGTCCCGGCAAGCGACCGGAACGACCGGAAAGACCGGATCCGGGGTATCGGCCGCCGTCGGAACCGTCGTGGCAGCCTTCCCCCCAGAGGAGCCCCCGCGCATGACCACTCCCGCCGTCGCCCCGGCCGATGCACTCGTCGCCCGGTCCTGGGGGTTCCTCGCCGACCGGGCCCTCCAGGCGGCCGCCGAGATCGGGATCGCCGACCACCTCGCCGCGGGGCCGGTGCCGCTCGGTGATCTCGCCGCCGCCACCGGCAGCGTGCCCGACGCGCTGGAACGGATGCTGCGGCCCCTGGTCGCCACGGGCTTCCTGGAGCGGGACGAGTCGGGCGCGTACGCCCGTACCGAGTGGAGCGCCCTGCTGGAGTCGGACCGTCCGGACAGCCTGCGGCCGTGGTTCCGGCTGATGTACCGGCTGGTCTACCGGTCGCTGGACGATCCGCTCGTCACGCTGCGAACCGGACGGCCGTCCTTCGAAAGCCGGTTCGGGACCTCCTTCTTCGACCATCTCGCCCACCACCCCGAGGACAGTGCCGTCTTCAACGCGGCGATGGCCGGCCTCACCCACCGCACCGCCCGTGCGGTCGCCGCCGTCCACGACTTCACGGACGCCGGTCTGATCGCGGACATCGGCGGTGGGCTCGGGACCCTGGTCGCCGAGATCCTCACCCGCCGGCCGGGGGCCCGGGGCATCGTCCTCGACCGGCCGCAGGTGACCGGAGCCGCGCGGGAGGCCCTGGACGCGGCGGGCGTCGGCGAGCGGGTGGACGTCGTCGCGGGGGACTTCTTCCGTGCCGTCCCCGCCGCGGACACCTATCTGCTCTCCTGGATCCTGCACGACTGGGACGACGAACGGGCCCTGGCGATCCTGCGGCAGTGCCGCACGGCCCAGCGCGGCGGCGAGCGCGGACGACTCCTGGTGGTCGAGGCGGTGCTGCCCGAACGACCCGCGCCGGAGCCGGTGCCGGCGGACCGTCTCGATCTGCTGATGCTGTTCGTCGCCGGCGGGCGGGAGCGCACGGAGGCCCAGTACGCCCGGCTGTTCGAGGCGGCGGGCTACCGGCACACCGGGACGGTCGCGCTCGAAGCGCCGGGGATGCATCTGATCGAGGCCCGGCCGGTCTGAGTCCCGGGCGCCCCTTCCGCCGGTCCGCGGGTCCGGGCCGGGGTCAGGGGGGTCCCTGGGCGCGGGTCACCGAGACGACGCGGACGCCGGCGGAGACGTAGTACACCGTCACACAGCCGCCGACGAGGGCCTGTCGGTAGTCCCGCTCCCGGATCGCCACCGAACCCGCGCCGTAGGGGTCGGCGGCGAGGGCGCCGACCCCCGTGTCGAAGCGGGCCCGCGCGGGGCCTGAGAGGGCGTCCAGACAGGCGCGCGCCTCCGTGGAGTACTGCACCCGGTAGCCGGTCACCTCCCGCTCCCGGCCTGGCCGTGGCCCGCGCCGCTGTCCGCGCCACCGTCCGCGCCGCCGTCCTGGTCGTCGCCGGGCCCGTCGCCGGGCTCGTCGTCCAGATCGCCGAAGCCGGTGAAGTCGCCGGTGCGCAACTGGTCGGCGAGGGCGTCGTCCTCGTCCCGCGCCTCCTGGGGCAGGCCCCAGCGCGCGGCGATCAGCGGCACGTCGAGCAGCGGCGCCGAGCCGACCGCCCGGTCGAACGCCTCGCGCTGCCCCTCCGGCAGCGCGGCCCGGATGCCGTCCAGCGTGCCCGGCAGATCCACGGTCCGGCCGCCGATACGGGTCCGCAGTACGGGTTCGTCGTCCACGGCGTGCTCCTCCCCCGGTCCCCCCGGACCGTCCTCGTGTCCCCTCCGCGCCGTGCGCGGCCCCCCGGAGTCTGCCCCGTGGCGGCGGGGGGCACCACGGCGGGGGTCCATTCCCCGGATGTGCGTCCGCCCGGACCCCACGGCGGTGTCCGGGCGGTCGGGCGCACGGCCTTGTCTATGGCCGGGCGGGACGGGTCAGAGGCGGACCTTCCAGCTCACCGTGGACTTCAGGGTGGCCGCGATCTTCGGGTCGCGCACCGCGCGGGTGCGGTCGTCGACGGTCACGGTGAGGGTGTGGGAGCGGAGGTCGAGCAGCCGCTTGGTGAGCTTCGTGACGGGGACCTCGGTACGGCCCGCGAGGTGCTTCAGCTCCTTGCCGTCGAGGTGCCAGCGGACCCGCAGCTGGCGTCCGTCGGCGCCGGTGAGCCTGGGCACGGCCACCTTCGCGGTGGAGCGCAGCCGCAGGGTGCGGTCGGTGGGGGTGAGCGCGGTGACGGGCTTGGCGTGCCGGTAGAAGCCGGCGATCATCGCTTCGACGCCGGGCAGGTTGAAGGGCTTGCCGTTGGAGCGCATCAGCGAGTTGTCGGTGGGGCGGTTCAGCCCGGCGACGAAGTAGCCGCCGCCCTCGAAGGCGCCGATGGTGCCGCCGTCGGGGGAGGTCTCGCCCAGCCACCGGTGCCACTTGACGCGCTGCCGGCCGATGTCGGCGGCGCTCAGCGTGGAGATGTTGGAGTCGGCGGGCTCGGCGCCGGTGTACCGCTCGTAGCCGGGGTAGCCGGGGTAGAAGTACTCGTCGGCGAGCTTGCCCAGGGAGTGGCCGGTCTCGTGGATGGCGACCTGTCCGGACTTCTCGTTGTTCGCGGACGCGGTGGCGATGCCCTCGTAGCCGAGGGTGGCGCTGGGCTGGTTGTAGCCGGCGCCGCCGTACTTGGCGCTGTTGGCGAGCACGAGGACGAGATCGGCCTCGGGGGCCTTGGCGACGTAGCCGTCGACCTTCTTCTCGTCGACGCAGAGCAGCCGCTCGATGTCGCCGCACCAGAAGTACGAGCCGAGGGCGGTGTCGCGGACGGTGCCCTTGTCGGGGTCGCCGGAGACGCCGGTCTGGTTCGAGACGGCGTCGACCGTCCAGACGTTGAACAGCTCCCGGTAGGTGGTGTACGGCTCGACGGCGGTCAGCTCCGCCCACTTCTCCCGGGCGTCGGCGTGGAAGTCGGCGAGCTGGTCGGCGGTGTAGCCGTCGCCCACGACGACGATGTCGACCCGGTCGGCGGTGGAGCCGTCGCCGACGATCCTGGTGACGGCGCCGTCCTTGGACTTCTCGGCGGCGGAGAGCCGGGGGGCGGTGCGGCTCTTCCCGCGCTGCGGCACCTCGATGTGCCCGGAGCCGGCGACGGTGCCGTGCTCCGGCCCGGGTATCTCGACCTCGACCAGGGCCGGGACGGCGGGCACGGGAGCGGGTCCGGCGGCCGCGCTGCCGGGGGCGGTGGCGAGTACGGCGGTGACGGCGGTGGCCACACCGGCAGCCGTCATGGCTCTGCGCAGCGCTGGGCGCATGGGTCCTCCCCAGAAAACGAGTTAAGTGACTTAATAAATATGATGAATGGCTTGTTTAAGCTAGGGGGATCTCCGGGGGATGCGCAATGGCCCCTTCTCTCCGAATAGGGTGGACTGTCAGTCACCAGGGGGGTTTTCATGGACGAACCGGCCGAGATCGGGCGACGTGTACAGCGGCTGCGCGCCCAGCGCGGCATGACCCAGCGCCAGCTGGCGGAGCCGTCGTACACCCCCGCGTACATCTCCACACTGGAGTCGGGCAAGGTCAGGCCCTCCGAGACGGCCCTGCGCTTCCTCGCGGGCCGGCTGGGCACCTCGTACGAGGAACTGGCCACCGGGCGTCCCGCCCATCTCGCCACCGAACTGCGGCTCGGACTCACCGACGCCCAGCGGGAACTGGCCACCGGGGCCGCCGACGACGCGGCCGTCCTCTTCCGCCGGCTGCTCACCGACGCGGAGCATCTGGGGCTCGTCCCCGAACAGGCCGAGGCGCTGCTCGGGCTCGGCGACTGCGCGCTGGAGACGGGCGAGCTGGACGACGCGGGCCGGCACTTCGAGAGCGCCGAGCGGCTGCTCGCCGGCGAGCCGCTGCCCCGGCGGGCCCGCGCGCTCCGGGGCCGGGCGATCGCCCATCTGCTCGCCGGGGAGCTGCGGTACGCCTGCTATCTGCTGGAGACCGCCATCGACGAGCTGGCAACGAACGGGCTGGGCGACCCGGAGGCCCTGGTCCTGCTCTACACGGCGGTCATCGGCCCGTACATCGACATGGGGGCGCACGCCCGCGCCGCGCACGCCGCCGAACTGGCGCTGGCGCTGGCACCGCAGGTCAGGGATCCGGCCCTGGTGGCCGGAATGCACCGGCAGGTGGCCCGGACCTTCCTCGCCGAGGGACGCACCGAGGACGCCGACACCTCCCTCGCCCACGCCCAGACGATCTACCGCCAGCTGCGGCTGCACACGGATCTCGCGCACTGCCACTGGATGCGCGGCTACGTCCACGCGCAGAACGGCGAACTCGCCTCCGCCGAGCGCGAGCTGCGCACCGCGCGGGAGATGCTGGCCGCGAAGCGGGCCACCCTCTACACGGCGCAGGTGGAGGTGGAGCTGGCGGACGTGCTGCGCCGGCTGGGCGAGCACGAGGAGGCGGCGGGGCTGCTGTCGGCGCTGCTGGAGCTGGACGACCGGCACGGCGCGGTGCACGCGGGCGGCGCGCACCGGCTGCTGGGGCTGATCGCGGAGGAGCGGGGCGAGCCGGAGACGGCGGAGGAGCACTACGTACGGGCGCTCGGGCTGCTGGAGCGCAGCGGGGCGAGCGGGGATCTCGCGGATCTGTGCCGGCTGCTGGGGGATCTGCTGCGCCGGGGCGGCCGGGTGGAGGCCGCGCTGGACGTCTACCGCACGGGGCTGGGCCACCGCGCGGCCCCGGGGACGACCACGCTGGGCCCGTCCCCGGCCGCTCCCCCGTTCCGCCTCGGCTGAACAGGACCTCTCTCCTCGCGCTCCGTGCGAGTGAGCCGAAGGGGCGCCGCGGGTGTCGAAAGGGAGAACGCGCGGAGGCCGTGAGGAACGAGCGGTCGAGCACGATCGACCGTCGACACGCGCACCAGCGCCCCGGAGGCGAACCGAGCCTCATCTAATAGTCTTTCGGTATGGAGGCGTTGAGGGCGGCGCGGCGTTCCGAGAGGTTGTCGGTGGTCAGGTCGGGGGCGAGGTCCGGCGCGTAGTGGGTGATGATGTCGCGAAAGGTGCCCAGGGTGGCGTCGTCCATGATCGGTACGTCGGGTTCGGCGACGGGGACGGTGAGGTAGCTGCGGACCCGGCCGAGTTCGTGGGCGTGCCTGCTCATGTCGACGGCGTAGTGGTTGACGAGCAGCCGGGTCTCGGGGTCGGGGTGGGAGATGTCGTTGGCGAGCGCCTCGAAGCCGAGGTTGAGGAAGTGGTCGGGCTGGTCGAGCAGCCGGTGGTGGGCCTCGGAGCCCTTCCAGCCGGCCCGGTTCCAGTTGGCGTTGCCGGGGATCTCGTTCTTGGCGGGGAAGCCCCGGTACTCCGAGGAGGGGAAGGTCTCCAGGAGCAGCCCGCACAGGTCGCGGGTCTCGGCCAGGGTCTCGCGGGTGTCCTCGGGGACGCCGAAGACGTAGAGGATCTCGGGGACGAGTCCGTTCTCCTCCATGTGCTGGAACGCGGTGATGAGGTCGGAGCGCAGGGTGTCGGCGTGTTTGCGCATGGCGCGCAGGACGGCGACGGACGCGGCTCCGTCGGCGCCGAAGCCGAAGCGGTCGAAGCCGGCCCGCAGGACCAGGTCGCGGACGGTGTCGGAGCGCATGGCCGCGTTGTAGGAGTCGGCGCGGGTGAGCGCGTGCAGCCCGATGGTGAGGCCGGGGTGGCTCTCCTTCAGTTCGATGACGGTCTCCAGCTGGCCGGTGAGGAGGTCGAGGTCGCCGCCGGGCAGGGCCTGCTGGAAGAAGTCCAGTGAGGTGCAGTAGAGGTTGAGGTCGCTGACGCCGAACCGCTCGGCGAGTTCGCAGGTGGTGGCGAGGTGGGCGCGGACGTTGAAGAAGGATTCGCGTTTACGGGTCTGGGCGCCGCAGAAGCTGCATCCGAAGATGCATCCCTGGCTGAACGGCAGGGTCATCTCGTGGGCGAGGTAGATCCTCAGGTCCTCCTCGGCGATCTTGTCGATCTGGCCGCGGAGGTCGATGTCCATGGCGTCGGGGAGGGTGGCGAGGGGGTGCCGTTCGCTCTTGTGCGCGCCGGGGAAGATGCGGGCGAACTCCTCGCGGGAGAGTTTTTCGACGCCTTGGCCGCCGACGTGCACCCGGTCGGCGGGCAGTTGCCGGTCGACGGTGAGGTAGCGGTGGACGTGGGCGGCGGGGGTGATGTTCTGGGCGCCCATGACGGCGATGCCGAAGGAGTCGTAGGTCTCCAGGTCGTCCGCCTGCCGCAGGTCGTGGAGCTGGCAGTCGAAGAGGACGGGGGCGGCGATGCCGTGGCGTTCGAGGAGTTCGGCGGCGTAGAGGGGGGCGACCGGCAGGAAGGGGAGCCGGTCGGGGCTGAAGGGGCCCGTCCCGGCGAGGTAGTTGTCGTGGACGTAGGGCGGGTGGATCATCAGGGTCCGGCCGGTGGGCGTGGCGCCCGCCGCGCCCGGCCGGACCGGGGAGAGGGACAGCGGGGTACGGGTGGACGGGGAAACCACGGTTGCCCTCCAGGGTGGGGTGGGCCGGTGTGTCTCCGGTTCGGGGCGGTGGCGGTCTGTGCCTCCGCCCGTCAGGAGTGTCGGCGGCGTACGCTCGGGCCTCGCACTGATGTTCCGGCCCTGCGGCAAAGCCCGTACAGAAGCGTTCCGGCCATCGGAACGGGCGAATCAGGGGCGGAATTCTCCGCTCCGCCGGGCCGGGAGCGGCCTGGAGCGGCTCGGGCGGCCGTCGGCGTTCTCCTGGGTCGGGCATCCCCACTGGTGGGGCGGGTCATGGGGGCGCAGGGGCCCGGCCTGGGCGGATGCTGGCGGGTTCTGACGCCTGAGCAGGGTACGGCCGTGCCGGGCGCCACTCGGCCACCAGGAGTTCCGCCCGCTCGGGCGCGTACCGTGCGTACGGCGGGCGGTCCGGGCGGTTCCGTTCAGGGGGATACGGGGTCGCGCCACATCGGCCACATCACCGGCCCGCCGTACGGCAGTCGCAGCACCGGTTCCCGGACGGTGAAGCCGAGCCTCCGGTACAGCTCGCGGGAACGCGGACTGCTCGCCTCCAGATAGGCCGGGAGGCCGTCGCGGTCGCAGCGGTCCAGTACGGGCCGCATCAGCGCGGCGCCCCGCCCCCGGCCCTGGTGCGCCGGGTCCACCCCGATCATCCAGAGATAGGTGTGGGCCCGGGGCGGATGGATCCCCTCCGTCAGCCGGCCGATCAGTTCGACGCGTTCGTTGTCCGGGTCGACCGCCGCGCGCAGCAGGGCCGGCCCGTCCACCTCGTCCTCACGGTCGCCGCCGTCGGCGGTGGTGGTCTCCGGGCGGTCGGGCATCGGCAGCCAGAGCGCCGCGGCGGTGCCGTCGGCCCTGAGGTCGACGTGGCCGTCGGCGAGGACGATGTCCGTGAAGGCCCCGACCAGCAGCGGGTGCCGGGTGCGGCGGCGCTGTGGATCCGGGAAGACCCAGTGGCTGACCGGGTCGTGCGCGAAGGCCGCGTCCAGCAGCCGGACCACCGTCTCCCGGTCGCCCTCGTCCGCCCGCCGCACCCGCGCGCCGTGGTCCACGGCCCTCACCTCTCCCTCTCCGTACGGCCTTCGACGGTACCCCGGCGGGCCGGCCGGCCGGGGCGTACGGGCAGCTCCCGGGCGGGGGACGGCAGCGGCCCGTACCGCCGTGGAAGCGGTACGGGCCGTGGTGTGCGGTGCCGGGCCCGTACCGGCCGGGGCCGGTACGGGCCGGGCGCGATCAGCCCTTGTCGGGGCGCTCGGTCACCCGGAGCGCGTTCACCAGGGGCTTGCCGTAGCCGGTATGGGCGACGAAGCGGACGTTGAGCGTCCCGTCCGTCACCGCGACGGTGTAGGTGCGCTGGACGGCCGCGTACGAGCCGGCCTCCAGGGCGATGTCGAGCGACGGCAGGACCTCGGTGCCCTCGGCGAGGACGTCGAAGACCCGGCTGTTGGGCCGGGCCTGGCCGACCTCGGCGAAGCCCAGCTCCACGGTGTAGACGCCGTTCGGGACGTTGTCGAAGCGGTACTCGTACATCCCCTGGCGGGCGGTGCGGTAGAGCCCCGCGTCGTCGGTGCCGGTGATGGCCCGGCCGGTGGACTTGGTGGTGGTGGTGCCCTGGTAGCCGTGGGAGCCCGCCGTGTAGCGGCGGTCCGGGGACCAGGTGTCACCGAGGGTGTCGACCGTGGTCGCGCTCGCGCCGGTGTCCAGGGCGGCCTGGTAGCGCGGCACGACGACCTTCACGGGGACGGTCACCACCGGGGCGCGGCCGCTCTGGGACGCGATGCGCAGATCGGTGGTGAGCACGGTGCCGGGGGTGAGCCCGGCGGTGTCGGCGGAGAGGGTCAGGGGCTGCTTCTGGCCGGTCGTCAGCTCGCCCGTGAGGGGCCCGACGGTCAGCCAGGGGGCGTCCTCGGTGACGGTGTAGGCCGTGGCCGCGCCGGCGTTGGACAGTTCCAGGACGCGGGTGCGCCGCTGGTCGCCGGGGGCGACGATGTCGACGGCGGTGCGGGAGGCGGCGACCTTGCCGGTCTTCAGCGCCTCGGTGAGGGCCACCACGGTGTCCGCGCCGATGTCGACGGCGGACTCCGCCCTCTGGTAGGCGGGGGCGGCCACGGAGACGGTCTGCCGGCCCGACGGCGCCTGGAGGGTGTAGGACCCGTCGGCGGCGGTGACGGCACTGGCCGCCGCCGTGCCGGTGCCCACGGTGATCTCGGCGCCCTCGACGCCCTTGCGGTCGTTGGCGTCGAGCACCTGGCCCTGGACCACGCCGTGGCGGGTGGTGCGGAAGGCGAGGGAGAGCCCGTCGCTGAGGGCGGCGCTGTTGAAGGAGTAGGAGAAGGCGTCGGTGCCGGTCGCGTTCTCCACGCCGACGGTCGCGCCGGAGCCGGCCCGCAGCCCGGTGCCGGTGGTGTCCTTGTAGTGGTAGGAGATCCGGCCGTCCTCGCCGATCAGGATCGAGAACGAGAAGCGCTCGTTCTGGGCCGCCCAGTGGGCGACGTGGCGCCACTCGATGACGAAGGAGCGGTGCGGGGCGGTGCCGGTGACGCCGGTGTGGACGCCGGAGCCCTCACCGCCGACGATCAGGTCGTCCCAGAAGGGGTAGAGGGCGGCGTTCGGGGTGCCGGTGCTGGGGATCTGCACATTGGTGTCGCTGGTGTGCGCGCCGCCGAAGCTCACGGTGCCGTTGGTGCCCACGTGGGCGGTGGCGTAGCTCCTCCCGTACAGCGGTACGGAGAACGGCAGCCGGACGGACTCGGTGACGGAGTCGCCGGTGAGCGCCAGCTGCCGGGTGCCCGCGGTGTAGCCCGGTGTGGTGCTCGCGGAGCAGGCGTAGCCGAAGGTGTCGGTCCGCTCGGGCAGGGTCACCGTGGCGGTGACGGGGCCGGTGACGGAGACCTGGGCACTGCCGGTGGTGAGGCAGCGGTGGGTGGAGGAGGCGCGGAGGGTGTAGTCGCCCAGCGGGAGGGTCACCTCGAAGCGGCCCTCGGCGTCGGTGGTCGCGGTGACGGGGGTGTCGGCGACGGTGACGGCGGCCTGGGCGACGGGCCGGGACCCGGCCAGCACGGTGCCGCTGACGGTGGCCGACGCGCTCGCGGTGAGGCTGAAGTCCTCGGTCCGGGTGGCGCCCTCGGCGACCGGTACCCCGGTGGCGGAGGCGGTGGTGTAGCCGAACTTGGAGGCGGCGACGGCATAGCTGCCGGCGGTCAGGGCCGGGAAGCTGTAGCGGCCCTCGGCGTTGGTGGTCGTGGTGCGGGCGGTGGGTCCGTCGGCGACGACCTTCGCACCGGCGACGGGGGTGCCGGCGGTGGTGACCGTGCCGGCGAGCGCGCCCACGGGTCCGCGCGGGGCGGCCTGGACGGCGGCGAGCGCGTCGAGCCGGCCCTCGCCGAAGACGTTGTTGTCGGCGGGGGTGCCGCCGCAGGTGGTGGCGTTCACGTCGGTGGCGCTCTGGTCGAGCAGGGCCTCGGTCTGGACGACGTCCCCCTGGAGGGCCGGCGAGGCGGCCCAGATCAGCGCGACCGCGGCGGCGGTGTGCGGGGAGGCCATCGAGGTGCCGGAGAAGGAGCCGTAGCCGCCGTTGCGGATGGCGGAGCGGACGTTGGCGCCGGGGGCGGCGATGTTGGGCTTGATGCCGCCCTCGTCACCGGCGCCCCGGGAGGAGAAGGAGGCGATGGCGTTGTTGATGTCGAACGCCCCGGAGCTGTACGAGGCGACGTAGTCGCCCGGGGAGCCGCTGGTGTTGCAGGCGGGGCCGGCGTTGCCGTTGGAGAAGGCCGGGAAGATCCCGGCGGCGCGCCAGCTGTTGACGATGCCCTTGTACCAGGGGTTGTGGACGGTGCTGCCCCAGGAGTTGTTGACGATGTCGGGGGCGAGGTCCGGGCGCGGGTTCTGGCCGGCGGCGTCGGTGGGGGCGAGGATCCACTGGCCGGAGGCGAGCAGGGACTCCTGCGAGCAGGAGTTGGACTCGCAGCCCTTGGCGGCGATCCACCGGGCGCCGGGGGCGACACCGATCTTGTTGGCTCCGCCGTCGTCGCCGACCATCGTGCCCATGGTGTGGGTGCCGTGGTCGTTGTTGTCGCAGGGGGCGGTGCCGGAGCAGACGCCGGCCGGGTCGAACCAGTTGTAGGCGTGGCTGTAGCTGCCGTCGGCCGAGCGGCCCCGGTACTGCTCGTCCACGGCCGGGTGCAGGTAGTCGACGCCGGTGTCGATGTTGGCGACGACGATGCCCTCGCCCCGGACGCCGAACTGGTCCCACACCTGCGGGGCCTTGACGCGGTCGACGTTCCACTCGACGGCCTGGACGGTGTTCTCGCGCTCGCCCTTGAAGGGCTTGGGGATGGCGACCGTGTCCCCGGCGTCGATCCGGGAGACCTCGGAGCGCTCGGCGACGGCGGCGGCCAGCTTGGCCGTGCCGACGACGCGGACGGCGTTGACGATCCAGTACGAGGTGTACTCGGCGCGGGCGTCGTCCAGCGCCTTCAGCAGCCCGGCCTGGGAGCTGCGGGCGTGGGCGCGCTGGGCCTCGTAGACCGCCTTCCCCTTCGCCGCCTTGGAGGAGGCACGGGCGGCCCGGGTGAGGTCGGCCGCGCTGTCGAGGTAGACCCAGAAGGCGGCCTTCCCGTCGTCGAGCTGTGCCTGGAGCCGGGGTTCGATCTTCCGCTCGGCCACCGTGGGCGTCGGGGCGGTGTCGGGGGCGGGCGCCGCCAGCGCCGTGCCCGCGCCGAGCGGTAAGAGGACGAGCGAGAGCAGTGCCGCGCAGGTCGTGCGCAACGGTCTGCTCACTCCGGCCCCTGTGATCCCTCTGGTCCGTGGTGCCACGTGGTCTCCTCTTGCTTGCGGCGGGGTACCCGCCGGAGAAAGTGCAGGAAACGTGCGTGGTTCAGGGCGACTCACCCGATTTGTTGCCATGAACGGGTCAAGAACCGCTTGCCATCGTGGAACACCGGACACCCGGGGACAAGAGGGCATCGGCTCCCCGGCGGTCCGCGCCGCCGGGCCCACCCGGCGCCGGACACGGGCGGGCCGGCGCCTCATCACCGCCGACCGCGCGACAGGCGGCCCGCGCGGGGGCGGGCGGGGGTGGGCGGACCGGGCCGGGCCCCGGGAGGCGACCGGGGGCCCGGCCCGGCACCTCTCAGCTGTCGCCCGCCAGGGGAATGCGCTGGAGCCGGTAGACGGTCCGGCGCTGGTCCGAGCACTCCGTCTGGTGCATCCGGGGCCAGAACTCCCCCGTACCCGTGGTCCCGAGGCACAGGTCCGGGTCGCCGTAGCGGACGTCCCGGCGGACATGGGCGGCCCGGAGCCGGTAGGTGTGGCTGCGGTCGTGGACGGATTCGATGTGGAACCGCTCCGCCAGCCGCAGCAGACGGTCGTCACAGCGCTCGATGGAGACCTCCGCGCCGGCACGGATGTCGTCGTTCCGTATGCCGAGACAGCGTTCGGGCTTTCCGTCCTCGGCCGGGAAGACGATCCGGTAGGTGCCGTCGTCCATGTACCGCAGCGACACCGAGGCGCTCACATTGCTGCACACGTTCGCGTAGAAGGACGCGCCCGCCGAGGACTTCGGTGCCGGACGCTCGGCCCGGCACTCGTCGTTCTCCCAGCTCAGCTGGTATTCGCCCTCGAACAGCGACTCCTGTCCGAGCGTGGGTGCCGGTGGCGGCGGCGCGATGGTCCTGGCAGCGGTCGAGCGGTCGGCCCACAGAACGGCGACGACCACGGCGAGCGCGCTCAGCGGCACGCTCAGGGCGAACCGGGAGTTCCGCCGCCACCAGGCCAGCAGCCGGGCGCGGAGCCTTCCGCGGGCGCCGCCCGGCGGCTCCGGGCCGAACCCCCGCCACGCGACCGGCGCCTGGGCATCCGCTTCCCCCATCTCCCGGGCCGTCGTGTCCCCACTCGGCGGAGCCTGCCCCTCCGCCTGGACCGGGCCGCAGCCGCGGACCGGACCGGCACCGGCGGCGTCGGCGCGCGGGCCCCCGAGGCCGCGGAGCGGGCAGCCGCTCCCCTCGGCCGGGCCGGCGGCGAGCCGGTGCCGGACCCGCAGCCACTCGGCCAGGGCCTCGTCCCCGCCGCCGCACCCCTTCACCACGGCGACGACGACCGCCTCGCTCGGGATCTTGTCCCGCGTGAGCGCGTTGGCCAGGGTGCTGCGGCCGACGAACCGCCCCTCGGCGGACGCCTTCTGTTCCAGTTGTCGATACGTCAGCCCCGTGGTGGTCTTCAGCGTCCGTAACGCCGCGACGAAGCCTGCGGCACCACCTGAGTCGGGCGGTCTCGACCGGATATCCTCCATGTCCCTCTCCCCCGTTCTATGAGACGTTCAGCAAGCTAGCCGAGGCATTGGGGCCGTACCAGTCTCGATGTCACCTTCCCGGCCATACTCCGTCACGGGCCTTGCGGCAATGGGTCGGCTGTCATCGGCGAGCCGTCGGTCATCACCGGGGGATGGGGGGCGTCCCGCCCGGCAGGGGAACCCGATGCCCGGCCCGACCGTCCCACTGCCGGAAACGGCCGCGGCGGGGGGGAAGGTTCCCGGTGGGTACGGGAAGATCAGCGCAGGCGGGCGGCGGCCCGGTGGCGGGCGACCGCGTCCGCGTTGCCGCAGCGGGCGGTGCAGTAGCGGCGGCGTCCGCCGCGCGAGCTGTCGACGAAGACCCGGGCGCACCGGGCCCGTTCGCAGGCGCCGAGGCGGGTGCCGCCCGTCCAGGCGCTGAGGATCGCGAGGCCGCCCGCCGTCACGGCCCTGACCCTGGCCACCACGTCCTCGTCGTCGCAGACGAGGTGCAGATGCGGGCTGAGCCCGTCGTGGGTGGTCAGATGGATGCGGCCGGCGGCCTCGTCCAGCAGGGCGTTGAGCACGGCGCACCGCTCGGTGGCGCCGGGCGCGGTGAAGACCGGGCGCAGCCGGCCGGCCCACTGGCGCAGTGCGGCGGCGGACCGCTCGTCGAGCGCGGGCCGGCGGATGTCGTGATCCCGGAGCAGTGCTTCCAGATCGGTGTCGTCCTCGGCGTTGACCAGGGCCGCCGCCAGTTCCGGGCCGGTCCGGTTGTCATGGTTGAAGTGCACTGACCCATGACAGCATGCTCGGCCGATGATCGTCACCCTGCATGCCGTCGTCCCCGTCGCCCTGCTGATCGTCCTCGGCTGGTGGCTGCGCCGCGGCGACCGGCTGGGCGGTCGCGCCTTCTGGGATCCGCTGGAGCGGCTGACCTATGTGGTGCTGTCGCCGGCCCTCTTCGTCTCCTCGATCGCCGGCGCGGATCTGGGTCTGGTGGATCCGCTGCCCATGCTGGGCGCGCTGGCGGGTTCGACGCTGGCCGTGACCGGGGTGCTGCTCGCGCTGCGCCGGGTGCTGCGGCTGGCGGGACCGGCGTTCACGTCGGTGGTGCAGGGGAGCATCCGGCTGAACACCTATGTCGGCGTGATCGTCGCGGCGGGCCTGTACGGGACGGACGGGGTGGCGCTCTTCGCGCTGGCCTCGGCGGTGCTGGTGCCGCTGGTGAACGTGGTGTGCGTGACGGTGCTGGTGCGGCATGGCGAGGGGGGCGCGGCGCCGGGTTCGCTGCCGCGGCAGCTGGCCACCAATCCGCTGATCCTGGGGTGCGTCGCGGGGCTGGCGCTGAACGTCTCCGGGCTGCCGCTGCCGGAGCCCTTGACGGGGACGGCGCGGATCCTCGGTGACGCGGCGCTGGCCTGCGGCATGCTCTGCGTGGGGGCGGCGCTGTCGTGGCGGCGGGCGCCGGGGGCCGGGCGGGCGCTGGCGCTGTCCTCGGTGGTGAAGCTGGTGGCGCTGCCGCTGCTCGCGGCGGGGCTCTGCCGGCTGCTGGGGCTCGACGGGCCGGCGGCGGCGGCCGTCGTCCTCATCCAGGGGCTGCCGACGGCCGCCTCGGCCTATGTCCTGGCCCGCCGGATGGGCGGGGACGCGCCCCTGATGTCGGCGATCACGGCGGGGCAGACGCTGCTGGCGCTCCTGACGCTGCCGCTCGCGCTGCGGGTGGTGTGAGCGCGCGGACGCCACCACCCCGGACCACGGCCGGGGGGTGGCGGGCGGTGCGGGTGTCAGACGGTGTGCCGGACCCAGACGTTGGGCTCGACGTACACCGCGTGGTCCGCCTCCGGTTCGCAGCGCACGGGCACCAGCGCGCCGGGGACCTCGACCGTGCCCGCCTCGGCGAAGGGCAGGCCGGTCCAGGACCGCCACTGGGCCAGTGAGCCCGCGATCGTCATGGAGACGGGGGCGACGCGCTCGACGACCCCGCCGGCCCGGGCGTGGACCCGCAGCCACGGGTCGTGCGGCAGACCGTCGGGGCGGGTCCGGAAGGCGTACTCGTGGATGTCCGCGCGGGGTTCTCGGTGCTTGGCGTTGGGCCGGACCGGGGCGACGAGGCCGCCGATCCCGAGCCGCCGCACGTTCTCCCGCAGCGCGGCGAGCATCAGACCGGACAGGCCCTCGCCCTGGCGGCCGGACCGGACGGTGATGTCGATGGCGCTGACCGTGTCCGGGCGCACCCCGTGGCGGAGATCGGAGAACGCCCACAGCAGGACCTGGTCCCAGCCCCGGTCGGGCAGTTCGCCCCGGTCCTCCCCGGCCAGCCGGAAGGGCACGCTGAAGGAGCGGGCCACCACCTCACCACTGCCGTCGTCCGTGGCGATCAGCACATACTCCGGGAACTCCGCGGGAATACGTCCGAAGCAGGCCCAGCCGACCGGGTCCTCCTCCATGAAGGCGGGCCAGGTGTCGGGCATGGCCCACAGCGGCTCCAGCAGTCCGGGCCGCTCGGCGAGGGTGGTGACGGTGAGAGACATGGGGAGGACGGTAGCCGCGGAGGTGGCCGAAAGTCATCGCTATTTTCTTCACAGGGGCCGGTATGTCAGGGGTTAAAGGGCGTGCGGGACGCCCGGAGTGGTGAAGTCCGGATACCGTCGACACCGGCTCTGCAATCCCATATGACCGACATATCACGTGATGGCCGAGTGGGTGGGCGGGGCTCACCTGGGAGGCGGGGCCCATCACCGCGATCAGGGGCACTCCCCTCTTTCGCCCCGCCCCGGCCACCGGGACCCTGGCGTGCACGGAGCCCCGGGAACGCGAGAACCCGGGAGCCCCGCAGCCCGCGCCCCGGCCGCCCGGGAGCCGGCGCGACCGCGCAGCCCTCCGAGGAGTGAGTCCCGCATGAGCGAGTCCCGCACGAGCGAATCCCTTCCCACCCCGCCCCTGCCCGAGTCCGCTCCCCCGCCCGGGGGCCGGCCCGGAACCGGCACCGGGGGGTGGTCCGTCGACGACCGCTGCACCGACTGCGACGTCGCCCGGCAGCTCGCGCCGGGGCTCGTCGTCCGCGCCGGGCGCACCTCGCGGGTGGTGCGCCAGCCCCGGGACGCCGCGGAGGAGCACCGGATGCGGCTGGCCGCGTTCGCCTGCCACACCCGTTCCATCCGCCCCGCCTCCGGCCGACTCGACCCGGCGGCCGACCCGTATCCGCTGGCCCTGGACGACACGGTCCTGCTCTGCGGGCACAACTCGCCCCGGACCGCCGGGGCCAACTCCTATCTCGTGCGGCGGCCCGGCGGCGGGCTGATGATGGTCGACACCCCGCGCTGGAGCGAGTCCCTGGCCGCCCGGTTCGAGCGGCTGGGGCCGGTCACCGATGTCCTCCTCACCCACCAGGACCACGCCGCGCACGGCCGGGTGTACGCCGACCGCTTCGGCGCGCGCCTGTGGATCCACGAGGGGGACATCGAGGCAGCTCCCGACGCCGACCGGGTCCTGCGCGGCACGGAGCCGGTGCCGGTCGGCCCGGGGATGGTCGCCCATCCGCTCCCCGGGCACACCCGGGGGTCCGTCCTCTACATCGCCGACGAGCGGTACTGCTTCAGCGGGGACAGCTTCTACTGGGCGCGCACGACGGACGATCTGGAGATCGCGGAGAGCGTCGTGTGGTACTCGGTACGGGAGTTGGCGGCCTCGCTGGCGCGGACCGTGGACCGGCTGCGCTGCGAGTGGGTCCTGCCGGGTCACGGGGGCGGCAAGCGGCTGCCGCCGCCGCAGATGGCGCAGCGCCTGGGGCGGCTGGCGGAGCGGGTCCAGGGGTTGCGGCCCCGGCCGGTGGACTTCGCCGCGATCCGCTGGTGAGGTGCGGGACCGTCACGGGGGCGGGTACGGGTCTGTCACGGACGGGGAGTACGGGCCGTATGGTGCGGGAGCGCGGCCCCACGCCCCACACGGCCCGGTCCTGGTTCAGGCGTCGCCCGCCGGCCGCTCCCAGCGGATCCGGGTGGCGCACAGGGAGACCAGGACGGCGGACGCGGCGACCGCGCCCATGCCCCACGCCAGGCTGCTCGCACTGGCGATGAAGCCGATGAGCGCGGGCCCGGCGAGCAGCCCGGTGGTCCCGGTCGCGGCGACCAGCGAGAGCGCGTCCGGCCCCTGCTTCGCGGCGGCGACGTAGACGCAGGGGGTGACGGCCGCGATACCGAGGCCCATGCAGGCGAACCCGATGAGCGCCGGGACCACGCCGCCGGTGAGGAGGGCGAGCGCGAGCCCCGTACCGGCGAGGGCGCTGCCGACGCGGACGATCCGGCCGTCGCCCCAGCGGGAGCGCCAGCTGTCGGAGAAGATCCGGGCGAGCACCATCATCACGGAGACGACGGCGATGCCCAGGGGCGCCACCTTCTCCGACGCGCCGGCCACGTCCTCCATGTACAGCGCGGACCAGTCGTTCATGGAGCCCTCGGTGACGGTGCCGAAGACCATGGCGGCCCCCATCCAGATCGTCACCTTGGACGGCAGGGGGAGCCCCCGGCGCTTGCCGGCCGCCGCCTCCTCCGCAGGTTGCGGCTCCGCTTCCGTCCCGGGGTCCTCGGGCAGCAGCCCCGGGCCGGAGTACGCGAGGACCAGGAGCAGCAGCCCGGTGGCGATCCCGAAGTGCGCGGCCAGGGCCGGGGTGAGCGCGGTGACGGCGGAGGCGAGGAGTGCCGCGAGGAAGGATCCGGCGCTGAAGGTCGCGTGCAGCTTGCCCATGGTGGTGCGCTGGTGGGCGGCCTCCAGGGCGGCTCCCTGCGCGTTCATGGCCACGTTCAGGGCGCCGACCGCGACTCCGTCGAGGCAGATGACGACGACGGCGACCGGGTAGTTCGGGGCGGCGGCCAGCGCGAGGAGGAGCGCGCCGAGGGCGAGGGCCGAGAAGAGCGCGAGCCGCCGGGAGCCCAGCTTCCGCATCAGGACGGCCACCAGCGGGAACGACGCCGCCGCGCCCGCGCCGCAGGCCATGAGGAGCAGCCCGATCTCGGCCTCGCCGAGATCGAGCTTCGACTTGAGGGCGGGCAGCCGGGCGGCCCAGGTGGCGTACTGGAAGCCGAGGAAGAGGAAGAGCGCGCCGATCGCGAGCTGTGCCCGCAGGAAGTCGTCGCGGACCTTGAGCATGCTCATCGGCCGGCTCCGTCGGTCAGGGCCCGGGACATGTAGACCGCGCTGGTGCCGTAGCTCTCCGGGAGCGGTATCTCGGGATGGGGTTCGAAGCCCCGCGCCGACCAGAAGGGCCGGCTGTCCTCAACGGAGATCAAGGAGATCCTTTCGAACTGCCGCGACCGGGCCGTCGCGGTGAGCTGGCGCAGCAGCCGCCGGGCGAGCCCGCGGCCGCGTTCCTCGCGGGCGACGACGAGGTCGTGCAGATGGAGATTGGGCGAGTGAAAAACGGAGTCCTCCGCTTGGGAGAGGTCCGGGAACCGGAACCGGGGGTAGGGCAGGGCGAGCACATAACCCGCGAGCCGTACCCGGCGCACCAGGACGAAGCAGGTGGCCGGTGAGGCGGCGGCCCTGGACTCCAGGGCCGCCCGGTCCTCCGACAGCGCGCAGTCGGCGTACGCGCCGGCTTCGAGGGCCACGATCGCGTCCCAGTCGCCGGGGGCGATCTCCCGGACCTCGATGTCGTGGTCCATCTAGGGCCTTTCTTTCGGATCAGGCTGGGTGAGGGAGCGGGGTCTGGTGCCGTGCATCGCAAGGCGGAGGAATGAGTCCCTGCGGAGCAGCGGCGATTGACGACAACGCGGCGAGGTGCGGTGCCAGGGCACGCGAGCCCCAGCAAGATCCGGAAGAGAGGGCCTAGCCGCGGCCCTCCGCTTGTGGGCGGTCGCCGGTCCAGCCGTAGGGGAGGGGCTGGAAGCCGTTGAACCCCCGGGTGGTGTAGCTGGTGGCGTACGCGCCCGTGGAGAGGATCCACACGGGGTCCCCGGAGGCCACCGTGCGGGGCACCCGGGTGGGTTCGCCGTCGACCCCGTAGGCGTCGTCGCTGTCGCAGGTGGGGCCCGCGACGACGGCGGGTACGACGTCCTCGCCGGGGTGGGTGGGGAAGACCAGCCGGTAGCGGACGGCGTCCATCTCGTACAGTCCGTTGAACTTGCCGCAGCTGAGGTAGAGCCAGTGCTGCGGCTCGCCGTCCGGCTGCCGGCGGGAGGAGAGGCGGGCGACGTGGGCCCGGATGGCGCCCTGGTCGGCGACGAGGTGGCGGCCCGGTTCGATCAGGAAGTCCAGCGGGGACGGGGAGAGCCGCCGCAGGGTCTCCATGCCCTCGCGGATCGCCGCGAAGATCTTGTCGAGCGGGGGGTTCAGGGGTTCGCCCCAGCGGTCGAGGTAGCCGAGGGCGGGCAGCCCGCCGCCGAGGTTGACGTGGTCGGGTTCGATGCCCCGGCGGTGCAGTTCGGTCAGGGTGTCGGCCAGGGTGGTGAAGGTGTCGCGCCACGCCTCGGCGGTCATCTGCTGGGAGCCGACGTGGACGGAGAGCCCCGAGGGCGTCAGCCCCAGGTCGCGGGCGCGTTCCAGGACACGGACCGCGTCGGCGGGCGAGCAGCCGAACTTGCGGCTGAGGCCCCAGAGCGCGCCGTCCCCGCTGGTGGCGAGGCGGCAGAAGACGCGGGCGCCGGGGGCGTGGGCCGCGATGGCGGTGACGTCCTCCAGGCTGTCGGTGGCGAAGTCCCGGATGCCGAGGCGATGGGCCTCGCCGATGTGCCGGTCCGATTTGACGGTGTTGCCGAAGTGCACAGCGCCGGGCGGGGCGCCGGCGGCGAGGGCCTGGGCGATCTCCTGGGGGCTGGCCGCGTCGAAGCCGGCGCCGCCGGCGGCGAGCAGCGTCAGCACCTCGTCCACCGGGCAGGCCTTCATGGCGAACCGGACCGCGACGCCGGGGAGTTCGCGCCGCAGGGTCGCGTGGCGTTCGGCGATGCCGGGGAGGTCGAAGACGATCCGGTCGCCGTCGGCGGCGGCGAGGGCGGCGCGCAGCCGCGGGGGCACGTCGGGCGCCCGGGTCACGCCCCACGGCGGGGGCGTGACCTGCGGCCGGGCCGTGGCCGGCTGGGGTGGTGCGCTCATCCGCCGGTACGCTCCCGCCGTGGGTCGGTGCGGGGGACGGCGGTGGACCTGCTCGCGCGGACCAGGGGCGCCCAGTTCTCCAGCAGCAGGGCGAAGTCCTCGATGTCGGCCTGGGCCTCGTCCAGGAGGGCGGGTCCCCGGGCCTGGAGCAGGTCGGCGACGTCGGTGTACCGGCCGCCGAGCCGGCGGTAGGCGCGGTCCAGGGTGTCGAGCCTGCCGGTGTTCTCCGCGCGGTCGAGACCGGCGCTGTCCCGGACGAAGCCGGCGATGGTGCCGGCGCGCAGCCGCAGGTCCGCGTCGAGGAGCCCGGAACCGGCCTGCTCCATGCGGTCGTAGACGGTGTTGAAGTAGAGCATCGACAGCAGGAACTTGACGTACCGGACGTGGTAGGCGGCGAAGCCGGCGTCCGTCCGGCGTTCGGCGGTGTAGTAGTTGACGATGTTCCGGTTGTGCCGGACGCCGGGCAGGGTCGCGCACTGGAGGGTGTGGAACAGGAAGTAGTCGCTGCCGATGGTGTCGACGGCGGGCGGCAGCGGGACGCTCTCGTACACGTCGTGGTGGAAGGCGGTGTTGCACATGTCCACGTGCATGGGGTCGACCCGGGACAGCAGGGAGTCGTCCCCGGCGAAGGGGGTGTGTCCCGCGCCCCGGAAGGACTCGGCGACCAGGCGGGCCTTCTCCTCGTCGGTCAGGTCGGCCGGGCCCCACAGGCTGACGAGGTCGTGGTAGGCGGCGGGGTCCTGCTCCTCGATCTCCGCGATGTCGACGGAGAGTTCCCCCACGAAGGAGGCGGCGACGAGGGAGATCGGCTTGGTCAGGTCGTCGTCGGTCAGGGTGCTCGTCGTGGCGTCCGGCACGGCGTCGGCGGCCCGCCGGCCGAGGAAGGTGAGTTCCTGGACGAGGGGGTGGACGGGCTCGCCGTCCAGGCTCTGGTAGCGGCTGTCGGAGTCCCTGCGGTGGGTGGACGCGCAGCCGAGGGCGGCGGCGATGAGGAAGGCGCGGTTGGTGCACGCTCCGTAGGAGACGCCGGCCGGGAGCATCAGGTCGAGCAGCAGCTCGGACTTGGGGGCGTCGGCACGGTGGATCACCTCCCGCAGGAATTCGCGCTGGCGCTGCTCGTCGAGGTGGTGGACGACCACCCCGGAGTGCGCGGGAATCTCCTCGATGGCCCGGGAATGGGCGGCGCGGTCCCCGGGTTCGGAGGAGTCGAGAATCAGCAGGTGCACCTCCGCACCGAATCGCCCGGCCGCTTCGGCGGCTTCCTGGGCGACGGCGGATATCGTGGCGGCGCACTCTCGGTTGGTGGGAAGGGTAAGGCAGATCTTCTGCATGCCGGATCTCTCCTCGTGCCGGAAGTCTCGTGGTGGGGGTGGGGACGCGGTCGTCACCCGCGCCAGGATTCGAGCCCGAGCAGCTTCTTTCCGAGGTCGTTGAGCGTGGCCGTGTCGTACCGCAGCGACTCGTGCTTGACCGCGTCGCCGACGAGGGTCCCGTTCCAGTCCGGGGTGCTGAGGTCGCGCCAGGAGGCGATGCGGGAGCGCCGCAGCTCCTCGTGGGACTCCAGCGCGGGCATCATGGAGAGGTACTGCACGGACCGCACCCCGTCCTCGGAGGTGTTGCGGGCCACGCCGTGCGCGAGGAGCCCGTTCCAGATCAGCAGGTCGCCGGCGGCCAGCTCGGGCCGGACCACGGGGAATTCGGCCCGGTCGACGTCGGGCCGGATGGGGTCGCGGTCGGCGGGCTGGGCGACCTTCCACGGCTCGAAGCGGTGGAACAGCTCGGGCGAGCACTGGAATCCGCCGTGGTCCGGGCGGGTGTCGTTGAGGGCGATGATGCCCTGGACCCGCTGGGGCAGCACACCGAGGGTGGTGTCGACGTCCCAGTGGAGTTCGATGTCGAACCCCTTGTCGGTGGGGGCGATCAGCGCGCGGTCCCGGTTCTTCACATTGGGCGGGTTGAGGTTGAGCCGGTCCAGGGTGACCCACAGCTCCTCGCAGTCCCAGACGTCGACGAAGGCGTCGTACACACGGCGGCTCTGCCGGCTGTCCCAGATGAGCTGGTGGTGATAGGCCTCGACAAAGCCGTAGACGTGCAGTTCGCGATCGAGGTCGGTACGGAAGGGCCGCTCCTCGTACCAGGTGTCCGGCCGCTCGGGGTCGAGGCCCTGGAACTCCCAGGCGAAATCGAGCAGTCGCAGCGCGGACTCGCGGGGTATGGCCTCCTTGACCACGACGTAGCCGTACTTCTGCCAGAAGGCGAAATCGGCGTCGGAAAGGACCCGGAGTTTATGGGACTTCTCGATGTCACGCAGTTGTGTCTGGGCGAGATATGACTCGCCGTCATGGCTGAAGTACGGGGTGGGGGATGGCGCTCGGTAGAGATATCCGGGCTGCGCGGGCATGCGGTTTCTCCAAATGCTCGACGGGAATCGGGACTGTGCGGTGGGTCAGCAGCGGTGGGGCGGTCGGGTACGGGCGGGACCGGCCGGGCCGGGGCCGCGCGGGGCACGGCGGGGGACTGCAGGGGACGGCACGACGGAGGGGTGGCGGTGGTCCGGCGGGGCGCCGGGTCGGCCGGCTCCGGGCATGGCGGAGCACGGCACGGCGGGGTGAGGGACGGCGGGGCGGGGGACGGCGGTCGGTTCGGCACGCGCCACGGCAGGGACGGATCGGGTCGCTCACGCCGCTTCGCCCCGGCCGGAGCCGGGCCGCCGGGTGGGGCGGCCCCGCAGGGCGGCGGGGCACGTCGGACGGGGACGGACGGGCGATCCACAGGGCCGTGGTGTCACAGGTGGCGGAACGGCCCGTCGTACCGGCGGGTCACTCCGGAGGACTCCGCGAGGGGTGAGCCGGGGTGCTTCCCTCCTTGGAATCGACGCCCCACGACGGTCATGGCGGACCGCGGGACGGGCGGTGGTGATGGCCGAACCGGCTGGCTTCGTCGCTCTCCGGCAGAAGGTCGGACCGGGTCTTTCCCCTCGGCCGGACCTCCGTGCCACCAAGGTGGACTAGACCAACTTTCGATGTCAACCCCCCACTTCGGCGGACACATCGGCACGGCGTCGGCGGCGTGCCAAGGGGGGCAGGACCCCGGAGAAACGGGCTCCGGGGCTGCGTACCGTACAGGCCACGGGGCCACTTCACCAACGGAATCTTCGATTCCGGATCGCCCTGGAACCACTTGCCCGCACCCCCTCGACAAACACCGGGGCGTCACTGGCAGAATGCGGGCCGTCACGCCGGGCCATGGATTCGCGCCATGGCCGGGTCTCGCCGTGCCATCGCCGCGCCATCGCCGCGCCATCGCCGCGCCATCGCCGCGCCCGGGTGCGGATTCCCGCGTTCCGGGTGCCGGGGCGACCGGCCGGCAGCCGTGGGTCCCCGGCCGCGGCGCCCGCACCCGGCATGACCGACGGCGCACCGGCGGCGTACCGGCGGCGCACCGGCACACTCTCCGCGGGACCCGCCGAAGGAGCACAATCGAGTGAGGGGGGCGAGTTCGACACTGTCCGGAAGGTGATCGGATGGCAGCCACCCGGACCCGGTCCCGGTACGTACCGGACCGGGGACTGACGACACGCATGGTGACCACCATGTTCCTGATCGGCCTGCTCTACGTGGTCTTCGTCGGGGTCCTCCTGGCCCTGGTCCGGGGAGCCTGGCCGCTGATCCTGCTGATCGCCGCCGGTCTCTTCGTCGCCCAGTTCTGGTTCAGCGACAAGATCGCCGCGCATGGCATGGGCGCCCGGGAGGTCACCCCCGAGCAGGCGCCCGCGCTGCACGGCGCCGTGGACCGGGTGTGCGCGCTCGCGGACATGCCCAAGCCCCGGGTCGCCCTCGCCGAGAGCGACGTGCCCAACGCGTTCGCGACCGGACGCGGCAGACGGACCGCCCTGGTCTGCGTCACCACCGGGCTGCTGCGCCGGCTGGAGCCCGAGGAACTGGAGGGCGTCCTCGCGCACGAGCTGTCCCACATCGCCCATCGCGATGTGGCCGTGATGACCATCGCCTCCTTCCTCGGGGTGCTGGCCGGGCTGCTCACCCGGATCTCCCTCTACGGCGGGCTCGGCCGCGCCGGGCGCAACAATGGCAACGCCGCCCTCGCCATGGCCCTGATCCCGCTGGTCAGCGCGGCCGTCTACGTGATCGGCTTCCTCCTGACCCGGCTGCTCTCCCGCTACCGGGAGCTGGCCGCCGACCGGGCCGCGGCCCTGCTGACCGGCAAGCCCTCCGCGCTCGCGGCGGCCCTGACCAAGGTCACCGGGGAGATGGCCCGGATCCCGACGCGGGACCTGCGGCGGGCCGAGCCGTACAACGCGTTCTGGTTCGCCCCGGCCTTCTCCTCCCGGGAGAGCCTGGCCCGGCTGCTCGCCTCGCACCCCCCGCTGGAACGGCGGCTGGAGCAGCTGGCCCGGATCTCGGCCGGGCTGTCCCGGCCCTGACGGGAGCGGGTCCATGGGTCTCCTCGACGTGATCCTCGGGCGCAGCCGGGCGGCGCGCCCCGACCTCGACCGGCTCTTCGGCGTGCCGGGGGCGGCGATCACCCTCCAGGCGGGCGCCGGTTTCGCCCCTGCCGGATCGGGTTCGGTGTGTTTCGCCGGGGTGGAGGGCGGGGCGTTCGCCCGGCTCCGTACGGAGGTACGGGAGCTGCTGGCGGCCGACGGCCCCGACGGCTCCGGCACCCCCGCGGGCTCCGACGGCTCCGGCCCGGGGTGGCCGGGGGGCGCACCGGCCGGCGGCGGGGTCGTGGCGGAGTTCGAGCAGGACGCGTACGGGTACACCTGGCTGCCGCTGCGGCGCCCGCCCGACGATCTCGTCTCCCTGGTCAACGATGTGCACGCGGTCAACACCCTGCTGGAGGAGGCGGGGTTCGGCCCGCAGCTGCTGTGCTCCCTGTTCGCCTTCCGGGAGGAGTCCGGTGAGCGGGTGCTGAGCCTGGTCTATCTCTACAAACGGGGCACCTTCTACCCGTTCGCCCCGGTCCCCGGTGCGGAGGAGCGCCGTGACAACGCCCTGGAGCTGAGCGTCCGGGCGCTGCTCGCCGAGGAATTGCGCATGGAGTCCGACCTGTCCCGCTGGTTCCCGGTGTGGGGCGCTCCCGGGCTGCCACCGCCCGCACAGCGGGCAATACCATGATTCACAGCTGACTCATAGACTTCCTCGCCAAGACGACCTGATCGTGGAATTAACGTCCACTTCCAGCCAACCTCTCGGGGATACGCATCCTCGGGCAACCCCGGCGGGCCGGGATCCCTCTCCCCCGGCGAGCACGGCCGTACCGCCGGCACCCCGCGGGTCCCGATGGCTCCGTCGTGCGCTTCCACTGGCTCGCCCTCGTGGCAACTGCATGACAGAGGAACGATGAACGCAATCCCTCGCACCCGTCTTTGGCGTTCGGCGCTCGCCGCGTCCGCGGCACTCGCCGTGACCGCCGGTATCGTCGCCGCCGCCCCCGAGGACCGGGCTCAGGCCGCTCCGGCCGGTCCCAAGCTGAGCCTGCTCAGCGCCGTCCCCCAGATCACCTGGACCAGCTATCCCGCCAACGAGTGGTACCCCGGCGGCATCGGCGAGGCCGACCTCGGGCTCCATCTCGCGGCCGAGGGGTCACCGTTCGAGCTGCGGCTCAAGCGCACGTCGTACGACAAGCCCATCGCGATCGAGCAGATCGTCCACGAGGGCAAGAAGAAGCGGGTCAAGAAGCTCCCGGCCGGGCTCACCAAGGACTTCCGCGGGCTGCCCGGCTTCATCGAGGTGACGCTCACCGACGCCGCCGGCAAGACCGTTCTCAAGCAGGGCCAGAACTTCTGTCCCAACAACGCCTCCGGCCGGCTCCGTCCCGGCGGGCCGCAGTCCTCGCGCTTCCCGCAGGGCTGCCCGGACAACCCGCTCACCGTGGGTTCGGTCTGGGGTGTGGAGAAGGACTGGGGCACCAACACCTACTCCGGCCACTACGAGGACAAGCCGCTCCAGCTGGCCGCCGGCAACTACACCGCCAAGGCCGTGGTGGCGAAGAAGTACCGCGACCTGTTCGGCATCCCGGCCAAGACGCAGACCGTCAAGGTCAAGGTCGAGGAGTACGTGCCGGACCCGGAGGAGGGCGGTCCGGTCGGGCGCGCGGCGGGTGCGGGTGCCCACGCGCACCACGCCGCCGGGCACGGCGGGCACAGCGGACACGGCCAGGCGCCGAAGATGTCCCTGGCCCAGGCGACCGGTGGCACCGGCCCCTCGTACAACGTGGGCCACACCCCCTATCCGCCGGCGCCGCCCGCGCTCGCCTGGGCGCTGCGCAACTCGGCGCGGTCCGCCGCGAACGTCGGCGACCGGGCCGGCCAGCACGACGGCTCCCGCAAGTCCCTGGGCGACAAGCCCAACGCGCAGCGGCCGACGGGCCGGGCGAAGGTCCCGAACGTGCCCAAGCCCGACCTGCGCTCGCTGCCCGCGTTCGGTGTCACGATCCAGCAGGGCGCGGAGATGGGCCAGCCCGGCAAGGACTTCGTGACCTTCGCCGCCAATGTGTGGAACGCCGGTCCGGCCGAGCTGGTGGTGGACGGCTTCCGTGCCAAGGGCAAGGACGTCATGGACGCCTACCAGTACTTCCACGACACCAACGGCAAGCAGGTCGGCTTCACCCCGGCCGGCTCCATGGAGTGGGACCCGCGCGAGGGCCACAACCACTGGCACTTCGTGGACTTCGCCAACTACAGCCTGCTGAAGGCGGACAAGAAGCAGGCCGTCCGCAGCGGCAAGGAGGCGTTCTGCCTCGCCAACACGGACGCGGTCGACTACACGGTGAAGGGTGCCAACTGGTCCCCGGACAACACCGACCTGACCTCGGCGTGCAGCGGCCCGACCCGGGTCTCCATCCGGCAGCGGCTGGACGTCGGTTCCGGTGACACCTACACCCAGGACCTGCCGGACCAGGCCTTCGACATCACCGGCCTGGCCAACGGCACGTACTGGATCGAGGTGAAGGCCAACCCGGCCAACCGCCTCAAGGAGACCAGCACCAAGAACAACACCGCCCTGCGCAAGATCGTCCTGGGTGGTGTCCCCGGTGCCCGTACGGTCAAGGTGCCGCCGATCGGCCTGATCGACGACCACAAGCCGCGCGGCTGAGGCACGTTCCGGCCGGGTCCGGCAGGGGGCGTGCAGAAGCCCCCGGGATCCGGCCGGGACCACCGGCCGGCCCCCTGACCGGGCCGGCCGGAGCACGTATCGGCCCGGGGCGGCGGCCTTCCGTCCGCCCCGGGCCGGCAGGGAACGCAGGATCTCCCCGGCCCGGACCGCCGTAGGGGAGAGCAGGGCCGAGGTGAGCCCGTGACTGTGCTCGGTACCGCCCTGGAGATGGACGTCGCAGGTGACTCCCGCGACCGTGGCCACCCGGTGGTGCTCATGTTCGGCTTCCGGACGATGGGCGGCTGTCCCACCGCGCTCCCCTGACCGGGTCACGCGGGCCCGCGTGGGGTCACCCCCGCGCCACCGCGGGCGTCACCGCGCCGGGGCCTCCTCGTGGTACCGGCCCATCGGGATGATCATCGGGGTGCCGCTGACGGGGTCGGGGGCGATCCGGCAGCGCAGTCCGAAGACCTCCTCGACCAGCGGCGCGGTGATCACCTCGACGGGGTCGCCCTCGGCGACGATCCGCCCGGACTTCATCGCGATGACGTGGTCGGCGTAGCGGCACGCCTGGTTCAGGTCGTGGAGGACCATGACGACCGTACGGTCCTGGGTCCGGTTGAGATCGGTGACCAGGTCCAGGACGTCGATCTGGTGGGCCAGGTCGAGATAGGTGGTGGGCTCGTCCAGCAGCAGCACCGGCGTGCCCTGGGCGACGGCCATGGCGATCCAGGCGCGCTGGCGCTGCCCGCCGGAGAGTTCGTCGACGGGGCGGTCGGCCAGATCGGTCATGCCGGTGGCGCGCAGCGCCTCGTGGACGGCCCGCTCGTCGCCGCTCGACCACTGCCGCCACCAGGTCTGGTGCGGGGAGCGGCCCCGGCCCACCAGGTCGATCACGGTCAGGCCCTCGGGGGCGACGGGGGTCTGCGGCAGGATGCCGAGCCGCTGGGCGAGTTCCCGGGTGGGTATCGCGTGCAGCGCGCGGCCGTCGAGGTGCACGGCGCCCGCGGCGGGGGTGAGCAGCCGGGCCAGTGCTCGCAGCAGGGTGGACTTGCCGCAGGCGTTCGCGCCGACGATGGCCGTGATGCGGCCGGAGGGGATGGCGACGTCGAGGCCGTCGACGACGACCCGGTTGTCGTAGGCCAGTCTGAGCCCGGTGGCCCGCAGATCGGGGCCGGTGGCGGGCGGCGCGGGCGCGGGCGCCGCGACTTCGGCCGCGGTGGCCTCGGCTGTCATGGCCCGGGCTGCCGTGACCTCGGCCGGGGTGGAATTCGCTGGCATGGGTTCAGCCTCCTGAGCCGGCGCGGTTCGCGCGGATGAGCAGCCAGAGCAGTACGGGGGCGCCGAGGGCGCCGGTGACGACGCCGACCGGGAGTTCGGTGTCGGTGATCAGTGTGCGCGCGATGAGATCGGCGACCAGGACGACCAGGGCGCCGGTGAGCCCGGCGGCCAGCGGCGGCGGCCAGGCCGTCCGCATCAGCCGCTGGGCGATCTGCGGCGCGGCGAGGGCGACGAACGCGACGGGTCCGGCGGTGGCGGTGCCGAAGGCGACCAGGCCGACGGCGGTGACGAGCACGGCCAGCCGGACCGGCTGGACGCGGGTGCCGAGGCCGCGGGCCACGTCGTCGCCGAGCTGGAGGGTGAGCAGCAGCCGGCCCAGCAGCAGCGCGGCGGGCAGCAGGACGACGAGCGCGATGAGCAGCGGCTCGATCTGGCCCCAGGTGCGGCCGTTGAGGTTGCCGACGAGCCAGCCGAGGGCGGCCTGGGCGTCGAACTGGCGGCCCCGGGCCATCAGATAGTCGGTGACGCTGGTGCAGATCCAGGCCACGCCGACGCCGACGAGGACGAGGCGGTAGCCGGTGGTGCCGCGCTTCCAGGCCAGTCCGTAAACGAGGAGCGCGGTGGCGAGCGCGCCGAGGAGGCCGAGCCACTGGGTGGAGAGGCCGGCGTCCCAGCCGAGGACGAGTCCGGCGACGACGGCGGTGCCCGCGCCCTGGGTGATGCCGATCATGTCGGGGCTGGCGAGCGGGTTGCGGGTCATCGTCTGGAGGAGGGCGCCGGAGACCCCGAAGGCGATGCCGACGAGGAGTCCGGCCAGGGCCCGGGGCAGCCGCAGCTCGTGGATGATCAGCTCGGTGCCGGGGTCGCCGGTGCCGGCCAGCGCGCGGGCGACCTCGGTGAGCGAGTACGGGATCTCCCCGACGGCGATGCCCCAGCAGAACACCAGGGCGACGGCGGCGGCGAGGGCGGCGCAGACCACGATCCGGCGGGGGTGCAGCACACCGGAGACGGGGGGTACGGCCGGCCGGAAGGTGATCCGGCCGGGCCCCGGGCGGCGCTGCGGGCCGTGCTCCGGGCTGTTCTCCGGGGTGTGCTCCGGGGTGTGCTCCGGGGCATTTTCCGGGCCGGTGGGGTGGTCGGTGAGGAGGTCGGTCATGCTCACAGCTCCGCGAGTCGGCGGCGGCGGACCATCACGATGAAGAAGGGTCCGCCGATGAGGGCGACGAGGACGCCCGCCTGGATCTCGGCCGGCCGGGCCAGCAGCCGTCCGGCGATGTCGGCGGCGAGCAGCAGCGAGGGCGCGATGAGCGCCGACAGCGGCAGCAGCCAGCGGTGGTCGGGGCCGATCCCGGCGTACTGGGTGAGGCTGCGCGCGATGTGCGGCACGATCAGGCCGACGAAGACGATCGGACCGATGGCGGCGACCGCGGCGCCGGTCAGCAGGGTGACGGCACTCACTCCGGCCAGCCGCAGCCGGCCCGTCCGCAGGCCCAGGGAGGTCGCGACGTCGTCGCCGAGGGCAAGCCGGTTGAGCGCGGGGCCGAGGGCCAGGGCGATGAGCGCGCCGACGGCAAGGAAGGGGAGGACCCGGTTCAGCGTGCCCTGGTCCTGGTTGGCCAGGGTGCCCGCCGACCAGAACCGGAAGCGGTTGAGCGCGTCCGGGTCGGTGAGGGCGATGGCACTGGTCAGCGAGGTGAGCAGGGCGGTGACGGCGACTCCCGCAAGGGCCAGCTGCACCGGTGTGGAGCCGGAGCGGCCGAGTCCGCCCAGGATATGGACCAGGACGCTGGCGGCGAAGGCGCCCGCGAAGGCGAACCAGATGTAGCCGTGGACGGAGCCGAGGCCCAGGACGCCGACGGCGAGGACGATCGCGAAGGCGGCGCCGGCGCTGACGCCGAGGAGTCCGGGGTCGGCGAGGGGGTTGCGGGTCAGGGCCTGCATCAGGGTGCCGGCGAGTCCCAGCGCGGCTCCGGCGGCGATCCCGAGCGCGGTCCTCGGGACCCGTACCGACCAGACGACGTTCTCGACGCGGGTGCTGGGAGCGTCCCCGAGCAGGGTGCTCCACACCTGGCCGAGGGGGACGCCCAGAGCGCCGACGGAGAGCGAGAGGGCGGCGAGCGCGACCAGGACGGCCAGCGACACCAGAGGCAGCAGGGCGGCGCGGCGGCGCTCGGCCGAATACCTCGACAACATCAACAACCTGGACAACTTCGACGACATTCTTCGCAGACTTCGTGGATCCCAAGGACGCGGGAGCAGAGGCCGCTTGGGGTGTCCCGCTGTGGACGCGGGGCTCCCCAGGGCACGTTCCTCGGGTTGGGCAGGCCTTCAACGCGGGCCACGTGGGGCCGGCAGGGTCCCGTTCACCCAGAGAACCCCCGCTAATTAGGCAATGCTTACCTTACTACGATCCGGACCGCTCCCGGCCCCGGGCCGGGCTTCCGCGGCCTGCGGAGTCCGGCCCGGGTCACCGGGAGGGCCGGCGGTCAGGAGGCGGGCTGCTCCACCTTGGTCTCCGGCTTGCCGTCGACGGCGGCGGTCAGCTGCGGAACCAGCCGGTCCAGCACATACGGCAGGCTGAGGACCGTACCGAAGGTGGCGGCGTACCCGTAGTCGCTGGTCTCGTGGATGTAGACCTCGCGGCCCTCCTTGACGGCCTTCAGACCACCGTACGAGGGGTCCTCGCGCAGCTTGGCGCCGTCCTTCTCGACATCGCCGAGCATCCAGACGACGGCGTCCTGGTCGAGCAGATCCGTGCGCTCCTTGCTGATGTTGGCGCCGAACTTGCCGCCGATGGCCTTGTCCAGGCCGGCCGGCAGCGAGAAGCCGAGGTCGGTCAGGAGCCGGGAGCGCGGGTCCTGGCTGCCGTACAGGAAGATGCCCTCGTACGGGGTGCCCATCACGGCGGTGGCGTTCTCGAACTCCGGGCGGGCCGCCGCGGCTATCCTCGCCTCGACGTCGGCGACGGCCTTCGCGGCGGCTTCGGACCCGCCGACCGCCTTGCCGACGATCGTGGCCTGCTCCTGCCACGGCACACCATAGTCCTGGTACTTCGCGGGCTGGGCGACGACCGGCGCGAACTTGCTGAGTGTCCGGTACTGCTCCTTGGTGAGCCCGCCGTAGACCGCGACGATCAGATCGGGGTCGAGCGCCGCGACCTTCTCGATCTGCGCGCCGGTGCCGGTGTCCTTGAGGACGGTGGGCACCGTGGCGGAGCCCAGCTCGTCCTGGGCCCAGGGGCCGACGGCGCCCTCGAATCCGCCGATCCAGTCCATGGTGCCGACCGGCACCTTGCCGGCCGCGAGCACCGCGTCCTGGTCGGTGAGACCGAGGGTGACGATCCGCTTCGGCTCGGCGGGGATCTTCGCCTCGCCGAACTTGTGCGGGATCGTGACGGGGAAGGCGGAGTCGCGGGAGGCGCCCTCGCCGGACGTGCCGTCGCCGGAGCCCTTCTCGTCGGAGCCACCACCGCACGCGGCGGTGCCCAGGAGCAGGAGTGCTGAGACGAACGCGGCGGCGGCGCGCCGCGCGGTCAGGGAGCGGGCCATGAACGGTCCTTCTTCTTGTCGGGTGTTGCTCGGGCAGTGGTCTGGGGGGTGGGCCGGACGGCTCCGGGGGCGGGCTCGCTCCCCCGGGTGTCGGACCAGGCGCTCCAGAGGGCGGCGTACCGTCCCCGGGCGGCCCGCAGCTCCTCGTGGGTGCCGCTCTCGACGATCCGTCCGGCCTCCATGACGACGACCCGGTCGGCGCTCGCCGCCTGGGTCAGCCGATGGGCGACGATCAGCGCGGTACGGCCGTCCACCGCGCGGGTGACGGCCTTCTCCAGGGCGCGGGCGCCGGTGCTGCCCGCTTCGGCGGTGGCCTCGTCCAGGATGACGACCGGGGGGTCGGCGAGCACCAGCCGGGCGAGCGCGAGGGCCTGCGTCTGGGCCCCGCTGAGCCGGTGCCCGCCCTCGCCGACGACGGTTCCCAGACCGTCCGGGAGGGCGTCGACCCAGGCCAGGGCGTCCACCCGGTCGAGGGCCGCGCGCAGTTCGGCGTCGGTCGCCCCGGGGGCGGCCAGCCGCAGGTCCTCGGCGAGCGGCCCGGCGAAGACATGGGTCTCCTGGGTGATCAGCGCGACGGCGCGGCGCACTCCGGCGGGTCCGATGGCGTCCAGGGTGGCGCCGCCGACGGTGACGGTCCCGGCGGTCGGTGTGTGGATGCCCGCGATCAGTTGGGCGAGGGTGGTCTTGCCCGCGCCGCTGGCGCCGACGAGGGCGACCCGCTCACCGGGGCGGATGGTGAGATCCACATCGGTGAGGACGGGGTGTCCAGCGCGGTAGGCGTGGTGGAGGCCGGTCACGGCGACGGAGGCGTCGCGCGGGGTGGCGGGCCGCTCCGGTCCGGCCGGCGGGGACTGGTCGGCGACACCGACGATCCGGGACAGGCTCGCGATCGCGGACTGGGCGTCGTCGAGGAGCCCGAGCGCCGAGTTCACGGGGGTGAAGAGGCTGTGGAAGTACAGGGCGGCGGCCGTCGCGGTGCCCACCGAGGCCGAGCCGTCCCGGACCAGGAAGTATCCGGTGGTCAGCACCGCGGAGAGGCCGATGAACTCGGCGATGTGCAGCCGGCTGTAGAAGCCGATCACCAGGTCGATGCCGCGCATCGTCAGCCGCACCAGGGACCAGGAGCGTTCGGTGACCCGGTCGGTGTGCTCGCGCTCCAGCCGGAAGGCGCGCACGGTGGGGCTGCCGCCGATGGTGTCGAGGAGCTGCTGCTGCTGGTCCCCGCCGGCGACCCGCTGGGCGGAGAAGAGGGGCACGGCCCGGCGGATGTACCAGCGCGCCGTCCAGACCTGTACGGGGAGGGCGGCCAGCGCGGCGACGAGGAACCGCCAGTCGAGGAGGGTGAGCGCGCCGAGGGTGAGGACGATGGCGAGTACCGAGCGGGCCAGCTCCGGCAGGGCGTTGCGCACGCCGTCGGCGATGACGGCGACATCCCCGGTGACACGGACGGTCAGGTCGCCCGAGCCGGCCTTCTCGACCTGCTCCAGCGGCAGGCCCAGCGCGCGGGAGACGAAGCGTTCACGCAGCCGGGCGAGGACGGTCTCGCCGAGCCGGGAGATCAGGTCGAGGCCGACGCCGGTGGCGAGTCCCTGGACGACGGCGACGGCCGCCAGCAGGATCACGGTGGTGGTGAGGGCGTCCGGTGACCCGCGGTCGGCGACGAGGTCGACGATCCGGCCGAGGAGCGGCTGGGTCAGCAGGCCCACGGCGGTCGCGACGACCATGACCGAGAAGCCGGTCAGGGCGAGGCCCCGGTGGGGGCGGAGGAGTTCACCGACGGCGGCCCGGGTGCGGGCGGCGGTGGCGATGGGCAGCAGGACGCGCCCCCGGTCCGCGCCGGGCGCGGGGTGCTGGGCATCGCTCACGAGAGCACCGCCGTCCGGTAGCCGACACGGTCGCGGACGAGTTCGGCGTGGGTGGCGTCGGCGGCGACCCGGCCGTTTTCGATGAGGACGACGCGGTCGGCGACGGCCAGCAGCGCGGGACTGGTGGTGACCATGATCGTGGTCCGGCCCCGGCGGATGTCCCGGACACCGGTGGCGATCCTGGCCTCGGTGACGGCGTCGACGGCGGTCGCGGGGTCGTGGACGACCAGGACGGGAGCGTCGGCGGCGAGGGCGCGGGCCAGGGCGACCCGCTGGCGCTGGCCGCCGGAGAGGGAGCGGCCGCGTTCGGTGACAGGCGTGTCGGCACCCTGCGGGAGGGCGTCGGCGACATCGTCGGCGCCGGAGGCGGCCAGCGCGGGCCCGATGTCGGCGCCCGGGGGCGCGGCGGCCCGGACATTGCCGGTGAGGGTGCCTTCGAAGAGGTCGGCGTCGTGCTCGGCCACCAGGATCGCGCCGCGCACCGCGGCAGGGTCCAGGTCGGTCAGCGGGGTGGCGTCGAGTTCGACGGCGCCGCTGTCGGGGTCGGCGTGGCGGCCGAGGCAGCCCAGCAGGGCGCGCGCGTCGGCGGGGTCGGTGGCGACCACGCCGAGGACCGTGCCGGGCTCGATGCGGAGGTCGACGTCGCGGAGGGTCCCGTACCCGACCGAGCGCAGCCGGATCCGGCCCTCGACGGGGTGGCGGGGGGTGCCGCTGCCGGGGAGTACGGCGTGGTCGGCGGCGAGCACGGCGGCGATCCGTCCGGCGGAGGCGCGGGCCTGGGCCAGTTCGGCGTTGACCCAGGAGATCTCGGAGAGCGGGCCGAGGAGGAAGAGGGCGAGGCCGACGGCGGAGACCAGTTCGCCGAGGCTGATGTCGCCACGGATGGCGAGCCGGCCGCCGATGAGGGCGACGAGCGCGATGAAGGCGCCGGTGAGGGTGAGGACGATGCCGTTCTGCCAGGCGTGGGCGCGGGCGGCGCGCAGGGTGGCGGTGAGCGAGTCCCGGCTCGTGCCCCGGTAGCGGGCGACGGCGGCGGGCTCGGCACCGATGCCCTTGAGCACCCGCAGCCCGGCGACGATGTCGGCGGCGACGCCCGAGGCGTGGGCGGCGCGCTCCTGCTCGGCCTCGCTGCGGCGCTCCAGCGGTTTGCTGACCAGATGGCCGGCCCAGAGCAGCAGGGGGGTGCCGAGGAGGACGAGCAGCCCGAGCGGGAGTGAGATCCGCAGCAGGACCACGGCGGCGACGAGCAGTCCTATGAGCGCCCAGATGCCGATGATCAGGGCCATGGTGACGGCGCCGACGCGCTTGGCGTCCTGGGTGGCGATGTTGGTCAGCTCGCCGGAGAGGCGGCCGCGGTCGGCGCCGCCCTCGGGGGCGAGGATCCGGCCGACGAGCCGGGTGCGGAGGCGGTGCGCGGCGGTCTCGGCGGCGCGTTCGCCGGCCCGGGCGCCGAAGCGGAAGCCGACGGAGAGGGCGGTGTAGACGAGGCCGAGCGCGGCGAGTCCGATGAGGAGTCCGCTGCCGTCGCCCCGGGCGACACCCCGGTCGATGACGACGCCGATCAGTACGGGGACGAGCGCCTCACCCGCCTGGTGCCCGGCGCCGAGCGCGGCTCCGACGACGACGTCGCGGCGCTCTCCCGCCACCGCCTGCTGCAGAACTGTCCTGCCCGACAGATCTGTTGAACCCACCCGTACCCCTCCGGAGCCGTCCCGGTGCCCCTGGAACGAGCACAATATGCGAAGTAAGGTTAGCCTAAGTTTCAACTGCGGGGCCAACCGATGACGGATGCCCCCACCTCGCTTCGACGGATCATTCCCCGCCCCGGCACCGGAGCGACACCCCCGTGCAGAGATCCCGTGATGGGTCGTGGCGCCGACCGCCGCGTCCAGCGAACAGATCCTGCCATTACCCGGCAATCAAGACCATGCGGTCGAGCCGGGCCAACGATATGACAGTACGCATCCCGGGCATGGGCCGGGCGGGGCGGAGAAGGTACGCGCGCCCGGGCGGGTCCGGTGCCGTCTCCGCGGATGACAGATGGCGGACGGGTACGGGGAGGGACTCGCCCCCGGCGCTCCGCGAGCGGGAACACCCCTCCCCCGGCACTCCCGCGAAGCCTCGCGACTGCCCCCTGTCCCCTATCTCCCTGGGGGCACCCCGGGAACACGGCGCCCACCCAGGCCCGTCGGCGCGTCGCGAAGATCGACAGGACCGGCAGGACCGGCGGGATCAACGCGATCAACGGGATCGGCAGGATCGGCGTCCGGGGAGATGCGGGGGCCCGGGACCGGGGAGCCGGATGGCAGGGCGGTCTCGTCCAGCCGGACCAGCCGGTACCGGCGCCGGCCCGGCCCGCCGCGACGGTCCGTCTTGCGCGGACGGGCCCGCCGGGCCGCCGCCACCAGCGCGGCGATCTCCGGACTCTCCCGCCGCAGCCGGTAGAGCGCGCGCCCGGACAGTCCGATGAGCGCGGCCGCCGGGGCGTGCAGGGACCCGGCGCGCAGCGCCTTCAGCAGGACCCGCAGACCCGCCGGGTGCAGCGCCGGACCCGCCGGCCCTGGCCGGCCCCCCGCCCCCTGCCCGCCGGCCAGCTCCCTGGCCGCCGCCATCGCCGCCGCGAACGAGGCGTCCCGCGCCAGCCAGTTGCCCAGCAATCGCTCGGACACACCGGCGGCCAGCGCGCACGCCGCCGGGCCCAGTCCGAGCGCGGCCGCCCGTACCGCGTCGGCCATCCGGGCCCCGTTCTCCTCCCGCAGGCTCGGGCGTCTGCGCAGCGCGTACCGCAGGGCACGGTCGACGTCCTCGTGCGCGTCAAGGCCGGCGACCACCTCGTCCGCCCATGCGTCGAGCCTGTTCGCGGGGACCTCTCGCCACTCGTCCACTCAGCAACACCTTCTTAGGTTAGCCTCACCTAAGCATAATCGTTGCTGCGCCGGGCACCTCCGTTCGGAGCAGCGGATCGCCCCGAATACCAGCCATCATGGGACGTCAGCGACCGCGTCGGAGGCGGGCGTCGGCACCCCCGGGAAAGGAAGTGTCCGTGCTCTGCACCCGATTCGGCAACGGCAACATCATCACGATGGACCCCGACCGCCCGGTCGCCCGCGAACTCGGCGTCTGGCGGGGCCGGATCGTGGGGCTGGACGAGGAGGTGTCCGGCCTGCCGGCAAGGCAGTTCGTCGATCTTGACGGTGCCACCGTACTCCCCGGGTTCATCGACAGTCACGTCCACCTCGCCTGGGCCGGGTTGACGGCGCGGGCCGTGGACGTCGCCCCCTCCGCCCGCGCCGACGACATCCTCGCGGCGGTGGCGCGGGCGGTCCGCGCGGTCCCGCCCGGCGGCTGGGCGGATCTGTCCGGATACGACCAGCGCCCGCTCGGCCGCCATCTCACCGCGGCGGAGCTGGACCGGGTCAGCGAGGGCCGCCGGGTGCTCGTCGGGCATGTCTCCGGCCATGGCTGCGTGGCCAACTCGGCGGTCATGGACGCCCTGCCCGCCGCGATCCGCACCGAGGGCTTCCTCGCGGAGGAGGCGATGGGCGAGGCCCGCGCGCTGCGCCCGCCCCACACACTGACCGAGCTGGCCGACGCCATCGGCAGGGCGTCCCGGCAGTGCCGGGCGGAGGGAGTGACGGCCTGCGCGGAGGCGGGCATCGGCAGCACGCTCTTCTCCCACGGACCGCTGGAGGGGGCGGCCCATCAACAGGCGTGGGAGAGAGGCCTGTTGGCGGTCCGGCTCCAGCTGATGGTCTCCGCGGACGTGCTCGGCCCGGTGGCCGCGGCCCCCGCGGACTCCACCGCGTACGCCCTGGACCTCGGGCTGCGGACGGGCTTCGGCGCCGGGGACGGCGGCGACGGGCTGTCGCTGGGCGCGCTCAAGGTCTTCACGGACGGCGGGATGATGGCCCGTACCGCCGCGCTCACCAGCCCCTACGCGGGCTCCGATGGATCCGGCGGCTGTGGGCGGCTCCAGCGGACGGACCGTCCGTTGGCGGACATCATCATCGAGGGGCACCGGGCGGGGTGGCAGCTGGCCGTGCACGCCATCGGCGACCGCGCGGTCGATGTGGCGCTCGACGCCCTGGAGCGGGCCCAGCGGCTGCTGCCCCGGCCCGCCGCCCGGCACCGGATCGAGCACGCCGGCCTGGTCCGGCCCGACCAGCCGGCCCGGTTCGCGTCGGTGGGCGCGACCGCCGTCGTCCAGCCGTCGTTCCTGCGGCACTCCGGCGACGACTACGCCACCGTCATGGGGCCGGAGCGGGCGCCCTGGCTCTACCGGGGCCGGGGCTTTCTCGCCAACGGGGTCCGGATCGTGGGGAGTTCGGACCGGCCCGTCGCCGACGGGGCGCCGCTGCGGGCGATCCAGTTCATGGTGGAGCGGGCCTCCGCATCGGGCCGGATCATCGGCCCGGACGAGGGCATCACCGTGGAGGAGGCGCTGCGCGCCTACACGGTGGACGCCGCGTACGCCTGTCACTGGGACGACAGCGCGGGCAGCATCACTCCGGGGAAGCGGGCCGACCTGGTGGTCCTCGGCGACGATCCGCGACGCGTCGAGCCGTCCCGGATCGGTGACATCGAGGTGGTCGCCGGCCTGCTGGCGGGCCGGGACACGGACGACTGACCCACCCGGGCCGGCGCGGGCCGGTGGCCGGTCGGCCCGGTCAGCGGGCGAGCGCCGCCCAGACGGTCTTGCCGCGCGGCGGGGTCAGCGTCCACGACCAGCTCTCGCTGACCGCCGCGACCAGCGCGAGCCCCCGGCCGCCGAGGGCGCAGGCGTCGGCCCCGCGCGGGCGGGGCGGCGTACAGCTGGGGTCGGTGACGGCGCAGACCACGAGGCCGGGGCGGAGGAAGAAGCCGAGCCACACCGGGTATTCGCCGCTGTCGGGCGCGTCCGGGTCGAGCGCGTGCCGCACGGCGTTGGTGACGAGTTCGCTGACGATCAGGGCGGCGTCCGGGACCAGCCGGACCAGTCCCCAGCCTTCGAGGGTGTGGGCGGTGAAGCGCCGCGCCTGGGAGGCGTTGCGCAGTCCGCCGTCGAGGCCGCACGCGGAGAAACCCGCCGGGCCGCTGCCCGGGAGATGCCCCCAGAGCGGCTCACCGGCGCCGGTTAAGCCGATCGGCAGGTCCGCACCCGGGCCGGCGGAGGCCGGTCGGCCACCACCTGAGAAGCCCGTGCCCGCCGAGGCTGCCACATGGGTCGTCACTGGTCATGTCCCCCTGAAGGTTTAGGACTTCACCGCTGCCGCCGGTGCCGCGCAACGAGTATGGTCGAGTATCACGGGGGAATGCAATTGCATCTGGGATTGCAAATGGGATTGCATGGACCTTCGGTCAAGATGAGCGAACCACCGTACGAGAAGCTAGGGGCTGTTGTAATGGAACGTTTCGTCAACGGCATGGGGGCCGACGCCCTCACCTCGGTCACCTGGACCAAGAGCAGCCACAGCAACGCCACCGGGAACTGTGTGGAGCTGGCGAAGCTCCCCGACGGTTCGGTCGCGCTGCGCAACTCGCGCGACCCCCAGGGTCCCGCCCTCATCTACACGCCCGACGAGATAGCCGCGTTCGTCGCGGGCGCGCGGACCGGGGACTTCGACGCCCTCATTGGCTGAAAAGAGGCCCGGGGGCGCTCCCTCCCCTGACTGATCAGCAGGGGTGGTGGATACTGACGACCTCTCCAGACGTCCGCAGGAGCGCCCCATGGCAGCAACCGACCCGAGCGAGTCGTTGTTCGTCCGACCTCTGGGTGCGGTGGAGCGCAATCCCACCGCGCTCAAGCTGATCCTCGGCGGCAAGCTGCGGGAACTGCGCGTCGCCGCGGGTCTCGACCCCGCCGATGTCGACGGCCGGCTCGGATTCTCACGCTCGAAAACCAGCCGAATCGAACTGGGGCGCCATGGCTGCAAGCTGGCCGACGCCATCGCCCTGCTGGATCTGTACGGGGTCGAGAGCGAGGAGCGCGTCGAGGAGTTCCTGCGGCTGGTGGACCAGTCCCGCCGGCCCGACTGGTGGCGCTCGTTCAACGACGTGCTGTCGGACTTCTTCACCCCGCTGGTCGCGCTGGAGAGCGCGGCGGAACGTATCCGCACCTACGAGCCCTTCTATGTCCCGGGCCTGCTCCAGACCCCGGCGTACACCCGGGCCGTGATCCAGGCGGGGCCCGGGCAGCTGCTGGCGCACGACGTGATGCGCCGCGTGGACCTGCGGCAGGAACGCCAGGGCCGGCTCGACCAGGCGGACGCCCCCTATCTGTGGGCCGTGATCGACGAGTCGGTGCTGCTGCGCGCGGTCGGCGGGCGCGAGGTGATGCGGGCCCAGCTGGAGCATCTGGTCGCCCTGATGGAGCGGCCCCGGATCACCCTCCAGATCGCGCCGCTCGATGTATCGGCGGCCGCCGGTGTGGGCACGGGCGTCACCTATCTGCGGTTCGCGCTGGGCGATCTCAAGGACGCCGTCTACATAGAGCATCTGACGGACTCGACCTTCACGCAGAAGCCCCAGATCGTGGAGCAGTACCGCAACATGCTCGACCGGATGGGGGCGTGCGCGCTCACCCCGGCGCGGACGGCGGCGGTCCTGCGCGAGCGGCTGGCCCAGTACTAGGGTCGGGTCCGCGCGGAGGCGCGGGCCCCGGTGGGGCCCGCGCGGTCCGGCCGGCTCAGGGCAGGCGGGCGACCCCGCCCCACTCGATCCACTCGTCGGTCTGCTGCACCGGCGCGAGGTCGTTGTCCGGCCGCCAGGTCGAGACCTCGACCAGGCCGGGTTCCAGGATCTCGAACCCGTCCAGATAGGCGGCGACCTCGCGCTGTTCGCGCACCCGCCCCCAGTGGCCGCCGGTGGCCTCGGCCATGAAGTCGGTGACGTACTTGCGGATCTCCGGCCGCTCGCTGACCAGTTGACACACGACGAGGAAACTCCCGGGGGCCAGCCGCCGGGCCACCTCGCGGACCAGGCCCGCCGGGTCGCTCTCGTCCGGGACGCAGTGCAGCACCGAGACGAAGAGCGCGGCGACCGGCTGCTCGAAGTCGATCAGCCGCCGGGTCTCGGCGTGGCCGAAGATGCCGTCGGTGTCCCGCATGTCGGCCTGGATGACGGCGGTACGGTCGTTCTCCTCCAGCAGCGCCCGGCCGTGGGCCAGCACGATGGGGTCGTTGTCGACGTAGACGACCCGCGCGGCGGGGTCGACGGACTGGGCGACCTGGTGGACGTTGTCCTGGGTGGGCAGGCCGGAGCCGTGGTCGATGAACTGGCGTATGCCGTACTCCTGGGCCAGCATCCGCACCACCCGGCGCAGGAAGCGGCGGTTGTTGACCGCGAGGACCTTGGTGCTGGGTACCGCCTTGAGCAGTTCCTCGCAGGCCACCCGGTCCGACTCGTAGTTGTCGTCGCCCCCCAGGTAGTAGTCGTACATCCGTGCCACGCTGGGCACGGTCGTGTCGATGGCGTCCGGGCGCCACGACTCCTCTTGCATCCAGTACTCACCCGTGTCGTCGAGAGGGCCCGGCCAGCGGGGCCCGTTCCGTGGGATTGCCGGGGGTCATGCTAGGGAGCGGGCGGGTCCCGGGACAGTGCGCGGCCGCCGGTGACGGCCGCGGGGGGCGTCTTTCGGCCGCCTCCGCTCCGGCGGCCTTCCCCATGTGCGCCGCCCCTGCGGGCCGGACCTGCGAGAACGCCCGCGTCCGCGCGATCGGGCCCTCGGAGTGTCCGCCAGCGGATGGCGGAACGACACCCCTGCCCGAATTAGGTTACTTAGCGGGGATTCCCTCCTGAAGATCATGACATGGGCCGCCGACCGGAGCCCGGGGGCGGTTGAACGCAGGGACAGACATAGCTTAGGGTCGCCTAAGTCGATCAGCGCCGCAGTGCGTCTGCGCCGGAGGGGTGTCCCCTTCCCATGCCGAGGGACCCCCCTTTCCCATGGACGCCCGGTCGACAGCCTTGGAACACCAACTCTTGAGGAACGTCCATGCTCGGGTTCACTCGTGCGCGTCGCCGCGCTCTCGCCGCCGCGGCCACCGCCACCGCCGCCGTACTCACTCTCGGCGCCTGCTCGTCGTCCGACGACGGGGAGAAGAAGTCCGAGGGCACCGCCGCGAAGAAGAGCGACGGAGCGTTCCCGGTCACCATCCAGAGCGCGCTCGGCCCGGCCGAGATCAAGGAGCAGCCGAAGCGGATCGTCACGCTGGGCCAGGGCTCGGCCGAGACGGCCATCGCGCTGGGCCACACCCCCGTGGGCATCGAGAGCTACCCGTGGGGCGCGGACAAGACCGGCTACCTCCCCTGGATCCACGAGGCCGTGACCAAGAAGGGCGAGAAGCTCCCCCAGCAGTTCACGGGCGGCGAGGAGCTGGACATCGAGGCCATCGTCGAGCTGGACCCCGATGTGATCCTGGCGCCGTGGTCGGGCATCACGGACAAGCAGTACAAGCAGCTCACGGGCATCGCCCCGACGGTGGCCTACCCGGACCTGCCGTGGAGCACCAACTGGGACCAGCAGATCGAGATCATCTCCAAGGCGCTGGGCAAGCCGGCCGAGGCCGAGAACCTCATCGGTGACATCGAGAAGCAGCTCGCCGACGCGGCCAAGACCCGCCCGGACTACAAGGACCTGACCTTCTCGTACATCTACAACACCGGCCCCGGCACCCTCGGCGTCTTCAAGCCCGAGGAGCAGCGGGTCACGATGGTCTCCTCGCTCGGCCTGAAGGTCGACCCGGTGGTGAACGGCTTCAAGGAGACCGAGGGCACCGACTCGGCGCTCATCGGTCTGGAGAACGCCGGCAAGCTGAAGGACAGCGACCTGATCTTCACGTTCTACACGGACGAGAAGAACCGCAAGGAGATCGAGGGCCAGCCGCTGTACGGCGGCATCCCGGCGGTCAAGAAGGGCGCCGTCGTCGTCGGCGACAACAACTCCTTCGTCACGGCCTCCTCGATCATCAACCCGCTGACCGTGCCGTGGACGATCGACCGGTACCTGCCGCTGATCGACAAGGCCGTCGAGGCCGCGGGCAAGTAGGCGCCCGAGGCGACCTCGCAGCCCCTGTCGAGCAAACGGAACGGACGGAACTGAAGAGCCTGATGGCCACCGTTTCCCAGCGCCCGTCGGGCGGTGCCCCGCACCAGGGCACCGCCCGGCGGGTGTACGGCATGTTCGCCGCACTCGCGGCTCTCGCGCTCGCGCTCTTCGCGAGTGTCATGTTCGGCAGTCTGACGACGTCGTTCGGCGACGTGGTCGAGGTGCTGCGCGGCACCGCCGATCCCCAGCTCACGACCGTGGTGGAGAGCCGGTATCCACGGACCGCCCTCGGCGTGCTGGCCGGACTCTGCCTGGCGGTCGCGGGCACCCTGATGCAGGGGATCTCCCGCAACCACCTCGCCGAACCCGGTCTGCTCGGCATCAACGCGGGGGCGTCGGCGACGATCGTCACCGCGACCGCCTTCTGGGGCGCGTCGGGCAGCACCGCCGCCATGTGGTGGGCCCTGCCCGGGGCGCTGGCCGCCGGATTCGCCGTCCAGGCCATCGGTGCCGGCCGCTCGGGCCGCAGCCAGGTCCGGCTGGTGCTCGCGGGCGCGGTCCTCTCCGCCGTGCTCATGGCGTACATCCAGGCCGTCACGCTGACCAAGCCGCAGGTCTTCGACAGCTACCGCTACTGGGTGGTCGGCGCGCTCGGCGGCCGGGACTTCGACGTGTTCCAGTCCATGCTGCCCTTCGCCGGCGCCGGCCTGGTCCTCGCGCTGCTGCTGGGGCGCGGGCTGAACGCCCTCGCCCTCGGCGACTCGACGGCCGCCGCGCTCGGCGCGAATCCCGCCCTGGTCCGGGCGGGCGGACTCGCGGCCGCGACCGTGCTCAGCGCGGCGGCCACGGCGGCCGTCGGCCCGATCGCGTTCGTCGGCCTCGCCGTGCCCCATGTCGTGCGGGCGCTCGTCGGGATCGACTTCCGTTGGCAGATCGCCTTCTCCGCCGTCGTCGGCCCGACGCTGCTCCTCACCGCCGACATCATCGGCCGGGTCGTGATGCGTCCGCAGGAGCTGATGGTCGGCGTCGTGACCGCGTTCGTCGGGGCGCCCGCCCTGCTCATCGCCGTCCGCCGGATGAGGGGGAACACATGATCACGAAGAGGGACCCGGCGCCGGCCGGTCCGGGCGAGGCCGTGCGGGTACGCGCCCCGAAGGGGTTCGTGACCGTGGGCGGCGTCCTCGCGCTGCGGCTGCGGCGGGCCTCGGTGCTCACCGCGCTCGGGCTGCTGGTCCTGCTGGCGGCGGCCGCGACGGCCACCCTGTCGCTGGGCCGGCTCGGGATCCCGCTCGCCGAGCTGGGCGAGGCCCTGAGCGGCGGCGCCGAGGGAAAGAACGCCTTCGTCCTGGAGCAGCTGCGCGGCCCCCGGCTGGTCGTGGCCCTCGGCACCGGCTGCGCGCTGGGCCTGTCCGGGGCGCTCTTCCAGTCCGCGACCCGCAACCCCCTCGGCAGCCCCGATGTGATCGGTCTGGGCGCGGGGGCCGGCGCGGGCGCGGCCGTCGCTGCGCTGATGCTGCCCGGGACCGTGGGGGTGCCGGTCGGCGCCCTCACCGGCGCGGTCCTCGCCATGGTCCTGGTGTACGTGTCCACGGGCACCGGTTTCCGCAACCCGGCGCGGCTGGTGGTCGCCGGTATCGGCGTGTCCGCGATCTGCGCGGCCGTCACCCAGTACGTCGTGTACGCGATGGAACGGGACAACGCGTCCGCGCTCACCGCGTACGTCAACGGCAGCCTCTCCGCGCGCGCCTGGGAGGACGCGACCACCATCGGCCTGGTGCTGCTCGCGACGGTGCCGCCGACCGTCCTGCTCTCCCGCCGGCTGGACATCGGGGAGATGGGCGACGACATCGCCCGGGGGCTCGGGGCGGAGCCGCAGCGCACCAAGACGTACGCGGTGGTCCTGGCGATCGTGCTGTCCGCCGGAGCGGTGAGCGTCGCGGGGCCCATCGCCTTCATCGCGCTGACCGCGCCGCAGATCGCCCGGCGGATCACCGGTGGCACCGGGCCGCATCTGCTGCTCTCCGGTCTGACGGGCGCGCTGCTGCTGGTGCTGGCGGATCTCTGCGCCCAGCAGCTGCCGCTCTTCGAGGATCTGCCCGTCGGGATCTACACGATGGCGATCGGTGGCGCCTACCTGGGCTGGCTGCTCGTCCGGGAGCGGCGCCGGGGCGCCCTCTGAGGCACATCGCCTCCGTCGTCCACGGGTGAGGGGCCGCGCGCCGCGTGGCCCCTCACCCGTCCCCCCGTGGGCGGGTGCCCCCGGTCCGGATCACCGGTCCGCGAGCACCCGGTCCGTGGTGCGGAGCCTGGTACGGATGTCCCGCGCCACGGCGGCCGGTCGGGCCGCGTGCTCCGCCCTCGCCCGCCGCTGGTGCGCGGCGTCCACCGCCGACCGGACGCCGACGACGCCGGTCTCCCCCGTGCACGCCGCGTCCGCGACGGCGAGCGCGGTCTCCGCGCGGTCCGGCTCCGGCCCGGTAGCGGTGGGCACCGTGGCCGCGGTGACCTGCGCCGCGGCGACCGCGGGGGTGCCCGTCCGTCGTCGTGCGGAAGCCATGCTGATCCTCCCGTCGGCACGGGGCGGATCGGGAACCGCCGACGGCCCCCGAGCCGCCCCGTGGCCATGTCCGAAAACGTAGGCCGGACCACTGTGAAGCGGAATCTCTTTCGGTCCTGGCCGAAGAACCGCTCCTTGGCGTGTTCCGGACTACCGGGAGACGGGACGAACCGGGACAGTGGGGGTGAGGAGAGCAGCTGATGACGGGGGTACGTTGGTGCTGCGCATCCACTTCGGTGCGGTGGACCTCGGGCGGATCCATATCGCCCCGGGCCCCGATCCCGCCTGGGAAGCTCTGCTCAGCCTGCATGCGCTGGCCGGCCATGACGAGGATGTGGGCCTGCGCTCCTGGCGGGACCGGCTCCGCGGGGAGCTGGCCCCGGCGGCCCGGCCGCTGCTCCGGCTGGCGCCGCCGCGCGGCTATTCGCCCGATTTCCTGACTCCGGCCCAGGGTGTCGACAGCATGGAAAGCGGAATTGAGCTGATTCTCTCGACGCCCCGCACACAACTGCGAACGGATCTGGCCACTCTGGGGTCGGAACGGCGGCTCCCGTCCTGGGCGGAGGTGCTGGCGAACGGGCGGCCCGAGGCGCTGCGAGGCCTCGGCCACGCCCTGCGCGGCTATCACGAGCAGGCGCTCGCCCCGCACTGGAGCCGGATCCGGGCCGCCGTGGACGCCGAACGGGAGCTGCGGGCACGGGCCTTCCTCGCGGGCGGGACGGACCGGCTGCTCGGGAGCCTGCATCCGACGGTCCGGTGGGAGCCGCCGGTGCTGCTCGTGTCCTACCCCGTCGACAGCGAACTGCGGCTGGAGGGGCGCGGGTTGCGGCTGGTGCCGTCGTTCTTCTGCCGGGGGACGCCGATCACGCTGCGGGACACCACGCGCTCGCCGGTGCTGGTCTATCCGGTGGCGCGGAGCATCACGGCCCTGGAGCCGGCGCCGGTCGCGGGGACGGACCGCCTGGCCCGGCTGCTGGGCCGGACCCGGGCCGCCGCCCTCTACATGATCGCGGACGCGGAGCACACCACCGGGAACGAGATCGCCCGCCGGCTGGAGATCTCCCCTGCGTCGGTCAGCGAACACGCCACGGTGCTGCGGGACGCGGGGCTGATCCACAGCCTGCGGGTGCGGAACACGATCCGGCACACGCTGACACCGCTGGGTCTGGGGCTGCTGGAGGGGCGCCCGACCGTGCGTCAGGACGCGTGCTGCCACTGAGCGGACGACGCGGACGGCGGGGGCGGGCATCGGCGACGGGGGCGGGCGTCGGCGGCAGGGTGGGGGTGTCGGCGGCAGGGTGGGGGGGTGCGGCGGGCCGGGAAAAGGGGTGGCGGGCTGGGCCGGGCGGCGCCCATGCTCGGCCCATGTCATCGCACGCACCCCTGCCGGGACACCCGGCCGAAGACCCCGCCGGCCTGCCCGAACGGCACTTCGGCGGCCCCGGAAACATGTTCCTGTCCGCCGCGGACGACCCCCGGGGCGGCCTCGGGCACACCGGCGAACTCGCCGTCCTCGCCGCCTTCCTGCGCGACCAGCGGCTGACGCTGGAACTGAAGTGCTCCGGGCTCGACGCCGACGCGCTCGCCCGCCGCCCGGTCCCGCCGTCGAACCTCTCCCTGCTCGGTCTGGTCCGCCATCTGGCCCACGTCGAGCAGTCCTGGTTCCGGCGCATTCTGGCCGGCCAGGACGTGCCGTACCTCTACCGCACCGAGGCCGACCGGGACACCGACTTCAACGGCGCGGTGGCCGACCCGCAGGTCGTCGCCGAGGCATGGCGGACCTGGCGCGCGGAGGTCGCCAACGCCGAACGGTACGTGGCCGCCGGGCCCGACCTCGCCTCCTCCGTACCGCACGGGGGAAAGCGGGTGACCGTCCGCGAGGTCCTGGTGCACATGATCGAGGAGTACGCCCGGCACAACGGCCACGCCGATCTGCTGCGGGAGCGGATCGACGGCCGCGTCGGGGAGTAGCCGCCGCCACCGACGGGGACGCGGGCGGGCCCGGGCCGGGCGGGGAATCCGGTGGACAGGCCCGGACCGGCGGCGTTACCGTGCCGTTCATGTCCAGCCCCGAGTCCGACAGAGGCGGGCCACCGGCCGTCCGGTGGCTTTCCGCGCTGTCGAGGTGACCTTCCCCGCCCGGTGACCGCCGGGGCCCTGTGGCCCGGTGGTCCCCACCGGTGCGTCGAGTGGATGTGCCCGGCGACCGTCCCGGATGCCCCCACGGCCCACGCTGTCCTGTTCCCATCGGAAGCGGCTGTGGAGTTTCGCTGTGCCCTTCGTCCTGTACCTGCTCGGACTGGCGGTCTTCGCCCAGGGAATGTCCGAGTTCATGCTCTCCGGGCTGATCCCGGACATCGCCCGTGACCTTCAGGTCTCCGTTCCCGCCGCCGGTGCGCTGACCTCGGCCTTCGCCGTCGGCATGGTGGTCGGCGCGCCCCTGATGGCGCTGCTGTCCCGGCGCTGGTCCCGGCGGACCGCGCTGCTGTTCTTCCTGACGGTCTTTCTCCTCGTCCATGTGGCCGGCGCGCTGACCACCAGCTATCCGCTGCTGCTGGTGACGCGGGTGGTGGCCGCGCTCGCCAACGCGGGATTCCTCGCGGTGGCACTGTCGACGGCGGCGGCCCTGGCCCCGCCGGGAGCCAAGGGCCGGGCCGCCTCGGTCCTCGTCGGCGGGATCACCCTGGCATGCGTCGCCGGTGTGCCCGGCGGGGCGCTCCTCGGCCAGCTGTGGGGGTGGCGGTCCGCGTTCTGGGCGGTGGCGCTGCTCTCGGTGCCCGCGCTGTTCGCGATCCTCGCCCGGGTCCCGGCGGGCGCCGGGGACGCCTCCGGCACCGGGGTACGGGCGGAGCTGCGGGCGCTGCGCGCGCCCCGGGCCGTGCTGACCCTGCTGCTGGGGGCCCTCGTCAACGGCGCCACCTTCTGCGCGTTCACCTATCTGGCCCCGCTGGTGACCGAGGTGGCCGGGCTGGGCGAGGGCTGGGTGCCCGGGGTGCTGGCCCTCTTCGGCGCCGGCGCGTTCCTCGGGAGCGCGGCGGGCGGCCGGCTCGCCGACCGGGGCCCGGTGGGTCCGCTGCTCGCGGCCGGTGCGGTGCTGTCGGCGGGCTGGGTCCTGTTCGCCGTGGCGGCTCCGCATCCGGTGGCCCTGCCGGTGCTCGCCTTCGTCCAGGGTGTCCTGTCGTTCGCGGTCGGTTCGGCGCTGATCTCCCGGGTGCTGTACGAGGCCACCGGCGCGCCGAACCTCGCGGGCGCGAGCGCGACCGCCGCGTTCAACGTCGGTGCGGCGCTGGGTCCCTGGCTCGGGGGCATCGCCATCGCGGCGTCGCTCGGCTACCGCTCCCCGCCGGCGGTGAGTGCCGTGCTGAGCGCCCTCGCGCTGGTCGTCGCGGTGGCGGCGGCGCGGGTCGGCCGGCCCGGGGCGGTGGTGGTGGAGCCGACGCGCTGAGGAGGGGGTGCGGCGGGCAGCGCCAGGAACCGGGGCCAGGGCCAGGGGTCGGTCGCGGAGATCGTTATCAGCCATCCGGCGGCTGCAATGCGACTGCTGTGCCCTACTGCGCCGCTATACAGTAAGCGGGCCTTCCTTGGGCAGCGGGCGACCCGGTCGGGGGGCCGGGCCGCCCGTCGGCACCCCTCCTCCGCAGCGGCGCCCCCTCCCCCGTACCACTCCGTCCCGTCCCGGCGGTTGTCGGCCAGGAAGCGTCGGCGCGCGGGCGATTCAGGCCGGAGTCCGCCGGGTCCGGGGGCCCGGCCGGTCTCCCCCGGGCATACTGCGATCATGCGTGTCGCGGTGATGACGGCGGGCTCCCGGGGCGATGTCGCCCCCTATACCGGTCTGGGCCACGGCCTGGCCCGGGCCGGGCACCGGGTGACGCTGGTCACCCACGCGCGGTTCGCGCCCCTGGCCCGCGCCGCCGGACTGGGCTTCCATCCACTGCCGGTGGATCCGCGCACCGAGCTGGAGTCCCCCGCCGGGCTGGGGCTGCACCGCAGTTCCAGCGGCGCGGGCAAGCTGGCCCGGCTGGTCACCATGGCCCGGCGGCACGCGGGACGGTTCACGGCGGACCTGGTCGCGGCGGCACGCGAGAGCGATGTGGTCCTGGTCTCCGCCTCGTTGGCGCCGCTCGGGCACGCCGTGGCCGAGGCACTGCGGCTGCCGAGCCTCGGGGTGTTCCTCCAGCCGGTGGCCGCCACCACGGAGTTCGCCCCGCCGGTCACCGGGACCCGGTCCTGGGGCCCGCACGTCAACCGGCTGGCCGGGCGGGCCGTCAACGCCGCCATGGACGTGGTCTTCGCCGACGCGGTACGGGCGCTGCGGCACCGGCTGGGGCTGCCGCCCGCCCGGATGGGCGCGCTGCGGCGGGCCCGGGAGCGGGAGCGCCTCCCCGTGCTGCACGGCTACAGCGAGCTGGTCGTCCCCCGGCCGCGCGACTGGCGGCCGGAGCTGAGCGTGGTCGGCTACTGGTGGCCCCACGAGCAGCCGGAGCGGAGGCTGCCCCGGCCGCTGGAGGACTTCCTGGCCGCCGGGCCGCCGCCGGTCGTCGTCGGTCTCGGCAGCGCGACCGTACCGGACGCGGAGCGGGTCAGCGCGACGGTGGTCCGCGCGCTGCGGACCGCCGGACTGCGCGGAGTGATCCAGTCCGGCTGGAGCGGGCTGCGGGCCGACGGGGACGACCTCCTCACCGTGGGCGAACTGCCGCACAGCGCGCTCTTCCCCCGGGCTGCGGCGGTCGTGCACGCCGCCGGCGCGGGGACGACCGCCGCCGGGCTGCGGGCCGGGGTGCCGGCGGTGCCCGTACCGCTCCAGTTCGACCAGCCGTTCTGGGGCGAGCGACTGGTACGGCTCGGTGTCGCGCCCCGGTCCGTGCCACTGCGCCGGCTCACCGCCCCGGCGCTGGCGGCGGCGCTGACCCGGGCCACATCGGACCCCGGCTACCGGGAACGGGCCACCGACCTGGCCGGCCGGCTGACGGACGAGGACGGGGTGGCGCCGGTCCTGGCGGCCCTGGAACGGATCGCCGGCCACGGCCCTGGCCTCGGCTCCGGCCCCGGCTGACCGGTCGGTGTCCCTGGTGGGACGGACAGGCCCGCAGGTCCGCAAGTCACGTACCCGCCGCGACCGCCGTGACCACCGTGACCGCCGACGGATCGTCACCCTGTGCCGGTGCTCTGCTCCATGATGATCTGCATGAACACCGAGATACTGATAGACGTCTGGCAGCGCCTTCTCACCGAATCCCGAAAGTCGTGGGTGCTGTTCGAGCACGGCACCTGTGTCGTGCTCACCGCTCCGGACGGGGAGCCCGCCGAACAGGCCACCGACCTCCTGAAGGACGTCGGCCCGGTCTATGCCGGAACTTCGGCGGCAGACTTCGGGGTGATCGACCTCAAGGGCATCGAGGGATGGGTCGTCACCGGGCAGCACCACGACGTTCTCACCTATGTCGGCCCCGATGAACCTCAGGATCACTCGCATATCGATGTCGGACTGTTCGGACGCTCCAAGCGTCACCGGGACGGCACCGAGCTTCACGTCGTCCACGTCGAGGACAAGCGAGGCTCGACGGACCCGGCGTAAGTACCGCGCTTCATCACCTGCCGTGGGGGACTGACAGGCCCGCCCGCCGAGATGTGCGGACCGGACGTCACCCACCAGGCCCTGGCCACCGGGGAGGTGGTGGCCCGGGTCGCCGACCCGTCGCTGGTGGGCCGCGTCGACGCGCATGCGGCGGTCGAGCCGCACGGCGCGTACACCCGGGTGATCGCCGCCGCGGACCGGCTCGGCCGGCGGCCGGCCGGCCGGGGAGGGGTAGGGCGGAGCGGGGCCGGTATCCGTGCGGGTACCGGCCCCGCCGGGGAGGTTCAGCCGTCGAGCACGGGGATCAACTGCTCCTCCTCGTAGCGCAGATGCCCCTCCAGCTCGGCGATGATCCGGTCCACCTCCCGCGCCACGGTGTCCCGGTCCACGACGGCCGCGCCGCCGGCGTCCCCCACGCTCCCCGCGTCTCCCGTGTCTCCGGCGGAGACGGTCCGCTGCAACTCGGCGATCAGGGCGGCTATCCGCTCGTGCTCCTCACGGAGCCGGTCCAGTACGGGGACGAGCGCCGGGTCACCGGCCGCGGCGAGCGCGGGGAACAGCATCCGGTCCTCGCCGGTGTGGTGGTTGTGGAGCCCCTGGCACAGGGTGAGGCAGTTGATCCGCAGCTGGGCGCCGATGCCGGGGCCCGACGCGGCGACCTCGGCGCGGATCAGGGCGAGTTCCCGGCGGAAGCCGTCGTGGACCAGCCGCAGGCTCTCGCCGACGGATCCGGCCCGCACCCGGGGCGGGCCGGGGATCTCGTCCAGGGCGACCACGGGGATGGTCCGGGTGGTCCTCGCCTGGTACTCGGCCCAGCCCGGGTCGGCCTCGACGGCGCGGGCGAAGGCGCGGTCGCGTTCCTCACCGGTGAGGACGACGGCGTCGGCCTCGTAGGTGAACACCCCGGCCTCGACGGTCACCCGGGGGTGGGCGAGGACATTGTGGTACCAGGCGGGGTGGTGGGGCGCGCCCCCGGCGGAGGCGATGACCAGGGTCCGGCCGGCGCCGTCGGGCAGGGCGCCGAGCGGGGTGGTGTGCGGGGCGCCGGTCCGCGCGCCGGTGGTGGTGAGCAGCAGCAGCCTGGCTCCCTCGAAGGGGCCTTTCACCTCGCCGCCATGGGCGCGGAACTCGTCGATGACCTGCTGGTTGAAGTCGTTGGGCATACACGGCTCTCTGTGTCGGGGCGCCCCGGCGCAGGGCGCGGCGGAGCGCGGGCGGGCCGAACGGCCGCCCGGGGAGAAGGGTTTCGGGGCATGCTCCGGCCGCCGTGCGCCGACGGGGGCGTACGGATACGGGGAGGGGCATGCGTCACACGTCACGCGCCCCGTGTCGCGGTCCTGGCGACGGGCGCGCACGCGGCGCGCGGGGACGCGCCGGCAGAGGCGCACCCGTGGGGCGGGTACGCGGAGAACGGCGCGCTCGGCGCGCGGAGAAAGAGGAAAAGGCGGGGCTCGCACCCGCCCCGGAATCACTCCGGGGCCGGGAACCCTGCTCGCTTCTGGCCCAAGGCCGACCCGGCAGTCACGGGACGACTCTAACCGGCCGTACGGCGGCGGGGCAACGCTCACCCGCGCTCCCGACGGGCCGAACCGAACGGGCCCGGCCGGGATCCGCCCTGGTGGGACAGGTCTCCCGGGCCGCCGGAGAGCCGGGGACACCCCTTGTCCCGGGCGCCCCGTGGGGACGGGTCGGGGGGTGGCGCGCGGACGGTCCGGTGGCGGGGCGCGCTCCCGTAACACGCCCTGTACAGGCCGTTCTTCCGCGCTCCCCCGTACGCCTCGCGCGCTTCCACACGCCCCGGGGAACCCGGCCGAAGGGCAACCGGCAGACGGCGCGATCCAGTCTGCTCAGACGACGGCCCGTGGGTTAGCGTGCGGCAGCACACCGTGCGACGGCGCTGCCCGGCGCGGAACGGAACGCCGGCGCGACGGCCCGAAGGCCCTGGGGAGGGCGGGATGAACGCGTGGACGGTACCCGGGTACACGGAGTCACGGGAGCTGGGATCCGGGACGAGCGGACGGGTCGTCCTCGCCGTCCATGACGCGACCGGCGTCCCGGTGGCGGTCAAGTACCTCGCCGAACGGCTCCGTTCGGACCACGACTTCGTCCTCGGGCTGCGCGCGGAGGCCCGGCTGCTCGGCCATCTCGGCTCACCGTACGTGGTGGGTCTGTACGAGTACGTCGAGTCGCCCCACGGCGCCGCCATCGTGATGGAGCTGGTCGACGGGATCGCCCTGCGGGTGCTGCTGCGCGAGGAGGGCGCGACCGGGCCCGAAGCGGCGCTCGCCGTCCTCAAGGGGTCGCTTCTCGGTCTCTCCGACGCCCATCGGGCGGGGGTGGTGCACCGCGACTACAAGCCGGAGAACGTGCTGGTGGCGGCGGACGGCTCGTCCAAACTGGGGGACTTCGGCATCGCGGCCGGCCTCGGGGACGCACCCGAACCGGCCGGCACCCCCTCCTACATGGCCCCCGAGCAGTGGCAGGGCGATCCCGTCTCGCCCGCCGCCGACGTCTACGCGGCGACGGTCACGTTCTTCGAGTGTCTGACCGGGCGCAAGCCGTACATCGCCGAGAATCTGGCCGAGCTGGCCGTGGCGCACATGAGCGCGCCGGTACCGGAGGAGGAGGCGCCCGAGCCGGTGCGCCCGCTGATCCGGCGCGGTATGGCGAAGGACCCGGCGGACCGGCCCGCGAGCGCGGCGGCGTTCGTGGCGGAGCTGGAGGAGATCGCCCGCGCCGCCTACGGGGAGGCGTGGGAGGAGCGGGGGCAGCACCGGCTCGCCGCGCTGGTCGCGCTGTTGCCCCTGCTGCTGCCGTCGTCCGGCGGGGAGTCGTCGGGTACGCAGGACAGCGCCACCACGGCACTCGGCGGCGGGGCCGGGCGGGCCGGGCCACCGCGTCTGCTCGGCCTGGCCGGCCGGGGCGCGGGCCGCCGCGCGGGCCGGGGCGGCCGGCGGGGCGCGGGCGCGGGCCTCGCCACCGGGCGGGGTACCGGGCGGAGCGGCATCGGCGGGCGGAGCGTCGGGCGGGAACGGCTGTGGACCGCCGGCTCGCTGTGCGCGGCGGCCGCGGCGGCGGCCGGACTGTTCGCGCTGATGGTCGCCGCCGAACCGGACGGCGGGGACAGCGCCCGGGCGGCGGGGCGACATCTGGCCACCACGAGCGCCGGCCCTCCGGACGGGGCGTCGGCACCGGCGTTACCGGAAGGGGTCGCCTCCCCGGCGCGCGGCTCCTCCGCCCCGCCGTCGGCCCGGCGGACCGCCCCCGTCCCCGCCGTCGGCGCGGACGCCGGCCCGGCCGCGTCCGCTCCGGGGGCGAGCGGCCCGCCCTCGGGCCGCCCGACCCGGTCCCGGGCACCCGGGCCGTCCCGCTCGCCCTCCGCCGGGCGGCCCGTCCCGCCGGGCCCCACCCGCACGACGGCCCCGCCGACCACGGCACCGACCATCAGGCCCCCCACGAGCACCCCGCCCCGGCCGACGCCGAGCGGGACCACCCCGGCCCCCGCCCGGGTCCGCTCGGTGCAGATCACCGGGCTTGAACAGATCGTCGAACGGAACGCCGCACGCAGGCTGCCCGGTTCGACGGTGACCGTGACCGCCGAGGTCACCACCGACGGGACCGGGCCCGTCACCCTCCTCCTCACCTGGTACACCGGCGAGAACGCGGGCGACATGGGCGAAGCGGACGCCGTGGAGACCCTGTCCCGCAGCGGCGCGCGGACGTACACCCTCACCCTGACCCACACCTTCCAGGGGCAGGGCTGCTACCTGGGAGTGGTGGCCGGCGCCTCCCCCGCGCCCGGGGGCGGCGACGCCTCACGGCAGATCCTCGATCGGAGGTGCGCGTCCAGTGACGGATCCGAGAACCCCGCATGAGCGCTGCCCCGACGCGGCGGGCGGTGACACCGACAGCGCGACAGCACTCGGCAGCCACTGGTTCGAACGGCCCGCCGCGGGCCGGCCGGCCGGCGCGGAGAAGCCGACGCCGATCGGGCCCGCCGTCCCCCAGGACGCCCGGCCGGACCGCGTGGACGGCGACGTCCGCCGCTTCGGCCCCGGGGTGACCGTACCCGCGCCGGCCGCACCGACAGCGGTCACCGCGGTCGCCGTCTGGCACGGCGACGGCACCCCGCCACCGGACCGCCGCACCCGCCGCACCGTCCGGCTGCGGAGGCTGCGCCGCTGGGCACTGGCGGCGGCCGTCCTGGTGACCGTGCTCGCGCTGCTGACCTGGCAGCGGTACGGGCAGTCCATCGCGGTCGAGAACGTGTCGGCGCGGCCCGGGTCACCGACCCTCGGCTGCGAGGGCACCGCGGACATCGTCGGCGTCGTCGGCACCAACGGCCGGCCGGGCACCCTGGTCTACCGCTGGGTACGCAGCGACGGCACGACCTCCGGGCTGCTCAGGGAGAAACTGGCCCGGGGCCAGGAGCAGGCACGGCTGCGGCTGCTGTGGTCGTTCACGGGGCGGGGCGACTACAGCGCCCGCGCGGAGCTGCGGGTGGTCTCACCGTCGGCCCACCGCAGCACCGCACGCTTCGACTATTTTTGCCGGCTCGGTTCGCCTCCGGGGCGCTAGGCCGTCTCTTACGGATCTTGCTGGGGCTCGCGTGCCCTGGCACCGCACCTCGCTGCGTTGTCGTCAATCGCCGATGCTCCGCATGGACTCATTCCTCCGCCTTGCGATGCACGGCACCAGACCCCGCTCACTTACCCAGCCTGATCCGCAAGAAACGGCCTAGAACGAGCGCCGATCCTGAGGACCACGGTCATGGGGATGGGGCGGGCGGAGGTGTGCGGACGCCCGCCGGGTGCAGGACGCGGCGGAGGAAATCCCGCGTCCGCTCGTGCACGGGGTCGCCGACGACGCGGGCCGCCGGGCCCTCCTCCACGACCACGCCGCCGTCGAGGAAGACGACCCGGTCGGCGACCTCGCGGGCGAAGGCCATCTCATGGGTGACGACCATCATGGTCATGCCGTCGCCGGCCAGCTCCCGCAGCACCGCGAGGACATCGCCGACGAGTTCGGGGTCGAGGGCCGAGGTCGGCTCGTCGAACAGCATCACCTCGGGCCCCATGGACAGCGCACGGGCGATGGCCACCCGCTGCTGCTGGCCGCCCGAGAGCTGGGACGGATACGCGGCCGCGCGGTCCGCGAGGCCGACCCGGGCCAGGTTCTCCCGGGCGACGGCCACCGCGTGCTCCGTGTCCCGGCCGAGGACCCGCCGCTGCGGGAGGGTGAGGTTCCCCAGGACATCGAGATGGGGGAAGAGGTGGAACTGCTGGAAGACCATCCCGATCCGGCGGCGGGCGGCGTCGATGTCGGTGTCCGGGTCGGTGATCTCGGTTCCGCCGACGGTGATCCGGCCCGCGCTGGGCACCTCCAGCAGATTCACGCAGCGCAGCAGGGTGGACTTGCCGGACCCGGAGGGCCCGATCACGCAGACGACGTCCCCGGGGGCGGCGTCGAGGTCGATCCCGCGCAGGACCTGGTGGTCCCCGAACGACTTGCGCACGCCCCGGATACGGATCTCCGCTCCCCGGACCGTGCCCGACGGTGCCGGTGCCGGTGCCGGTGCCGGTTTCGGCGCCGGTTTCGGTGCCGGTGTCCCTGTCATGTGCCCCTCCGCTCGATTCGTCGGTGTGGTGGACGTCGGCGCCGCTCCCGCCGGGCCGGGCCCGCTCAGCCCGAGCGGGCCGCTCGGGCCTCAAGACGCCGTACCACCAGGCTCAGCGGCACGGTCACGAGCAGATAGCAGACGCCGGCGACCAGGATCGGGGTCGAGTTGGCCGTCTGCCCGGCGAGGTCCCGGCCGAACTTGGTCAGTTCGCGCTCCGTCAGGGTGACCCCCAGGAAGAGCACCAGCGAGGAGTCCTTGAACAGCAGGACGAGTTCGTTGGTCAGCGGCGGGACCACGATCCGCAGCGCCTGCGGAATGATCACGGAGATCATGGCGCGGGAGTGGGAGAAGCCGAGCGAGCGGGCGGCCTCCCACTGGCCCCGGGGCACGGCCTGGATGCCCGCCCTGATGGTTTCGGCCATGTAGGCGGCGGCGACCAGGCCGAGGCCGAGCGCGACCTTGCCGTAGGTGCCGCCGGGGATCTCGGTCCCCGGGAAGGCGAGCGGGACCGCCACCCCCACGAAGATGAAGATCAGCAGGGCGGGCAGTCCCCGGAACACCTCGATGTAGACGGTGGCGGCCCAGCGGTAGGGGGCGACGGACGAGAGCCGCATCAGGGCGACGACCAGCCCGAGGACCAGGCCGAGGGCGAAGCCGGAGAGGGTGTAGAGCACCGTGTTCCGCAGGGCGACGGTGAGGATCTCCGGGAAGAGCTGCCCGGCCAGGTCCCGCTGGGCGAACTGGTCGGCGAGGGTCTCCCAGTCGGCGTACGCCGCCACGAAGGCGACCGCGGCCGCGAACACCGCGTACTGGACACCCTGGAGGACCCTCCGGCGCCGGCGGGCCGGCCGGCGGCTCACCCCGAGCCCTTGGGCAGCGGTCCGATCCACTCCCGGTGCAGCCGCTCGTACCCGCCGTCGGCCCGGGACTCCTCGATGACCTGGTCGATGGCGGCGCGGAGTTTGTCGTTCCCCTTCTTGACGGAGAATCCGTACCGCTCCCCGGTGTCGATGGACCGGCCGAGCCGGAACGTCCGCGCGTTGGCCGGGTCCTTCAGCCAGCCCTGGACGACCGGGTAGTCGATGACGACGGCGTCGACCTGGCGGGTGCGCAGCCCGTTGAGGACGGCGTCCGCGCTCTCGAAGGCGACCGGGTCGAAGCCCTGCTCCTGGGCGTGGCTCTCGCCGGTGGTGCCGCTCTGCGCGCCCAGCCGCTTCTTCCCGGAGCGGACCTCGGCGAGCGTGGTCACCTCGCTGTCGGCGGTCGCGAGGAGCGCCTGGGTGGCGTCGAAGTAGGGGATCGAGAAGTCGACGTTCTTCCTGCGCTCGTCGGTGATCGTCATCCCGGCGGCGGCGAGGTCGCACTGGCCGGAGTTGAGGAACGCGCCCGTCTTGAAGTTCTCGAACGGGGTGTCCACGATGTGCTGCTCGACGCCCAGGTTCTTCGCCACCCGGTCGATCAGGGCCACGTCGAAGCCCACGACCTCGCCGTCGCGCTCGAACTGGAACGGCGGGTAGGGCAGGTGGGTACAGGTGGTGAGCCTGCCCTTCGCCACCAGGGGGACGCCGTCCGAGGTGGTCGCCCCCTCGTCGCCGGAGCCGCAGCCCGTGGCGAGGAGCGTCGCGAGCAACGCCACGGCCGACGCCGCCGGCCTCGCCGTTCCGGTGCCTCCGGTGCCTCCGGTGGCTCTGATGGATCTGATGGATCTGATGGATCTGGTGCCTCTGGTCCGTGCTGTGGCCTTCCCGAACACGTACGACCTCCGTCGAAGGGGGGAGTGCGGGCAGGCGGTCACCGGTTCGAGACCGTCCGACGGAGAGCGTAGGCACCGGGCGCGGTCCCGAAGGGACAGTTCACGAGGCGTTCACACGCGCGACGGGGCCGGGGCGCCCCCGCGGACGGGATCACCTAGGGTGGGGCGGACGGAGCGGGTGGAGGCACGGGGCACGAGGGGGGTCGATGGGGCAGCGGGTACGCGCGCTGGTCGCGGCCGTCCTGCCGGCGCTGCTGCTGGGTGTCTGGTCGGCGGTCCTGGCCCTCACGGGTGCCGGTCCGGCCGCCGCGGTCCCGGTGGCCGCGGCCGCCGCGGCCGCCCCGGCGCTGCCGGCCCGTACCGAGGTGGCCCAGCGCGGCCCCGCCGCGCACCCGGAGACCCGGCGCTCCCCGGTCGCCGTCCCGTACGCGGCCGACCGGGAACAGGGGCCCCGGCCGCCCCTGGTGCCCGCGGACGCCGCCGGTGCGGTGGTGTCCGTGGACCCGCCGGTCCTCGCCGGCCGGCTCGTCGCCGGGCCCCGGCAGGAGCGGGCGCCGCCGCGCGCGCCCCACACCCCCCGGCAGAGCCGGGCACCCCCCTCCGCCACGAGCAGCTGACGTTCCCACCGCGCCCGCCGCCCGGTGCTTCGGCCTGTCCGGAGCCGGTACGGCCGGGGCGCGACCTCCCTTTTCCAGCGCGGCCGCCCGTGGGGCGGTCCGCTCGGCTGCCTCTGGAGTGGTCCACCATGTCCTCACCTCCCGTATCGCGTGACAACGCGTCGTCCGGGAACGATTCGCCGTCCCGTCCCTCCCCGCGCGGGCCGGCCCGCCGGCGGGGCTCCCGGGCCACGTTCTGGCGGGCCCTGTTCGCGCTCGCCGTCGTCGTCGCGTCCGTGTGCGTCGCCGTGTTCGTCCCGCCCCGGCTGGGGCTCGATCTGCGCGGCGGCACCCGGATCGTCCTGGAGACCCGCGACTCCCCCACCGTCCGCGCCGACGCGGACGCCACCGACCGGACCCTGGAGGTGCTGCGGCAGCGGGTCGACGCGCTCGGTGTCGCCGAACCCACGCTGGCCCGGTCCGGGGAGCGCCGGATCGTGGTGGAGCTGCCCGGGGTGCGCGACCCCCGTGAGGCCGCCGAGGTGATCGGCCGGACCGCGCAGCTCTCGTTCCACCCGGTCCGGGAGGCCACCGCCGGACCCCGCTCGGGGCCGGAGCGGGACGGCTCCCGGGTGCTGCCCGACCCCGACGCGCCGGGGAGCTTCCTGGCGCTGGGGCCGACCGCGCTCACCGGGGACGGCGTGAAGGATGCCGAGGCCGTGCTCGACTCGATGTCGGGCCGGGGCTGGACCGTCGACCTCTCCTTCCGCGGCGGCGGCAAGGAATGGGCCGGGATCACCGGTGCGGCGGCGTGCGCCGCGCCCGGCGACCCGGCCCGGCGGGTGGCGATCGTCCTGGACGGCGCGGTGCTCTCCGCACCCGGCATGGAGTCCTCGGTGCCCTGCGGTACGGGGATCACCGGCGGCTCGGCCCAGATCACGGGCGGTTTCGGCGCGGACGAGGCCCGGGACCTGGCCGCGCTCGTCAAGGGCGGCGCCCTGCCCGTACCGGTGACCGCCGTCGAGCAGTCCGTCGTCGGGCCGACGCTGGGCGCGGACGCGATCCGGGCGAGCGCCTGGGCGGCCGTGATCGGCCTGGTGTGCACCGGCGTCTTCATCATCGCGGTCTACCGGCTGGTCGGGGCGCTGGCGGCGCTCGCGCTGCTGCTGTACGGAGTGATCTCGTACGCCGCCGTCGTGGCTCTGGGCGCGACGCTGACGCTCCCGGGACTCGCCGGATTCGTCCTGGCCATCGGGATCGCCGTGGACGCCAACGTCCTCGCCTTCGAACGGGCACGGGAGGAGTACGCCCGTTCCGCCTTCCGCTCCGACGATCTGCGCCGGCCGCTGCGGACCGGGTTCGACAAGGCGTGGAGCGCGGTCACCGACTCCCATGTGACGACCCTGCTCGCGGCGGGGCTGCTCTTCGTCTTCGCGACCGGGCCGGTCAAGGGTTTCGGTGTGGTCCTGTCCATCGGTGTGCTGGCGTCGCTGGTCTCCGCGATGGTGATCACCCGGCTGCTCGCGGAGTGGGCGGTGGCCCGGCCGGCGGTGCGGCGGCGTCCCGCGTGGACGGGTCTGACCGTACGGGGCAGGGTGCGCACCCTGCTGGAGCGCCGGCCGCCCCGGCTGATGCGGTACCGGCGCCGCTGGCTGACCGGGTGTCTGGGGCTGCTGCTGGTCGCGCTCGCCGGGATCGGGGTGCGCGGGCTGGAGTTCGGGGTGGAGTTCACCGGCGGCCGGCAGATCCAGTACGCGGCCGAGCGGCCCGTGGACGCGGACCGGGCGCGGCAGGCGGTGGCCGACGCGGGGTTCCCCCGGGCCGTCGTCCAGACCACGGGCGAGAGCGGGATCACGGTCCGCACGGGCGGGCTGAGCAACGCGGAGCAGGAGTCGATCCGTACGGAGCTGGGGAAGGTCGCCGGGGAGGTGACCGTCGAGCGGGACGAGACGATCGGCCCGAGCCTCGGCTCGGAGCTGCGGCAGCACGCCCTGATCGCGCTGGGAGTCGCGGTCGCGGCGCAGCTGCTCTATCTGACGGTGCGGTTCCGGTGGACGTTCGCGGCGGCCGCCGTCGCCGCGATGGCGCAGGACGTGCTGCTGGTCGTGGGGCTGTTCGCCTGGCTGGGCAAGCCGGTCGACAGCGTGTTCCTCGCGGCGCTGCTGACGGTGGTCGGCTACTCGGTCAACGACACGGTCGTGGTGCTGGACCGGCTGCGGGAGCTGCGGCGGGCGTCCCCGCGCGCGGCCTGGCCCGACCTGGCGGACCTGGCGGTGGCGCAGACCCTGCCCCGTACGGTGAACACGGGCATGGGGGCGCTGTTCGTCCTGGTCGCGCTGGCGGTGCTGGGCGGTGACTCGCTGGCGGACTTCTCCGTGGCGCTGCTGGCGGGCGTGGTGCTGGGCATGGCGTCGACGGTCTTCACGGCGATGCCGCTCGCGGTCGGGCTCCAGCTGCGCCACCCGGACCGGGCCCGGCCGGCGTCCGAACGGACCGGGCGGCGGACGGGGACGGGCGCGGTGGTCTGAGCGGGCGGCGCCGGCGGGGCGGTCCGGGATGTGGGGCCGCCCCGCCGGGCATGCGTCCTAGGGAGTGTCGTCACAGTAGCGTCGTCCGCCCGGAGGGCGGGCCCGGCGGGGTCTGGCGCATGGGGTCTCCCCAGGCCCGCCAGCGGACGAGGGATGGGGTCTCCCCAGGCCCCCAGGGCCGTGGGGACGCATCGCAAGGCGGAGGATGGGGGTACCTCCCGGGCCGCCAGGCCCAGGGGGCGAGTCCATGCGGAGGGGGTACTCCCCCTGGCTCCGCCGGTGGCACCCCCACCCGGGCCGCCAGGCCCAGGGGGCCATCGGCGACTGACGACAACGCGGCGAGGTGCCGTGCCAGACCCCGTCGGGCAGACGGGACTTTGACGACACGACCTACGCCTCGCCGTGGAGGCGGAAGACCAGCTCGGGCCGCTCCCAGGGGACGGACCCGGGTATCGCGGGCGAGGTGCCGACGCGTTCGGCGCCCACGCTGCGGTAGAAGCCCTCGGCCGGCGGGTGCGAGACGACGCGCACGGTGTCGAGGCCCGCCGCGCGGGCCTCGTCGAGCATGTGGCCGACCAGCCGGCGGCCTATGCCGCGGCCCTGGGCGGCGTCGGCGACGAACATCAGGTCCAGCTCGGGCGGGCTGAGCACCAGGGAGTAGAAGCCGAGCAGGGTGTCGTCGTCGTCCACGGCGAGATGGACGGGGTGGGTGTCGATGTAGACGGCGCCCACCCGGTATCCGGCGACCATGGCGGCGTAGTGCCCTTCGTAGGCGCGTGACCTGCGGACCATGGCGGTGAGCCGGGCGCTGTCCCGGGCGGTGGCCCGTACGATCCTGATCGCCCCGGTCGCACCTGTCATATGCCTACTCATGGTACGAGTATTACATCAGCAGGTCGGCGGGTCGTGCGGGGATACCGGCGGGGTCAGGTCACGGCGTCCAGGAAGAGGCAGAAGGGGTGCCCGGCCGGGTCGAGCAGGACCCGCAGGCCGTCCTGCTCCGGCAGCGGGTCGCCCTGCTCCGGGGCGGCGGGCCGGGTGGCACCGAGGTCGAGCGCATGGCGGACCGCCGCCGCGAGGTCGTCGACCTGGATGTCGAGGTGGACCATCTTCTGCTGCCGGCCGGGCCGTTCCGGCCAGAGCGGGGGCTCGTACCCCTCCTCGGTCTGGAGGGAGAGGCCGAGGGCGCCGCCGGGCGGGCGGAGATGGACCCAGCCGGGCTCGCTCGCCCGGACCGGCCAGCCCAGGAGGGCACCGTAGAAGGCGGCGAGCCGGTGGGCGTCGGGGCAGTCGAGGACCACGCTGCGCAGGGTGCAGCGGGGGGATTCCGGCGACGGGGGCCCCTGGGACGGCCGGGGTGACTGCGGTGGTACGCCGGTGCCGGGCATGCCTTCTCCTCCCGCCGGGGCCGTCGGCCCTCTGACGTCACGGTCGTGGACGCGCGCGGGAGCCGGCCCCGTGCGGGCGGGCACGGGGTGACGGCGGCGGGGCCGGTCAGGGCCGCCAGTAGCCGAGTGCGTTGATCCGGTCCTTGGCGATACCCAGCTCCTTGCGGGCGAAACCGGAGAGCGCGCGGGTGGTCACCGTGTCGCAGGCGATCCAGAGGTACGGGTCGGCGCAGCCCGCCAGTACGCCGGGGAGTGCCTCGGTGACCTCGGCGACCAGGCGGCGGCCCGCGTCCTCGCGCGGGACGCGGCGCACCTCGTGGCAGGCGGGGTCGACGCGCAGCGGCAGTTCCTCGTCCCCGTCGCCTGCGGTCTCGAACCAGAGGGTCGCGGGGACGCCGGGGAAGGCGTCCAGCAGGGAGTTGACGGCGGGGAGCGAGGCCGGGTCGGCGACGACGAGGAGTCGTCCCGGCGGGGGCTCGGGGGCGGTGAAGCCGGTGCCCTGGAGGGTCGCGTCGACGGTGTCGCCGAGCCGGGCGGCGCGGGCCCAGTCGCTGGCGGGCCCGTCGTGCAGGGCGAACTCCAGACTGAAGGTGCCGGCGACCGGGTCCGGGTCGACCAGGGTGTACGCGCGCTGGTGCGGCTTGCCCGCGTTGCCGAACCAGACGCGGACCCACATCGTGGGGTGGACCCCGGTCCGCGCGAGCATGCCGCCGTCGGAGAGGCGGACCCGTTGGTAGTTCTCGGTGACCTGCTCGGCGCCGGTCACGGTGAAGGTGAAGTCCTTGCCGCGCATCAGCTTGAGGACGACACCCTCCCACCCATGTCCCATCTCCGCTTCCTCCCCTTCTCTTCGGGTATCTCCGGTTTTGCCCATCGAACACCCGTGCATTAATTTAGGCCAGCCTAACCTAAAGTCGAATGGGCCCGGGTCAGTCCGGCCGCACAGCCACCAGAGGCGGGGAAGAGTGAACTTCACGGTCTACCGGGATGCCTGGGGCATTCCGCATCTGCGCGCCGACAGCGCCGGCGAACTCGCCTTCGCCCAGGGCCACAACGCCGCCGTCGACCGCGCCTGGCAGATCGAGGTGGACCGGCACCGCGCACAGGGCACCTCGGCCTCCTTCCTCGGCGCCGAGGCCGTCGACTGGGACCGCTTCGCCCGGCAGGCCCGGCTCGACGACACCGCCCGGCGCTGCTTCGACCGTCTGGAACCGGCCACCGCGGCCTGGGTCACCCGCTACACCGAGGGCGTCAACGCCGGCCTCGCCGAAGGCGCCCGGCGCGCCCCCCAGTTCGCCGCGACCGGTCTGGTCCCCGGCCCGTGGCAGCCCTGGAGCCCGCTCGCCGTCTGGCTCTCCGCCCACATCCTGTTCGCCGGCTTCCCCACCAAGTTCTGGCGCGAGGAGGTGGCCCGCACCCTCGGTGACGAGCTGATCGGCCTCTTCGCCACCGACGCGGGCGGCTCCGGCAGCAACGGCTGGCTGGTGGGCGGGGAGCGCACCGCGAGCGGCGCCGCGCTGATCGCCGGCGACCCGCACCGGATCATCGAGGACCCGGGGGTCTACCAGCAGATCCGGCTGGCCTGCGACGAGTTCGACGTCGTCGGCCTCGCGGTGCCCGGCGTCCCCGGCATCGCCCACTTCGGGCACACCGGCCAGGTCGCCTGGGCCATCACCAACGCCATGGCGGACTACCAGGACCTCTACCGGGAGCGGCTGCGCGCCACCGCCGACGGGGTGGAGGCACTCGGCCCCGACGGCTGGCGACCCGCCACGGTCCACACCGAGACCATCGAGGTCGCGGGCGGCGCACCGGTGTCGGTCGAGGTGATCGAGACCGAGCGCGGACCGGTGATCATGGGCGGTCCCGGCGCGGAGGCCACGTACAGTCTGCGCACCCCGCCCCGGGTCACCGGGGAGCTGGGCTTCGACGCGCTGCCCGCGCTGCTGCGGGCGCGGAACACCGACGACGTCGACCGGGCGTTCGACCACTGGGCCGAGCCGGTCAACGTGGTCCAGGCCGCCGACACGGCGGGCGGGCTGCTGCACCGCGTCGCCGGCCGGGTCCCGCTGCGCCACCCGGACAACATGCTCCGCCCCGTCCCGGCCTGGGAGGCCGAACACGCCTGGCGGGGCCTGCACCCGCTGCCCCGGCGTGACATCCACGGCGGCTTCGCCGTGATGGCCAACGAGCGCGGGCTCGCCGCGCCCCTCGGCGCCGAGTTCGCCCCGCCGCACCGGGCCCGGCGCATCCACGAGCTGCTGAGCGGGCGCGCCGACTGGACCGCCGGGGAGATGTCCCCGATCCACATGGACACCCGGCTGGACTCCGCACCGCCGCTGCTCGACCTGCTCGCCGGGCTGACCGGACTGAGCGGGGCGGCCGAACGGCTGCGGGACCGGCTGGTGCGCTGGGACCGCCGGATGGACGCGGACAGCGCGGACGCCGCCCGCTGGGCCGAGGTGCGCTCGGCCGTGGTGCGCGCCCTCGCGGCCGACCCCGCCCTCGCGCCCCTGGCCGGGCGGATCGCCGCCACGGACCATCCGGGCGAGCTGCGGCCGTGGCTCGCCTTCCTGCCCCGGGTCGGCTTCGCCCTGGAGGGGCTGCTGACCACCACCGCCCTGCCGGAGCTGGACCGGGCAGGCGCCGCGCGGGCCGGGCTCGAAGAGGTGGCCGCCCGCGCCGCGGCCGCGGACGGCCCGGAGTCCACCTGGGGCGGGGTCCACCGGCTCGCCCCCTGGCAGGCGCTGCCGGACGTACCGCAGGAGGGGTGGCCCGGCCTCTCCGGCGACCAGGACTGCGTCCTCTCCACCACCAGCGTCCCGGGGGTGGGCGCCCACAGCTGGCGCGGTCCGGCCGCCCGCTTCGTCTGGGACCTGGCCGACCGCGACAACAGCCTCTGGGTGGTGCCGTTCGGCGCCTCCGGAGCCGACGGCGACCCCCACCGCCGCGATCAGCTGCCCCTCTGGCTGACCGGTGGGCTCGTCCCCGTACTCACCGACTGGAACCGACTCACCGAGGAGAACCGTGTCCGTTGAAACCCCCGAGGACGTCCGGGCCGCCCGCCCGGCCGTGCACGAGCAGACCGTCGACGGCTTCGGCACCGTCCGGCTCGTCCCGCTGGACCCCGGCGCCGACGCCGCGCTGGTCCACGGCTGGGTCTCCGAGGAGCGCGCCCGCTACTGGGGGATGGTCGGCCACACCGAGGAGCAGGTGCGGGAGATCTACGCGTACGTCGACTCGCTGACCACCCATCACGCCTTTCTCGCCCTGCGGGACGGGGAGCCCGTCGCGCTGTTCCAGACGTACGAGCCGACCGCCGACCCGGTCGCCGAGTGCTACGAGGTCCAGCCGGGCGACTTCGGGGTGCATCTGCTGATCGGCTCCGCCGGCGGGACGCAGGAGAGCGGCTTCACCGGGAAGCTGCTCCAGGCGCTCGTGGGGTTCGCCCTCGCCGACCCCGCGACCCGGCGGATCGTCGCGGAGCCGGACATCCGCAACGAGAAGGCCGTCGCACGGCTGGTGCGGGCCGGGTTCGAGCTGGGGCCGGAGATCGAGAAGCCGGAGAAGCGGGCCCGGCTGGCCTTCCTCCGCCGGGAGACGGTGGAACGGGCGGTCTGACCTGACGGGCCGACAGGCCGGCGGCTCGACGGCAGTGGGCCGGTGGGCCGGTGGGCCGGGCCCGGTGGGCCGCGGCGGCGAACACCCGCGGTCCCGCCCGGCCTTGCCCGGTCGGCGGCTGGCCGGTAACGCCGGTTCCGCCGGTCTCCGGCCGGCCCGCCACCGGTCCGGAGGGCGGGATTCCGTAGGCCTTGGGCATATGCCGGACGGATACCGGGCGAGGGTGACTGAACCAGCTCCCCCGGAGGCCCGTGAACGGGTGGGAGGGGGTGCCCGGTGGCCCCGGCCGTCGGCGCCCGGCGTGTCGCACCCTGGCCGGCCACGCCGGGGTGCGCCGGGGCGCCCGGCGTGTCCCACCGGGGCGCAACGCACCACCTCGCGGCGGACGCCGCCCGAGGCCCGCCCCTCCCCCCGCCGGCCCCCCGGATGTGGGGGCGATTCCACGCCATTTGACCGCCCCTTCGGGCCGTCGTCCGCCTCGGGCGGGTCGGTGGCCGAATCTGAACGGTCGACCGCCGGGATACACCGGCCCTCGATCCACGTCCGGCACCGGGCCCCCGCCCCGGTGCCGGACCGGCCGACGCCGGGGCCGCGGCACGGTCCGGCCGCCTCCCGGGGCCGCAGAGACGCAGTTCACCCCTTGTTGCGGCGGCAGACGAACGGTGCCGCACCCACCCCGCCCCACCGGCCTCTCCCCGGGCCCACCCGGGAGCCCCGCCGACCGCCACCGGGCGCGCCCTGGATGTCCCGGACCGCCGCGCCGAGGCGTATCCTGTACCCAACAGCCCTCGGTATGGCCGGAATTCAGCGCATCAGAATGCGCGCCGACGACATATGACGCGGGCACCACCGTACCGAGTGTTGCCGAATCGCTTACAGCCCATCTCTCCCTGTGCAAGAGTCATCACGGCCCCTTGCTCAGACCGTGTCTCAGACCTGGCCGCGGCCGCGCCTGTATCGGAGTACGACATGCCGTCCCATGTGTTCGCGGACCCCTCCGCCTCACAGCCTCCCGAGCGCGGCACCGTCGACGCTCTGATCACCCGGACCCGTCGGCTGCGCGGCGACGTGGACGCCGTACGACGGGACACCACGGGGGACGAGGACGACCCGCACGGCCGCTGGCAGCGGGCGCTCTGCGATCTGGCGGTCCATCAACTCGACGATCTGGGCGCGCATCTGGGGCAGCTCCGGGAGGGGCTGACCGGCCCGGCGGACGGCACGGGCGACCACCCGGGCCCGGCGGACGGGCCCCTCGCCCCGGCCGGCCCGCACCCCTCCGCCGACCCCTCCGCCGACCCCTTCGGCGGCACCGAACCGTTCGACCCCTTCGCCCCTTGCGCGCCCTCCGCTTCCTTCGCGTCCTTCGCGCCGTGCACTCCGTTCGACCACCCCGACCCGCCCGGCGCCGGCACCTCCCTGGACGAACTCGCCGGGCACGAGGCCGACCGGGCCCAGCGCACCGGCTCGCTGCTCAGCCGCATCGGCAGCGCCGAGTGGAATCTGCTCACCGACGAGGTGAGCTGGTCCGACGAGCTGTACCGGATCCTCGGCCGCAGCCCGGAGAGCGGTCCCATGACCCTGGACGAGCTGCCGTCGGTGGTCTTCGCGGAGGACCAGCCGCTGCTGACCGTCCTGGTGACGGGGTGTCTGGTCGACGGGCGCCCCATCGACGGGGAGTTCCGGATGGTCCGCTCCGACGGCCGGGTCCGCACCGTGCACATGACCGGCGAGCCGGTCCTCGACGCGGACGGCTCCACCGCCTCCATGTGGGCGGTCTTCCGCGACGTCAGCGAATTGCGCCGCAGCGAACGGGCGGTCCGCGAGAGCCGGGACACGCTCCAGCGCCGGCAGTACGCCGAACGCACCGAGCGGCGGCTCGCGAAGGAACTCCAGGAGGCCGTACTCCCCGTCGGCCAGGGCTCCCTGCCGCGCGGCGCCGACGGCGACAGCGGCATCGACATCGCCGCCCACTACTTCCCCTCCGGGAGCAGCGCCCTCATCGGCGGGAACTGGTACGACGCCTTTCCGCTGCCCGGCGGCCATTCCCTGCTCGGCGTCGGCGACCTCACCGGGCACGGCGTGACCGCCACATCGGCGACGGCGACGCTGCTGGGCGCGATGCGGGGCATGAGCCTCGCGGGCGTGGCCCCCGGCGAGCTGCTGGGCCATCTCAACCAACTGCTGGACACGGCCGTCCAGCCCGCGCTGGGCAGCGCGGTGTGCTGCCGGTTCGACCCGGCGACCCGCACCCTCTCCTGGGCGCAGGCCGGCCACCCCGCCCCGCTGCTGTTCCGCGGCGGGACGGGGCGCGTGCTGACCCCGCCGGAGGGCGTCCTGCTCGGCGCGACCCCCGGCAGCCGGTACGAGCAGGCCGAACTGCGGCTGCTCCCCGGTGATCTGCTCGTCCTCCACACCGACGGGCTGACCCGCGCCGACAGCACGGATCCGGCGGTGGGCTCCGGTGTCGAGCGGCTGCTCGCGCTGGCCCCCCGGTTCGCGGCGGCCCAGGACGCGCAGGCCTGCCTGCGGGCGATGGTGGAGAGCTTCGGCCAGGAGGGCCGCGAGGACGACGCCTGCGTCCTGGTGGCACGGATCGACGCCTAGGCCGTCTTCTACGGACCAGGCCGGATCAGGAGCGGGGTCGGAACCGGCGCCGGTGGTGCCGGTGGCCGGGCGCGTTCCCGGAGTTCACGGACACCCGCTGTTCTCAGAGCCGCTGTTCTCAGACCTCCGCGTTCCTGGCCCTGAGCGAGGGGCTGTTGGGCAGGGCGAGGCGGATCTCCCGGCGGAGTTCCTCGATCCGGTGGTATCCCGCGAACTGACCGGTCAGCCGGTACATCTCACGGAGCCGGTCCCAGGTCCGGTGCGAGGACGTCTCCCCCATGGAGACCAGGGCGAGCCGGGCGTAGCGGTCGGCCTGTTCGGGGTCGTCGGCGATGAAGCTGGCCGACGCCAGGGAGATGTAGTCGAAGATCTGGGACCGCTGGTGTCCGCTCGCCCTCAGCTCCAGCGCCTTGCGGGCATGGCCCTGGGCGATGGGCGCGGCGGTGGGGTCGTGCTCGGCGAGGGTGCGGTAGGCCAGGGCCTCCATGCCGTGCAGATCGGCCTCGTCGAACATCTGCATCCAGCTGGGCGGCGGGACGTCGCCCTTGTCGGAGACGAACAGTTCCTCCGCCTTGCCGAGGGTGCGGCGGACGGCCTGGCCCTGGCCCATGGACGCCTGGGCCCACGCCTCGATCGTGTAGAGCATGGCGCGGGTCCGGGGCAGGGTCTCGTCGCCTGATCCGGACTGGGCGAGTTTCATCAGATCGAGTGCGTCGTCGGGGCGCCCCAGGTGGACCATCTGCCGGGCGGCGCGGGACAGCGCCTCTCCGGCGCGGGGCCGGTCGCCGCCCTCGCGGGCCGCGTGGGCGGCGATGACGAAGTACTTCTGCGCCGTGGGTTCCAGGCCGATGTCGTGGGACATCCAGCCGGCGAGGACGGCGAGGTTGGCGGCGACACCCCACAGGCGCCGCTGGAGGTGCTCGGGGTGGCGGTAGGAGAGCATCCCGCCCACCTCGTTGAGCTGCCCCACCACGGCCTTGCGCTGGAGCCCGCCGCCCCGGGCGGCGTCCCAGGCGCGGAAGACCTCGACGGACCGTTCCAGGGCTTCGATCTCCTGGGAGCCGATGGGGGCGGCCTCGTAGCGGTCGTACCCGGCGGGGTCGGCGTGCAGGGGGTTATCGGAGTAGGGGGCGTCCTGGGCGAGGGCGGGGTCGGTGTTCAGCCAGTCGTGCATGGCCGTGCTGAGCGACGATCCCGCGGCGAGCGCGGCGCCCGCGCCCACCAAGCCGCGTCGGTTGAGCATGAGGTCCATTCCCGTGAATTCGGTGAGGACCGCGGCCGTCCGGCCGGGCGGCAGCGGCAGACCGTCAGGGTCAGCGGTGCCCTGTTCGTCCTTCCGCCTGCCGGTCCGCCCGTTCCGTGCGAACCCGAGATCCTCGATGGTCACGACACGGCCGAGGCGCTCGGTGAACAGGGCGGCCAGCACCCGCGGCACGGGATCGCGCGGGGTCTCCCCCATGTCGATCCACCGCCTGACCCGCGAGGTGTCGGTCGCCAGCTGGGGGTGGCCCATGGCCGCCGCCTGCCGGTTCACGAGTCTCGCGAGTTCGCCCTTGGACCAGCCGGCCAGGCCGAACAGGTCGCAGAGGCGGGTGTTGGGTACTCCGGTCACGTCAAGCCCCCAGGTTCTCGGCTGAGTTGACAGTAGCCCCCCGTCAGGGGGGTGGCGACTATTCGCCAGGGTTCGCCAGGGTTCGCCAGATGGTGTGCCACCCGCGCGCTGGTGTGACGTAGGAACGCGTCATTCCCGGCCCCGGCGGCCACCGCATTCCCCAGGGTGCGGCGGGCCGCCGGGGCGGGGTGGCGCACGACATCCGTCGGCGCACGAAGGGATCTGTCACCCCCATGTACACAGCATCGTCCTCCGTGTCCGCCCCGTACCGGCCACGGCGGCCGGGCGCGGCCGGTGCCGGTCCGTACGCGGACCCGGTGGGCGCCGTCCGGGCGCGCAGGGCGGCCCCGGCCGCCGGAGCGCCACTCACCGGGAGAATCGACCTGTCGGGCGCGCAGGGCGCCCAGTTGCGCATGGCGGTCGCCTCGGTGCACCGGATCTGCCCGGAGTTCCATCCGGTGCAGGTGCTGCGGCGCAGCGGGCGTTCCGTACTGATCGTCGGGACCACGGGACGGAACACGGCGGTCGCCAAGTGCCTGCTGGACCGCTCGTCGGTGTGGGTGGAGCGGTTCCGCCACGAAATAGCGGTCTACCGGACCTTCGTCCGGCACCGTCCGCCGGTCCGGGTGCCGCGGCTGATCGCGGCCGACCCCGAGAACTGCACGCTGGTGATCGAGCGGATGCCCGGCCGGCCCGCCGGGCTGTCCCGGCATCCCGCGGAGGCGCCGCCGCGCGCGGACGCGGCCGCGGTGCTCACGGCGGTCACCCGGCTCAACCAGTGGCGGCCGCCGGCGGAGTTGTTCGACCGGCCGCTGGACTACGCCTCGCGGATCACGCGCTACCACGAGCTGGGACTGTTCACCGACCGTGATCTCGGGGATCTCCAGAAGCTGCTGCACGGACTCGCCCAGTCGGGCGGGCGGCAGGGGATCGGCCAGTTCTGCCACGGGGACGCCCTGCTCTCCAACGTGCTGCTGTCGCCGGCGGGCCCGGTGCTGGTCGACTGGGAGCACGCGGGGTGGTACCTGCCCGGATACGACCTGGCCACCCTCTGGTCGGTGCTCGGGGACGCCCCGGCGGCGCGCCGGCGGGTCAGCCAGGCGGCGCAACTGGCCGGGCCGGACGCGCGGGACGCCTTCCTGGTGAATCTGATGCTGGTGCTGACCCGGGAGATCCGTACGTACGAGACGGCCGTGCAGCGCACGATGCGGGAGGCCGCGCCGTCGGCGCCGCTGTCGGCGAGCGGTCTGTCGGCCGGTGAGGAGCAGCGGCTGCTGCTGCGGCGGCTGCACGACGACTGCGCCCTGGCCCGGCGGGCGGTGCGGGCGGCGGTCGGCACCCGCTGAGCTTCCGGCGGAAGGGAGAGCCCGCCGCGCGTCCGGACCGGTTCGTCCCGGGCGCGCGGCGGGCTGTCGTCTGCGTCTGTGCCGTTGTGCGGACGGTGAGGTGGTGCGGTCGGTGAGGTGGTGCGGACGGTGCTGTGGTGCCGGTCCTGCGGACGTCGGTCCACCGGCCCGGCCGGTCGTATCGATACGTTCCTGTGTTCGAGACGACACTCGACCGGGTTGTCGGGGTGAACACGGCTCGGTGGCGCGGGATATGAGAATCGGCCGAAAGACGCGGTCCGGGGGTGGTGACCCGGCATGTCGCGATTGACGGGCGGGGTCCCCGGCGGATATGCGTGGTGGTCCCTGCGGGGTGTCCTGCGGCCGGTCCGTGTTCCTCGCCCCTCCAGAGGTCTCGGCCGGGTGGGTCCCGCGTCCCGTCCGCCCCAGGAGGTCCGACGTGACCGAGCCCGTTCCCGTACCGCCACCGGCCCGGCCGGGGCGCCGCGCGCGCAGGGCGGGGGTCGCGGTGGCGGCCGCCGCGCTGCTGCTGCCGCTGCTGTCCGCCGGTCCCGGCTCCGCCACGGCCGGTGCTCCGCCGACGCCGGGGGCTCCGGGGGCTCCGGGGTCGCTGGACGCGGCGTTCACGGCGGCCGCCGCCGAGTACCGGGTGCCCCGTGAGGTGCTGCTCGGAGTCTCGTACCTCCAGTCGCGGTGGGACTGGCACGGCGGCGCGCCGAGTGTGGCCGGTGGCTACGGTCCGATGCATCTGACCGATCTGCGGGCGGCGCTGGACGGGTCGGGCACCGGTCACGCGGGGCACGGCGCCGGGGAGGACCGGCGCGGGGATCCGTCCCGGCCGCTGCCGTCGTCGGCGGGGGCATCGGCGGCGGCGGCCGCCGTCGCGGCGGGCGGGGTGCCCGCCCGGCTGCGGACGCTGGAGCGGGCGGCGGAGGTCTCGGGCATCGGCGCGGACCGGCTGCGGAGCGAGCCGGCCGCCAATGTCCGGGGCGGGGCGGCGCTGCTGGCCGACGCGCAGCGGCGGCTGGGCCGGGCGGCCGACGCCCCGGTGTCCGGCTGGTACGGCGCGGTGGCGCTGTTCCCGGCGGCCGAGGACGCGGCAGCGGCGCGGGCCTGGGCCGACGACGTCTTCTCGGTGATCCGTTCCGGCATGGCGCGCACCACGGACAGCGGGGCGCGGATCACGCTGGCGGCGGACCGTTCGGCGGTGCCGTCCGCCGGGCAGCGTTCCCTGCCGGGGCTGCGGGAGCCGCGCGCCGCGGGGGCCCAGCGGCCCCAGTGCCCCGGGACGGTGTCCTGCGAGTGGCTGCCGGCGCCGTACCAGGAGCTGCCGGGTGGCGGGTACGGCAATCACGACCTGGCGGACCGGCCGCGTTCGCAGCGGGTGCGGTACATCGTCGTCCATGACACGGAGGCCACCTGGGAGACCACGCTGCGGCTGGTGCGGAACCCGGCGTATGTGTCGTGGCAGTACAGCCTGCGGGCGTCGGACGGGCACATCGCGCAGCACGTTCCGTTGAAGGACGTGGCCTGGCACGCGGGGAACTGGTTCGTCAACGCGCACTCGATCGGTCTGGAGCACGAGGGTTTTCTGGCGGACCCGGACGCCTGGTACACGGAGGCGATGTACCGGTCGTCGGCGCGGCTGGTGCGGCATCTGGCGAAGCGGTACGGGATTCCGCTGGACCGGCAGCACATCATCGGGCACGACAATGTGCCGGGGACGACGGCGGCGACGATCCGGGGCATGCACACGGATCCGGGTCCGTACTGGGACTGGGACCACTACTTCACGCTGCTGGGCAAGCCGTTCCGGGCGACGGCGGGGCCCCGGGCCTCCGTGGTGACGATCCGGCCCGACTACGCGTCCCACCAGCCGGTGTACACGGGGTGCCGCAAGCCGGGCGAGGTGTGCGCGCCGCACGGGTCGGGTGCGGTGCGGCTGCACACCGGGCCGTCCCCGGACGCCCCGCTGGTGCGGGACGTGGGGCTGCGGCCCGGTGGTGAGGAGTCGACGACCCAGGTGAACGACACGGGAGCGCGGGCGTCGACGGGGCAGCGGTTCGCGGTGGCGGAGCGCCGGGGCGCGTGGACGGCGATCTGGTACCTGGGGCAGAAGGCGTGGTTCCACAACCCTCCGGGGCGGCCGGTGGCGGTGGGGTCGCGGGGGTTGCTGGTGACGGCGGCGCCGGGGCGGCCGGATGTGCCGGTGTACGGGCGGGCCTATCCGGAGCCTGCGGACTATCCGGCGGACGTGCCGGTGCAGCAGTTGGCTCCGTACCCGTACTCCCTGGTGGCGGGTCAGCGGTATGTGGTGGGCGATCTGGTGCGGGGCGAGTATCTGTTCGCCAAGACGTTCGATCCGTCGGGTCATCGGGTGGTGCGCGGTTCGGAGTGGTACTACCAGATCCAGTTCGGCCACCGGGTGGCCTTCGTGAAGGCGTCCGATGTGCGGCCGGTGCGCTGAGGCCGGTGCGGTGAGAAACGTGGGCCGCTGAACCGATCAACAGCCGCCCATTCATAAGCTTGTATGACTATCTCGGTGTCCGCGTGGGCCATCCGGGCGACGGGTAGAGCTGTGGCCATCAACCCGTTCAGCCCTGCCCGGAAGGCCCCGTACGCCATGTCCCAGCCCTTCACCCTGCCCGATTTCTATGTGCCGTATCCGGCACGGCTCAATCCGCACGTCGAGACGGCACGTGCCCATACCCGGGAGTGGGCGCGCGGCATGGGCATGCTGGAGGGGTCCGGGATCTGGGACGAGCGCGATCTCGACGCGCACGACTACGCCCTCCTCTGCGGCTACACCCACCCCGACTGCGACGCCGACGCGCTGAATCTGGTCACCGACTGGTACACCTGGGTCTTCTTCTTCGACGACCACTTCCTGGAGCTGTTCAAGCGGACCCAGGACCGGGTGGGTGGAAAAACGTATCTGGACCGGCTGCCCGCCTTCATGCCCGCTGACCCCGCCACCCCGGTCCCGGAGCCACAGAACCCGGTGGAGGCGGGGCTCGCCGACCTCTGGGCGCGTACGGTGCCGGCCATGTCGCCGCAGTGGCGGGTCCGGTTCACCGAGGCGACGCTCAATCTGCTCAACGAGTCGCTGTGGGAACTGGCCAACATCAACGAGGGGCGGATCGCCAACCCCGTCGAGTACATCGAGATGCGCCGCAAGGTGGGCGGTGCGCCCTGGTCGGCGCACCTGGTCGAGTACGCGGTGGGGGCGGAGGTGCCCGATCCGGTCGCCGGGGCCCGGCCGCTGCGGGTGCTCAGGGACACCTTCGCCGACGCGATCCACCTCCGCAACGACCTCTTCTCCTACCAGCGCGAGGTGGAGGACGAGGGCGAGCTGAGCAACGGCGTCCTGGTGCTGGAGACCTTCCTCGGCTGCTCCACGCAGGAGGCCGCCGACGCCGTCAACGACCTGCTGACATCACGGCTCCAGCAGTTCGAGAACACCGCCCTCACCGAGGTGCCCGCGCTCTGTCTGGAGCGGGGGCTTCCGCCCGCCGACACCGCGGCGATCGGGCTCTATGTGAAGGGGCTCCAGGACTGGCAGTCCGGCGGCCACGAGTGGCACCTGCGCTCCAGCCGCTATATGAACGAGGGGCTGGTCGGGGCCCCGGGGGCGGCCCGTGGCCCCGGACTGCCCGGCGGGGTGGCCGGACTGCCCGGCGGGGTGCTCGGGACGTCCGCGATGGACATCCACACCTTCTTCGGCCGGCCGGCGGCGCAGCGGCTGCGCACCCTCACCCATGTGCCCCACCGGCGGGTCGGGCCGTCCCAGGTGCCCGGTATCGACCTGCCGTTCCCGCTGGAGATGAGCCCCCACTACGAGGACGCGGCGGAGAAGGTGGTCGACTGGATGCACCGGATGGGGCTGCTGGCGGACCTGTGGGACGAACCGCTGCTGCGGCGCTTCGACTTCGCGCTCGCCGCGGCCGGGGTCGACCCCGACGCCACCCCCGAGGAACTGGAGCTGAGCGCCGAATGGTTCTCCTGGGGGACGTACGCCGACGACTACTACCCCGTGGTCTTCGGCCGGCGGCGTGATCTCGCGGGGGCCCGGCACTGCCATGAACGGCTGCTGGCCTGCATGCCCGTCGCCGAACCCGCCCTGGGCGCGGCCGCGGCGGCCTCCCCGCTCGAACGCGGCCTGGCCGATCTGTGGGCCCGTACCGCCGGCCCCATGGGCATGGACGCAAGGCGCAGGCTGGCCACCACGGTCGCGGCGATGCTGGAGAGCTGGCTGTGGGAGCTGGGGAACCAGGCCCAGCACCGGATCCCGGACCCCGTCGACTATCTGGAGATGCGGCGGGACACCTTCGGCGGCGACTTCACCATGCTGCTGTCCCGGCTGCGGCACGAGGCGGGGATCCCCCAGGAGGTCCTGACCGGCGGCACGATCCGGAGCCTGGAGCTCGCCGCCCAGGACTACTGCTGCCTGACCAACGACCTCGTCTCGTACCAGAAGGAGATCGAGGTCGAGGGCGAGATCCACAACGCGGTGCTGGTGGTGGAGACCTTCTTCGGCTGCGACTACCCCGCCGCCGTCGGCATCGTCCACGATCTGATGCGCGGCCGGCTGCGGCAGTTCCTGCACGTCAAGGAGCACGAACTGCCGCTGTTGTACGAGGACTTCGCCCTGACCCAGGAGCAGCGGGCCGCCGTGGAGCGGTATGTGCGGGAGATGGAGGACTGGCAGACCGGCGTCGTGAACTGGCACCTGAATACCCGGCGGTACGGGGAAGGCGACCTGGCGCACGGGGCGGGCAGCCCGCTTCTGACCCGGGCGACCGGTCTCGGCATGTCGGCCGTGCGGCTCGCCGGCACCCTCGCCCGACGCTGACGGGGAGCGAGAGGGGGCGTGTTCCGGACGGCTCCGGGCACGCCCCGCGGGTCGGTCAGCCCTGCTGGAACAGCTCGGCGGGCAGCGGCTTGAGCAGCGCGTAGAGATCGTCCGTGATGGGGCGGTCCCAGCTGGCGATGGTGACGAGGACATCGTCGCTGCGGTCGAACTGGACGCACGAGATCCGGCCCTCGGAGAGCTTCAGCCGGCGCACGATCAGCAGATTGTCGCCCTGCATCACGGGCACGTCCTCGACGCCGGTGACCTCGACGTCCTCCTCGTTCTCCAGGGCCAGGAGGAGCTGGGAGACCTCGAAGGGCACCTGCCCGTCGGCCAGCTCGCGCGCGGGCGAGCCCTGGGGCAGATTTCCGATGATCATCGCGGGGCCGCGGCCGCCGAAGAGGTCGTACCGCAGGAAGACGCCCTGACAGGTGCCGTCGGGCGCGGGCAGCAGCCCGGCGCCGAGATTGCCGGGCCAGTCCCCCGGGTCCATGGCCAGGACGTCGAAGTCCGGGCCAGCGGGTGTGGGAGCGCTGCGGCGGCGGAGGAAGGACATACCGCCATGGTACGTGGCCGGGGACATCCGGCCGACCGGGGGCCGGGTGCGCGGCGGGCCCGGCCGACCCCCTCGGACAGGCCGGTCCCGGCCACGCGGGACCGGCGTTCCGGGAGCGTGGCGCGGGGGGCGTGGCCCGGGGGGCGTGGCACACGGGACGGGACACAGGGGACGGGGGCGGTGGCCGGGCCGACCCGGGGTGGCCGCCCCGTCAGCCCGGGGGTGGCTCGGTGCCCACCAGCCACATGGCGAAGAACTGCGAGCCGCCGCCGTAGGCGTGTCCGAGGGCCCGGCGGGCGCCGTCGATCTGGTGGGCGCCCGCCCGGCCGCGCACCTGGAGCGCGGCCTCGGCGAAGCGGATCATCCCGGAGGCGCCGATGGGGTTGGCGGACAGCACTCCCCCGGACGGGTTGACGGGCAGCTCGCCGCCGATCCCGGTGACGCCCGCCGCGACCAGCTTCCAGCCCTCGCCCTCCGCCGCGAAGCCCAGGTTCTCCAGCCACATCGGCTCGTACCAGGAGAAGGGGACGTAGATCTCGGCGACGTCGATCTCCCGGCGCGGGTCGGTGATCCCGGCCCGTCGGTAGACCTCGGCCGCGCAGTCCCGGCCGGCCCGGGGCGAGACGAAGTCCTTGCCCGCGAAGAGCGTGGGTTCGCTGCGCATCGCCCCGCCGTGCAGCCAGGCGGGCGGATGGGGCGCGCGGCGGGCGCCCGCCCGGTCGGTGAGGACCATGGCACAGGCCCCGTCGGAGGAGGGGCAGGTGTCGGAGTAGCGGATGGGGTCCCACAGCATCGGGGAGGAGCGGACCTTCTCCAGGGTGATGTCGTGTTCGTGGAGATGGGCGTACGGGTTGAGGAGCGCGTTGCGGCGGTCCTTGTAGGCGACGAGGGAGCCGGTGCCAGCGGGGGCGCCGCTGCGGCGGATGTAGGCGCGGACGTGGGGGGCGAAGAAGCCGCCCGCGCCCGCGAGCAGCGGCTGCTGGAAGGGGACGGGCAGCGAGAGCCCCCACATGGCGTTGGACTCGGACTGTTTCTCGAAGGCGACGGTGAGGACGGTGCCGTGCACGCGGGCGGCCACGAGCTGGGCGGCGACCAGGGCGGTGGAGCCGCCCACGGAGCCGGCGGTGTGCACGCGGAGCATCGGTTTGCCGACGGCGCCCAGCGCGTCGGCGAGATACAGCTCGGGCATCATCACGCCCTCGAAGAAGTCGGGGGCCTTGCCGATGACGACGGCGTCGACGCCGTCCCAGTCGAGACCGGCGTCGTCCAGGGCGCGGCGGGCGGCCTCGCGGACGAGTCCGGCGATGGAGACGTCGTGCCGGGCGGCGGTGTGCCGGGTCTGGCCGATGCCGACGACGGCGACGGGTTCACCGGCCATGGGAGGCTCCTTCCGCCGCCGGCACCGCGGCCTGTCCTTCGGTGCTTTCGAGGACGGCCACCAGGTTCTGCTGGAGGCAGGGCCCCGAGGTGGCGTGGGCGAGCGCGCGGTCGGACGCGCCCCGGTGGATGCGGGCGGCGGCCTCACCGATCCGGATGAGGCCGGCGGCCATCATCGGATGGGCGGCGAGGGCCCCGCCGGACGGGTTGACGCGGACGCCGGGGCCGAGGCGGAGGGCCCGGCGCAGCACCACTTCCTGGGAGGTGAAGGGGGCGTGGAGTTCGGCGGTGTCGACGGGCCGGTCGAAGGCTCCGGCGTGCTCGGCGGCGAGCCGGGTGGAGGGCGATGCGGTGAGGTCGCGGACGCCGAGGCCGTGGGGTTCGATCCGGTGGTCCATGCCCCGGATCCAGGCGGGCCGGTCGCACAGCTCGCGGGCGCGCTCCCCGGCGGCGATGATCACGGCGGCCGCTCCGTCGCCGATGGGCGCGCAGTCGCCGGTGCGCAGCGGCCGTACGACGTATCCGCCCTGGGGTACGGCTCCCTTGAGCTGGGCGTGCGGATGGCCGGTGGCGTCGGCGCGGCTGCGGGCGGCGATGGCGGCGAGCGCGCTCTCGTCGGTGGCGCCGCTGTCGATGAGGGCCTGGGCCTGGAGGGCGGCGAGCGCGATCGGGTCGGGCCAGAGCGGGGCGGTGTAGTAGGGGTCGAGCTGCCGGGTGAGCACATCGCGCAGCGAGCCGGGGGACGACTTGCCGTACGCGTAGACGAGCGCGGTGTCGGTCTCGCCGGTGAGCAGCTTCACCCAGGCCTCGTACAGGGCCCAGGCGCCGTCCATCTCCACATGGGACTCGGGGATGGGGGGCCAGGCGCCGACGGCGTCGAGGGCGTGGGTGAAGGAGAAGGCGCGGCCCGCGAGGTAGTCCGAGGAGCCGGAGCAGGTGAAGCCGATGTCGCCGGTGCGCAGCCCGGTGCGGTCGAGGACCCGGTGGATGACCGGCATCACCATCTCCACCTCGGAGAGGTCGTCGCTGCGGGGCCGGTGGTCGCTCTGGGCGAAGGCGACGACCGCCACGTCCCGCGCGGGGTGGGTCACAGCAGCTCCTTGTAGGTGTCGTAGGCGGCGTCGGGTTCGCCGGTGGGGCGGTAGTGGTCGGGGTGGCGGACGCCGGGGAGCCAGACGGGTTCGACGCGCAGGCCCATGCGGACCTCGTCGTACGGAATGCCCGCGATCCGGCCGTGGAGGGGGAGGTCGGCGCCGTCGAGGGCGATGTGGGCGTAGACGTAGGGCACCTCGATGTCGAGGTTGCGCGCCTTGATGTTGACCACGCAGAAGGTGGTGACGGTGCCCCGGGGGCCGGTCTCGACCTCTTCGGTGGTGGCGACGCCGCAGGTGGGGCAGGCGCCCCGGGGCGGGACGTACACCTTGCGGCAGGAGGGGCAGCGTTCGCCGGTGATCCGCCGCTCGGCGAGGGCGTGGAGGTGGGCGCTCTGGGCGCGGCCGGGGGTGTGGGTGTAGTCGAGGCGGGCGGGGGTGACGATGCCGGTGACGGGGTCGGGGAAGACGCCGTCGTGGGGGGCGGCGGACGCGGTGGCGGGTTCGGCCCCGGGTTCGGCCCCGGATGCGGTCTCGGATGCGGTCTCGGATGCGGTCTCGGGTTCGAAGCAGGCGATGTCCGTGATGGCGCCGGTGCGTTCGGCCGCCCAGCGGATCCTGACCCGCAGTCCGGTGCGGACCGCGCCGGGCCCGGGGGCGTCGAGGGCGTGCAGCAGCGCGGTGCCGGCCCCGTCGAGCCGGACCAGGACCCAGGCGAAGGGGGTGCGCAGCGGCTGGCCGGGGCGGGGCGCGGGGTTCCAGGCCCAGGTGGTGACGGTGCCGGTGGCGCCGACGCGGACCAGGTCGCCGATCTCCTCGGCGGTTTCGGGGTCGTACTCCACGGGGGGTACGAGGATCCTGCCGCCGCGGGTGCGGACCCCCAGGACGACGCGTTCGCGCAGCCCGGTGAGGAAGGCGCGCTGGACGGGCGAGAGCGAGCGGGTGAAGGGGAACTCCACCACGACGGGGGCGCGCAGGGGTTCGGGCATACGGGGCTCCCTGGGTCAGAGGCGCCGGTAGACGGGGTCACGCTTCTCGGCGAAGGCGCGGGCGCCTTCGCGGGCGTCCTCGGTGTCGAAGATGGGACGGCCGCGTTCCAGTTCGGCGGCGAGCCCTTCGGCCTCGGTCAGGACGGCGCTCTCGTACACCGACGCCTTGACCGCCTCGACGGCGAGCGGGCCGCAGGCGTTGATCCGTTCCGCGAGGGACAGGGCGCGGTCCAGGGCGGTGCCGTCGGGGACGACATGGCCGACGAGGCCGATCCGCAGGGCCTCGGCGGCGGTGTAGGGGCGGCCGGTGAGCAGCATTTCCAGGGCGTGGGTGTGCGGGATCTGCCGGGGGAGGCGGACGGTGGAGCCGCCGATGGGGAAGAGGCCGCGCCGGACCTCGTACAGGCCGAAGACGGCGCTCTCGCCGGCGATCCGGATGTCGGTGCCCTGGAGGATCTCGGTGCCGCCGGCGACACAGGGGCCCTCGACGGCGGCGAGGAGCGGTTTGCGGGGCCGGTAGTGGCGGAGCATGGCCTTCCAGTGGAGGTCGGGGTCGGCCCGCATCCGGTCGCGGTGCCGCTCCCCCGCCATGGTGCCGCCACCGCCGGCGAGGGCCTTGAGGTCCATGCCGGAGCAGAAGGCGCCGCCCGCGCCGGTGAGGACGATGGAGCGGACGCCGGCGTCGGCGTCGGCTTCCAGCCAGGCGTCGTGGAGGCCGACGAGCATGGCGAGGGAGAGGGCGTTGCGGGCCTGTGGCCGGTCGAGGGTGACGACCAGGGTGGCGGCTTCGCGGTGGACGGTGAGGTGTTCGGTGCCCCCGCCGCCTCCGGTGCCGCTACCGGTGCCGGTGGGCGGTGCGGGGTGGGGCGGTGCGGGGTGCGGCTGTGACGGCTGTGTCGGCTGCTGTCCTGGAGTGTGCTGCATGTGCGGCCTCCCGTCGCCGGATCGAGAACAGGTTGCAGGAGGGCCGGTTCCAGTTCAATAGATTTCTGACAGTCAGTCAGTTTTCTTCTCCGCTCCCCCTTCCCAGCCGGGTGCCCGGGCGCTCTAATGACGGCCGGGCCCCGGTGCCTGCCGGGGCACGCCGGGTCAGGAGGAGCGGGTGGACTACAACCTTGCGGACCTGTTCGAGTCGGTCGTGGACGCGGTGCCGGAGCGCGAGGCGCTGGTCTGCCTGGACCTCCCGGGGACGGGGGCCGAGCGCCGGCTGACCTACGCGGAGCTGGACGCGGCCGCCAACCGGGTCGCCCACCATCTGACCGGCGCCGGATTCCGGCCGGGCGAGCATGTGGGCCTGCACCTCTACAACGGAGTGGCCTACCTCCAGACGCTCTTCGGCTGCCTCAAGGCCCGGCTGGTGCCGGTCAACGTCAACTACCGCTATGTCGAGGACGAACTGGTCCATCTCTATCGCGACGCCGAGCTGACGGCGCTGGTCTTCGACGCCGATTTCACCGCACGGGTCGCGGGGGCGCTGCCGCGCACGGAGCGGCTGCGCCATCTGTTACGGGTCGGGACGCCGCCCGCCCACGCCCCCCGGCTGGACGCCGTGGACCTCGCCGAGGCGGAGGCGGGCGCGCCGTCCGGGCGCGGGTTCGGCCCCCGGTCGGGCGACGATCTGTTCATCATCTACACCGGCGGCACCACGGGGCTGCCGAAGGGGGTGATGTGGCGCCAGGAGGACCTGTTCTTCGCCGGGCTGGGCGGCGGGGACCCGACGGGCACACCGGTCGCCTCCCCCGGGGAGCTGGCGGAACGGGTCGCGGCGGGCGGCGCCGGGCTCACCTTCTTCCCCGCCGCCCCGCTGATGCACGGCACCGCCACCCTCACCTCGCTCATCGCCTTCCACTACGGGCAGCGGCTGGTGCTGCACCGCTCGTTCTCGCCCCTGGACGTGCTGCGGACGGTCGCGCGGGAACGGGTCAGCGCGGTGTCGCTGGTCGGCGACGCGATGCTGCGTCCGCTGGTCGACGCGTTGCGCGGGCCGCTCGCGGGCACCGATCTGTCGGCGCTGTTCACCGTGTCGTCCTCCGGCGCGATCCTCTCCGAGACGGTGCGCGCGGACTTCGCCGAGCTGGCGCCGAAGGTGCTGCTGATCAACAACTTCGGGTCGTCCGAGTCCGGTTTCAACGGCACGGCGACCGCAGACACGGCCCCGGAGAAGGGGTTCCGGATCCATGTCAACGAGCGGACGGCGGTGGTGGATCCCGGGACCCTGGAGCCGGTCCCGCCGGGCGTGCCGGGCCGGATCGCCCAGCGCGGCCATGTGCCGCTCGGCTACTGGCGGGACGAGGAGAAGACGGCGGAGACCTTCTTCGAGCGGGACGGGGAGCGCTGGGTGCTGCTCGGGGACATGGCGACGGTGGACGCGGACGGTGTGGTGACCGTGCTCGGGCGGGGCTCGCAGTGCGTCAACACCGGGGGCGAGAAGGTGTATCCGGAGGAGGTCGAGCAGGCGCTCAAGGCCCATCCGGACGTGTACGACGCCCTGGTGACGGGGGTGCCCGACGCCGTGTGGGGGCAGCGGGTCGCGGCCGTGGTGCAGCCGCGCGCGGGCGCGCGGGCGCCCGGCCTCGAGGAGATCCAGAACCACTGCCGGGCCCGGCTCGCCGGGTACAAGATCCCCCGGCAGCTGGTCGTCACGGCGGAGATCCGGCGGTCGCCGAGCGGCAAGGCGGACTATCGCTGGGCGCAGGCGGTGGCAGCACAGGCGACGGGGCCCGCCTGACCGGGCGCGGGGGCCCGGGGTCCGGTCTCTGGTCCCGGTCCCGGTCCCGGTGTCCGGTGTGCCGGGGCATCGGGCACGGCCCGGCCCCGGCTTACTGGGCGGCGGGCCTGCCGCCCGGTATGCCGGGTGCCTCCGAGTACCGCCGGGTCGCACCCGGGCCGGGGCCGGTCCGGTTCCGGTTCAGTCGTGTCGGGCCGGGGCCGGGGCCGGGGCTAGATGCCGAACGCCCGGAGCACGGCCAGGAACGCGTCCGGGCTGTTCTCGTGCGGCGCCGGCCCGCCGTCCACACCGATCAGGCGCGCGTCGGGAACCAGGGCGGCCATCCGGGCCAGCCCGTCGGGGCCACCGGGGTGCCCGTCCACCGGCCCGCCGCCGATGACGAGGGTACGGGCCTCGATCGCGGCCAGCCGGCCGCCCCACGCGGGGTCGGGGTCGTTCAGCTCAGCGTCGATCCGGACGATCATCTCCCAGTCGTAGTCCAGCGCGGTGCCGTCCACGCGGCGGGCGGGCGGCCGGGGTCTCGCGGGCGGGAACGGCGAGGTGGGCTCCGCGACCACCAGCCGGTCCACCAGTTCGGGTTCCTCGGCGGCCAGCAGCAGGGCGGCGAGTCCGCCCGTGGCGTGCCCGACGATGTCGACGCTGTCCAGGCCCAGCCCCCGGATGAAGCCGCTCAGCTCGTTGCGGAAGCGGTGGAAGCCGTAGTCGCCGGGCCAGTCGCTCAGCCCGTGGCCGCCGAAGTCGGGCGCGTACACCCGGCGGGTCGCGGCGAGACGTTCCGCCACGGCCGACCAGACGGCGCCGCTCGTGCCCCGGCCGTGGGCGAGGACGACCGGAGGGGCCCCGTGGGCGCCCCAGGTGCGGTAGGCGAGCCGGACCCCGTCGGTTTCGATCTCACGGATGTCGGGGGCGAGGAAGGCCCGTACGGAGCGGACGAATCCGCCGGGGTCGTCGAGCCAGGGGTGGTGCCCGTCGGAGCGGCCGGCGTAGGGGAAGAGGGGGGCGAGATCGGCCGCGCGGACCGGGCGGGGGCCGCCGTCCCGGGCCGCTGTCAGCACCAGGACGGGGGCCTCCAGGGCGGCGAGGACGGCCCGGGAGGGCGCCGGGTCGAAGCCGTCGATGTGCCAGATCACCCCGCCCTGTTCCGGCTTGGCGTCGTCGTCGCCGGGGCGGGCGCCCGGCGCGATCAGGGTGAGGGAGCGGACCCGCTCCGGGTGCCGGGCGGCGTAGAGGGTGGCCAGGTTCCCGGAGACCGAATGGGCCAGCAGATGGACCCGGTCCAGTCCGAGGTGCTCGCGCAGGGCCTCGATGTCGTCGGTCTGCCGGTCCCAGCGGGAGGTCTGTGGATCGGCCGGTTCCGCCGAGCCTCCCGTGCCGCGCAGATCGAGCAGGACGAGCCGGTGGTGGGCGTCGAGACCGCCGAGCGTGCCGTAGTAGGCGGCGGCCCGGACGGGCCCTCCCGACAGACAGATCAGCGGCTCCCCGGCTCCCTTCAGGTGGTAGGCGAGTTCCGTACCGTCGTACGCGGTGAACTTCGGCATGCACCGATCGTTGCCCGCCCGGGGCGCCTGGGCAATGGTGCCGGGCCGTCCGGCGCGTCGGGGAGCTGGCCGGCGGGGTGCCGTCCGCCGCCCCTGCCCTGGGGATTCACCGGTACGGCGGTACGCGCCGCGCCCCTGGCGGGCGGTGTCGTGTCCTAGGGTCGCGCCATGACGACGGACACGGACCCGGTCACGGTGAGCACGGTCGGCGCGCTGCTGAAGGCCGTCGACGCGGTGGTGGGCGAAGGCCCGGCCGTCGTCGGCGTCGAGGGGCGGCTGACGGGCGTCCCCGGTTTCACCCTGCCGCCGGGGGCCGCGCTGGTCGGCGCCGGGCCGGGCGCGGCCCTGGTCTTCGACGGCGGGGACGGACTGCGGCTCTCCCGGGACAACCGGGTGGCCGAGCTGCGGCTGGAGACCGCGCCCGCCGCCCGCGCGATCCACAACGACACCTCCGTCGACGGTCTGGGGACGCTGGAGCTGGAGCAGGTCTCCACCCTGGGACGGGTCGAACTGCTCGCCCGGGACGCTATCGGATCCGGCCATGTCCGGATCGACGGCCTGGACATCGAGGCGGCGGACGCCCGGGAGGCCACCCCGCGCCCTCGGGGGTTCAACGTCGAGGTGCTCCAGGGGGCGTTCACCCTCTACAACCAGCAGCCGGACCCGGACACGTTGATCACCTGCGATCTGGTGGGGATCGGCGTGGGCCGGGAGGGCGCCCCCGTACGCGGCGGCGGGATCTTCGTCTCGGGCACGGTGGACGGGGGCCGGGTGGAGGGCCGGCGGCTGCACACGGAGACCGTCCACAGCGACGGGGGCATTCCGGCGGGGACCCCCGGGCGGATCACGGGTGGGGTCTTCGTCGTGTACGCGGCGATCCGGGAGGTCGTCAACGAGGGCCCGGTGACCACCTACGGCGTCAACGACATGGTGCTCGACCTGTGGGGCGAGGTGGAGAGCTGGACGGCGCGCGGGCCCGTCACCTCGCACGGCCCCAGCGGCATCGGGTTCGTCAGCTTCGGGGTGATCCGGCGGTTGACGGTGGCCGCGCCGATCGAGACCTTCGGCGTCGGCGCGCGGGGCTTCAACATCTACGACGGGACCGTGGACACGGCCGAGTTCGACCGGATCGTCACCCATGCGGACGCGGCGGTGGGCATCCAGATCAGCAAGCCGTTCGGAACGCTGACGGTGCACCGGGGCATCGAGACCCACGGCGGGGTCGGCGAGAGTCTGGTGAAGGGGGAGCTGATGCGTCTCGCGGCCAGTGCGCTCAGCCTCAAGGAGGGGTCGCGGGCGCTGCGGATCCGCATCGACGGCGGGATCACGGTACGGGGCGCGGGGGTGCCGGCCGTGGAGATCCTGGGCTCCGTCGACGTCCTGGACATCAGCGGGCCGGTGCGGGCGCTGGGCGGTACGCAGGAGGAGTGAGCGCCGGCCCGGGGGGCGCGGCGGGCGCGTACTCAGGGGCTGCGCGTGCTCAAGGGCTGCGCCTGCTCGGGAGCTGCGCCTGCTCAGGGGCTGAAGGAGAGGAAGACGAAGGCCGTGAAGAGGGCGAGGTGCACCCCGCCCTGGAGCAGGGTCGCCCGGCCCGGCACCACGGTCAACGCGCTGACCAGGCCCGTCAGCGCGAGCAGGACCATATGGGTGGCGTCCTCCCCGAGGATCAGCGGCCCCGGCAGCCACACAGAGGCCAGGGCGATCGACGGGATCGTCAGCCCGATGCTCGCGATGGCGGAGCCATAGGCCAGATTGAGACTGGTCTGAAAACGGTTGCGGCGGGCCGCGCGGACGGCGGCGAGGGTCTCGGGCAGCAGGACCAGCAGGGCGATCACCACGCCGACGACGGCCGTGGGCAGCCCGGCCGCGTCCACGCCGCTCTCGATGGCCGGGGAGACCAGTTTGGCGTTGCCCACCACCGCGACCAGGGCCACCAGCAGGAGCCCCACGCTCCACCAGGTCTCCCGGTCGCTCGGCGGCGGGGCGTGCTCGTCGGGGCCGCACTCGCTGCCGTCGGGGTGCACCGGCAGGAAGTAGTCCCGGTGCCGGACCGTCTGGACGCCGACGAACAGCGCGTACAGGGCGAGGGAGGCGATGGCCGCGAACGCGAGCTGGCCGCCGGTGAACTCCTTGCCCGCGTGACCGGTGGTGAAGGTGGGCAGCACCAGCGTCATCGTGGCGAGGGTGCAGACGGTGGCGAGGGCGCCGCCGGAGCCTTCCGCGTTGAAGACGATGACCCGGTTGCGCAGGGCGCCCACGAGGAGGGAGATGCCCACGATGCCGTTGCAGGTGATCATGACGGCGGCGAAGACGGTGTCCCGGGCGTAGGTGGACGCCTTGTCGCCGCCGTCGGCCATCAGGGTGACGATCAGTCCGACCTCGATGATGGTGACGGCGACGGCCAGGACCAGGGAGCCGAAGGGTTCGCCGACGCGGTGGGCGACCACCTCGGCGTGGTGGACGGCGGCCAGGACGGCGCCGATCAGACAGAGCCCGACGATGACCAACGCGAAACCGGGCAGCTCACGGCCCCAGGCGCCCACGAGCGCGACGACGGCGAGCAGCGGTACCCAGGTCGTCCACTGTCGTGCCGTGGCGGTCGTCATGCGACCACGCTGGCAGCCCGGCGCCCGGGACGCGCGGGCTGTTGGGCCAACGGGGTCGGGCCGCCCGGGGGTCAGAGGGGGCGGTCGTGCCCCTCCCAGTACGGGTCGCGCAGGGTGCGTTTGTAGAGCTTGCCGTTGGGGTCGCGGGGCAGGGCGGTGGTGAAGTCGACGGTTCTGGGGCGCTTGTACGGGGCGAGCAGCCGGGCGCAGTGAGCGAGGACGTCGGCGGCGAGGGCGGCGCCGGGCTCCGCGCCGTCCACCGGTTCGACCACGGCCTTGACCTCCTCGCCCCGGTCGGCGTGCGGGATGCCGAAGGCGGCGGCGTCCGCGACGGCGGGGTGGGCCAGCAGCGCGGCCTCGATCTCGGCGGGGTAGATGTTCACCCCGCCGGAAATGATGAGGTCTATCTTCCGGTCGCGCAGGAAGAGATAGCCGTCCTCGTCGAGGAGGCCGAGGTCGCCGACGGTGAAGAGGTCGCCGATACGGCTCCGGTCGGTCTTGGCGTCGTCCCTGTGGTAGCGGAAACCGCCGGTGGACATCCGCAGGTAGACGGTGCCCACGGTGCCCGGGGGCAGCCGTTCGCCGTCGTCGTCCAGGACGGCGATCTCGCTGATGGGCCAGGGGCGGCCCACCGTCCCGGGCCGCTCCAGCCATTCGGCGGCGGTGGCGAACGTGCCGCCGCCCTCGCTCGCGGCGTAGTACTCCTCGACGCACGGCCCCCACCAGTCGATCATGGCGCGTTTCACCTGGGCGGGGCAGGGCGCGGCGCCGTGGACGGCGTGCCGCATCGAGGTCACGTCGTACCGCTCCCGTACCTCCCGGGGCAGGGCGAGGAGCCGGTGGAACTGGGTGGGGACCATATGGGTGTGGGTGCAGCGGTGTTTCTCGATCAGCCGGAGCATTCCCTCGGGGGTCCACTTGTCCATGAGGACCAGGGGGTGGCCGATGTGCAGGGAGGCGGCGGCGAATTGGAGGACGGCCGTGTGGTAGAGCGGTGAGCAGACCAGGTGGACGTTGCCGTCGAAGGGGCGGATCCCGAAGAAGCCGAGGAAGCCGCCGAGGGGGGTTTCCTCGGGGGGCCGGCCGGGCAGGGGGCGGCGCACTCCGCGCGGCCGGCCGGTGGTGCCGGAGGTGTAGTTCATGACCCAGCCGAGGGTGCGGTCGGCGGGCGGGGTGCCGGGGCGGCCGTCGAGGAGTTCGCCGTACGGGCGGAAGCCCGGGGCGGCCCCGACGGCGTAGCGGTGGCTCGCGGGCAGGGCGGCCTCGTCGGCGGCGAGGGCAGCGGCGGCGGCGAACCGTTCGTGGGTGATGAGTGCCTTCGCCCCGGAGTCGGCGACGATCCAGGCGATCTCGGGTCCGACCAGATGGTGGTTGACGGGGACGAGGTAGAGGCCGGACTGGGCGGCGGCGAGGTGGGCGGTGAGGAGTTCGGCGCCGTTGGGGAGGACGACGGCGAGGGCGTCGCCCCGGCCGAGGCCCGCCGCGCGGAGCCCGTGGGTGAGCCGGTTGACGGCGGTGTGCAGCCGGCCGGCGCTCCAGCGTGCGCCGTCGGGGGCGACGAGGACGACGCGGTCGGGGTCGGCCGCCGCCTGGGCCCAGAAGCCGTTCGGGTGCCCGGTCATCGGCCGGCTCCGGTCGCGCCGCCGCCCGCGTTTGCCGGGCTTGCCGGGCTTGCCGTGGTGCCCGCGATGCCCGTGCCCGCGATGCGCGACAGCCGGCGTACGGCCCGGTCGAAGCCCCGGGTGAGGTCGTCCACGACGGCCCGCACACTCCGTTCGGTGGTCATGCTGCCGACGATCTGCCCGACGGGGGTGCCGAGGAGCGGGACCACCTCGTGCCGCTGGATCCGGGAGACGGCGTCGGCGACCAGCAGGCCCTGGAGCGGCATGGGCAGCGCGCCGGGCCCCGCCGGATCGTCCCACGCGTCGGTCCACCCGGTCCGCAGCTGGCGGGCGGGTTTGCCGGTGAGGGCACGGGAGCGGACGGTGTCGCCGGAGCCGGCGGCGAGCAGTTTCTCCGTCAGCGCCCGGGAGGGGAGCCGGGCCTCGGTGGTGGTGAGCCAGAGGGAGCCGAGCCAGACGCCCTGGGCGCCGAGGGCGAGCGCGGCGGCGATCTGTTCGCCGCTGCCGATGCCGCCGGCGGCGAGCACGGGCAGCGGATCGACGGCGGCGACGGCCTCGGGGGTGAGCACCATGGTGGCGATCTCGCCGGTGTGGCCGCCCGCCTCGTACCCCTGGGCGACGACGATGTCGATCCCGGCCTCGGCGTGGCGGCGGGCGTGGTGGGCGCTGCCGGCCAGGGCGGCGACCTTGACGCCCCGGTCGTGGGCGCGGGCCACGATGTCGGCGGGCGGCGGGCCGAGGGCGTTCGCGAGCAGCCGTACGGGGTGGTCGAAGGCGACGTCGAGCTGGGCGCGGGCGACCTGTTCCAGCCAGCCGGTGATCCGCCAGCCGGAGCGTTCCCCCTCGGGGAGCGGGGGGACGCCGTGCCGGTCGAGCAGGTCTTCCACGAAGCGGCGGTGCCCTTCGGGGATCATGGCCTCGACGTCGGCCTCGGTGACGCCTTCGACCGTGCGGGCGGGCATGACGACGTCGAGTCCGTACGGGTGGCCGCCGCTGAGTCTCTCCAGCAGGTCGAGATCGCGCCGGAGTTCGTCGGGGTCGGTGTAGCGGACGGCGCCGAGGACGCCGAAGCCGCCCGCGCGGCTGAGGGCGGCGGCGACCGCCGGGAAGGGCGTGAAGCCGAAGAGCGCGTGTTCGATCCCGAGTTCGTGGCTCAGCTCCGTCTCCATGGGGCGCAGGATGCCGCAGTGCGGTGGCCGAGGGAAGAGGCTTTCTGATGCAGCGTCAGTTTCCTTGCGGTACGGGCACGGAGCCCAGGTGGTTGACAGCCAGGGATGGGCGGAAGAAAGTTTCAGTTGCTGATCGATTTTGATTGAGATTCCAAAAAATACTTTCAGGAGTGATTGGCGGATGACCGAGGACGCCGAAGCGGCGGCAGGGGCCGGAAGCGGGAGCAGAGGGATCGGCCGGACGAGCGGGATCAGCGGAATCAGCCGACGGCGGCTGGGCGGCGGGGTCCTGGCGCTGGGGGGCGCGCTGGCCCTGGCGCCCGTACCGTTCGCGCAGGCGACGGGCGGCGGCTCCGGAGGAAGCCCATCCGGTGCAACGGGCGGCCAGGGAGGTGAACGGCGGCGGACCGTCCTGCGCCACGGCACCCCCGAGCGGGCGGGACTGCTCCCCGGCCCGCTGGAGCGGCTGGTCACCGACGCCGAGCGGTTCCTCGGCCCCTCCCCCACCCACCCCTGGTACGCGGGCGCGGTCCTCCTCGCCGGGCGCGGCGGGACCGTCGCCCTGCACCACCCGATCGGCTGGGCGATGCGCTACTCCGCGTACGACGAGACCACCGACACGGGCGTGGAACTGCCGCCCGGACAGCGGATCCCGATGACCCGGGAGACCGTGTTCGACCTCGCCTCCGTCTCCAAGCTCTTCACCGCGATCCTCGCCGTGCGCCGGATCGAGCGGGACGAACTGGAGCTGGAGGCCCCCGCCGCCCGCTATCTGCCCGAGTTCGGCGCGGCGGGCAAGGAGGGGATCACCGTACGGCAGCTGCTGACGCACACCTCCGGGCTGCGGGCCTGGATCCCCTTCCACCGGGAGCCCACCCAGGAGGGACGGCTGCGGATGCTGTGGGCGGAGGTCCCCGCGAAACCGCCGGGCAGCGCCTACCTCTACTCCGACCTCAATCTGATCGCGCTCCAGCTGATCCTGGAACGGATCAGCGGCCGCCCGCTGGACGCCCTGCTCCGGGACGAGATCACCGCTCCGCTGGGGATGCGCCGCACCCGGTTCAACCCACCCGCGTCCTGGAAGCCGTTCATCGCCGCCACCGAGGACTCCCGGCCGCCGTGGTCGGGCCTGGACCGGGGGCTGGTCCGGGGCGAGGTGCACGACGAGAACGCCCACGCGTTCGGCGGGGTGGCCGGGCACGCCGGGGTCTTCTCCTCCGCCTTCGACCTCGCCGTCCTCGCCCGGACCCTGCTCAACGGCGGGGCGTACGGCCGGGCCCGCATCCTGCGCCCCGAGTCCGTCGAGCTGATGCTCACCGACTTCAACACCGCCTTCCCCGGTGACGAGCACGGGCTCGGCTTCGAGCTGAACCAGCACTGGTTCATGGGCGCGCTGGCCACCCCGTACACGGCCGGGCACACCGGTTTCACCGGCACCAGCCTGGTCATCGACCCGACCACGGACACGTTCCTCGTCGTCCTCGGCAACTCCGTGCACCCGGTGCGGCGCTGGCGCTCGGGCAGCGCGCCCCGGGCCACCGCCGGCGGGCATCTGGCCCGCGCGATCCCCGTACGGCCCTTCCGCTCCCGTACCGCCTGGTTCTCCGGCACCGCGAGCAGCGGCGCGGGGACCCTCACCCTGCCGGTGCTGGCGGTCGGCGCCGCGCGGACGGAGCTGCGGTGCGCGCTGTGGTGGGACACCGAACCCGCCACCGAGTCGCTGACGCTGGAGGGCTCGCCCGACGGCGGCGCCACCTGGCGGCCGGTGCCCTTCACCACCGTCCCCGCCGAGGACGGTGGTGAAGGGCAGGGGCCGGCGGACCACGCCGACGGCTCGGTGACCGGCTGGTCCGGCCGCGTCTGGCACCGGCTGACGGCGGACCTCTCCGGCTGGCGGGCCACCGGGGTACGGCTGCGCTGGCGGTACGCCGCCGCCGGACCGGCCACCGGGCGGGGCGCCTACGTGGACACGATCCGGGTGACGGAGCCGGGGCGTACGGTCTTCGACGCGTCACGGCCCGGGGACGCCGCGCGGATCACGGCGGACGGCTGGGTCCCGTCCCGCGACTGAGCCGCGAACTCCGGGTGGAACCGGGGTACGGGGAAGGGGCGTCGTCGTGGTCGCGGGGGACGGCCGCCGGGGGCCGAGGCGGTACGGGAGCGGAAGGCCCGTACGGGGATCGCGCGGGCCGGATGCCTGCCGGCGGCGGCCCGGGGCGCGCCGTCCGAGCCCTGGGGCAGCGAGAACCGGCCACGGGCAGGGACCACTTCCTGTCGCTGCTGTGGCGCTGGATCGGCGCCTGCGAGCCGATGCCGTCGGCGGGTCTGCCGGACGGTGGGGGCGGTGCGGCGGGCCCGTGGGCCCGGTGGGGCGACTGGAACCGGTACGCCGTGAGCCGGTGCGGCGGATGGACCGGGTCAGACGGTCAGTTCCGTGGTCCGGGCCGCCCCGGCGGAACCCAGGGGGTGGCGGATGAACCACTCGGTGGAGAACAGTCGCGCCCGGTCCTCGGGCGGCAGGCCGGCGATCAGCCCCGGCAGGGCTCCCCGCTCCACCTCGCTGCGGTGGGCGAGCACGGCGGCGACTTTCGGCCCGAGCCAGGGGCCGACGTCGACGGCTGCGGTGATGTCCGCGTCCGGCACGCTGTACACCGCCTTGCGCACGCCGATGACGTCCCTCAGCGGCGGCATGGCCGCATGCGGATGGGTGGCGAAATAGAGGGCGCGCGGCCGCCAGGGGGCACCGGCCTCCGGGTGGAACCGGTCGAGCCCGGCGGCCTCGGTCGCGAGCACCGTCACCCGGTGGGTGTGCACGTGGTCCGGATGGCCGGGCAGCCCGCCGTAGGCGTCGTGAGTGATGACGATCTCCGGGCGGAACTCCCGGACATGGGCCACCAGCCGCCGTACCGACTCGTCCAGCGGCGCGTCGAGGAACCGCGCGCGGCCCGGGGCCGACGACGGTACGCGTGCGTCCGCGTAGCCGAGCATCCTGGGCGGGCCGGCGCCGAGGATCCGCAGCGCGTCGGCCAGTTCGGCGGCCCGCCCGGTGTCCGGGTGCCAGGTCGCCGTGACGACCCCGGTACGCGCGCCCGCCGCCGCGTGGCGGGCGAGCACCCCGCCCGCCGACAAGGATTCGTCGTCCGGGTGGGCGAAGACTCCGAGGAGGCTCGGTACGGGCATGGGAGGAACCGCCTTTCGTGAGGTCCGGCGTCATCCGTCGGCGCCTGTAGGTGTCCGTCGTCTCCCCGGTGCTGTGTCCACGGTGTCACGGTGCTCATGGGCAGGGCGCTCAGTGGCCCAGGGCCGCCATCGCCGCGTTGTGGCCGGGGATGCCGCTGACTCCGCCGCCGCGCACCGCGCCCGCGCCGCACAGGAGTACGGCCGGGTGCCGGGTCTCCACGCCCCAGCGGCCGGTCTCCTCGGTGGCGTACGGGAAGGAGAGGTCCCGGTGGAAGATGTGGCCGCCGGGCAGCCGCAGTTCGCGGGCGAGGTCGAGAGGGGTCCTGGCCTCGACGCAGGGCTCGCCCAGGGCGTCGGGCGCCAGGCAGTCCGCGATCGGCTCCGCGAGATGCCGGTCGAGTTCGGCGAGGGTGGCGGCGAGCAGCCGGGCGCGGGTCCCCTCGGGGTCGGCGGCGAAGAGCCGGGCCGGGGTGTGGAGGCCGAAGAGCGTCAGGGTCTGGTATCCGTCGGCGGCGGGCCCCGGGCCGAGGATGGACGGGTCGGTCAGCGTGTGGCAGTAGATCTCCGACGGAGGTGCGGACGGCAGCGAGCCGCCGGCCGCCTCCCGGTAGGCCGTCGCCAGCTGTTCGTACCCCTCGGAGACGTGGAAGGTGCCCGCGAACGCGTCGCGCGGGTCGACGGAGCGGTCCCGCAGCCGGGGCAGTCGCCGCAGCACCATGTTGACCTTGAACTGGGCGCCCTCGGGGGCGGCGGCGGGTGGCGGGGGTTCGTCGCCGAGCAGCGCGGCCAGCTCCGTCGGGGAGGCGTTGACGAGCACCTGGCGGGCGGCGACCGCGCCCTCGCCGTGGTCGGTGCGGTAGCCGACCTCGGCCCCGGTGCCCTCCGGGTGGATGTGCAGCGCCTCGTGCCGGGTCAGGATCTCGGCCCCGGCCGCCCGGGCGGCACCGGCGAGGGCGTCGGTGAGCGCGCCCATGCCGCCCACCGGCACGTTCCAGTCGCCGGTGCCGCCGCCGACGACGTGGTAGAGGAAGCAGCGGTTCTGGGCGAGTCCGGGGTCGTGGGCGTCGGCGAAGGTGCCGATCAGCGCGTCGGTGAGGACCACGCCCCGGACCAGGTCGCTGCGGAACCGCTCCTCGATCGCGACGCCGATGGGTTCCTCGAACAGGGCCCGCCAGGCCGTCTCGTCGTCGACGGCGGCCCGCAGCTCCTCCCGTCGGGGCAGCGGCCCGGTCAGCGTCGGGAAGACCCGGGCGGCGACCCTGCCGGTGAGCGCCTGGAACTCCCGCCAGGCCGCGTACTCCCGCTCGCCGCCGGTCGTCCGGGCGAACGACGCCCGGGTGCCGTCGCCGCCCACGAGGAGTCCGCCGGTGCCGGACGGGGTGTACGAGGAGATCCGCCGGCGGCGGGTCGTGAAGGAGAGGCCGAGGTCGCGCACGATCTTCTGCGGCAGCAGGGACACGAGGTAGGAGTAGCGCGACAGCCGGGCGTCGACCCCGGCGAAGGGGCGGGCGGAGACGGCGGCGCCGCCGGTGGCCGCGGACCGTTCCAGGACCAGGACCGTCCGGCCGGCGCGGGCCAGATAGGCGGCGGCGACCAGACCGTTGTGGCCGCCGCCGACGATGACGGCGTCGTACGAGGCATGCGCGGGCGAGGCGTGCGCGGACGAGTCGGGTACGGACGAGGCGTGCGCGGGCGAGTCGGGTACGGGCATGGCGTCACCCTAGGACCGGTCCCCCGGTCCCGGCAGGGCGTCGGCGCGGTTCGTCCTCCGACACTGTCCCGAACTGTCCGGAAGGCGCGGCAGCGGACGTCGTCCGCCCGTCGGGCCAAGCGGCCGGAGGCAGGCGCTCCGTCCCCCTGTCCGGAGGGCCGCGGATTCCTCACGCTCCCCCGGCGCACCACCGGGGCGGAAAGCGCGGGCACCGGCGGTCAGGACGGGGCGCGGCGGCCGTGGGTGCCGCGTCGCTCGCGCAGGGCGGCGACCCTGCGGTACAGCTCCACCGCCTCGGCGGGCCGGCCCAGCTGTTCCAGGCAGTGCGCCTCGTCGTTGCGGCTGGCGAGCGCCTCGGGGTGGTCCAGGCCGAGGACCCGCTCGCGGGCGGTCGCGACCTCGCGATAGACCGTCAGGGCCTCGTCCCAGCGGCCGAGCCAGCCCAGGCCCACCGCGACCTCCCGCCGGCTGACCAGGGTGTCGGGGTGGTCGGGGCCCAGTGCCCCGGTGCGGGCGGCGCTGACGTCACGGGCCTCCGCCAGGGCCTCGTCCCAGCGGCCGAGCCGGCCCAGGTTCACGCCGATGCCGTGGCGGGCGCGCAGGGTCTCCGGGTCGTCGGGGCCGTGCACCCGGGCGCGGTCCGCGACCAGCGCCCGGTACAGCTCCAGCGCCTCCGCGCCCCGGCCGAGCCTGCCGAGGCTGATGCCGACCTCATAGCGGGCCGCGAGGGTGTCGGGGTGGTCGGGGCCGAGCGCGCGGCCACGGGCGGACGCCACGTCCCGGTAGGCGTCGAGGGCTTCGGTCCAGCGCCCGAGCCGGCCGAGCGCGTACGCCACCTCGTACCGGGTGACCAGGGTGTCCGGGTGGTCCCCGCCCAGCACCCTGGTCCGCGCCGCCGCGACGCCGGCCGCCATCCGGAGGGACTCCTCCAGACGGCCCAGGCGGCTCAGGTTGAACGCGAGGTTGTGGCGGCAGCGCAGGGTGTCCGGGTGGTCGGGGCCCATGCTCCGCTCGCGGGCGGCGAGCACCGCTGTGTACACGTCGTTGGCCTCGAAGTGCCGGGCGAGCTGGCCGAGAACGTACGCCGTCTCCTGCCGGGCGGCCAGCGTGTCCGGGTGGTCCGGGCCGAGCGCTCGGGAGCGGCCGTCGGCGACCCGGGTGAACTCGCGCAGCGCGTCCTCCGCGCGCCCGGTGCGGCCGAGGCTGAAGCCGATCTCGTACCGGCTGGCGAGGGTGTCGGGGTGGTCCGCGCCCAGGACGTGCTCCCGCTCGGCGGCGACGGCGCGGTGCACCTCGCCGGCCTCCTCCCAGCGGCCGAGGCGGCCCAGGCTGAGCCCGGCGCCGTGCCGGGTGGCGAGCTGGGCGAGGAGCGCGGCGGCGGGCGCGGGCCGCGTGCCCCCGGTGGCCGGGCGCGGCGGCAGTGCCCCGCGCGGGTCGACGGTGGTGGTCCACTCGCCGGTCAGCCCCGCCGTGTGGTCGGGCAGGACGGTCCGCAGGCCGGTGGGGAGGGCCTTGTGGCCGGCGGTCATGCCCCGGGTCCAGGCGGGCAGCGGCGCCGGGCCTGCGGTGGCGGAGCGGCCGTCGGAGAGGATGCGCCGGCGCAGCTCCCGGGCGTCGGCGGGCCGCTCGTCGGGGGACTTGGCGAGGAGGTCGCGCACGATGCGGTCGACGTGGGCGGGGATGTCGCCGCGGTGGTCGCGCAGGGGGCTGGGCACGGTGTCGCGGTGCCCGACGAGGACGGCCCAGGCGTCCTCGTGGTCGAAGGGCGGTACGCCGGTGGCGAGTTCGTACAGGACGCAGCCGAGGGAGTAGAGGTCGCTGCGGTGGTCGACCTCGCCGCCGCCGATCTGCTCGGGCGACATGTAGTGCGGGGTGCCCATGGCGATGCCGACGCCGGTGAGGCGGGAGGAGAGACCGACGCCCTGGCCGAGCCGGGCGATGCCGAAGTCGCAGATCTTCACGGCCCCGTCGCCGAGCCGCATGATGTTGGCGGGCTTGAGGTCGCGGTGGACGATGCCCCGGGCGTGGGTGTACGCGAGGGCGTCAGCGACCTGTTCGGCGATGTCGACGATCTCCGGGACGGCGAGCGGGCGGCCGGAGTTCCGGTCGAGCAGCTGGCTGAGATTGTGCCCTTCCAGCAGCTCCATGACGAGGTAGAGCACGCCCTCGTACTCGCCGAAGTCATGGACGACGGTCACGCCCCGGTGCTGGAGCGCGGCGGCGACGCGGGCCTCGCGGCGGAACCGCTCCCGCAGCACGGTGGTGAACCCGGCGTCGCCCTGCGGCTGACCCGCCGGCTTGAGGCACTTGACCGCGACGCGCCGCCCCAGCGACTCGTCCACGGCGCGCCAGACCTCGCCCATGCCACCGCGCCCGATGACCTCCAGCAGCCGGTACCGGCCCTGGATCAGCCTGGTCTCCGTCTCCGTCTCCGCCATCGCGCGCTGCCGCCCCCGTCGCCGTGCTCCGCTCTCCCCGTGGGGTCCAGTATGGCCCCGGGTACGGACAGTTTGTACGGGGTGGGGCGGGAGCCGGGGCCGAGCCGTGTCATCGCGTCCACGATATGGCCCGGCGGCAGCCGCCCGGTCGCGGTGAGCATGCGGGTGACCCGCGCGGGGTCGGGGGCGGGCCGCCCGTACAGCTCGTGCGCGTACGGCGGCAGGGCGGCGTGGGCGAGGTCGCTGACCGGGGGCCAGAGCAGGGCGCGGGCGGGGACCAGGGCGGCGGGGACCGGTGGCCGGCGCAGGAAGTCCTCGACGGTACGGGCGTCGGGCCCGGCGGCGAGCAGCGGGCGGACGCGCTCGAAGTAGCGGGCGAGCTGGTCGGTGGTCGCGGGCACCCGGCGGGGGTCGAGGCCGACCAGCCGGGTGCGGTCGCGGTGTTCGGCGACATAGCGGTCGGCCTGGGCGTCGTCGAGGGGGTAGCCGGAGCGGCGCAGGACGTGGAGGTAGGAGTCGATCTCGGTGCAGTGGACCCAGAGCAGCAGCTCGGGTTCGTCGACGCCGTAGCGCTCGCCGGTGGCCGGATCGGTCACCTTGAGCCGCTCGTGGATGCGGCGGACGCGGGCGCCCGCGCGTTCGGCGGCGTCGGTGGTGCCGTAGGTGACGGTGCCGACGTAGTCGGCGGTCCGCATCAGCCGGCCCCAGGCGTCCCGGCGGAAGTCGGAGAACTCCAGGACGCCCCGGACCGCGCGGGGGTGCAGGGCCTGGAGGTAGAGGGCGCGGACGCCGGCGATCCACATCATCGGGTCGCCGTGCATCTGCCAGGTGACGGAGTCGGGGCCGAAGAGACCGGGGTCGGCGGTGGCCTGCGGGGCGGGCGGCGGGGGCGCGGTAGGCCGCCGACGCGGGTGCGGCTGCGGCTGCGGATGTGTCGGCGAATGGCTGGGCGGATGCGGGCCGTCCGCGGCGGGCACGGGCGACATGGGGCCCCTTTCGGTCGTGCGGACCGGCCGGGAGCACCCGCCGGACGGGACTCGATCAGGTGTTCCCAGGGACGCTGCCCCGGGGGAGCGCCCGGCGTCAACCCCGCACAGACGCCGGGGCGACGGGCCCCGGGCACGGGCGCACCCGCGCGACGGCCGGAGCAGGGGTGGCCGGACACCGGGCGGCCGGACACCGGGCAGCGGCGGGGACCCGGCGCGCGTACACCTGAGCGCGGAAGCCCGACAGCACGGGTGACCCGCGCCGCAGCACCCGCCCGCGCGTACGCCTGCGTACGGAAGCCCGGTACGGCAGACGTACGACGGACGACCGCCCCGGGCGAGGACACCGGCGCGCCCGCCGGGCTCCCACCGCCGCAGCGGCAGCGGCGCGTTCCTCCGTACGCGTCCCGGTCACGGCGGGCGTACCCGGGCCGGGTGGGGCGGTCGTGGCGAACCGTCCCCGCCGGGAGCCCGGAACCGTTTCGGGAACCGTCTCGGGGCCGTCTGCGGATGTGCCGCCGGAACTGGCTCCGTACGGGCCCGGCGGGGCGGGCGTACGGCGAAGGGCCGACCGGGGTCCCGGCGGTCCGGGCGGGCGGAGCGACACTCCGCCGCCACCGCCGCCGAGTGCCCCTCCGGAGTCGCCGGGCCCGGGGGCTCCGGCGCCGCAGCCCCAGTCCTCCGCGCCTCCGCCCATCGGGACGGGGAACGAGGGGACGACGCTGTCGAACAGCGCGCCGATCCGGCCGGGGAGCAGCACCGCCGATGTGTCCACGATGCCCTCGACCGCTCCCAGGCCGCGGGAGCAGCGGCCTTCGCCGTGCAGCGCCTCCCTGGGTGTGGGGGCCGCCGGGGCGCCGGTGAACGCGCCACCGCCGTATCGCCTCCTCCTCCGCCGTCCCTTCCCCCATCGTCCCCTCCACCGCCGCCCGGTGGGCCGAAGGGCGGAGCGAGCAGGCCGAAGAAGGAGAAGCAGGGTCCGACGACGGTCGCCCCGTCGGCCCACCCGGTGTCCCAGCAGGAGATCGCGGCGCTCAGGCCGGGCGCGACCCCCTCCCCGTTCCTGGCCGAGCGGTTCGACCCGGCCGCGGACCCGCTGGTGGATCCGCTCGATCTCGACGGGCCGGCCCGGGTGGGAGCGGTGAACACGAGCCACTGGCTGGGCGAGTTCGCCCAGCCGGCCCGGTTCGGCGCGGACCGGAACTGACCGGGCGGGTACGGCAGACCCAGGGGCGCGAACCGCCGGTGCGGTCCGGTGCCCGGGACGGTCCCGGGCACCGGACCGCACGGCGCGTCCGGCGCGTCCGGCGCTCTATCCGTGCGGGTCGGCGCCGGGGTCCTCCGGCGTGCCGTCGCGGTCGGCCCCCGGCGGCCACTCCGGCGGCGACTCCGGCGGCGACTCCGGCGGCGACTCCGGGGGCGACTCCGGGGGGATCATCAGATCGGAGCCGTCGAGCGACGCCAGCAGCATCGGCATCTCGGCCAGTTCCAGATACTCGTCACGGCAGGCGGCGCACCGCTGGACATGCGCGGCGACGAGCATGTCCTCGTCCGGCGTCAGCGCGTCGAGCACATACGCTCCCAGCAGCAGCGTCACATGGGCATCCGCCCGGCGCGGCTCAGTCACCCAGGCCCCCGATCCGTGTGCTCCGGCGCACCGGAGCCCTGCCCCGGCACATACCGGGGTCATTCTGCGGACTGCCGCCGCCGGGCAACAAGGGTGGTGAGGGCGGACAGTCCGGCAGGGATGGCATGGTGTCCCCCGGTCAGCCGTCGGCCACGGTCCCTTCGCGGGCGGTGAACCGCCAGGCCGTGCGCCCCGGATCGCCCAGGACGACGGCCACCGTCCGGCCGTCGAGGTGGAGCAGGGCGGCGGCCTCGTGCGGCGCGGCGGGCAGCCGGTCCAGCCCCGCCAGGGCGTCGGCGAGGGGCTGCGGGCCCGTGGCGAACGCGTGTACCGGGGCCGGGTCGGGGCCCTCGGTGAGCTGGAGGGCGAGCGATTCGAGGAGGCGGTGGGCGGCGGCCGGGTCCCCGGTGAGGCAGAGGGTGTCCGGCGCGTGGGCGAGGTCGAGGAGGAGGCAGCCCCGGTCGCCGGAGCCGACGCGGACGAACGCGGTTCCGCTCTCGGGGAGTTCACGGGGCGCGGTGGTCCAGGCGCGGGCGTCGTGGTCGCGGGGGCCGGTGATGCCGAAGTCGATGTCGACGGTGTCGTCCCCGAACGCGACGGAGACCGGGGGCAGCAGTTCGGTCCGCGCGGCGGGGCGCCTGGCAACCGGGCGCGGCCCCCGGGCCGGGCGCGCGGTGGCGGACACGGCGGACATGGCGGGCACGGCCGTGGGCATGGCTGCGGGCACCGTGACAACGGGCTCCACGACCGGAGTGACCGGACCCACCGGACTCACCGGCGCGGTCACCGTGGCGAGCGCCACCGGGTCGGCCGGGGGTTCCCCCGTCGCGGCCGCTCTTTCCGGGGTACGGGACAGGGGCGCACGGGTCGTGTTCCCCCGGCGGGCCACCGGCCGGCCGGTTCCGCGCGTGGCGGGCGGGACGACCTCGTACACGTACCCGGATTCGGCCCCGGATTCGACCCCGGCTCCGGCTCCGGTGGACGCCTCGGTCACGGCGGTCACGGCCCGGGAGGCACAGGGCGCGGCGGGCCGGCGGCGGCGCAGGGCGAGGGCCCTCGTCCCCGCGCCCAGGGTGAGGGCGCCACCGGCGGCGGTCAGCGCCAGGGCGCCGGAGCGGGATCCGGTGGCGTTGTTCGTCGTTCCCGTGGCGGGCTGTCCGGGCGGGGCCGCGTCCGCCACCCGCGCGGGCAGCGCGCCGGACCGTACCTCCGGGCCGAAGGCGTCGCCGGGCGGCCGGAGGATCCAGCCGGCCGGGACGGTGGTGGTGCCTTCCCTCACTCCGCCGTCGGGCTGCCGCCGCCCCCGGTTCAGTTCGAAGATCTCCGGGAAGCGGTCGCCGTCGCCGAGGGTCCTCTGTGCGATGGTCCACAGGAACTCGGGCTCCCCGGCGGGCTGTTCGGCGACGACGTAGTACTTCACGACGCCGGCGGAGGGGGCGCCCCGCCCGGGGGTGTCGACGGCGTAGTACGTCAGGCTTCCGGCGGTCAGCAGCAGGCCGGTGAGAGCGACCGCGGTGGCGACCGCCGCGCGGCCCGGGCGGGGGCGGCCGGACGGGCTCTGGGGTACGTGCTGTGCTGCCATGCGGGATCCTCACAGTCGCGGGGACGGCGCTGTCGCCCCGGTGCACGGCACGGTCCGGGCGCGGGTTCACCCCTAGGGGGTGTCTGACGGATCTTGCTGGGGCTCGCGTGCCCTGGCACCGCGCTCCCCCTGGGCCTGGCGGCCCGGGTGGGGGTGCCACCGGCGGAGCCAGGGGGAGTACCCCCATCCTCCGCCTTGCGATCCGTCCCCTCGGCCCTGGCGGGCCTGGGGAGACCCCATCCCTCGTCCACCGGCGGGCCTGGGGAGACCCCATGCACCAGACCCCGCTCCCTGACCCAGCCTGATCCGTCAGACACCCCCTGGCCGCGTCGGCGCGCGCACCCCCACGGCCGTCGGGGCTCAGTGGCGCGGTGCGGCGCGTTCGGCGGCCTGGCGGGCGACCTCGGTGCGGGAGCGGGCGCCCAGCTTGGTGAGGATGTGCGAGACATGGGTCTGGACGGTCCGCGGCGAGAGGAAGAGGTCGCCCGCGATCTCGGGGTTGGAGCGGCCCAGCGCCACCAGCCGGGCCACCCGGGACTCGGCCGGGGTGAGGGCGTCCCAGCCGGCCTGCGGGCGGCCGCCGCGCGCGGCCCGGGGGCCGGTGCGGACGCCCAGGGAGCGGAGCCGGCCCGTGGCGCGGCGTACGTCCCAGGCGGCGCCGAGCGGGCGGTAGCACTCCAGGGCCCGTTCCAGGAGTTCCCGCGCGGCCGGCAGGTCGCCGACGGCCGCGTGGACGGCGGCGCTGTCCTCCAGGGCGTGGCCGAGGTCGAGGGGGCGGCCGGCCGTGCGGTGGTACTCCACGGCGGCGGCGAGGGGTGCGGGGTCGCCGTCCACGAGGCCCCGGCAGCGGTCGGCGGCGGCGATCCGGCCCGGGTGGTGTTCGCGGTCGGCCTCTCCGGCGCTGATGACGGCGGCCGCGCGGGCGGTGGCCCGGTCGCCGGTGCGCAGGGCGAGCCGGACGATGTCGGGGGTCCACAGGAACCGCTGGTCGAGATCGCGGGCGTGGACGGGGTCGAGGGTGGGCAGCAGGAAGGCCAGCGCGTCCCGGGGGCGGCCGGCGCGTTCCGCGAGCAGTGCGCGGGCCATCAGCAGCAGGCCGCGGCGGCCGCCCCGGGGTCCGGCTGCCTCGGACCGTTCTGACCGCTCGGACCGTTCGGGCCGTTCGGGCCGTTCGGGCCGTTCGGGCAGGGCGTCCAGGTGGGCGCGGGCGTCCGCGCCCAGGTCCCGGTGGCCGTGGACGAGGGCGGCGATGCCGTGGCGCGGCCAGGGCAGCCAGGGGTCGCCCGCGTCGTCGGACAGGGTGTCGAGCCGGGCGAGGGCCTCGTCCCAGCGGCCGGCGCGGTAGTCGAGGTGCGCGGCGGAGACGGTGATGCCGCCGAGCTGTCCTGCGGTGGCCCGCTCCCCGGTCTCCTCCCGGGCGAGGTCGAGTGCCGCGCGGGCGTCGCCGTGGCGGTCCGACTGGTCGAGCAGGGCGGCCCGGTGGAGCAGCACGGTCAGGCGGAGGTCGGTGAGGGTGCAGGTGAGCCAGCGGGCGTCGGCGCGGTCGACGCGGGCGGACGCCCGCAGGGCGAGGGTGTTCTCGGCGAGGGCGGCGGCGGTGCGGCGCTCGCGCAGGAGGGCGCAGGAGAGGGCGTGGCGGCCGTACGCCTCGCCGAAGGCGTGTCCGCCGGCGCGGGCCTGTGCGATGACCTGCCGGGCGAGTACGGCGCACCGTTCGTCGTGTCCGGCGGCGTGGTGGATCGTGGCGCGCAGCCCTTGGAGGAGGAGGTTCCAGCGGGCGGCGACGGGGCCGGCCCGCCGGGAGCGGTCGAGGGCGGCGAGGGCGTCGTTCCAGCGGCCCTGGAGGAAGAGGCCGTGGGCGAGGGCGGCGGTGAGCTGGGTGCGGGTGTCGGCGTCGGTGGTTCCGTCGAGGAGGGAACGCAGGGTCGCGGTGCCGGCGGGGCCGCGCAGCAGGAGGGCCGCGTGGGCGAGGTGGCCCCTGAGGGTGTCGTGGCGGGGGTCGTCCGGGGGGAGGCGGGTGAGGCAGCCGCGCAGCAGGGCGACGGCGGTGCCGGGGGCCTGTTCGGCGAGGTCCGCGGCGGTGGCGGTGAGCCAGTCGAGGGCCCAGCGGTCCCGGCCGGCGGTGAGGGTCTTGGCGAGGGGCAGGAGTTGTCCGGCGACGCGGGCCGGGGTGGCGCCGGTGACGTGGAGGGCGCGGGCGGCGGCGTGGTGGCGTTCGGCGCGTTCGTGGGCGGGGATGCCGGCGCGCAGCGCCTCGTACACGGAGGGGTGGCGGAACCGGAGGCGTTCGTCGGTGTCGACGAGGAGTCCGGCGGCGAGGGCGTCGTCGATGGGGGTGAGCAGGTCGAGCGGGGAGCGGCCGGTGACGGCGCCGAGTTCGGTGCCGGTGAAGTCGGGGCCGAGCAGGGCGGCGGCGCGGAGGGTCTCGCGGGCGGCCGCGGGGAGGAGGCGGGTGACGGCGGCGGGGTCGTGGCGGCCGGGGGCGGGCCCGCCGGGCAGGAGTTCGCGTACCCGGCGGGGGTTGCCGCCGGCGTGGGCGAGCCGTTCGCGGAGTTCGGGTCCCGGGGCGGTGCCGGTGACGGCGGTGGCGAGGTCGCGGACTTCGTCGTCGGTGAGCGGGGGCAGGGTGAGCAGGGTCGTGCCGCTGTCGGCGAGGTCGCGTCTGAGGCGGCCGAGGTCGCGGTGGCCGGGGAGGGTGCGGGCGGTGGCGACGAGCAGCAGGGGCAGCCGGCCGGTGGCCCGGCCGAGGCGCTGCCAGAGGAGGAGGGTGGTGGTGTCGGCGTGGTGCAGGTCGTCCAGGAGGAGGGCGAGCGGGCCGTCGTCGGTGACCTTGCGGACGAGGTCGGCGACGCGTTCGGCGAGGACCGGGTCGGCGGCCCGGTGGGGGTCGCGGGCGCGGAGGCCGCACAGGAGGCGCTGGGCCTCGGCGCCGCGGGCGGGGCGGTCCGGTGCGGTCCGGGCGAGGGCGTCGAGGAGCGCGGTCAGCGGGCCGCCGGGTGTGGAACCGGCCGCCCGGACGACGTGACCTCCCTGGCTCGCGCGGGCGGTGCGGCGGGCTTCGTCATGGGCCCGGTGGAGCAGGGCGGTCCGCCCGATGCCGGGTTCACCCTCGATGAGGAGGGAGTGGCCCCGGCCGTTCGTCAGTTCCCCGATGTGCCGGTTCAGCCGCCGGGTCTCGGCGGTTCGGCCGGTCCACGCGCGCGGCTCGCCCTCGTGGCTCTCCTGCTCGTACCCGTGGCTCTCCGGTTCGTGCCCGTGGCTCCCCTGCGTCACGGTCGTCACGGTCGTCGGTCTCCTTCGTGGTGGGTCCTGCGGCGGGCCGTACGGCCGTCGGCGGTCCGTGCGGCGGGCCGTGCGGTGGTCTGCGGCGGCCTGCCTCCCGGCCGATGTCGATCCGGGTGCGGACGCCGAGTTTGGCGAGGATGTGGGAGACGTGGGTCTGGACGGTGCGCGGGGAGAGGAGGAGTTCGGCGGCGGTCTCCGGGTTGGAGCGGCCCTCGGCGACGAGGAGGGCGACCCTGAGTTCGGTGGGGGTGAGGGCGTCCCAGCCGGTGCCGGGGCGGCTCTTGGTGCCGCGTGGTCCGCGCGGTCCGCGCCGTACGCCCAGGGAGCGCAGGCGGGCGTCGGCGCGGGCGGTGTAGCCGTGGGCGCCGATGGACCGGTAGAGATCGACGGCCGCGGTGAGCCGGGCGCGGGCGCCGTCCGTGCCGTCGGTGTCGCCGCGTGCGGCGAGGACGGCGGCCAGGTCCTCCAGGGTGCGGGCGTGGCAGAGCCGCATGCCCTGGCGCAGATAGTGGTCGGCGGCGGCGGTGAGGGGTCCGGGGTCGTGGCCGACGAGACCGGAGAGCCGCTGGGCGAGGGCGCGGGGGCCCGGGGCGCCGGGGGCGTGCGCGGCGGCCGCTTCGGCGGCGGCCACGGCGTCCCGGGCGAGGGCGTGGTCGCCGAGGGCGAGGGCGATCCTGACGGTGTCGGGCAGCCGGGTCGCCTGGTGGGCCCAGCGGCCGGTGGGCGGGCCGCCGGGGGCGAGGGAGTCGCGGAGGAGGGTCAGCGCGGTTCCGGGGTCGCCGTCGCGTTCGGCGATGAGGGCGGCGGCGAGCGGGAGGTAGGCGGGGTCGGTGTCGGCGGGCGCCGCGGCGCGGGCGGCGGTGAGCCGGGCGCGGGCGGCGTCGCGCTGGTCGCGGGCGGCGAGGATCACGGCGTCGAGTCCGTGCGGGGGGACGGGCAGCCAGGGGGCGGGCGGCGGGTGTCCGAGGTCGAGGGAGTCCAGGGCCTCGTCCCAGCGGCCGGCCCGGTAGTGGAACCGGGCGGCGACGGTGTGCACCCAGGCGCGGCGGGCCGGTGAGCCGGTGGTGCCGGCGAGCGAGCGGGCGTCGTCCAGGAGGGCGCGGGCCTCGCCGTCGCGGTCGTGGGCGCCCAGCAGATGGGCGCCCAGGAGGGTCTGGACGAGCTGGAGGTCCCGGGTCTCCCGGCGGCGGCGGGCGGCGGCGCGGGCGCGGGTGGACTCGTGGAGCGCGGCGGTGTGGTCGCCGGTGTGGGTGAGCACCTGGGCGCGGACGGAGCGGGCGTGGGCCTCGGGTACGGGGGCCTGGAGCGCGAGGGACCGTTCCAGGACCCGGTCGGCGAGGAAGCGGGCCTCGTCGAGACGGTGGGACGCGCAGAGGAGGGCCGCGCGCAGGGCGAGGAGGCGGGCGGTCCGGGTGGGGTGGCCGGTGACGGCAGCGGCGGCGAGGGCGTCGTCCACGACGGTACGGGCCGGGGCGGGCCGGCCGTCCTGGAGGAGGGCGAGGACGGTGAGGAAGCCGAGGCGGTGGCGGCGGGCGGGGTCGGTGGTGCGGTCGTGCAGGTCCTTGGCGCGGCCGGCGGCGTCCGGGTGGTGCAGCAGGTAGGCGCTCTGGGCGGCGGCGTCCTGGAGCCGGGTGCGGCCGGGGTGGGCGGGGGGCAGCCGGTCGAGGGCGCGGCCGGCGAGTTCGAGGGCGGCGCCGGGGTGGTGGTCCACGAGTTCGGCGCTGTGGCCAAGGAGCCAGGGGGTGGCCCAGTCGTCGCCGGCGGGGTCGGCGGCCAGGAGGTGGGCGGCGACGCGGTGGGCGGGGGCGCGGAGCCCGGCGAGGGAGCGGGCGGCGCGGGCGTGGATGGCCGCGCGCAGGGTGGCGGGGACACCGGCGTGCAGGGCCTGGCGGAGGAGTTCGCTCCGCAGGCGCAGGCTCTCCGGTGCCCCCTCTTCGACGATTCCGGCGGCGACGGCCTCCTCCAGGGCGGGGAGCGCGGCGCCCGGGGGGCGTTCCAGGGCGACGGCGAGTTCGCGGCGGGAGAAGGGGGGTTCGAGGAGGGCGGCGATCCGGAGGGTGGTGCGGACGTCCGGGGAGAGGGCGCCGAGCCGGTCGGTGAGGGCGGCGGCGAGCGGGGGTGGCAGGGGGTAGGGGGAGTTGTTCCCGGTGCTTGCGGGGCTTCTGGGGCCTGCGGAGCGTGCGGGGCGTGCGGGGCGTGCGGAACCGGTGCCGCCTGTTCCGGCTGCGGCTCCGGTGGTGACTCCGGCTGCGGCTTCGGCTGTGGCTCCGGTGGTGGCGAGTTCGGCGGAGTCGGCGGTGAGACGGACGGCGCCGTCGGCGGTGAGTGCGGCGAGCAGGTCGTGCAGGTGGCGTACGTTGCCCGCCGCGTCGCCGAGGCGGCGCAGCAGCCGGGGGCCGGGCGGGACACCGAGGACGACGCCCGCGTGCCGGGCGGCCTCGCGGGGCGTCAGCGGGGGCAGGGTGAGCCGCGTGGCACCGCTGTCGGCGATCCGGGCGGCGGGGCGGGGCAGGGGGCGGCCGGGTGCGCTCGGGACGGCGGCGGCGAGCAGCAGCGGCCGCCGGGACGCGGTCTCGGTGAGCCGTCGCCACACCAACAGGCTGGCCTCGTCGGCGCGGTGGAGGTTGTCGAGGACGAGGACGACGGGGGTGGTGCGGCACGTCTGGGCGATCAGACCGAAGAGGCGGCGGACGGCGGTGGCGGGGTGGCCCGCCGGGGTGAGGCCGCCGGCCCGCGCGGTCCGCCTGATCTCGTCCGTGGTGGCATCGGGTTCCAGGCAGTCGAGCAGGGCGCCCAGGGGGGTGGGGCAGAGTTCGGGTGCGGTACCGGCGAGGACACGGCAGCGCAGCCGGCCGGCCTCGTCCGCGACGCGGGCGAGCAGCGCTGTCTTCCCGGAGCCGGGTTCGCCGTCCACGAGGAGGCTGCCGCCGTGCCCGGCGACGGTGGCTTTGAGGAGTTCGCGGACGCGGCGGAGCTGGGGTTCCCGGGCCACGGGTACGGGGGCGGGTACGGGGACGGGGTCTCGCTCTGCCACCACGGACGCGCTCCTCACCGCCGCTGCCACGGACCGGGGAACCCCCGGCAGGCGACCGGCGGCCGGTGACCCGGCGCCGGGCCTGGTCGCCGGGCCCGGTCGCCGGCCCTGGTCGCCGGCCCTGGTCGCCGGGCCGGCGGTGCCACCGGATTCCCCTCGCTTCGCTGTGCAGTCAGCTACGTGCGGGGACGGGTCGTGGTTCAGCGTGTGCGGCGGGTGGGGGCGTGTTGTCCGGAAGTCGCCGTCGGATGTCCGCGTCAGCCCAGGGTCGCGTATGCCTTCAGTACGCCGCGCAGCGCGCGGAGCGCATAGTAGGTGCGGGACTTGACGGTGCCCGGGGGGATGTCGAGGGCCTCGGCGGCCTCGTTGACGGACAGTCCCCGGAAGTAGACCTCGCGGAGCACGGCCCGGTGGTCCGCGGAGAGCCGGGCCAGCGCGGCGCGCACATCGAGGGCCTGGATGGACGGCTCGATGGGGTCCTCCGCGGTGATCGGGGTGTTCTCCACGCAGTGGACGGCCTCGCGGGCGCGGGAGAGGCGGGCGCGGCGGGCGTCGATGGCGAGGCGGCGGGCGACGGTGAAGAGCCAGGGCCGCATCGAATCGTGCCGGGTGTGCAGGGCTTCCGGGTGGCGCCAGGCGCGGATCATCGTCTCCTGGAGCAGGTCCTCGGCGCGCTGGGTGTCGCCGTAGGTGAGTCCCAGCAGGAAGCCGAACACGGCCCGGCCGTGCTCACGTTGGAGCTGGGCCAGTTCTTCCTCGGTGGCGCGGGTGCTGCGGGGGGTCGGTCGGGCCTGTCCCGGGGCCGGTGCGGTCACGGCTGCGCTCCTCGTCTGGCTGGCTGTGTGGCTGGCTGACTGTGTGGCTTGCTGTGTGACGGTTCAGTTGCGGGGTGCGGTCAGCCTGCGGCCGTGGCGGGGCGGCGGATATCCGCCGGGTGGCGGAGTTGACAGAGCCCGTCGGTCGGCGGACGAGTGGTACGGGGTGACCGTTCGGCGCAGCGACGAGTGGTCGAACGGTCCGGGGTGAACCCGCGCCCCCGGCCGTACGTGTCACAACCGCAGCGATCACCACGCGCCCCTCGCCACACCGGCCCGCCGCCGCGCGGGAGATGCGCCCACGCCGCGTCACCGCTGCTGGAACGGGGTCCTCCGCGCGGCCGGGTATCCGAACGCCTGCCGCGTCGCCCGCGCTTCGCCGAGCGGCCGAGCGGTCGGGGCGGCGGGGGGGGTACGAGCACCGGAGCGCGGGTGGAGCGCGGCGGCGGGGGCGCTTTCCGCGGGCGGCGGGCCGGGGGGCGCTCCTTGCGTACGGCTCCGTTGAGGCCCCGTTCCCGGTCACGACCTCAGAAGTCGACTGCCGTCACACGAGCGGTCAACTGTCGTTCGGAAGGTGTCCGCACCTTGATGTTTCTTCTGCCGGAACGGAGCTTTCCCACAGTTGGACCGCCCACGTGTGTGCGTCTGCCAGATGCGGCGGCTGAAGCCCTGCGTACGCGTCCGGCTGAATGAGCAGGGTGGGGTTCCCGCGGGCAGTGCGTTCGGCGGCCCAGGTGTGGTCGAGGGCGGTGAAGTCGTCGTCGATCCAGGCGACGGGGTCTCCGCCGAGCCACGGAGAGACATGGTCGCGTTTCCAGAGATATCCGTTGGGGTGGCTGGTGGTGATCTGAGGGCGGGGGAGGTCGAGGCAGGGGAACTCCGGCAATCCGAGGAGCGGTCCGATGATGGTGGTGGCGTCCTTGCGCCAGCTGGTGCACCACACCGGGGCGACGAGGCCGCTGCCCAGCAGGCCGGCGAGCAGGGGGCCGTGTGCGGGGTTGAGCCAGATGGTGACGGAGTCGCCGGGGTTGCGGCCGGTGGGCAGGACGGTGTGGCGGATGTGGGTGGGCGGGGTGCTCCCGTCGGCCGTCGGGAACGGGATGAGGACGCCGTCGATGTCCAGCAGCAGGCGGGGCAGGGGCATCGGTACCTCCGTCGGTCAGCGTTTACGGGCGGTGATCAGGAGGGTGGTGGGCCATGGGTCGAGGCGCGGGTGCCGCAGTTCCAGGGCGGAGGTGATGCGCAGGCCGGTCCGGTGGAGATGAGTGGCCCACCGGCGGGAGTCGAACTCCCAGCGGGCGATGGGCAGCCGGGTGCGGTCGGGCATGATGACGTAGTCCTCGCGCGGACGGTCGTCAGCGGATGGATGTCTTCCTGCCCGTGCCGGGTGCGGGACCGAGAAGGCCAGGACACCGTCTGGCCTCAAGCGGCGGAAAATCGCGGCGAGGAGGAGTTCGGGGGTGACGAGGCCGACGGCACCGAAGACGGAGTAGATCGCGTCGAAGGTCCGGCCGGTGGCCTGGAGGTGGTGCAGCGCGTGGCCGACGGCGAAAGTGGCGCGGTCGATGTGTCCGTAGTGGGAGCGGGCACGGAGTATCTGGAGTCCGATCAGGTCCACGCCGGTGACGCGGGACCGGTGGTGCTCGGCGAGGTGGGCGGCGTTGTGGCCGGGGCCGCAGCCCAGTTCCAGTATGTGTTTGCGGTGCAGGTCCGGGCCGAGGATCTCGGCGCCGGGACCGAGGCCCGGGTGGGTGCTCCATTCCATCCGGGCCGGTGCGGCGAGGGCGTGGGCGGGGGCGGCGGCCATCCGCTGGGCGGCGTGGGCGTACCAGGGGGAGACCTGGGCGAGCACCTAGACCTCCAGGAGCTGGACCACATCGTCGAGGTGGCGGCGGACGACGGGGATGTACGCGGGGTCCTTGGCCGGGTCGTCGATCCAGCGGATGGCCTGCTCCATGAACCACTCCACGGCCCACATCCGGTGCCAGCCCAGGGCCCACGCCTCGGCGGCCAGGCCACCTCGGGCGGTGAGGGCGTCCTGGTGGCCGCCTGCCGTGACGTACTGCTCCAGGAGGACCCGCAGTCGTGCGGGGCTCGGTGCGTCGGTGGTGCCGTGGTAGGAGGCGAGGTCGATCAGGCCGGGCCCGGTGAAGGCACGGGCGAAGTCGAGGAGGTGCCAGCCGTTCTCCCCGATGTGGACGCTGGTGGGGTGGAATTCGGAGTGGACCCAGCCGAACGGGTCGAGCACCGTCCCCTGGGCGCGGTCCCTGGCCGCCGCGGAAATCTTTCCCAAGCTGGTCTCGATGTCGTCGCAGTCCGTCCAGCGGCCGGCCTGCCGCAGCCGCCGGAGGTGTTCAAGGGCTCGGTCGGGAAGGGCCGTGAGGCCCGCACGGTCGAGGAGGGGCAGGCCGTCTGCCGGGCGGGCGGCGTGCAGCATCACAGCGGCGGCGACACCGTCGAGGTCGTCGGCATCCCGCAGAGGGGTGCCGAGGTCGTCCATGAGCATCCCGAGCCACTTGTCCCGCATGGTGGTGGCGTGCAGTTCGGGGACAGGCAGCCCGCGCTGGTGCGCCAGCCGCAGGGCCCGGGCCTCGCGGTCGAAGGGCTCCTTGGCGTACTTGAAGACGGCGGTCTCCCCGTCGGGGAAGGTGACGCGTTCGACACCGGACATGCCCCAGACGCGGATCTCGGCACGTTCGGGGAGGGGCTTGCCGACAAGGCGGCACAGGTCGTCCAGCAGGGCGGCGGTCGGGCTCTGGTCCACGGGGGTCTCCACGAGATGGTGGGCTCCGGGGCGGACGAGCGGGTCAGCCGCCCCGGAACCGTAGTGGGGTTGGGTCACTCGGCCGCGGTGACGCGGTGGGCGTGGACCTGCTCGATCCAGCCCGCCTTGAACTCGGCCAGGTCGTCCCGGAAGTTCGCCATCGAGGCACCGTAGGGTGCGACGACCCCGCCGGACTGGTCCGGCACGGACTGGCAGCCGTGCACGAGCCGGCCGCCGAGGGCGGCGTGGGCCTTGATGGACTCGATCCGGCGGTGCTCGTTGAACCAGCTGCCGTGGTAGACCTCGTCCAGCATCCCGCCTGTCTCGTCGTCCAGGTCGAAGACGACGGAGGTGGCCGCGGGGAAGAACCAGCATGGGCCCACGTTGGAGATGTGCCCGTCCAGCTCGACCTTGTTGAGCGCCATCAGTGTGGCGGCCTCGCGCAGCATGCGCAGATGCCCGGCGGTGATCAGCGGGAGCCCGAGCGATTCGAGGTGCTCCTCGCGGAAGAGGTACGAGTAGACCTTGTACGCCGTCGTCAGCACGCGGGCGGCATCCGACGTCGACTCGCCGTGGTTCTTGATGAAGTCGAGCGCGAGCTGCTCGACCGCGCTCTCTGTCGTCTCGTCCACATCCAGGAGCTGGGACTTGACCAGCTCCCAGTCGGCGACGAGCCAGGTGCTGGACTCGAAGCGGAAGAAGTACTCGGCCGGCTCGATGGTGATGCGCAGGCCGTCCACCTGGATGCCGGGCAGACGGCTCCAGCGCGGGTCGAAGGCGTCGGGCAGTTCGACCGTGATGGCCGTGGTGTCGACGGTGGTCATCGATTCTCCGTCTCTGATCGGCCGGGCCGGGGCACAGGAATGCCCGAGCCCGGTGGGGCGTACGGAATGGGGGCTGCCCCGCCCGAAAGTGGGGCCGCTGTCGATAAGTGAACCGTCCGCTACACAGAGTGGGTACGGTGTGTCCGATGCCAAGCGGTATACGCGGTTTACAGCTCCGAAGCGGAGGAGATCGTGTCGGCGCCGACCCACCCCAACTCCCGCCTGCGCGAGACAATCCACGCCGCCGGCTGCACCTACGAGGCACTCGCCAAGGACGTGCGCCGCATCGCCGCCGAGAACGGCGACCTGCTCCAGACCAACAAGTCGGCCGTCTCCCACTGGGCGAACGGCACCCGCGCGCCGTCCGGGCAGGCGGGCCAGTACCTCGCCGAGGCCCTGTCCCGCCGCCTCGACCGCGTCGTCACCCAGACCGAGATCGGTCTCCGCACGTCAGAGGTGGACTCCCCGCCGGACCCGAACCCGGTCACCACGGCCACGGACCTCGGCCGCGCGGACGTCGAACGCCGCCGCTACCTCGCCATCGCCGCCTTCACCACAACCGGCGTGGCCATGCCGCTTCTGCACGACCAAGAGGCCACCTCCCGCATGCTCCGTGCCCGCACCGCCGATTCACTCGTCGGTGGTGCGGACATTGATGTCGTACGGCAGATCACGGCGGCCTTCAGCGCCGCTGACGAACGCCTCGGCGGTGGGCACGGTCTTACCACGGTCGCCGCTTACCTTGCCGACACGGCGGCCCCCATGCTCCGGGGACGATTCCTCTCCGAACTCCTACGGCAGGCCGCCTTCGGCGCGGTTGCCGAGCTCGCCTATCTCGCCGGCTGGAAACACCACGACCTCGGACACGAAGGTGCCGCCCAGCGCTACTACCAGGTCGGCTACCAGCTCGCGTGCGAGGCCGACCCCCGCGGCCACGCTGCCTGGATGATGCGCGCCCTCGCCCATCAGGCCCTCAGCCTCAAGCAGCCCCACCACTGCGTCGACCTCGTCGAAGGCGCTCTCACACGCAGCCTCGGCCACGTCGACGGCCGGACCGAAGCCCTCCTCCACATCACCCATGCCCGCGCCTATGCGGCGGTCGGCGAGAGCCCCTCAGCCGCCCGCGCCCTCCTCGCCGCCGAAGACGCCCTCCTCCGGGACAGCGGCCCCCAGCCCAGCTACTCCCACGTCAGTGGACCCGCCGCCGGAACCGTGGCCAGCCACACCGCCCGGACCCTGACCGACCTCGCCGACCACATCGGCACCGAACAACAGCACCGGGACGCCCTCACCCGCTGGGACCCGCAGAAGTACCAGCGCGTCCACGCCCTCACCCACGCCGACCTCGGCGACAGCCTCGCCGCCCAGGCCCGCGCCGATGAGGCGGTCGCCGCCTGGACCCAAGCCCTGGTCCTCATGGAAGGCATGACCTCGGACCGCACCCGCAAGGCGATGACCTCGATCCGCTCCACCCTGGCCGTGTACCAGCGCCGCCGTGTCCCAGGCGCCGCTGATCTCGCCCGCCGCGTCCGCGAAGCACTGGCCTAACATGCCCGAACGACCCGCCCGACGAAGGGAACCTCGTGGCCCGGCAGACCGACGACCGCTCCCCAGCCCTCAAACCGGCGCTCGAATCAATGACCCTGCTGGTCGCGGCCGTCATCGTCCACGACAAGGCCACCAACCGCGTCGTACTCCTCCAACGCGGCCAGAACGCCAAGTTCGCCCAGGGCCTGTGGGACCTACCCGTCGGCAAGAGCGAGCCTGGAGAGCCGATCACGGAAACGGCGGTCCGCGAGCTCTACGAGGAGACCGGCCTGAAAGTGAAGCCGGAAGCCCTCAAAGTCGCCCACGTTATCCATAGTGCCTGGGGCGTCGAAGCCCCGGGCGGCTTCCTCACCGTCGTCTTCGCCGCCCACGAATGGACGGGCGAACCCGAGAACCGGGAACCCCGCAAACACTCCCAGGTCCGATGGGTCGACGCCGACTCCGTCCCTGAGGCATTCGTTGCAACAACGCGCGACGCGCTCATGAACCACCTGTCGCAAGGAGCTTCCATTTCCGTGCACGGTTGGTCTTCGCCCCGCCCACCATACGCATGAAGCGACCTAAGCCGGTCACGCAGATAGGAAGCTCGACGAGCTGACGACACTGACCCCACCCCGGACCGCGACCCATCGTGGCCAGGACGGACATCGGCCCCACAGACGTTGGACGCGTGACTCCCCCGGGCCCTTGCTGACGCCCTGGGCAGCCTGTCCCGCAGCCATACTCCGGAAGTCGGGGTGGCCGACTTCGCTGTGCCCTCCTGAGCCCATGAGGCGTATCCAGACAACGGATCAGAACAGCGCAGCGAAGAAACCAATCATTCTTCCGTGTCCTCCAGTGGGATCGACGCGTCGAAGACGTCGACAACGAACTCCGAAGTACCGCTGCCCTCGAAGTCGACATCACTGCTGCTGTGGAGCAGTGTATGAACTCTGACCCAACGCCCCTCGGCACTTGCGGCTCGCGCCACGTCGAGGGCACCACGAACGGGCCCAAGACGGGCGAGCGGCTGCTGGCTCGTCCAAGTCTTCAGAAGCTGCGCCTTTGCGGGAAGTGCCCACGTGCGCGGCTCAGCGCTCAGTGGTACGGAGACCTCGTCGCTGCGCAGTTGGACCACCCAGGTGATTCCACCGGCACGGCGGAGCTCGTTCGACATACGGATACCGAGCCCGATCATGTAGGCACTATCAAGGTACTCTTCAAGCTCGTCATCAAGTCGCCTAAAGTAGACGGCCTCACGGACTATGTCGATCGGCCCGTATCCGGTGAAGGAGCCGGGCTCCGGCTTACATTTATTCTTGAGGTACTGCTGTGCAGCCATTCGCACCGGGTTCGGAAGGCGGTCGAGCACGGCCTGCAACACTGTGTCATCCCGATCGGCCAGGAAGTTGTTGAGGCCTCCGACGAGCTCCTCGGCCAGGTGGAGATCGCCTGCTCCCAGCGCAGTGACCGCCTCCAACCGATCGGGGTCGTCCTTGACAAGGGCGAATACCCTGCTCCGCCCTGGGCTCGTGTGTGCAATGAACGAATAAATCATTGTCAGCCTCACTGGATGTCTTGGAAGCGGAAATAGAACGCGCCGACATGTCAACACCGCCATAAGCAAATGGAATCCCACCCTGCACATCGACGTGTCGACCGAGCTACGTGCTCGTTCGCATGGCCTGCCGGGTGATTGCTGTCAGACCCGGCACTTGAGCCCGGGTCTGCATAACGGCGACAAGGTATCAAGGCGCTGCTGTGAAAGCAACAGTGAACAAGCACAGGTGAGTCGACTAGCGGATCAAGCTCACCGCCGCAGAGCGACGGTCCTCGCCACCGGTATCCCGCTCACGTGCCGGCCGGCGGGCAGCGGTTCCTGAAGGGGGCGCTGGCCCGCGGGGAGCCAGGCAGTGACCTGCCGGTCAGCCACGGCGTGCCTCGGTTCCGCACCGTGTCGTCCTCTCACCCGCGTGTCCGTGCGCCGTCTCTGAGCGGCATAGCGCTGGCAGCAGGCCCGCCTGGGACGTCAGCCAGCAGTCAGCGCCGCTTTCTGCAGGGCGAGATACGCCTTGTCTTCCATGCGGGTGAGCTTCTGGGGCGCTCCTCGGTGTCTGGTAACGGGTTGGCGATCCGTCCGTGGCCGTGGAGCAGGTAGGGCGCTTCGTCGGGGTGACTGCGGATTCTGGCCTGCCTCCAAGCCACGTCGAAGTCGATCTGCTCAGGATGGGATCGCATGATGCGGTAGGCATGCCAGCTAGTGAGCGGGGCCAGGAAGATGCGCGTCCACGTCAGTTTGGCCACGGCTGTCCTTGTCCGTCAGAAGAATCCGGCGACTCTGGCTTCTCAGCGATCCGTAACGGGAGCCGAGCTGCCAGCTCCTTCTCGCCGTAGTCCGTGAAGAGGGAATGAAGAGTGTGGAGCAGATCGTCGGCGTCGCCGGTCGTAAGACCTTCGACGAAGGTGTGTAGGAGTTGGGCGGTGACCACCCACTTCGAGGAGGGGTGCCATTGCTGGATCTCCCGCACCACCCGGTCCAGGTCCAGGTCGGTCGGCAGGTCCCCGATGCGTGCGGAGTGTTCGAGCATCAGATAGATACGGGCAGCTGCCGGGTCCCGCAGAACCTCGTCGTACAGGAAGTTGATTCGTGCGAGGGTCTGCTTCCGCGCCAAGGCATCGAGCTCGATCTCATGGCGTATCTGGGCCAGGCGATGGGCGGCATGCCGGGTCTGCTCGTCAACAGTGAGGCTGACCTGGGCCCAGGTCACCTCGGCGGTATCGGTGCGCAGGGGCATCTTGCGTGCGAGTACACCGTTGATGTCCTGTTCGGTGGCCGCAGGGCGCAGCACACTGCATCCTGCCGCCACACCTTCAACCAGAGCCCGTACCAGCCCGCATGCCTCTACGGCGCTGGCCCGGGTAGCCGTGACAGTGGAGGGTCTGCGCCATTCGACGCGAAAGTGCGCGGTAAATCCCATGCCGGGCTCCGCGCCCGCGACGACGTCATGGAATTCCTGCACCCAGCCCGGGCTCGGGTCGCCGCTCCCACGCCGAGAGCGACGCCGTGCGAACATGCTCATCGCGCTGCTGCCTGGCCATCTGCCGCGGCGCCCCGGCGGTACTGCGCGACGGCGAGACCTCGGTCGTGGTCAAGGAGGTCAGCCAGTTCGTGGCGGAGCCGCACGCGCTCTGGGTCGGCGTCGGGTGCGGGGACGGGCTGCCAGCGGTAGAGCAGGTCCCTCAGGCGGTGGCGGGGGTGGGTTCCTCCAGCCCGGCCCGGGACGTCAACCGCGCCCCGCAGGATCTCAAAGATCGTCTGCCTCCGGTCGGGGTACAGCCAGGCTGTGTCCATCCACAGGCTCAGGGCTTCCGCGGTCTTCTCGTCTTCAGCTTCGGGATCGAGCAGAGTCCTCCACCCCTTGGCCAGATCGGCCACGGTCGGTTCGGTCTCGGCATCTTCCTTGAGACTGGGAAGGAGCACGGGCACGCGGGGCTCCTCGACGGTGGTGAGGGTGGCCAGCGCGTTGAAGGCATGGCGGCCCGCCTGGATACGCTTGGGGTCCTTCGCGCACCAGGTGATGACTTCGTCGAAGAGGGTCTGCCGTACAGCAGGGTCGGACCAGAGGTTGCGCACCGCAGAGTGCAGCGCGGTCCGGACTTCCTTGTGGGGCGAGGCCGCAGCGTGGCTCAGCCGGCGCAGCGCCTTGCCGGTGTGCAGTCGGCCGAACTCGCCGGCGCAGACGTCGACCGTGAGTTTTTGGAGTGCCAGACTTCCCTCGCGGCGGCCCTTAGACCAGCGCAGCAGTGCCTCGTGGATGAAGCGTCCCAAGGTCGGGTGGAGGGCGGCAGCAGAGACGAGCGACACGGCGGCGGGCCACAAAGCGTCGTCCTTGCACCATGCCTGGGCGATTTCTTCCAGGGGCTCACTCTTCTGATGGCGTTCCGCCCAGCGGACGGCGAACGCCCCGACTCGGTTGGCCAGCAGCAGCCGGTCGTCCGTGGTGAACGTCTCCAGGAACTGCGTGGTTCTGGCTACCGGGGCCGCGGCCATCCAGGTGAGGAAGGGCTTGCGAGCCATGGGCCGGTCGGTCCAGAAGTAGCTCAGCACGGCGTCGTCCCAGCCAGGTTTGGGAAACTGGATGACGTCTTCGTCGCTCAGCTCAGCATGGATGACCTCAATCATCTCGATCACGCCAGGGCCCTGCTGGCCCTTGAGTGACAGGTCCCCCTCCTCCAAGGCGGCGCACAGCTCCGATGTCTTGGCGTAGATGTGGGCAACCGGGGCATTGCTGAACAGCGCAGCAACCAGCAGAAAGTTGCGGTGGAAACTGGTGCGATCGGGGTCGCTGTGCCAACTGCGCAGGTCCTTGCGCCAGTCACGGCGCGCCGCCACCACACTCATGACACGCCGGGTGAACTCGTTCTGGTCCGGATCAGTGGACGTGACGAGGTCTTTGCCGCAGTCGGCATTGAGGATGAGAGTGACGATCTGGAGCACCTCGGAAGGGCCCTGTTCCTTGAGGAGATCACCGATCTCCGGACGTTCGAGCCACAGGGCGGCGTCAAGCTCAGGAGCTTCAGCCGCCAGCCATGCGGCGGCGACCTCCTTGGGGTCGGGGCGCCCAAGGGTAGGGATCACGTTCGGGGGAGCTCCGTGCTTGATCCTTTCCCACTGCTCTGGGGTAGTGAGAACCACGAGCCGAGATGACCGCTTCTCCAGGCTGTACTGGATCTTCGTCAGCGTGGCACCGAAGTCGGCCGCGATCTCGAACCTGTCGCCGTCCTGGCCATCTTCCTTGCCCTCATCACTGGGCAGTTCGAGCAGGTACCCGCAGTTCTGGTCGAGCGGCAGCTTACGCACGGGGAACCGGTTGGTTCCGCCGAAGCTCAAGGGGCCCACCCGCGCACCGGTGCGTAACCGCAGGTCGGCGAGGAGCGCATGGGCAGTGAACGCCTGCCCGGCTCCCGGCTTGCGCAAGAGCACCAGGACCGCGCCAGGTCGCTCCTCAAAATCCCGATAGGTCTCCGCATAGCCCTGCGGCTGTGCGAACACGGCTCGCACGGTATCCAGGTAACTGTCCGGCAGTTCGGAGTGCACGAGCATCTCTCCGAGGATGGCGGTGAGTTTCACACCGGTCATCTCGCCGAAGTTGAACAAGGCCTCTTGCCGCAGGTTCGCTACCGCACGGGCCAGGGCCAAGACGTCACGTACCCGGGGATCGTCCTCATCCATAGCGGCGGTGCCGGTATCACCGGCCTCATGCGCGGGCACCTGCGGGCCGGCTTCCCCAGTCGCATCGCCGGTGTACCCGCTCCCGCTGTCGAACGGAGCGGGCGCGGACGGTGTCCCCGCGCCCCCGCCCGGCGGGTCAAGATCGAACCGCCGCCCAAAGTCTGCGGCTTCCTTGTCCAAACCAGAGAGCCCATCCGCCTGCGGGGCGCTGCCCGCATCGTCGGGTAGGGCACCAGGACGCGGTTGCCTTCCTGGCTGAACAGGAATACTCGGACCCAAGTCACCAGTGCGGTGATCATCCGCGGGCATGGGTAGATTCATGCACGTCCTCCCCTGATTTTCTGTATGCCTTCTGTGCCGCCGGGCCGCTCCATGCGCCCCGGCCGATCTATTCGATGAGGTTGATTTCGGCCGCGGTCACACTGGCCCCGCGGTGGAGCACTTCGGCCTTCTGCTCAACCTCCACCGCCGCGTCACGCCCAATCGTCTGTACCTTCAGGGCATGCGCACTGCCGTGCACTTGGCCCAGGTTCTGCACGATTCGGGTGCCGCTGCGCGCCCGGTCCTCGCCCTCGAAGGTGATACGCCGGCCGTAGATCTCCTCCAGAAGTCCCCGCAGCTGGCCGAGGTTGCGGCGCAGCCGTTCGTCTTCCGGCCTGACCAGGTCCTGGTGATCGCCGTATACACCAAGTACCTCCCAAAGGGACTCCAGTTGTTCCAGGCGCTCTGGGGTCAGGGCGTCGCCGTCGGCCTCCGCCGACCCTGGGTCGCCGACCACGACAGCGGGCACGGTCTCCGGCTGGGAGGCGTTCCCGCGCCGACGGTCAAGGAGGGTTTCCGCACGCCGATAGAGAAAACCGAACGCCTGCGTGAGAGCGGATGCCGCCAGCACCGGAAAGGTAAACACGTCACTCATCTGGTCCCCACCTCTTGAGATCTCCGCAGTTCACACCCCGGCACGGATCCGGCCGGAGTTTCACAGTGTCACCCTTACGGTTTGAATCATCAGGAAATCTCCGAGCCGTGACCGGATACGACCTCTTGACATGATGAATCAAGCCAATGGATATGCGACTGGTTTCAACGCTCCCCGGGCCACTGAACTGCCGATTGCCGCTCCCGGAATCCCCCTGTGCCAGCCCGTACCGCATTCCTCACCTTGCGCACCGGACTGAAACGGCAACCCTGGAATCCTCCGTACCGCGGCGAAGCGACTGGAAACCGGTGGCCGCACGGATGGTGGAAGTATCCGGAAACCCTGTTACGCCGGTCGATCTGTGGGTCCGCTCACCGGATCTCATGGGTCAGGTACACCTGAACCACCTCATGGCCGACCCAGCTGCCCGCGTTACGCGCCTCCACGCGGACCGTAACCAGGGACCCCTGCTCGACTTCTCGACTTCCGTCGGGGCATGGACCGCCCCGTACTCCCAGGTGAGGTAACCCAACCCGCTGCCGAACCAGTAGGCGGGTGCCGGTGAGGAGCCAGGCCCGGTGCCCGATGTGGGCGGGCCCGCGCTTCTCACCATGCATGCGTGACCGTGTCAAACAAGGCAAGGACTACAAGAGGCCGTAACCTTCCGCGCGATGGGTCACGCCGCCTGTGGAATTCTCGCTGATCTTGCGCGTGCGCAGGGCGGGCGCAAGATCAGAGAGAATGCACAGAGTGCGAGAGGAACCTGCAGCGCCCCGCCGCGCAGGGCGCGACATTGTGGGAATCCGCCAACCCGGATGAGGCTGAGTGAGAGTCCGTCAACTGTGCTGCGACGGGACAGCGGTGCACCGCCACCTCAGAGAAGAGAAGGTGATCTTGGTGCCAACGAGACATCCTAAGTGCCAACTAAAAATCCTCGTCACACCGGGATCAGCGGCGGACCCGGGGCATCCCCAGGCCGATCCAGGAGATGATCTCCCGCTGGATCTCGTTGTTCCCGCCGCCGAAGGTGAAGATCACAGCGGAGCGGTAGCCGCGTTCCAGTTCGCCGTGGAGCACCGCGCCGGCGGAGCCCTCCTTCAGGGGGCCCGCGGCGGCGGTGATCTCCAGGAGCCAGGCGTAGGCGTCCCGGCGGGCCTCGGAGCCGTACACCTTGACGGCCGAGGCGTCCTGGGGGGTCAGTGTGCCCTCCTGGACGGAGTTGACCATCTGCCAGTTGAGGAGCTTCATCGCGTCGAGACGGGCGTGGGTGCGGGCGAGGCGGCCGCGGACCCAGGGGAGGTCGGCGACGCGGCGGCCGTCGGTGAGGCGGGTGGCCGCGGCCCAGTCGCGGACGTCGCTCAGGGCGCGGATGGCGACGGTGCCGTGGGCGGCGAGGGTGACCCGTTCGTGGTTGAGCTGGTCGGTGATCAGGCGCCAGCCCTTGTTCTCTTCGCCGACCCGCCGGGAGGCGGGGACCCTGATGTTCTCGTAGTAGCTCGCGGTGGTGTCGTGCGACGCGAGGGTGCTGATCAGGGTGCAGGAGTAGCCGGGGTCGGAGGTGGGCACCAGGAGCATCGTGATGCCCCGGTGCGGCGGGGCGTCCGGGTCGGTGCGCACGGCGAGCCAGACCCAGTCGGCGGTGTCCCCGTTGGTGGTCCAGATCTTCTGTCCGTCGACGGTGTAGTGGCCGGTTTCGGTGTCCCCCTCGCGCACCGCGCGGGTGGTGAGCGACGCCAGGTCGGTGCCGGCGCCGGGCTCGCTGTAGCCGATGGCGAAGTCGATCTCGCCGGAGAGGATGCGCGGCAGGAAGTACGCCTTCTGCTCCTCCGTTCCGTGCCGCATCAGCGTGGGGCCGACGGTGTTGAGGGCCATCAGCGGCAGCGGTACGCCGGCCTGGGCCGCCTCGTCGAAGAAGATGAACTGTTCCAGGGGTGTCAGGCCGCGGCCGCCGTACTCGACGGGCCAGCCGACGCCGAGCCAGCCGTCGGCGCCGAGGCGGCGCAGCGTGGCCCGGTAGAAGCGTTTCTGTTCGGCGGTGTCGGTGTGGCGGGCGTAGGCGTTGTCCGGCACCAGGCCGGCGAAGTAGGCGCGCAGTTCGGCGCGTAACCGCTGCTGTTCAGGCGTGTAGGCGAGATGCACGGCCCCTCCAGAGTCCGGTGGTCGGCCCCGGCTCGGTCCCCGGCGCGGCGGACACGGTAGAACGTGTTGCAGTAAACCGGAAGTGGGGCGGGCCCCCCGGGAGGCCGGGGAGCGGCGTCGGCGAGGATGGACCCCCGTCCGGTGGGGCGGGAGGAACGAGCCGAGGGGACAGCCGATGGGCCGTGTCGCGTCCGATTCCGTACTGCTGCGTACCGAGGGCAGGGCCGCCCGTATCACGCTCGACCGGCCCGCGGCTCTCAACGCCCTCACCCGTCCCATGGTCCGTGCCATGGACGCCGCGCTGGCGGCGTGGGAGGGGGATCCGGCGGTCGGGGTCGTGGTGGTCGCGGGCGCGGGCGAGCGGGGGCTGTGCGCGGGCGGGGACATCCGGGCGTTCCACGCGGACGCCGTCTCCGGCGGGCGCGGCACGCTCGGCTTCTGGCGGGACGAGTACCGGCTCAATGCCCGGATCGCCCGCTTCCGCAAGCCGTACGTGGCCCTCATGGACGGCATCGTGATGGGCGGCGGGGTGGGGATCTCGGCGCACGGCGGTGTCCGGGTGGTCACCGAGCGGTCCGCCGTGGCGATGCCGGAGACCGGTATCGGCTTCGTCCCGGATGTCGGCGGTACGTATCTGCTGGCCCGTGCCCCCGGCGAGCTGGGCACCCATCTGGCGCTCACGGGGCTGCCGGTGGGCGCCGCCGACGCGGTGCTCTGCGGGCTCGCCGACCACTACGTGCCCTCGGCGCGGCTGGCCGGTTTCGCGGCGGCGCTCGCGGACGGCGGGGTGGCGGACGTGGTGGCGCGGTACGCGGAGCCCGCGCCCGCCGGGGAACTCGCGGCCCACCGGGGGTGGATCGACCACTGTTACGCGGGCGGCTCGGTGGAGGGGATCGTGGAGCGGCTGCTCGCCCACGGCGATCCGGCGGCGAAGGAGGCGGCGCGGACGATCCTCACCCGGTCGCCCACCGCGCTGAAGGTCACCCTGGCGGCGGTGCGGCGGGCGCGGGAGCTGGGCACGCTGGAGCAGGTGCTGGAGCAGGAGTACCGGGTGTCGTGCGCCGCGTTCGCCGGGCCCGATCTGGTGGAGGGGATCCGGGCCCGGGTCATCGACAAGGACGGGGCGCCGCGCTGGTCGCCCGCGGCGCTGGCGGAGGTGTCGGACGCGGACGTCGCCCGCTTCTTCGCCCGGCGGGACGGGAACAGTGCGGCGGGCGGGGCCCTGTTCGGCCGGTGACGCGCGGGCTCCCGCGGACCGGTCGCACAAGCCGGCGGGTGGTCAGCCCGTGGGGCGCAGGAGCAGCAGCGCCGTGTCGTCGCCGCGCCGGTCGCGGACCTCCGGCGGTCCGAGGAGCAGATCGGCGAGTTCCTCCAGGGAGGCGTCCGGCGCGGCCCCGGCGAGCCGCCGGGCGAGGGCCGCGAGCGCGTCGTCGATGTCGGTGCCCGGCGTCTCGATCAGCCCGTCCGTGTAGAGCGCGAGGACGGCTCCGGGTGGCAGCGGCAGCCAGGTGGTGGGGTAGACGGACCGGGCGTCGACGCCGAGCAGCGGCCCGCCGGTCAGCTCCAGCACCCGTACCGTGCCGTCGGGTGCGCGGAGCAGCGGTTGCGGATGCCCGGCGCGGGCGATGTGCGCGGTGTGGGCGGGCAGGTCGATCCGCAGGTGGACGCAGGACGCCAGCAGGTCGGCCTCCAGGTCGATGAGGAGCCGGTTGGTGGACTCCATGACCTGCCCGGGCGGCTGGCCCACGGCGGTGTAGGCGCGTACGGCGGTACGGACCTGGCCCATGAGCGCGGCGGCGGTGACGTTGTGGCCCTGGACGTCGCCGATGACGGCGGCGGCACTGCGGCCGCCGGTGCGGGCCAGGTCGTAGAAGTCGCCGCCGATGTCCATGCCCTGGGTGCCCGCCAGATAGCGGGCGGCTGCCTCCAGGCCGTCGATCCGCGGCAGCGTCCGCGGCAGCAGCGCGGACTGGAGTCCGTGGGCGAGGCGGTGCTTGGTGTCGTACAGCCGGGCCCGTTCCAGGGCCTGCGCGATGAGCCCGCCGAGGCTGGTGAGCACGGAGCGCTCGTCGGTGGTGAAGTGGTGTTCGCGGTCGAAGCCGAGGACGCAGGTGCCGACGGGCCGGCCGGAGGCGATCAGCGGGAGGTACGCCCACGCGGACATGCCGTCGGGGGTGGCGAACCGCTCCGGGTAGACGCGTTCCAGTTCGGCCCGGGACTCGAAGAACGACGGCACCCCGGCGACGAGGGCCTGGGCGCCGGGCAGGGGCGCGCTCAGCGGGAAGCCGTCGAACCGTTCCACGGTGTGGGGGTCGGCGTAGCCGCGGTGGCCGAGGACCCTCAGCCGGCCGTTCTCGGAGCCGAGGAGGACCAGGGCGCTGCCGCCGAGCGAGGGCATGATCTCGTCGGCGACCAGGTCGACCACGTCGGAGACGCCGACGGCCTCGGTCAGCGCGATGGCCAGGTTGGCGATGTGGGCGATGGTGACGAGCCGGGCGGGGTGGCGTTCGGCGGGCGCGGCTTCCCCGGTGCCGCCGACGGCGGCCTCGGCGCGGGTGATCTGGACGGTGAGGCCGTCGTGGCCGGGGTGCAGCCGGAAGTCGAGCCAGTCGCGGGGCGGGCGCAGTGCCGTGAAGGAGGACGTCCGCTGGCTGAGGAGGGCGGCTCGGTAGCGGTCCTCGTACACGGGGTCGTTGAGCCACGGCAGCGCGGTCCACAGGGTGCGGCCGGTGAGACGGGCGGGGTCGGTGCCGAGGAGGTCCCCGGCGGCGGGGTTGGCGCAGGTGACCTGGCCGTTGACGTCGAGGGCGCAGACGCCGTACGGGAGCCGGGCGAGGGTCCGCAGCACTTCGGCCGGGTCGCCGCCGCAGTCGGGCACCGGTGTGGTGCCGACGAAGTCGGGTTCGGCCGCCAGGAGCGGTGCGCCGTCGCGGGCGGCGTCGGCGAGCCGCAGGGCCAGCCGGTCGCAGGCCGCGGTGAGGAGGTTGTGTTCGGCCGGGGACAGCGTCGGCGGGTGGGACGCGGGCCAGGTGACGTAGGCCGCGCCGTAGACCTGCTCGCCGACGGCGACGGGGAGGGCGGCGAACCGGTAGCGGTACGGGAGGGCGACGGCGATCCGGGGGTAGCGGTGGGCCATCTCCTCCTCGTCGGGGACCCAGACGAGCCGCAGCCGGCGGACGGCGTCGGCGACGGGCAGCGGGGAGGCGAGGGAGATCCGTTCCCAGGGCGTGGAGAAGGCGCGGGGCAGGCCGGCCTTGACGGCCATCTCCAGGACCTGGGCGCGGCGGTCCCGTTCGGGGCCCGGGGTGAGGAGGTAGAGGGCGCCGGAGTGGGCGTGGACGTCGGTCATCATGCCGGCCAGCGCGAGCGCCAGCACCGGCCGCACCGCCTCGGCTCCCCCGCCCGTCGCTCCCCCGGCGGCGGCTTGCGGCCCGCCCATCCCGCGATCACCTCCTCACCAGGGTTCACCCCCAGGCTGCCGGGTGCGGCGGCTTCTCGCACGGCGAGCGCGGGGGCGGGGCGGGGGTGCGGCACGGCGCGAGGGCCCGTACGAGGGCGGGCGCGGAGGCCCGTACGGGGGCGGGGGCGGAGGGCCGATGGACGGCGGGGGCCCGGGACTGTACGAGCACGGGGGCCGGGGTCCGTACGACGACGGGCGCCTGATTCGCGTACGGAGACGGGGCGGCGGGCCGTACGAGCACGGGCGCCGGGGCGGCGGGCACCGGCCCGGACACCGGCGGCATCGTCGTCGTCGGCATCGGTACCGACGGCGTCGTCGCCGGGATCAGGATCTCGGCGGAGCGGGTCACTCCGGACACGGTGACGGTGAGCGTCACCGTCCCCGGCCGCAGCGCGGTGAGCCGTCCCGTCACGGGGTCGAAGGACGCGGTGTGCCGGGGCCGGGCGGCGGCCGGGCGGCCCAGGTGGAGCCCGCGCGACCCGGTCCAGTCGACGCTGACCGGGTGGGCCGCCGGCACCTCCCGCGTCCCCTGGAGCACGGTGGCGCGGACCGTCGCGGACCGGCCGGGTGCCAGCGCCGGGGGCGCGTCGAGGGTGAGGCCGTCGGTGTGCGCGGTGGTGCGTACGGAGAGCCAGTCCGGGCCGCCGCGCCAGGGGCGCTGCCGGGCGGCGGCCCGCTCGGCCGGGCCGACCTCGTCCACGCCCACCAGCGACCAGCCGGTGAAGCCGCCCTGGTCCGCGGGGCCCGCCGGGGTCTTCCCCGTGTTGCCGTTGATCAGGTACGGCACGCCGTCGACCCGTTCGGCGTGGAAGACCCCCGCATGGGCGCCGATGAAGGCCGCCCCCTTGCCGGTGGTCCTGCGGAAGCCGGACAGCCACTCCTCCAGCAGCGCCGCCTCCTTGCGGTCGCCGAGCCGGCTGCCCTGCTGCGGGGTCGGATCGCGCGGCGGTACGTGCTGCACCACCAGCACCGAGCCGATGCCCGGGTCGGCGGCCGCCGCGTCCAGGCGCTCGCGCAGGGCGGCGATCTGGGCGATGCCGCCGCCGCGCAGGGTCAGCCGGGAGGTGTCCAGGGTGATGATCCGTGTCCCCCGGTGGTCGAAGGACCGGTGCGCGGGCCCGAACTCGGCGGTGAAGTCGTCGATCCGGCCGCCCATGACCTCGTGGTTGCCGGGGACGTAGGTCCAGGGCAGCGCCGTCCCCAGCTCCTCGGTGAGCACCCGGCGGGCGAAGGCGAGGTCGGCCGGGCCGCCCTCGTCCACGAGATCGCCGTTCACGAGCAGGAAGTCGGGGCGGGCGGCCCGGATCTCGCGCAGGGTGCGGCGCGTCTGGCGCACGATCGCGCTGTCGGGGTCGCGGGCGACGAACTGGGCGTCGGACATCACCGCGAACCGCCAGTCCCGGCGGGCGGTCGCGGCCGCCGTCGCGATCAGCGGATCGGCGGTCCGGGGCGGCGGGGGCAGCTCCACGGGGGGCGGCACCTGCGCCACCAGGTCGTCGATGACGACGCGTCCGGTGTACTGGCGGGCCGCGGCGGTCTCGGTGAGGTAGAACCGGTGCACCGCGAACGGCGCCGGGGCCGCCGCCGGCACGGTGAACTCCACCTGCCGCCACCCCGTCCAGGTGACGTACGGCCCCCGCAGCAGCTGGTCGGATCCGGCCGCGTCCTTGAGGTGCAGGGTCGGCCACGCGCCCCGGCCGTCGCCGTGGATCCAGAGGGTGAACGACCGCGGAGTGCCGGGCACGGCGAGCCGCCTGGGCGGATTCGCGTAGGCGGCGCGGGTGGCGGTCGAACGAGTGAAGTCGTACGTCAGTTCCAGGCCGGTGCCGTCGTGTCCGGCGGGGGTCGCGGCGACGGAGCCGTCCGCGCGCGCCTGGGTGAACGTCCAGGACCCGGCGTCCGCGAAGTCGGTGACGGGCTGCCGGGCGAGGCCGGTGGCGACGGCGAGGGAGGTGGTCGTGCCCCCGACCGTCAGGGTGACGCGGCCCGCGCCGCCGGGGGTTCTGGCGGTGACGGCGAAGGAGCCCGCGCCGTCGTCGCGGACGTCGAAGAGGTCCGGGTCGTGGTCGACGCGCACATCGGCGGGTTCGACGGGGGCGCTGTTGCCGTGGGCGTCGAAGCCGACGACGCCGAACGTCTCCGTGGCGCCCGTTCCCGCCAGGCCGATCCGGCGGGTCGTGGGGGCGATACGGGCGAGGTCGTCGAGGACGGTCAGCGCGATACGGCCCCGGGCGCGGTCCCGTGCGGCGGTGACGACGGCCGTACCGCCGTGCCGGGCGCGGAAGACGCCGCCGGCGTCCACCCGGCCCACCCAGGGGCGCAGGGAGCGCCAGCGCGGGGCACCGGCGGCCGGTCCCCAGGTCTCGTCGTACCCGGCGGCGGCCAGGCGGCGGGTGAGCCCCGGGAAGACGCGTTCCGGACGGCCGCCCCGGACCGGGTCGGCGGTGGGCGCGGCGAGCGCGGGGGTGCGGGTGGTGACCCAGTAGCCGTGGAGCCTGCCGCTGCCGGCGGGCGCGGTGAGCGCGAGGCCGTTGGGGACCGTGCGTTCGCTGCCGTCGGAGGGGCTGTTCTCCACCCGCAGGGCCGCGCTGCCGGGTGCCCGCGCGAGCAGGGTGGAGGAGCCGCCGCCGTCCAGGTTGAGGGCGTTGTACGCGCCGGCGTCCCGCATCATCACGCCCAGCTCGGTGAGGGTGACACCGCCGCTGTCCGCCTGCCGTCCGTCGACGGTGAGGATCCGCATGGCGCCGCCGTCGCGGGAGAAGCCGACGGCGGTACGCGGGGCGGCGGTGTTGTTGCCCTGCCCGTCGTGGTTCTGCGGTACGCCGTCGACGACGAGGAGTTCCCGCCCGCCGACGGCCGTGCGGGGCACCGGTCCGCCGTCGGTGCGCGGCCGGTACTCCCACGACACCGGGTCGCCGGGGCGCAGCGCGGCGAGCCGGGCGGCCCCGGCCTCCCTGCCGACGAGGACGGTGGTGCCGGGTTCGACGGGCGCGGCGCCGGGGCGGCCGGTCACGGAGACGACGGCCCCGTCGCGGACGACCGCTTCGGCGACCGGGGCCGTCGGGGCCGCCGCGTCGACCGTCAGGGCCCGGTCGGCACTGCCCCAGGCGGGGGTGTAGGCGCCGATGCCCCCGGCGGGCACGTTGGCGGCGTTGTAGGCGGTGAGGGGGTACGGGCCGGAGGGCAGGGTCAGCGTGCCGTCGAAGTACAGCCGCAGCACGCGCCCGGCGCCGTCGGGGCCGATGCCGACGGCCCGGTGGGCGCCGTCGGCGGGCGAGTGGGTGACCTCGCCGTCCCTGATGCCGGGGCCCTGGGGGGCGCCGGTCTGGGCGATGTCGAAGAAGTCCCCGTTGAGCGCGGCGACGGTGCGGCGGCCCGGCCCGGGGTCGTGCCGGGCGGCGAGCGCGGAGACGGTTTCGCGGGCGGCGACCCGGCCCGGGAAGAGGTAGTCGGCGCGGACGCCGCTGCCGCCGAGGTCGACGGCGAGGGTGTCGACCCGCAGCCAGCTGCCGGATTCCAGCCGGTCGTACGAGGTGAGACGGACCCCGGGGGCGACGGGGCGGGAGCTGCGGGCGGTCTCGATGCCGTCGCCGTCCACGATGCCCCGGGGCGCGGCGGACTCGGCGTCAGGGCCAGGGCTGTCCCGCAGGGGGGCCGACGGCGGCGGGGGCGCGACGGGGCGCAGCACTTCGGACGGGTGGGCGGGCCGGGGGTCGGAATCGGTGCCGGAAGGGTCGGAGGAGGCGCTGGAGGTGTCGGAGGAGGCGCTGGAGGTGTCGGAGGTGCCAGCGGGGTCGGAGGCACTGGAGGCACTGGAAGCACCGGGCGGGCCGGACGGGCCGGCGTCCGCGGCGGCCGGGGGGACCAGCCCCAGGAGCAGCGCGCAGAGGGTGGCGGTCAGCAGGGTCGCGGTACGGGGGCCGCGAAGGGGTGTGGGGTGCGTCGGGCGGTTGCTGCGCACGGATTCTCCCGTTCTCCCGGTCACGAGCGGTGGACGCCTGACACGTGCGGAGTGGGAGCGGACGCCCGCTCACCGCCGTCAGCATCCCGGGCGGCGGCCCGGACACGCCAGAGGCGGGGAGCCCGGACACGCGGGAGGCCGGCGGGACACCGCCGTTCCGGAGTCCGGGCATCAGGATGATTCGGGAAGGTCGGGAGATTTCAGGAGGATCAGTCGGTGCCGAGGCCGTCGATCAGGCGGTGGAGGAAGCGGGCGAAGGTGGCCTCGGGAGTGACGGGCGGCCGGGCGCGGAGAGCGCTTCGGCGAGTTCGGGGTGGTGGCCGTCCGCCGCGACGGCGGCGAGGCAGCGGGCTTTGGCCCCGCCCGGCCCGGCCCACGGGACGCGCGGCCGCCGCCTGCGCGATCTCACACCCGGCACGCCCGGCCACGAACGCGGTGAGCCGGGCGCACCTCTCCATCCTCGCCGCGCCGTCCAGTCCGGTGGGCCGCAGGACGGCGAGCGCGTGCTCCAGGAAGGCCAGGGTAAGGCCAGGGTGCGGGGCCCGGTCTCCGCGCTGCTGAGCCTCGCCACGGACACCGGCCACGCCGACGTGTTCACCCGCCTGCGGGACGTGGACCCGCAGGGCCGCTCCACCAACGTCTTGCGACGGTCCTGGCCGACCGGGAACGACCGGCCGGACGCCGTCGCGGATCACCGTTGCGATGAGCGCCACCGCCTGTGTCCCGGTACGCGTCACCCTCCACGCGGACTCGGCGCCGATACTCCCGTGCGATCCCGGACCCACGGCGAACGGCTGACGGGCCCGGCCGGGCCGCAGGGCATGTCCTGTGCCCGCGCGTCACTTCCTCGGCGTACGCGCACGGGCGCCGCTGCGGGTGCGGCCCGGCGCGACCGGGCGTTCCGGATGGCGGCGCAGGTACTCCTCCTCCAGCTCGGCCATCCGGGTGGTGTGCGCGGCGAGGGCGGCCGGGGAACCGTGCAGCAGCGTGTCGTGCCGGCTGCGGTGGATGTTCTCCAGCTCCTTGATCAGATCGTGCTCGCCGAGCCCGGCGGCGTCCACACCCCGGTGCTGGTCCTCGGGCTCCGTCATGGCGGCCGTCCTCCTTCCGTGCCGGCGCCCCCGCTGCCCCGGTGGCCACCCGCGCTGTCCGCACCTTCCGGCCCCGCCGGGCGCGGCGCAACCCGGGGCCGAAGCGCCGGGGCCCGTGGGGTGAGTCGCGTGGAGCCGGAACCGGGGGCAGGATGGGGAACCGGATCCCGGCCGGTTTCCCCGCGCGGCCGGCGCCGTCCGGCCGGGCCATGGTGCCGCGTACCCCCCAGGACTTGAGTGCGATGAACGAGCAGACCGACCCGGCCGCGCTGCCGGGGATGACATCGAGCACCGAGATGGCCGGCGCACCGTGCTGGGTCAGCCTGATGGCCCGGGACCTCGGCGCGTCGCAGGACTTCTACGGGGCGGTGCTGGGGTGGGACTTCCGCCCCGGCGATCTGGGCGAGGGCTTCAGTGTGGCGCTCCTGGACGGGTCCCCGGTGGCGGGGATCGGCGCGCTGGCGCGCACACTCCAGGTGGCGGTGGCGTGGACGCCGTACTTCGCCATCCCCGACGCGGACGTGGCGGCCGCCCGGATCCGGGAGCGCAGCGGGACGGTCGCGGTGGGTCCGCTCGCGTTCTCCCTGGGGCGGGGCGCCCTGGCGGCGGACCGGGACGGCGCGGTCTTCGGGATCTGGGAGGGTGCGCTGATCCCCGACTGGCAGTCGGGTCACCGGGACGCGCCCGCGTGGCTGCTGCTGCGGACCCGCAACGCCTTCGACGCCGCGATCTTCTACGGCGAGGTCCTGGACTGGGCCAGCGGGCGCCTCGGCTCCTGCGACGTGGAGTACGAGAACGACGAGGTGGTGCTCGTCAGCCACGGCCATGTGCTCGCACGGCTCTCCTCGGGGGCGCGGGGGGCCGCGCCCGACCCGATGGAACGGCCCCGCTGGGACGTCCACTTCCCGGTGGACGACCTCCATACGACCGTCCGGACGGCCGAGGACCGGGGCGGCACGGTGCTCGGGCGGCGCACGACGGCCGACGGCCGGGACGAGGCCGCCGTCAGCGACCCCGACGGCGCCCTCTTCACCCTGATCAGCCGCTGAACGCCCCTTCCGCGCCGCCGCGGGGATCTCGGCCGGCCGATCTTCCGGGCTACGCTTGATTGTCATGGACTGGACGGAAGTGGCAACGGTCGGCATCGGTTACGCACTCGTCCTGACGGCCCTGTTCCTGGCCGTGGTCGTCGGCGGGCTGCTGGTCGCACGGGACGCGCTGATCCACGACTGTCCCCCCGCGATACGGGAACGGCACGGCCCGCAGAGCCCCCGGGGGCGGCGCGTGGCCGGGGTGATGGGGCTGCTGAACGCGCTGGCGCTGATCGGCGTCCCGGCCGCCGGCGTGCTCGACCTGCACGGCAGGGACCCCGGCACGGCCCTGGGCTTCTGGCCGCCCTTCGCCATCGGCGCCACCGGCTTCCTGGTGCTCACCGTCGTCGACCTGCTGGTTCTGGACTGGTGGCTGTTCTGCACCGTACAGCCGCGTTTCATGGTGCTGCCGGGCACGGAGGGCATGCCCGAGTACCGCGACTACGCCTTCCACTGGCGGGTGCTCGTGCCCCGGCCGGTGCCCTGGCCGCTGCTGACGATCCCCGGGTACGGGGCGGTGGTGGGCGCGGTCTCCGTGGCGGCGGAGTCGATCGCCACCTGGTAAGCGGTCGCCACCTGGTGAGCGATCGCCGTCCGGGGAGCCACGGCCGCGCGCGGAAACGGTTCACCGGACGCGCGGGGCATCCGGAGGGGTCAACTCCGCCCAGACCGCCTTGCCGCCGCCGTCCCGGGGCTCCGAGCCCCAGCGCAGCGCCAGCCGCTCCAGGACGACCAGGCCGTGGCCGCCGGGCAGCGCGATCGCGCGGGGGCGGGGCGCGGGCGGACGGGGGCTGCCGTCGGCGACCTCGATCCGCAGCAGCTCCGGGGTGTAGCGCAGCACCAGCTCGGTGGGGCCGCCGGCGTGCAGGCAGGCATTGGTGACGAGTTCGGAGACGAGCAGCAGGGCGTCGCCGGTCCGCTCCGGGCCGGCCGCCGCCCAGCCCCAGTCGGCGAGGGCCCGCGCGGTGAAGTCCCGGGAGCGGGCCACCGTGCCTTCGATGCCGGACAGGGCCAGCCGCCGTGTCTGGTCCTGCCGCCGCAGCCCCGCGCCCATCCGCTCCGCCCCTCTCCCCCGCCCCGCTCCGCCGGGCCCGGTACGGGTCCCGTCCACCGAGGGTGCCAGGGCGCGACGGACTCCGCCGACGGGCCACGCCGACGCCCGGTACCGCTCCGCACGGACGCCGGGCATACGGGTCGCGGGGTGCGCGGTCGGGGGACGACGCACGGCCACCGGCCGTACGGGGCGCCGGGCATTCGGGGCGCCGGGCACACCCGCCGCCGGGGGTACGGGTCACCGGGCACGCCGGTCGCCGGGCGTACGGTCAGGGGCGCCCGGCCGGGTCACCGGGAGGCCGCCCGCGCCGTCCTCCGTCCCGGTCCCCGCCCCCGCGCCGTCCCCCGCGCCGGTCGCGGTCGCGGTCACGGTCGCTGTCGCGCCACCCGCCGCGCAGCCACTGCCCCGCCGCCGCCAGCCTCGGGTGCTTCTCCCGCTGCTCCCGCGCGCTGCGGTCCAGTTCCTCCAGGAGTCGCCGGCTGCGGTGCTCCGGGTCCAGTTCGGCGAGGATCCGGTCGGCCTCGGCCAGTAGGGCTCCCGCCAGCTGCCAGTGGCGCGGATCGCCGCGTACGCCGTCCAGCAGCAGCCCGGCGACCCGTTCGCGGGCGGTGGCGGCCCCCGCGAGACCGTCGGCGAGCCGTCCTTCGGCCTCCTGCGCCCGTTCGCTCACCGGGCTGGTCACGAGGGCGGCGAAGCTCACCAGCGCGTCCCCCGTCCGGGCGAACAGCTCCTCGATCGCCCGGGACGCCTCCTCGGGGAAGAGCCGGGCACCGGCGCGCTCCCGGGCGAGGTCGGTGAGGGTACGGGCCAGGACGCGCAGCACCACGGCGCAGATCTCCAGGGTGTCCAGGCCGGTCCGCAGCACCACCCGGTTGAGCAGCCCCTCGCGTACGCGCGGGTTGAACCGCAGGCTGTCCTCCGCCTGCCGCAGGGAGGCGTCCACCTCGGCGATGTCGTTGTCCAGCCGGCGGGCCTCGTACAGCCGGGCGGCGGCGGACGGCACGGAGGCCGGGGTGTCCCGCTCCAGCTCCTCCCCCATGTCCAGGAGGAGCCGGCGCATCCGCCGGGACAGCCCGACGATGGACTCCTCCGCGCTGTCCACCCACACCGGCGGCAGCAGCACGTTGAAGAGCAGGCCCACCGTCGCGCCGATCAGGGTTTCGAGGACCCGGTCCCAGGCGGTGTCCGCCACCCGGGTGACACCGAGGACGAGCATGGCGCTGATGGCGACCTCGGGCACGAACTCGCCCACCCGGACCACGTATCCGATGGCCAGCGAGGCGAGGACGATCAGCCCGAGGCTCCACCAGGAGAGGCCGACGAGCAGGCTGAACGCGCTGGCGACGAGGACGCCCGCGACCACCGAGTTCACCCGCCGGACGCTGGTGGTGAGGGTGGAGTAGAGCGTCACCTGGACCACGAGGAGGGCCGTCAGCGGTGCGGTGAGGGGGGCGGGTTCGCTGCTCAGCCAGAGGGCGGCGACGTAGGCGAGGGTCGCGGCGGCGGTGGCGCGGAGCGTCTGCACGACGGCGGGTTCCCTGCGGTACCGCTGGACGAGTCCGGCCGGGGAGACCGTGAGCAGCCGTCGCTTGTCGGGCACGGGCACCCCCGTCCTCGGATACGGGCCACGACGGCCGGAAATGGCCGCGCGGAGCCGGGCCGGGTCCGGGGCCGCCCGCCGCCCGGCCCTCGGGATCCGGACTCAGCCTAAGCCCGGATCCCGCGCGTTGCTCCCCCGTACGCGACGGCGATTACGGGGTGACGCGGGGGCGAGGGCGGCCCCGGCGTGCCGCCCGGCACCGTGCGGGCGACAGTGGGCACAGCGGACGGCGGGTACCAGGAGGGGCCGCGGGCCCGGGACCGACGGGAGGAGGAGGACATGGCACCGAGTACGGCACCGGGCAGGGAACCGGGCACGAAACCGGTGGCGGCCCTGGACCGGATCGCGTTCCTGCTGGAGCGCTCCCTCGCGGAGCCCTATCGCGTACGGGCGTTCCGCACCGCGTCGGCCGCCCTCGCGGGGCTCACCGCCGAGGAGATCGCCGACCGGGCGGCCACCGGCGCCCTGGAGCGGATCAAGGGTGTGGGGCCGAAGACGGCGACGGTGGTGCGCGAGGCGCTGGCGGGCGGGGTGCCGGAGTATCTGCGGCGGCTGGAGGAGGAGGCCGCGACCTGGCCGGAAACGGTCGGCGGCGAGGCCCTGCGGGCGCTGCTGCGCGGTGACTGCCATCTGCATTCGGACTGGTCCGACGGCGGCAGCCCGATCGAGGAGATGGGCCGGACGGCGATCGCGCTGGGCCATGAGTGGGCGGTGCTCACCGACCACTCGCCCCGGCTGACGGTCGCCCGGGGGCTGGACGCCGGGCGGCTGCGGGAGCAGCTGGACGTGGTGGCGGAGCTGAACGGGCGGTGGGCTCCGTTCCGGCTGCTGACGGGGATCGAGTGCGACATCCTGGCGGACGGCTCGCTCGACCAGGAGCCGGAGTTGCTGGACCGGCTCGACGTCGTGGTCGCGTCCGTCCACTCCGACCTGCGGATGGAGCCGGAGCGGATGACCCGGCGGCTGCTGGCGGCGGTGGCGAACCCGCTGGTGGACATCCTGGGGCACTGCACCGGACGGCTGCTCGTCGGGCGGCGGACGTCCGGCCGGGGCCGGTCCGGTTCCAGCGGTCCCCGGCCGGAGTCGCGGTTCGACGCGGAGCGGGTGTTCGCGGAGTGCGCGGCCCGGGGCACGGCGGTGGAGATCAACAGCAGGCCCGAGCGGCTCGATCCGCCGATGCGGCTGCTGTCGGCGGCCGTCGCGGCGGGGGTGTTCTTCGCCGTCGACACGGACGCGCACGCGCCGGGGCAGCTCGACTGGCAGATCCTCGGCTGCGAGCGGGCGGAGCGCGCGGGGGTGCCGCCGGAGCGGGTGGTCAGCACGTGGAGCGCGGACGAGCTGACCGCGTGGACCGTCACGCGGACCGCTCCGGCGGGTGATTGAGTGCCCTCGCCCCGGAAGCGGACGCCCTTGTACCCTGTTTGACGGTGTGTCACACCAGTGGGAATGGGCCGGGGCCCCGGGGGTAGACGGACGGCATGACGGTCGCCAAGACACCTGTACTCGTACTGGACTGCGCGGAGCCCCGGGAGCTGGCGGAGTTCTACGCCGCCCTGCTCGGCGCCCGGGCCCGCCAGGCGGACGACCCCGACTTCGTGGAGGTGGTGGGCGGCAGCGGGATCCTGCTGGCCATCCACCGGGATCCGGGACACGCGCCGCCCAGCTGGCCCCGGCCCGAGAACTCCCTCCAGGCCCATCTGCGCGTGCTGGTGGACCGGGAGGACCTGGACGAGGCGGAGCGGGAGGCCGTCGGCCTCGGCGCGGTTCCGGTGGAGACCGGCGACCGGGGCGGACCGGGCGAGGTCCGCCTCTACGCCGACCCGGCGGGCCACTCCTTCTCCTTCGCGGTCTCCCCGGCGCGATCGGCCCGCTGACCGGGACCTCGCCGCCGGGCACGACCGTCCCGCCGATCAGCGCATGCCGCCCGGCACGACCGGCCCGCTCACCCGGACCACGCGGCCGGGCGCGACCGGCCCCGACCTGAAACCGCGTCCCCCGGTGCGACCGGCCCGCCGACCCGACCCGCGCCCCGGCTTCCCCGTACCGCCGGCCTTCCCGTATCACCGCGATTTCCCGGATCCCCTGCGTGCACCTGCTTGCCCCTGCTTGCACGGCGTCCCCCGGCGGGCAGGTGCCGGAACCGGCCACTTCATGAGCGGGCGCCGCGCTGCCACCGTGCCGGTGCCCCTGCCTCTGGCATGAGCCATGGGCAAGTCGGCTCCCTTGGGGCGCTTCTGGGGCTACGCTGCCGACTCATGTCGCAGAACGGCCGTCCGTTCCCGCGCGAGGGCGGTCCGGGGGCCGCTATCGTCGTCGGCGCGTTCACGCTGCCTCCTGACGTCTGGCAGCCCACCCACCGCCATCCGCACCACCGGCTCGCCCGGGTGCCCGGCGGGCTGCTCGCGGTCCGCACCGCGGCGGGCGCCTGGCTGCTGCCCCCGTCGACGGCGCTGTGGATACCGGCCGGGGTGCCGCACGCGACCGCCGTACTGACGGACCCCGCGCCCCCGGTGCGGCTGCCCGCGATCGACCCGGCGGTCGGCCGGGGCCCGGGCAGGGAGCCCACGGCGGTCCGTGTCGACCCGCTGCTGAGTGCGCTGATCGACCATCTGGGGCGGGCCGGGCTGCCGCCCGACGCGCGCCGCCGGGCCGAGTCCGTCGTCCTCGACGTCCTGGACCCACTGCCGGTCATCGCCATCTCGGCGGGCGAGCCGCGCGACCCCCGGGCGCGGGCCGTGGCACGGGCGCTGGCGCTCGACCCCCGCGACAGCCGGGGGCTCGCCGCGTGGGGCCGGGAGGTGGGCGCGAGCGCGCGGACCCTCGCCCGGCTGTTCACCGCCGAAACGGGGCTCACATTCGGCCAGTGGCGGGAAAGGCTGCGGATGCAGGCAGCGATGCCCCTGCTCGCGAGCGACCTCCCGATCGAGGCGGTGGCCCGCCGGGTGGGGTACGGATCGGCCAGTTCCTTCGTGGCCGCCTTTCATCGGATCGTGGGTCTGACGCCACGCCAGTACTTCCCCTGACCGCCGGCCGCCCCCACACTCGTACCCCCGCGCACCCGCGCACCGCGACACGACCTGGCGGCCGCCGACCCGGGGCCGCCGTTCGCCGCGCGCACGGCTCCGCGTCACGGCCCGGTCGCCCCCTCCGCCCTCCCCCATCCGCAGAGGACCGACTCGTGAATGACGTCGACCGCCGCAGGTTCCTTCGGATCGCCGGCGCGACCGCAGGGTTCGCGGCGCTCTCCGACAGCGTCGAACGCGCCGCGGCGCTGCCCGCGAAGCGCCGCCACGGCACGATCGAGGACGTGGAGCACATCGTCGTCCTGACGCAGGAGAATCGTTCCTTAGACGGTTGAAGCTTCCTGTAACTATAGGCCGACCTGCTGAAACGCCGTTGGGAAGCGGCCTGTCCCACCAATCCACCAGGCCCGCTCCCAGCGCCCGTCGGCCAGGGCCGGAATGCCATGAGCGGTGGGGCGACCATGGCAAAGGCCCCGGCCGCCCCCCTATGGGGACACAGGGGAGACGGCTGGGACCGGTCGGGCCCGGGACCCACCTGTTACGGAGGGTCACGGTCAGGACAGTCCGGACTGGGGCACCGCTCTCTAACCCGACAGAGCGCACAACAGCCCCACTCCTCGAACCGGAGGAGTGGGGCTGTTCGCTGTCATCACGCCGCCGGGTCGGCCTCCAGTGGGGGCGGCGCGGGGACGACGGCCGGGGTCGACATGCCGTTCTCGTCCAGAGCGATCCAGTTCAGTTCCACGCTGCGGATCAGGACACCGGGGAAGTCCTCGAATCGGCTCAGCGCGTCCGCGATGGCGTCCGTGAGACTTTCGGCCTCAATGAGGCAACTGAACTCCGCACGGTCAGGGCTCTCTACCAATCCGATCTGCCCGTCGTGGAAGCGGTCGAGCCCATCCAAGGTGTCTGACTGCTCTGGTGTCAGAGGCTGCTGGAGGTGCAGGGTGAAGCACCACTCACGCACAGCCACGGTGGTTCCTGACGAAGATGTCAATGCGCCTAGCCTCTCCGCTGGAGCTTTTGGGCGTGCAGCTCACCGTGTGCCGCCCACTGCAAGGACAGCAGATCACGTAGCCCCACGTGTGTTTCTTCTTGTCGTGCAGCACCTTGAAGCCCGCCGCCTCAGCGCGCCTCAGCGCCGCCTCGATGTCCTTCTTCTGGTGCCGGTCTCCGAGTGACATGGCACCACGTCCTACGCCCCGGCGGGGCGGTACACGGCGGAACCGGGGCCGAGTCGCCCGTACGGGTGACTGTCCGCCTGGCGGTGAACGCCGAAGGGCCCCGGTGCCCTCTCGCGGAGGGAGCCAGGGCACTTGCGGTGCTGTTCCAAGGTGGGTGAAAACCCGTTCGGGTGGGCGCCGGACGCGGCGTCCGCACAGGTTGGAGGGTTGTGGGGGGGGACTCACGGACCCTGGAACCCGTACAGACATCGAGCCGCACCCGGACTGGGTGCCGGTGCCGCCCGCCGACCCCGCGCTGCCGGTGCAGGAGAGGGGCTCCCGGCCCACCCGTCCGCTGCCGTACGAACCGCTGGTCGACGGGGTCTCGACGCCGGGGACCGGGCACTTCGCGCTGACCTTCGGCAGCGGCCCCCGGGCCGGGGCGTGGTTCCTGGTCACCGCCGCGAACCGGGGCGACGGCCCCTGGACCTACACCACGGCGGCCGGTGGCCGGATCACGGACTCCTGGAACTCCGTCCACTCCGGGGGCCTGTACGACCTCACGGTCCACGGGCCCAACGGCTTCCTGCGGACCTTCCGGGGGCGGAACACCGCGCCAGGGCCCGAGGTGACGGCCCGGCACACCGCCGCCACCGGGGTGGAGCTGACCATGACCAACGCCTCCGGCACCACCTGCCGGCTGACCCTCACCGACGCGTACGGGGGCGGGCGGCGCGTATCCGGCGACAGCGGCTTCCTGCGGCGCTTCGCCGGGCATGTGGAGAACGGCACGCCGGGGGTGAGCGACCCGGGCATCGTCACCGGCTGATTCCGGTCACGGGGTGCCGGAAAGGTGCGGGTTGGCATCCGCGCCCTCGGTGCTCAGGAGCACCACGGTGGTGTCGGGGCCGAGCAGCGGCACGGCACCCCCGCCGTCCGCCGCGTTTTCCGCCGTGCTCTCCGCCCTGCTCTCCGCCGTCAGTGTGCGGACCCCCGCGAGTGCCGCCGCGCCGCAGGGGCCCGCCGTGACACCGAGCGCGGTCAGTTCCCGGAGCGCGGCGGCGCACCGGGCCTCCGTGACGGCGACGGCCGCGTCGAGTCCGGCGCTCAGCAGCGGCCAGGCGAGCGCCGAGACCGTACCGCAGTTCAGGCCCGCCATGGCTGTGGGGCCGGTGGCGACGGTGAGCGGATGCCCGGCCCGCAGGGCGGCCAGGAGGCAGGCGGCGGAGAGCGGTTCGACAGCGAGCAGGGCGGTACGCGGGCCGGTGCGCGGGCCGGTGGTGCGGCGGCCCCGGTGGTGGGTGACGGCGGCCTGGGCGAGGGAGCCGACGCCGACCGGGACGGCGAGCAGGCCGGGTCCCGCGCCGGCCGGGACGGCCCCGGCGGCGGCGAGTTGGACGTCGATCTCCGCGAAGAGCGTGGAGTAGCCCTCGGCGATCCAGCGGGGGATCTCGGCCGCTTGGCCGTCCTGGCCGGGCAGCGCGGTGTCCTGGAGCAGGTAGGCGCCGGACCGCGCGGCCTCCCGGGCCGCCTGGCGGACCGCCGTGTCGTAGTCGCCCGGGACGGTGGTGACCTCGGCGCCCTCGGCCGCGATGGCGGCCACGGCGTCCGGGTGCACCTCCGCCGTGACGAGGACGTGGGCGCTCGCGCCGTACCACCGGGCCGTCCGGGCGACGGCCCGGCCGTGGTTGCCGTCGGTGGCGGTGACCAGGCGGAGAGGTCCGCTGTCGCCGCGCTCCCGACGGCGCTCCAGGAGCCGGTGGACTGCCCAGGAGGCGCCCAGGATCTTGAAGGCGGGCAGCCCGAACCGGTCGGACTCGTCCTTGACGAAGACCCGTGCGACCCCGAGTCCGGCGGCCACGGAGGGGAGTTCGGTGAGCGGGGTCGGGGCGTAGCCGGGCAGGGCGATGTGGAAGGCCCGGACGGCGGCGGCGGGCGCGGGCGGAAAGCTCCGGTCACGGCGGGCGGCGGGGGCCCGCCAGACGGGGCGGGAGGTGCCGAAGGCGGTCGGCGTGGTCGGCGTGGTCGGTTGCGTCATGGGGATGACCGTGCCCGTGCGCCCGTCACCGGTCCAGTGCGCGTCCCGGGCCGGTCCACCCCCGTACCCGCCCGGTGGAGCGCGTCAGTCCGGTGGAGTGAGGGGTACGTGCCAGATCAGCCGGGTGCCGCCGGAGGGGCCCGGTGCCGTGGTGAGCGTGCCGCCCAGCCGCTCGGCGCGTTCGGCCAGATTCCGCAACCCGCTGCGGCGGGTGTCCGTCCCGGGGCCGATGCCGGTGCCGTCGTCGGTGACCTCCGCCGTCAGTGTGCCGGAGCGCACCACGAGGGCGACCTCCGCCCGGGACGCGGCGGCGTGCCGGGCCACGTTGGTCAGGGCCTCGCCGAGGACGGCGACCACCTCGTCGGCGACCGCGCCCGGCACATCGGTGTCGATCAGCCCCTCCATCCGCAGCCCGGGGGCGAAGCCGAGGGTGCGCGCGGCGTCCTCCAGGGCGCGTACGGTCCGTACCCGCAGTCCGGGCGCCGATGTGGGCGTCTCCCGTTCCCGCAGGCCGAAAATGGTCGATCGGATGATCTTGATGGTGTCGTCGAGGTCGTCGATCGCCCGCACCAGCCGCTCGGTCGCCTCCGGGTGGTCCACGAAGCGCCGGGCGCTCTGGAGCGTCATCCCGGTGGCGAACAGCCGCTGGATCGCGAGGTCGTGCAGATCGCGGGCGATCCGGTCACGGTCGGCCAGCAGGGTCATCTGCTCGGCGTCGCGCCGGCGGTCCTCCAGTTCCAGGGCGAGGGCGGCCTGTCCGGCGAAGCCGGAGAGCGGCGCGGTCTCGGCGTCGGTGAACGGCGGGCGGCCGGCGCGGCGGGCGAGCACCAGCACCCCGCGTTCCTTGCCCCGCTGCCCCACGGGGACGGCGACGGCGGGGCCGAACGCCGTCCCACCGCCGGAGGGATCCTCCGCCGCCAGATCGGCGACGACGACGGGGGCGCCGCGCTCCAGCGCCCGGGCCGCGAGGCCGCTCACGGACGGCGCCGACCCCCCGTCCGCCGCCCCGTCGGTGCCGTCCTCCGTCTCCCGGCCATCCTCGGTCCCGTCCTCGACGCCGTTCTCGTCGTCCTCGCCGCTCAGTGCCAGGGCCTCGCGGAGCACGCCGCCGCGCTCCACCCGGTAGACCACGCCCCGTTCGGAGGAGGTGATCCGCCGGGCCCGGTCGGTCATCGTCTCCAGCACCTGGATCTCGGACGCCCCGGAGAGCAGCGCGCTGGTGAAGTCCGCGCTCGCCGTCAGCCAGCGCTCCCGCTGGCGCACGGTCTCGAAGAGCCGGGCGTTCTCGATGGCGATCCCGGCCGCCACGGCGAGCGTCGCGAGGACCGCCTCGTCCTCGGCGTCGAACTCGCCGCCGCCGCGCTTCTCGGTCAGATAGAGATTGCCGAAAACCGCGTCGCGCACCCGGACCGGCACTCCGAGGAAGGAGCGCATCGGCGGATGGCCGGTGGGGAAGCCGGAGGACGAGGGGTGTCCGGAGAGGTCGGCGAGCCGCAGCGCCTGGGGGTGGCGGATCAGCTCCCCGAGCAGTCCGTGGCCGGACGGCGGCGGGCCGATCCGCCGCCGGGTGGCGTCGTCCACGCCCACGGGGAGGAACTGGTCGAGCCGCTGCTCGTCGCCGATGACGCCGAGTGCGCCGTACTCGGCGTCCACGAGGGCGACGGCGGCCTCCACGATGCCCCGGAGCACCTGTGGGAGGTCCAGTTCGCGGCCGACGGAGAGCACCGCCTCCAGCAGTCCGTTGAGCCGGTCCCTGCTGCCGCGTACCTCGTCGATCCGGGACTGGAGTTCGTCGATCAGCTCGTCCAGACGCAGCCGGGGGATCCTGCCGGCGCTCCGCGGCCCGTCGCCGGCGGGACCGATGTCCGGTGAGTCACGGACATCGTGGGGGTCACGGGAGTAACGGGGGTCCTGGGAGTCGCGGGAGTCACGGGGACCGGCGTCCCTGGAGTGATGGGTCCCGGTGGCCCGGTGGTCCGTGTCGCCGGGGTGCGCGCCCCCGGGGCAGGCCTCACCGGGGGTCCCGGGGGCCCCGGGATCCCTGGGGTCCGTGTCCCCGGAGCCCTCGCCCACGGGGCCCGTGCCCCTGTCGTCCCGACCCATCAGCCCTCCGCGCTCGTTGGCCCGCCCCGGCGGACCGGGGCGGGTTTCACCGTATCGCCCGCCGGAACGGAGACACCGGGCAGGGCCGTTCGGCCCCCGGTCCGCACCCGCCCGGCCCCCGCGCGGACCGGCCGGGCCGGTGGATCCTGCTCCTGTGGAACCCGACGATCGCGAAGGGGAACGGTGGGTCGTATGAGCACGGGGACGAGGCCGACACTGCACGCTCTGTCCAGGGAGCACCGGGGCCGGCTGCTGCACATCGCGCGGGAGGTCTCCTTCGACCAGGGCGCCAGGATCTTCGAGGAAGGGGGCGGGCCGGACGCGTTCTGGATCGTCCGCACCGGCCTGGTGACCCTCGACATCCGGGTGCCCGGGCGGCGCCGCCGGGTCGTCGACTCCCTCTCCCACGGCGAACTGGTCGGCTGGTCTTGGCTGTTCCCGCCGTCGCCGTGGCGGATGGGCGCGGAGGCGATGACCCCGGTACGGGCGCTGGAGTTCGACGCGGCCGAAACGCGCCGGCTCTGCGCGGCGGACCCCTGGTTCGGCCAGGAGGTGGCGCTATGGGTGGGCGGTGTCCTGGCGCACCGTCTCCAGTCGTCCAGGAACCGGCTGCTGGACCTGTACGCGTCCCCGCGCCGCGCCGGCGCACCCGGGTAGTCTCCGGCCGATACCGGACGTCAGGGGACGTTCGGCCCCTGTCGCCGGGGCCGTGGCGGCGGCACCCTCGAAGGGAACAACCGAGAACAGGGAGCCACCGACGTGACCTCGACCCCCGAGAACCCCGACTTCAGCCAGCAGCGCCCGATCAGGGTCTTCCTCCTCGACGACCACGAGGTCGTCCGGCGGGGGGTGCGCGACCTGCTCGACGCCGAGCCGGACATCGAGGTGGCCGGGGAGGCGGGCTCCGGCGAACAGGCCCTGGTCCGGGGGCCGGCGCTGCGCCCCGATGTGGCGGTGCTCGACATCAGGCTGCCCGACGGCGACGGCATCACGGTCTGCCGCGAACTGCGGTCGCGGATGCCCGGTCTGGCCTGTCTGATGCTGACGTCGTTCGATGACGACGACGCGCTCCTGGACGCCATCATGGCGGGCGCTTCGGGCTATGTCCTGAAACAGATCAAGGGCTCCGACCTGGTGGCAGCGGTCCGTACGGTGGCATCCGGCCAGTCGATGCTGGATCCGGCCACCACCGCCCGGCTGATGAACAGTCTGCGGGCGCCGCAGGAGCCCGACCCGGAGGCGGACCGGCTGAGCGGGCTGACGGAGCGGGAGCGGCAGATCCTGGAGCTGATCGGCGAGGGGCTGACGAACCGGCAGATCGGGGCACGGCTGTATCTGGCGGAGAAGACGGTGAAGAACCACATCTCGCGGCTGCTGGCGAAGCTGGGGGTGGAGCGCCGGATCCAGGCGGCGGTGCTCGCCACGCAGTTCCGGCTGCCGGGCTGAGAGGACGCTTCAGAGGCCATCGGGAGCCCCGCCCGGCCGCCGGGCGGGGGCGTGGGGGCCGGTCACCGGGACACCGCCGGCCGTGGGGGGCGGTGGTGGTCCCGGGGGCCGGCTCCCCGCGCGGCGCCGGGGCACGCGAGCCCCAGCCTGATCCGTAAGAGACGGCCTAGTCCTGACCGAGCCAGAGGTCGGGCCCGAAGACCTCGTAGTGGATGTCGGCGGCGGGCACCCCGCGCTCCAGCAGCTGGGTGCGGGCGTGGCGGAGGAACGGGAGCGGGCCGCAGAGGTACGCGGTGGTGCCCGGCTCCAGCGGGATCCCGGTCAGGTCGGCACGGCCGGTGCGGTCGGCGGGCCAGTCGCCCTCGGGGGTCTCGTACCAGACATGGGCGGTGGCGGCGGGGAGCGCGGCGACCAGCCGCCCGAGGTCGGCCCGGAAGGCGTGGGCGGCGGGGGTGCGGTCGGCGTGGACGACGGTGACCGGGCGCGGGGAGCCCGCGGCGGCGAGATGGTCCAGCATGGCGATCATGGGGGTGCAGCCGATCCCGGCGGACGCCAGGAGCAACGGTCCGTCGCCGTCGTCGAGGGCGACGTCCCCGAAGGGGGCGCCGACGCTCAGCACATCGCCCTCGGCGACCCGCTCGTGCAGATGGTGGGAGACCTCCCCGTCCGGGGTGGCGCCCGGCGTACCGGTGACCCGCTTCACGGTGAAGCGGATCCCCTCGGCGGAGGTGCCGGGGGCGTCGCCGGGGGCGCCGGAGAGGGAGTACTGGCGTATCTGGCGCGCCCCGTCGGGGAGTTCGACCTGGACGGAGACGTACTGGCCGGGGCGGAACGGCGCCGGTGGCGTGCCGTCGGCGGGCCGTACGACGAAGGTGGTGACGTCGGCGGTCTCGGCGCGGCGGGCCACGACGACGTGGTCGCGGAGGGTGGCGCCGGGTTCGGTGCCGGCTTCGGCGTAGAGCCGGGCCTCGATGGCGACGAGGGCGTTGGCCATCAGCCAGTACACCTCGTCCCAGGCGGCGGCGACCTCGTCGGTGACCGCGTCGCCGAGGATCTCGGCGATCGCCGCGAAGAGGTGGGTGTGCACCACGGCGTACTGCTCGCGGGTGACGCCGAGGGAGGCGTGTTTGTGCGCTATCCGGCTCAGCAGGGCGTCCGGGCGGGTGTGGGGGTGGTCGAGGAGCGCGCCGGCGAAGGCGGCGATGGAGGCGGCGAGGGCCTGCTGCTGTTCCCCGGCGGCCTGGTTGCCCCGGTTGAACAGGTCCCGCAGCAGGGCGGGGTGGGCGGTGAAGAGCCTGTCGTAGAACGTCGTGGTGATCTCGCCGATCGCGGCGCCCACGGCGGGCAGCGTGGCGCGGATCGTGGCGGCGGACTTCTCGGACAGCATCGTCGGACTCCCAGCGTCGGGTACGGGGGTGGGGTGCGACCGTGGACGTCCGCGCTCCGGGAGGGGCGCGGGGGTCCCGCGGGGCGTCAGGAGCGGGGTCCCGGCGGCCCCAGGGGCAGACCGAGCAGGAGCGGGCCGGTGGGCGACGCCACCAGCTCGTCGATGCTGTACGGGTCGAGCACCGCGTAGAACGCCTCCTGGGCGGTGCGCAGCACGGAGCGGAGCCGGCAGGCGGAGCGCAGGGGGCAGGGCGGGTCGTCCTCGCAGCCGACGACGTCGCCGGTCCCCTCCAGTTCGCGCACGATCCGGCCCAGGGAGCCGGTGCGGCCCGCGCCGGTGAGGGCCAGTCCGCCGCCCCGGCCGCGCCGGGCCTCGACGACGCCGAGGTGCTGGAGCCGGGTGACGACCTTCGCCGCGTGGCTGTAGGGGACGCCGACGGCGTCGGCCACCTCCCGGGTGGTGGGGGCGGGCCGGTCGTCGTGCACCGCGAGTCGCATGGCGATCCGCAGGGCCAGGTCGGTGCCTTTGGTCAGTCGCACGACGTCACCGTAACGGAATACGAATCTGAGATTCCAATTATTCCGCGTGATGGGGGGCACCCGGGACCATCGGCCCTCCGGGTCGGCCCGGACGGCCCCGACGGCGGGGTGTTCCCGGGGACTTCCGGCCCCCTGGGCACCGGAGCCGGGGGGAGTCGGGGGCGCGGCGAGAGCCTGCGGCGCCGGTCCCGGCCGTGGTGCGCGGGGACGGCCGTGGTGCGCGGGTACGGGGACGACCGTGGTGCGCGGGTACGGGAACGGCCGCGCGCGGCGGTCGCCTGCGGCGCAGGGCTCCGGCGCACGGTCGCGGCGGCCCGGGGCACCCCCGCGCGCTCCGGCCCCTCCGCACCTCGGGCGCCGGCCGTCGGGCGCGTGCGTCCGCCTGCCGGGCATACCGGCGGACCCCCGGCCCACCTCCGCACCGCCGTCCCGGGCGGGAGGCGGACGGCGGATCCCCGCAACCACCCTCACCCTCCGCGGGGTCCGATCGCCCCGCTCCGGCGGCGCGATCCGCCACGGTCATCCGGTGCGGCCCACCGCCCGAGGCCCGTCGCCCGTACCGCCGGGGCCCGTTCCCGGGCCGGTCACGGGTGGCGCCGGTCGCGCAGTCTGGCCCGCAGCGGCATGCAGAACCAGAAGCCGAAGAGCCAGCAGAGGATGCAGGCGGAGAGCACGGCCGCGAGCGCCATATGCAGGACCACGCTGAGCACCAGCAGGACCGCGCAGGTGAGCGCGAGCATCAGCAGGACCAGCCCCCACAGGGCCAGTCGGCCCGAGACCTCGACCAGCCGGTGCTTGCGCCGGGGGTCGGAGACCAGCCGGTGGAAGGGCGCGGGCGCGGTCAGCAGGCCGAAGGAGGCGAGCGCCAGCACCAGCGAGGCGACGTAGACGGCCCGGTCGGTGGTGCCGAAGTCCGCGAAGCGGGGGGTCACCGAGACCGCCATGAGAAAGCCCAGCAGGAACTGGAGGGCGGTCTGGGCGACCCGCACCTCCTGGAGGATCTCCGCGTACGCCTGGGTGGAGGTCTCCGACGGCGCCGGGGCGGCCCCGTCCTGGTCCGCCGCCTCCCGGGGCCCCGGGAGCGCCATCGCCGCGCCGCCCGCCGGCGGGCCCGGCAGCCGCACCAGCCCCCGTGCTCTGACCCGGTCCTCGCCGGAGGCCGCGGTCCGCTGATGCGGGAGCACGGCCGCGCTGCCCAGCGACCGGCGCGCTCCAGCAGTTTCCCAGCGCGCCACCAGCCGGGGCTTGCCGCCCGGGACCGGCACCTGCTCCCAGCGGGCCACCAGGGGCTTCCTGTATGTGAACGCATGGTTCGGGACCGCGTCCCGGATTGCCTCCCGCGATACGAAGACTCCGTTGTTGCTGTCGGACATATGCCGACCTCCCGATGCTGAGGAGGGCTGAGGCCGGTGTCGCCTCACTCTGTGTCTAGTAGTACGGGAAGTTCTTCACCAAAGGTTCATCTTGAGTCCACTTTGACTTAAACTGAATCACCTTCGATGGAATGCTCAACTCGCCACCGATACGGCCCAGTTCAGTGACGTGAACGGGAGAATTCCGTGTGCGGTTCAATCCGGCCAGCGCGGCTCCAGCGCATCGGCAGGAGCCGGTGTCCGACGGGGCGTCAGCCGACGGGGCAGCCGAAGGCGAGGCGTACCGACCGGATGCTGATGGCCCCGTCTCCGGTGTGGAGACGGGGCCATCAGCATCCTGTCGGGGGCTGTTGCCGGCTCAGGGGTGCGGGACGACCGCCACCGGCGCGGTGGCGTGGTGCAGGACCGCGTGCGCGACCGAGCCGATCCTGCCACCGAACGGGGTGGCCCGCCGGATCCTGCGGCCGACGACCAGGAGCGCCGCGCCCTCGGATGCCGCCACCAGCAGTTCGGCCGCCTTCCCCGGGGTGGCCTCGGCCATGACGTCGACGCCGGGGTGCCGCTCCCGCCAGGGGTCCAGCACCTGCCGCAGGACCCCCGCCTCGGTCTCCCCCAGCTGCCGGTCCAGTTCGGGGTCCGGCGGCAGCCCGTAGGCGAAGTACGGCGGCAGGCTCCAGGCGTGCACCACCCGCAGCGGGGCGCGGCGGCGGACGGCGGCGTCGAAGGCGAACGCGAGCAGCGCGTCGTCGGGGGCGTTGGCGTCGAGTCCGAGGACGACCGGGCCGTCCGGGTCCGCGTCCGCCCCCGGCCCGGCGGGCGGCTCCGGGGCCCGTACCAGGACCACGGGCCGCTCGGTACGGGCGACCACCTGCTGGCCCACCGAGCCCAGGAGGAAGCCGCCGATGCCGCTCAGCCCCCGGGAGCCGAGGACCAGCAGCTCGGCCTCCTCGGCCGCGTCGGGCAGCAGTTCACCCGGCCGTCCGGTGACCTGTTCCCAGATCACCTCCAGGCCGGGGTGGCGGGCGCGCAGTTCGTCGGCGGTGTCCCGGGGGAGCCGCTCGGGCTCGCGCGACCGGGTCTCGGCGCCCATGAACGGGGCCTGGAACAGGGGCACCGACTCCCAGACACTGATCAGCCGCAGCGGCAGCCCTCTCCGCCCGGCCTCCCCCGCCGCCCACGCGGCGGCGGCCAGGCTCTCCGGGGAGCCGTCGAGACCGACGGTGATGGTGCGGGACATGGTGCGACCTCCTGGAGCCGGGCGGGGCCGGGGCGGCCCCGGAACCAGCATGGGCCCGGTCCCGGCCGGGTGCGCGGGGCCCACGGGCCCCGGGGCGGGGGCCACCGGTCCCCCGCCGCCGGGCCGACCGGCCCGGTCACCGGGTGCGAACGGTCCGGTGCCCGGCCAGGACGGCTGATCCGCACGGGTGAACCGGGCCGGCGGGCGGGTGGGGGGACCGGGCCGTGTAGCCGCGGCCGGGGGCCTCCACGGCAGCGGCCGGCGCCCTCCGGACGTCATGTCACGCCGTGCCGTCCCCCTCCGGGTGGCCCCGGTGCCGGAACCAGTCGGGCGCCAGCAGCGACATCGTCACCGCGTCCACCCGTTCGCCCTCCCACAGCAGCGCGTCCCGCAGGACCCCCTCGGCGACGAAGCCCACCTTCTCGTAGACACGGCGGGCGCGCGGGTTGAAGGCGTACACCTCCAGGGAGATCCGGTGCAGTCCGAGCCCTTCGAAGGCATGGCCGACGATCAGCCGGGTGGCCTCGGTGCCGAGGCCGCGCCCGAAGGTGCCGGGGCCGAAGCAGATACGGAAGTTGCAGCTCTCGTTGGGCTCGTCCCAGAGGTTGAGCACCGCCTCGCCGACGACACGGCCCGTGGCGCGCTCCACGACGGCGAGGTCGAGCCGGTCGCTCTGCTCGCCCCGGCTCCCGTACCAGGCCCGGATCCGCTCCGGGTCCGGTTCGGTGTCGTCATGGCTGCCGGTCAGCCGGGAGGTCTCCGGGTCGCGGAGCATCGGCAGCAGGGCGGGGGCGTCGTCGGCGGTCACCGGCCGCAGCACCACCCGTTCGCCCACGAGGGTCGGCTTGGTACGGAAGTCGGCAGCGGAGGGCGCGGTGAAAGGTGCGGCGGAAGGCACGGCGTCGCATGTGGTCATCCGTGCATGGTGGGCCCGGGGCGGGGGCTGTGTCCTCCCGTTTTTCCCCCGGCGCGGCAGCCGCGTCCGGCGGCCCGCGGCCCGGTCGCGGCCCTGCTGCTCCGATCGGGTGCGGGCGCGGGGGCGGCCGCGTACGGGGCGGTGGGCGCGGGTACGGTCCGCTCGACGCGTTTCGCTCCTCCTTCCCCCCTTTCTTCCCCCTTTCTTCCCCTTCTTTCCCGCGCGGCTCCGGCGTGCCCTCGTACCGCGAGAACGCCGCCCACCGCCCGGTAGCGCGTCGCCCTTCCCCTTCTCGTGCAAAGGAACGACTCATGCGCATCCGTACGGCTCTGGCCGCCCTCGCCCTGGCCACCGCGGGGCTTCTCGGCGGTGCCCCCACCGCGTCCGCCATCGAGTTCGGCGACATCATCGTCAGCAGCGAGGCCAGCCCCGATGTCGTGGCGGGCTGCAACGCCGGGTCGATCTCGCTCTCCCCGTCCGCGCAGTGCGGCGTCTTCCACATCTCACCGGTCTGAACGCGGGTCTGAACGCCGGCCCGGTCCCGGGCCGTGCGGGGGCCGGGCGGGGGTGGCGAAGGTCAGGCGGTGCTCCTGACCTTCGCCAGGAAACCGGCGAGGTTGCCGAGTGCGCGGGCGCTCCGCTCCTCGGTCGTCAGCGACTCCTCCTGCCGGCGGGTCCGCAGCGCGGGCTGCCGCTTGCCCCGCAGATAGAGCGAGCAGGCCAGGTCGGCGCAGATGTAGATGCCGGCGGAGTCGCCCTCCCGGCCGCGCGCGCCCGCGAGGGGGGCCACGAACAGATTGACGCCCGACGCCGCGTGTCCGGTGAAACAGATCGAGCACAGGCTCGACCGGACGGCGCTGGTGCTGGAGACGGCGGGGACCCGGAGCACGACACCCACGGGACCGTCCTCCCCCGGCGCGACCAGGGCCGCCCGCAGCGGGGCGCCGGGGTCGATCCAGCCCAGGAAGTCCAGGTCGTCCCAGTCGAGCCCGGGGAACCCGGTCGGCAGCCGGAGCCTGTTCGCCTCGCCCTTGGAGCAGTTGACCAGGGACTTGCGTATCTGTGTCTCGGTGAGCGGTTCCACGGCGGGTGACCCTACACAGCCACCCGGAGGCCGGTCATCCGATTTTCGGCGGTGGCTGCTCCGTCAGGGAGAGGGGGGTGGCGATGGACTCCAGGGAGCGGCCCTCGGCGGCGACGGCGAAGAAGACCGCGACCAGCCCCGCCGCCACCATCAGACCGGCGCCGATACAAAAAGCCAGGACCGCTTCGGAGACGACACCGCTCCCGGTGAGCCCGGCGAAGACCAGCGGCCCGGAGATGCCGCCCGCCGCCGTCCCGACCGCGTAGAAGAAGGCGATCGACATCGCCCGGGTCTCCATCGGGAAGATCTCGCTGACGGTGAGGTACGCGGAGCTGGCCCCGGCGGACGCGAAGAAGAGCACCACGCACCAGCACAGGGTCATCGTGGTGGCGTCGAGAGCCCCGGCGCCGAAGAGGGCGGCGGTCCCGAAGAGCAGCAGCCCGGAGAGGATGTACGTACCGGCGATCATCGGCCGCCGTCCCCAGGTGTCGAAGAACCGGCCGAGCAGCAGCGGCCCGAGGAAGTTGCCGAGGGCGATGACGGCGAAGTAATAACCGGTTGTTCCGCTCGGGATGTCGAAGAACCGCACCAGGATGGAGCCGAAGCCGAAGGTGATGGCGTTGTAGAGGAACGCCTGCCCCACGAAGAGCGCCAGTCCGAGCGTGGCACGTCGCGGATAACCCCCAAAGACCGTACGGGCGATCTCCCCGAAGCCGACGACACCGCGCTGATGGATCGTCATCACCTCGGTGACCTCGGGCAGCGGGCGCCCCCTCGCCCGGACGATCCCGCGCTCGACTTCGTCCACGAGCCGTTCGGCACCGGGCGCCCGGCCGTGGATGAGCATCCACCGGGGGCTCTCGGGGACATGCCGGCGGACGAGCAGGACCACCAGGCCGAGGACGACACCGAGTCCGAAGGCGAGCCGCCAGCCGATGTCCGGTGGGAAGAGATCGGTGTCGAGGGCGACCACGGACAGCAGGGCGCCGCCCATGGCGCCGAGCCAGTAGCTGCCGTTGATGACGAGGTCGACCCGGCCCCGGTAGCGGCTGGGGATCAACTCGTCGATGGCGGAGTTGATGGCCGCGTACTCGCCGCCGATGCCGAAGCCGGTGAGGAACCGGAAGAGGAAGAACCACCAGGCGGAGAAGGACAGCGCGGTCAGCGCGGTGGCGGCGAGGTAGACGGAGAGGGTGACGAGGAAGAGCCGTTTACGGCCATAGCGGTCGGTGAGCCGGCCGAAGAAGAGCGCCCCGGTACAGGCGCCCGCCACATACAGGGCCGCCGCCACCCCGGTGACCTGCGCGTCGGTGATCGCCAGCCCGCTGTCGTCCTCGGACAACCGGCTGGCGACGGAGCCCACGACCGTCACTTCCAGGCCATCCAGGATCCAGACCGTGCCCAGACCGACGACGATCATCCAGTGCCATCGCGACCAGGGCAGCCGGTCGAGCCGGGCGGGCACCTTCGTGGTGATGGTCCCTGTCGCCGCCGTACGGCCGTCCCCGCCCATATCCGCGCCCTCCACGGGAGTCGTGCCCCAGCGCGCTCACCCATACCACGGTGCAAAGGATGACAAACCCCAATGAAAGCATCCTTCGATGGCGGACACCGGCCCGTGCGGCGGTCCGCTTGGCCGCGCTCCCGGCCCCGGGAACCGCCGGTCAAGGGCTCCCCGGCCCCGGGCCCGGTGCTGGGGCGACGATCTTTCGGAGGCGGCCGGATCGGTCAGGATTCGAGAAGCGCCGGTGCGGCGGCAGCGCCTAGCCTGGCCGCCATGAGCACCCCCGTACGCGCGCTCCCTCCCGTACGGCGATCAGAGGACGCGCCCGCCGGGACCGCACCGCAGGCGCCGGCGGCCCCGACCTGCCGACCTCGCCGACCTCGCCGACCAGGAGAAATCGAGCGTTTTCGGCCATGGCTGGTTAGATCGGAACCGGGCGACGCCGACGGAGACCGCGTGGGCGGCCCCGCGCAACAGATGGAGACACGATGACCACCGCCCGGAAGAAGAGCACGCAGCCGCCCGCGCCGCACGCGGCCGACAGCCACGATCTGATCCGTGTGCGGGGTGCGCACGGGAACAACCTCAGGAACGTGAGCGTCGACCTGCCCAAGCGCCGGCTGACGGTGTTCACCGGCGTCTCCGGCTCCGGCAAGAGCTCGCTGGTGTTCGACACGATCGCGGCGGAGTCCCAGCGGCTGATCAACGAGACGTACAGCGCCTTCGTCCAGGGCTTCATGCCGACCCTGGCACGGCCCGAGGTCGACGTGCTCGACGGGCTGACGACCGCGATCATCGTCGACCAGCAGCGGCTGGGGGCCGACCCCCGTTCCACCGTCGGCACCGTCACCGACGCCAACGCGATGCTGCGCATCCTCTTCAGCCGGCTCGGGCTCCCCCACATCGGCCCGCCCGGCGCGTACGCCTTCAACGTCCCCTCGGTCCGGGCGAGCGGCGCGATCACCGTCGAGCGCGGGGACAACCGTAAGGCCGTGAAGCAGACCTTCACGCGCACCGGCGGCATGTGTCCCCGCTGCGAGGGCCGGGGCACGGTCTCCGACATCGACCTCACCCAGCTCTACGACGACTCCAAGTCGATCTCCGAGGGCGCGTTCACCATCCCCGGCTGGAAGTCGGACAGCTGGTGGACGGTGCGGCTGTACGCCGAGTCGGGCTTCCTCGACCCGGACAAGCCGATCCGCAGGTTCACCAAGAAGGAGATGCAGGACTTCCTCCACCGGGAGCCGACCAAGGTGAAGGTCGAGGGTGTGAACCTCACCTACGAGGGGCTGATCCCCAAGATCCGGAAGTCGTTCCTGGCCAAGGACAAGGAGGCGATGCAGCCGCACATCCGGGCGTTCGTGGAGCGGGCGGTCACCTTCACCACCTGCCCGGAGTGCGACGGCACCCGGCTCAGCGAGGCCGCCAGGTCCTCGAAGATCGAGGGGATCGGCATCGCGGACGCCTGCGCGATGCAGATCAGCGATCTGGCCGACTGGGTGCGCGGCCTGGCCGAGCCGTCGGTGGCGCCGCTGCTCGCCGCGCTGGGGCAGACGCTGGACTCGTTCGTGGAGATCGGCCTCGGCTATCTCTCGCTCGACCGGCCGTCCGGGACGCTGTCGGGCGGCGAGGCGCAGCGCACCAAGATGATCCGCCACCTCGGCTCCTCGCTCACCGACACCACGTACGTCTTCGACGAGCCCACCACGGGCCTGCACCCCCATGACATCCAGCGGATGAACGAGCTGCTGCTGCGCCTTCGGGACAAGGGCAACACGGTGCTCGTCGTGGAGCACAAGCCGCAGACGATCGCGATCGCCGACCATGTCGTGGACCTGGGCCCCGGAGCCGGTACGGAGGGCGGCACCATCTGCTTCGAGGGCACCGTCGAGGGCCTGCGGGCGGGCGGCACCCTCACCGGCCGGCACCTGGACGACCGGGCCACCCTCAAGGAGACGGTGCGCACGCCCACCGGCACGCTGCCGATCCGCGGCGCGACCGAGCACAATCTGCGCGACGTCGACGTGGACATCCCCCTCGGGGTGCTGGTCGTCGTCACCGGAGTCGCGGGCTCCGGCAAGAGCTCGCTCGTGCACGGGTCGATGCCCCGGCAGGTGGGGGCGGCGGACGTCGTCTCGGTCGACCAGGGCACGATCCGTGGCTCGCGGCGGAGCAACCCGGCGACGTACACCGGTCTGCTGGACCCGATCCGCAAGGCGTTCGCGAAGGCCAACGGGGTCAAGCCGGCGCTGTTCAGCGCCAACTCCGAGGGCGCCTGCCCCACCTGCAACGGCGCCGGTGTCATCTACACCGACCTGGCGATGATGGCCGGTGTCGCCACCACCTGCGAGGAGTGCGACGGGAAGCGGTTCCAGGCGTCGGTGCTGGAGTACCGCCTCGGCGGCCGGGACATCAGCGAGGTGCTCGCGATGCCGGTGGCCGAGGCCCGGGAGTTCTTCGGCGAGGGCGAGGCCCGCACACCGGCCGCGCACCGGATCCTCGACCGGCTCGCCGATGTCGGGCTCGGCTACCTCACCCTCGGGCAGCCCCTCACCACGCTCTCCGGGGGCGAGCGGCAGCGGCTCAAACTGGCCACGCACATGGCCGAGAAGGGCGGGGTCTACATCCTGGACGAGCCAACCACCGGGCTGCATCTCGCCGATGTGGAGAATCTGCTCGGGCTGCTCGACCGGCTCGTGGACTCCGGCAAGTCGGTCATCGTCGTCGAGCACCATCCGGCGGTCATGGCGCACGCGGACTGGATCGTCGATCTCGGCCCCGGCGCGGGTCACGACGGCGGCCGGATCGTCTTCGAGGGCCCGCCCGCCGAGCTGGTCGCCGCCCGTTCCACCCTCACCGGCGAACATCTCGCGGAGTACGTGGGCGCCCCGCCGGCCCCCGCGAAGGCCCGCAGGAGCACCCGCGCCCGCCGGACCCCGACCCGTAGCTGACGCGGTACAGGCGGCGGGCGGTGCCGCGGACCGGCGGGCCGCGACACCGGGCCCGCCGCCGAGAAGCCGCCCGCTTCGGTCGACCCGTTTCCGCCAACCCGTTTCCGTCGACCCGTTTCCGTCGACCCGTTTCCGTCGACCCGTTTCCGTCGAACAGCGGGGGGCAGCCGCCGGAAGAGGAGAATCCGTCACTCAGCGCCTGGAGGAACACATGATCGTCCTTGGTGTCGTCATGCTGGTCGTGGGCGCGGTCACCCAGCTGAGCCTGCTGTGGACCGTCGGAGTCGCCCTCGTGGCGATCGGACTGGTCCTCTGGCTCCTCGGAGCCGCCGGCCGCGCGGTGGCCGGCCGGCGCCACTACTGGTAGCCACCGGCGGCCCCGCGCCCGAACCCCGGGCCGCGCGGCGGAACCCGTCCACCCGGCCGGCGGAGCAGCGAGACCGCTCCGCCGGCCGCCGTGTCACCCCGTACCGCATCTCCGGAGCCCCTCCCGCCCACCGGCGCACGGCGGCTTCCGGCCGACCGGAACGGCGGCTCCCGGGCGGGCCGCCGGCATCCGACGCACGCGCCGGCCGGTGGTGGACCGCCGCCCTCGCAGGGCGTACGGGCGACGCACGCGTCCGTACGCACCAAATGATCGCCGGAGCGCGCCGCAAACCTGCCACCACCAAGATTCACCGTATCGAGGGACCCCGGACCCCTTCCAATGGCTCAACGCGGTTGGCAGCGCCTACGGTTCTCGCGGATCGGGGACCCATTTCCCCCAGATCCCCTCCCCCTTTCCTCGTACACCTGGCTGACGTGCGCGTATGCGGCACCTCGCCCTCATCAAGGAGAGTTCAGCGCGATGACCGTGGACACCAACCCGCAGCCGCAGGAGCAACCGCGTCCGCAGACCAGCCTCAGTACCGCGGCCGCCCGCAATCTCGCCACCACGACCAAATCCGCACCGCAGATGCAGGAGATCACCTCCCGCTGGCTGCTCAAGTCGCTGCCCTGGGTGGAGGTCGCCGGCGGCGCCTACCGGGTGAACCGCCGTCTGACGTACACCGTCGGCGACGGTCGCATCGAGTTCGTCCAGGACGGCTCCCAGGTCCGGGTGATCCCCCGCGAGCTGGGTGAACTGTCGCTGCTGCGCGGCTTCGACGATGTGGCCGTGCTGACCGCTCTCGCCGACCGCTGCGTCCAGCGCGACTTCCGCGCCGGTGAGACGCTGGTGGAACGCGGCACCCCCGCCGAGCAGATCCATCTCATCGCCCACGGCCGGATCGACCGGATCTCCGAGGGCCAGTACGGCGACGAGACCGTGACCGCCGTACTCGCCGACGGCGACCGCTTCGGCCAGAGCGCGCTGCTGGACTCCCACGCGACTTGGGACTACACCGCCGTCGCGCGGACCTCCGGCACCCTGCTGACCCTGTCGCGGGCCGACTTCGAGGCCGTGGTGGCCTCCTCGGCCGACCTGCGGACGCACATCCAGGAGTTCGGCGCGCTGCCGGAGAAGCGGCAGAACCGGCTGGGTGAGGCCGAGATCGCCATGTCCGCCGGACACGAGGGCGAGGCCGAGCTGCCCGGTGCCTTCGTCGACTACGAGCTGAACCCCCGCGAGTACGAACTCTCCCTCGCGCAGACCGTGCTGCGGGTCCACACCCGCGTCGCGGACCTCTACAACAAGCCCATGAACCAGACCGAGCAGCAGCTCAGGCTCACCATCGAGGCACTGCGCGAGCGGCAGGAGTACGAGCTGGTCAACAACCGCGAGTTCGGTCTGCTGCACAACGTCGCCTTCAACCAGCGCATCCAGCCCCACTCCGGCGCGCCGACCCCGGACGACCTCGACGAGCTGCTCTGCCGCCGCCGCGGCTCCAAGTTCTTCTTCGCCCACCCCAGGACGATCGCCGCGATCGGCCGCGAGTTCAACGCCCGCGGACTCTACCCGGACCATGTCGACGTCGGCGGCCAGCAGGTGCCGGCCTGGCGTGGCGTACCGATTCTGCCGTGCAACAAGATCCCGATCAGCAAGGAGAACACCAGCTCGATCCTGGTGATGCGCACGGGTGAGGACAACCAGGGCGTCATCGGTCTGAACCAGACCGGCCTTCCGGACGAGTACGAGCCGGGTGTGTCGGTGCGCTTCATGGGCATCGACGAGACGGCGATCATCTCCTACCTGGTCACCACGTACTACTCCGCCGCCGTCCTGGTCCCCGACGCGCTCGGGGTGCTGGAGAACGTGCAGATCGCCCGTACCAGCGGCTGACCGGCCCCGCTGCCCACCGGCGCACCGCCGCCCGCCCCGTGCCCGGCGGGAGCCCGTGCCCGCCAGAACGCCCGGCGGAACCCATGGCCGGGCCCTCGCCGGGCGGGCCCGGTGCGCCCGGAACAGACCACCTCACCCAAGGAGTAGTGGTGCGGTCATGAGCACCGAATCCCTGCGACGGATCCTGGGCGGCCCGACCGGCCTGGGGACGTCGAGCCTGTACCCGGCCCCGCGGGAGGAGCCACCGACGGCCGGCAGCCCGGTCCCGGGCCTGTACCACCACCCGGTGGCGGAGCCCGACCCCGTGCGGACGGAGGAGGTCGACCGCAGGTCCAAGGAGTGGGCGATCGACGAGATCGGGCTGTATCCCCCCGAGTGGGAGGAGCAGTTCGACGGGTTCGGCATCGGGCGCTACATGACCGTCTGCCACCCCGACGCCCCCACCGTCGACCATCTGATGGTCGCGGCCCGGCTGATGGTGGCCGAGAACGCGGTCGACGACTGCTACTGCGAGGACCACGGCGGCTCGCCCATCGGCCTCGGGGGCCGGCTGCTGATGGCGCACACCTCCCTCGACCCCCTGCACACGACGCCGGAGTACGAGCCGCAGTGGGCCGGCTCGCTCCACGACGACGCCCCCCGGCGGGCGTACCGCTCCGCCATGGACCACTTCACCGACGTGGCCAGCGCCTCCCAGGCGGACCGGTTCCGGCACGACATGGCCCGGCTGCACCTGGGGTACCTCGCCGAGGCCGCCTGGGACCAGACGGACCACGTGCCCGAGGTGTGGGAGTACCTGGCGATGCGGCAGTTCAACAACTTCCGCCCCTGTCCCACCATCACCGACACCGTCGGCGGCTACGAACTCCCCGCGGACCTGCACTCCCAGCCGGCCATGCAGCGGGTCATCGCCCTCGCGTCGAACGCCACCACCATCGTCAACGACCTCTACTCGTACACGAAGGAGTTGGACAGCCCCGGCAAGCATCTCAACCTGCCGGTGGTCATCGCCGAGCGTGAGGGCCGCACCGAGCGCGAGGCGTATCTGAAGGCGGTCGAGATCCACAACGACCTCATGCACACCTACGAGGCCGAAGCCGCCGCCCTGGCCGTCGCCTGTCCCCTGCCCATCGTGGCGCGCTTCCTGCGGGGCGTCGCCGCCTGGGTCGACGGCAACCACCACTGGCACCAGAACAACACCTACCGCTACAGCCTGCCCGACTTCTGGTAATTGGAAGGAATCCGTACGTGTCTGTGCACGACGTCTCCACCGTTCGCGACACCATCACCGTCCCCTCTTCGGCGACGCCCTACCAGGGTGACATCGCCCGCTACTGGGACGGCGAGGCCAGGCCGGTCAACCTGCGCCTCGGCGATGTCGACGGCCTCTACCACCACCACTACGGCATCGGCGACGTCGACCACGCCGCCCTGGGCGACCCGGCCGACTCCGGTTACGACCAGCGGCTGATCGCCGAATTGCACCGGCTGGAGTCGGCGCAGACCGGGGTGCTCCTGGACCATCTCGGCCCCGTCCAGCCAACCGACCTGCTGGTCGACGCCGGCTGCGGCCGCGGCGGCTCCATGGTCATGGCCCACCAGCGCTTCGGCTGCGACGTCGAGGGGGTGACCCTGTCGGCCAAGCAGGCCGACTTCGCCAACCACCGTGCTCTCGAACTCGGCATCGAGAAGTCGGTCCGGGCCCAGGTCTGCAACATGCTCGCCATGCCCTTCGCGTCCGGGCGGGCCGCGGCCTCCTGGAACAACGAGTCGAGCATGTACGTCGACCTGCACGACCTCTTCGCCGAACACGCCCGCGTCCTCGCGGCCGGCGGCCGGTACGTCACCATCACCGGCTGCTGGAACCCGGTCTACGGGCAGCCGTCGAAGTGGGTCTCGCAGATCAACGCGCACTTCGAGTGCAACATCCACTCCCGCCGCGAGTACATGCGCGCCCTGGCCGACAACCGTCTCGTGCCCCAGACCGTGGTCGACCTGACGGCGGCGACCCTGCCGTACTGGGAGCTGCGGGCCACGTCCTCACTGGTCACGGGGATCGAGGACGCGTTCATCAACTCGTACAAGGACGGCTCCTTCCAGTACCTCCTGATCGCGGCCGACCGCGTCTGACGGACCGCCCACCCGGACCGTCCCATCCGGACCGCCCCGGCCCGTCCCCGCACCGCACGCGGGGGCGGGCCGGGGCTTCGCGCTGTCCGGGCGCGAGGACAGTGGAGACCGGACGCGGCCGGGGCCGGTCCTGACCGTACGGTGGTCCGGTCGGATCAGGTCGTCGTCGTGGTGGGCAGGTCGGGGGTGGCGGTGGGGCCGGCCGTGGCCGGCAGGAGGGAGAGCACCAGGGTGAGGCCTCCGCCGGGGGTGTCCTCGGCGTTCAGGGTCGCTCCCATCGCCTCGGTCAGTCCCCGGGCCACGGCGAGGCCGAGGCCGGCCCCGGCGCCGCTCGGGCCGTCCCCGTGGCGCCGGGAGGGCGCGAAGATGCGTTCCTTCGCCTCGTCGGGGAGCCCGGGGCCCCGGTCCACGACGCGTACTTCGACGCGGTCGGCGAGCGCACTGGCCGACACGAGGACGGGCTCGTGGCCGGGGTTGTGGGTGACGGCGTTCTCCACGATGTTGGCGACGGCGCGCTCCAGCAGGCCCGGATCGACGCGGACCATGGGCAGGTCCTCGGGGATGTCGAGGGCCACGCTGCCCTCCGGTACGCCGCCGAGCGCCATCGGGACGACTTCGTCCAGGTCGATCTCGCGGATGAGCGGGGCGACCGCGCCGGTCTGGAGCCGGGACATGTCCAGGAGATTGCCCACCAGGCCGTCGAGGCGGTCGGCTCCGGCCTCGATGCCGGCCAGGAGTTCGGTCCGGTCCTCGGCGGACCATGCGACGTCGTCGGAGCGCAGGGAGGTCACCGACGCCTTGATGCCCGCCAGCGGTGTGCGCAGTTCGTGGCTGACGGCGGCGAGCAGGGCGGTCCGGGTGCGGTTGCTCTCGCCGAGTTCGCGGGCGTGTTCGGCCTCGCCGATCAGGCGTCGGCGGTCGAGCACACCGGCGGCCTGGGTGGCGAAGGCGGAGAGGACCCGGCGGTCCTCGGCGGGCAGGACCCGGCCCGAGAGGGCGAGCGCCAGATGGTCGCTGATGGGCATGTCCACATCCGCGTCCTCGGGCCGGAGCGGCGGACTGCCGGGCGGGCGGGGCTCTCCGGCGCTGCTGACGCAGGTCCAGGGGCCGACATCGCCCGCGCGTTCCAGCAGGGCCACGGATTCCATGCCGAAGGTCTCTCTGACCCGTTCCAGCAGGGCGTCGAGGCTCGTCTCCCCGCGCAGGACGCCGCCGGCGAGGAAGGAGAGGGTCTCGGACTCGGCGCGCAGCCTCGCCGCCTGGTGGGTGCGGCGGGCGGCGAGATCGACCACGGACGCCACGGAGACCGCCACGGTGACGAAGATGACGAGGGCGACGATGTTGTCGGGGTCGGCGATGCTCAGCCGGTGCAGGGGCGGGGTGAAGTAGTAGTTGAGCAGCAGCGATCCGAAGGCGGCCGACGCGAGGGCCGGGGTGAGCCCGCCGATCAGCGCGGCGGCCACCGTCAGGGCCAGGAACAGCAGTACATCGTTGGCGAGCCCGAGGTCCGGGAGCACGGTGTCGAGCAGGACGGTGAGGAGCGCGGGGCCCACGACACCGACGAGCCAGCCCCCCGCGATCCGGGACCGGCCGAGGCGGGCGCCGCGGGCCACGGGCAGGCCGCGGCCCTTGGCGACTTCGTCGTGGGTGACGATGTGGACGTCGAGGTCGGGTCCCGACTCGCGGGCGACGGTGGCGCTGACCCCGGGGCCGAAGACGTACTGCCAGGTTCTTCGGCGGCTGACCCCCAGCACTATCTGGGTGGCGTTCACCCCGCGGGCGAAGTCGAGCAGGGCGGAGGGGATGTCGTCCCCGACGACATGGTGGAACGTGCCGCCCAGATCCTCGACGAGGGCCCGCTGGACGGCCAGTTCCTGGGGCGAGGCGGAGGTGAGGCCGTCGCTGCGGGTGATGCAGACGGCGAGTACCTCGCCGCCGGCGCCCTTCTCGGCCAGCCGGGTGGCGCGCCGGATGAGCGCGCGGCCCTCGGGGCCGCCGGTGAGGCCGACGACGATGCGTTCGCGGGCCTGCCAGGTGGTGCGGATGTCGTGTTCGGCCCGGTACTCCCGCAGATGCTCATCCACGTGGTCCGCCACCCAGAGCAGCGCCAGTTCGCGCAGTGCGGTCAGATTGCCGGGACGGAAGTAGTGGGACAGGGCGGCGTCGACCTTGTCGGGCCGGTAGATGTTGCCGTGGGCCATGCGGCGGCGCAGCGCCTGCGGGGCCATGTCGACCAGTTCGATCTGGTCGGCCCGGCGGACCACCTCGTCGGGGACGGTCTCCCGCTGGCGGACGCCGGTGATGGTGGCGACGACATCGCCGAGGGACTCCAGGTGCTGGATGTTCACGTTGGAGACGACGTCGATGCCGGCGTCGAGGAGTTCCTCGATGTCCTGCCAGCGTTTGGCGTTCCGGCAGCCCGGGATGTTGGTGTGGGCGAGTTCGTCGACGAGGGCCACGGCGGGCCTGCGCAGCAGCACGGCGTCCACGTCCATCTCGGTGAACGTCGTGCCCCGGTACTCGATCGCGCGGCGCGGGATCTGCTCCAGGCCGTGCAGCATCACTTGGGTGCGGGGGCGTTCGTGGTGTTCCACGAAGGCGACCGCGCAGTCGGTGCCGCGTTCGACGCGCCGGTGTGCCTCGGCGAGCATCGCGTACGTCTTTCCGACGCCGGGGGCCGCACCGAGGTAGATCCGAAGCCTGCCGCGTTTCATGTTCCGATCCCTGTGGTCGAGCGTCCCTGTGGTCCGCGTCCCCGCGGTGGAGCGGCTGGTGCTGTGGGCCCGGCGCGGGCCGCCGCGGACGGGGAGGGGAGGCCCCTTGAGGAAATCTCCTGCCCCTGTGCGCCCGCGCGTCCTTGACGTTCCCCATACGCAGGTCGGCGGGTCCTTGACGGCTCCCGTACGCGGCGGTTCCGGGCGGACGACGCTCCGTCGAAGGCGCTCGGTCGAATGCGCTCGGTCGAAGGCACTCCCCGGCGCCGGTGCCGCGATGCGCCGGGCATGACGGGCATGACGGGTTTGACGGCTCCCTGACGCACACCACCCCCGTCTTGACAGGTGTTTGACGCCTCGGTCCCGCCCGCTGTCAGGGGGCCGTCAATTCCGGGGCCGGTGTCCGGTCCGGCCGCACCACCGGGCCTAGATTCCCCTTCGGCCGCTCCGGGGCGCGCACATCCGTGGCATGACGGCGGCCCGCGCTCCCGTCCGGTCGGGCAGGGGGCGGCTCCTGGCCGTCGCGTTCCGCGTGGGTCCGGGCCGGCAACCGCCGCTGCGGGCCGGTACGGCCGGAACGGCTTCCTCACGCCCTCCCTCACGCCCTCCGTCACCTCCTCCCTCACGCCCTCCGTCCCGGTCCGCCGGCCACGGGCGGGCCGGTCTTCCATCAGAAGGTCTTCGCCATGTCTCCAGCCACTCGCCAGCAGGCTCCGACGGCTTCCCGGGGTTCCTGGGTCCCTGCGCCCGGGGGCGGAGGTGGCGGTGGAGGTGGCGGCCGGCGGCACGGCCGGCGCAGAGGGGCGAGCGGGCTCTTCGACCCCGTACAGCTGCTGACGTCGTTCCCCGACGCCCTGCACAAGCTGCATCCGCGGGTCCTGGCGCGGAATCCGGTGCTGTTCGTCGTCGCCGCCGGGTCGGTGCTCACCACCCTGTCCGCGCTGGTCCACCCCTCCGTCTTCGCCTGGGTGATCAGTGTCTGGCTCTGGCTGACGGTGATCTTCGCCAATCTCGCGGAGGCCGTGGCGGAAGGCCGGGGGAAGGCCCAGGCGAAGTCCCTGCGCCGGGCGCGGACGGACACGGTCGCCGTGCGGCTGCGCGACAACTGGCGGATCGGCACCCATCTGCCCACGGCGGCGAAGGAGACCGTGGCCGCCACCGACCTCCAGCCCTTCGACTTCGTCGTCGTGGAGGCCGGTGGGCTGATCCCGGCGGACGGCGAGGTCGTGGACGGCATCGCGGCGGTCGACGAGTCGGCCGTCACGGGGGAATCCGCGCCCGTCATCCGGGAGTCGGGCGGCGACCGGTCCGGCGTCACCGGCGGCACCACCGTGCTCTCCGACCGCATCGTCGTGCGCGTCACCTCGCGCCCCGGGCACTCCTTCATGGACCGGATGATCGCCTTGGTCGAGGGCGCGTCCCGGCGGAAGACCCCGAACGAGCTGGCGCTCAACATCCTGCTCGCCGCCCTGACGTGGGTCTTCGTCCTCGTGGTCGTCACCCTTTATCCGATGGCCGCCTACGCGGGTGCCGACCAGTCCATGACGGTCCTCGTCGCCCTGCTGGTCACGCTGATCCCGACGACCATCGGGGCGCTGCTCTCGGCGATCGGCATCGCGGGCATGGACCGGCTCGTGCAGCGCCATGTCCTCGCCATGTCGGGCCGGGCCGTGGAGGCGGCCGGTGACATCAACACGCTGCTGCTGGACAAGACCGGCACCATCACCCTCGGCAACCGGGAGGCAACCGGCTTTGTCGCGCTGCCGGGTGTGGACGAGCGGGCCCTGGCCAGGGCCGCCCAGCTCGCGTCGCTGGCCGACGAGACCCCCGAGGGCCGGTCGGTGCTCGCCCTCGCGCGGCACCGGCACGGGCTGCGGGAGCCCGTCGAGGGGGAGCTGAACGAGGTCCGGTTCGTGCGGTTCAGCGCGCAGACCAGGATGAGCGGAGTGGATCTGTGGCGCGGTGGCCATGTCACCCACCACATCCGCAAGGGCGCGGCGGCGGAGGTGAGCGACTGGGTGCGGATGCGGGGCGGTGCCGTCCCCGCCGAGGCGCGGTGGTTCGCGGACTCGATCGCCGCGTCCGGCGGCACGCCCCTGCTGGTCGCCGTGGACGACCGGGACGGGCCGCGCGTCCTGGGGGCCGTCCATCTGAAGGACGTGGTGAAGGACGGCATCCGGGAACGGTTCGCGGAACTGCGCCGCATGGGCATCCGCACCGTCATGATCACGGGCGACAATCCGCTGACCGCCCGTGCCATCGCCGAGGAGGCGGGCGTGGACGACTTCCTCGCCGAGGCCACCCCCGAGGACAAGCTCGCCCTCATCCACAGGGAGCAGGAGGGCGGCAGGCTCGTGGCGATGACCGGCGACGGGACCAACGACGCGCCCGCGCTGGCCCAGGCCGATGTCGGCGTGGCCATGAACACCGGCACCTCGGCCGCCAAGGAGGCCGGGAACATGGTCGACCTCGACTCCGACCCCACCAAGCTCATCGAGATCGTGGAGATCGGCAAACAACTCCTCATCACCCGGGGCGCCCTGACGACCTTCTCGATCACGAACGATGTCGCCAAGTACTTCGCGATCATCCCCGCCATGTTCACCGGCGTCCACCCGGGCCTGGAAGCGCTCAACATCATGGGGTTGCACAGCCCGACGTCCGCCATCACCTCGGCGATCATCTTCAACGCCCTGATCATCGTCGCGCTGATCCCGCTCGCCCTGCGCGGCGTGCGCTACACCCCCGCGTCGGCCCATGACCTGCTGCTGCGGAATCTGACCATCTACGGACTCGGCGGTCTCGTCCTGCCGTTCGTCGGTATCAAACTGATCGACCTGGTCGTCTCCACGATTCCCGGCCTGGGCTGAGCGGCGCCCCGGCGGCGGGCCATGCGTGCCACCGCGCTCCCTCCCCCGTGCGGAAGGGGCGCGTCCGGACGGACGCCGCGAACATCGCGGCGAGGCGGCGGGGGATCATACGGGGCGCCCCGCGTGTGGGTGGTGATGTTGACGATTCCGACCCGGCGCGCGGCGTGCCGGTGCCATGCTGAGCGCGCTGATGCGGGGCCTCGCGCCGCATGGGCTGTTGGGCATGTTCAGACCGTTGCGGACCCGTCCTGGGGCGCTGATCAGGCCGGGGCCGTGCGGCCCGAGCTGGTGATCCGCCGCTTCCGGCCGGTCCGTGACCGTGTGGCCGCCCCGCCACGGTTTCCCGAGGGGCCGGCCGGTCCCCGCCGTCGCGGCGCGGACCAGGGAAGGGGAACACCACCATCATGTCTTCACTCTCCGCCATACGCCCGCCCGTGCCGCAGGTCGGGCCGCGTCGGCGGTTGACCGCGTTACTGGCCACTGGCGCGCTGGTCTGGTCCGGGATCGCCGCGGTGGCCGCCCCGGCCGCGACCGCCGCCCCGGCAGGCGCGGCCGCCCCGGTGGCGTACATCGCCAACAGCGAGTCGGACAACGTGTCGGTCGTGGACACGGCCACCGACACGGTGACCGCGACCGTCCCCGTCGGCGACGGGCCGTCCGGGGTGGCGGTGGCCCCCGACGGCGCCAGGGCCTACGTCACCAACCGCGGCTCCGGTTCGGTGTCGGTGATCGACACCGCCACGAACGCGGTCACCGCGACCGTCCCCGTCGGCAACGGCCCATTCGGAGTGGCGGTGACCCCCGGCGGGGACCGTGTCTACGTCACCAACCACCAGTCCCACTCGGTGTCGGTGATCGACACCGCGACGAACACCGTCACCGCGACCGTCCCCGTCGGCGCGCAGCCGAACAGCGCCACGGCCGCCCCGGGCGGGGCCCGCGTCTACGTCAGCGGCAACGCCTCGGTGTCGGTGATCGACACGGCCACGAACGCGGTGACCGCCGAGATCCCCGTCTCCCGGCCCAACGGCATCGCGGTGACCCCCGACGGCGCCCGCCTCTACATCAGCTCGCAGAACGCGGACGCGGCCACCGTGGTCGACACGGCCACCCACACCGTCACCGCGACCGTCCCCGTCGGGAACACGCCCTTCGGCGCCGCGGCCTCCCCGGGCGGCTCCCGCGTCTACGTGACCAGCATCGGCGGCAACAGCACGTCCGTGATCGACACCGCCACTAACACGACCGTCGCCACCATCGGCGTCGGCTCCACCCCGATCGGCGTCGCGGTGACCCCCGACGGCGGCGAGGTCTACGTCACCAACAGCAACAGCGGCACCGCGTCGGTGATCGACACGGCGACCAGCGCCGTGACCGCCACCGTCCCCGTCGGCAGCGGACCGTACGCCGTGGCCTTCGCCACCCCGGCCGGCGGGCCCGCCGCGGACATCGACGTCGATGTCACCGCCCGGCCGAACCTGGGGCTCCTGGTCCCCTACCTCACCTTCACCCTGACCGCCCGTGACCTGGGCCCGAGCGCGGTCACCACGGCCACCGTCACCGCCGCCCTGCCGCCCGGCACCACCGCCACCAACCTGTCGTCCGGATGCACCACCGCGCCCGGAACCGTCACGTGCTCCTACGGCCCCCTCGCGAACGGAGCCAGTGCGAGCAAGACGTTCCGCGTACCCGTGCACCTGCTGTCCCTGGGCGGTGTGAAGGTCACCGGCACCCGGACCGCCTCCTCGCCGGCCGACCCGAATCCGGCCAACGACAGCGCCTCCGCCACGTGCAGCGTGGTCTCCATCGTCCTGGTCACCTGCGTCTGACCGCCCGTCCCGGCCCCGGCGGGCAGCCAGAGCCCGCCGGGGCACCACCCCGTACGCGGGGCGGGTCCGGGCCGTCAGCCGCCCCAGCGCCAGTAGACCTCGGGCAGGGGCCGCGTACCGCAGTCGGCGAGCGTCAGGACGGGGCTCTGCCGGTCACGGTCGTTCCAGCGGGCGGGGAGCCGGCGGTCGTCCTGGTACAGGCAGCGGCCGTCGCTCCCGGAGATCCGCCAGGCGGTGCGCTTCCAGGTGGAGTTCCGCCATGGCTCAGCGGTCCACCGCTGCCCCGGGCTGCCGTGCGCGCACGGCTCCAGCCGGACGGCCGCCGCGAGCGCGGTCAGGCAGGAGCCGCGGTCGGCCCGCGGTCTGATCGTGCCGTCGTGTTCCCTGTCCCACTTCTGCCCGGTGGATCCGTCACAGGCGCTGATGGAGGCCGTGCCGGTGTGTGAAGGACCGGTGTGCGAGGGACCGGTGGTGGCGTGGAGGCACTGCGCGGGGTCCCTGCCGGTGAAGAACGTGGTCCGGCCGATGTCCCCGAGGATCTCCCCTGCCCGCGGAGCCCGGTGGACCTGCTGGTACTGCCGGTGGATCCACAGGCTCCAGTCCTTCTGGAGCGGGCCCTTGTAAGGGGAGACGTTCGCACATGTCCCGGTGGCCCGGCACTTCCGGTTGGCCAGGTACCAGCGGGCCACCTCGTCCTTCTCGGCCGACTCGCCAGGGGTGAGATTCGCCTGGAGCGGAGTCATGGTGTAGCCGAGGTAGGACGACACGGGGATCCCGAGGGCGTAGCCCACCCTGCGGAAGTACCGGGCGCCGATCCCGTGGTCGCTGTGGTCGACACGGCCACCGAGCCCGAAGGCGAACGACGCGTTGTCGTGGTCCATCGTCAGGATGCGTACGGCCCCGCTCAGCCGGACCAGCGCGGACACCACCGCGAGCAGCCGGTCCTCCGTATAGCCGGCGGTGCTCTCGAACGGCTCGATGCTCTGTCTGCTCCCGTCGAACAGCCTCAGCAGGCTGTTCGGCTGCCCGCCGTGCGGAAGCCCGTCGTGGAGGTCCAGAAAGGTCAGCCGCACATCGGTGTCCCGGGCATGGTCCGCGAGCCGGTAGGACTTGACCCGGACGCCGTCCGCCTGGACGTCCGCCCGCTCCCAGCGGTTGGCGGCCTCCGCCATCTCCGCGTAGGCCGCGCGTACCCCGTACTCCCTGCGGTCCACGTACTCCAGCGCCCTGACACGGCCCTTCTTCCCGCCGTCACCCGCGGTCAGATACACCGTGTCGACGGCGCATCCGGCACGTACGGTCCGTCTGATCTCCGGATTCAGGAAGAACAGGTCGTCGTCGGGGTGCGCCACCCCCACCAGGGTGCGACGGCACTGCCGCGGGTCCTGCGCGTGGACGGCCGCGGGGGAGGACCGGGCCGCCGCCCCTCGTCCGGGCGCCGCATCGGGCGCGGCTGCGCAGGCCGGGCCCAGGAGGGCGCACACGACCAGCGCCACCGTCAGCGGTACGCGGCGGGAACGGCCGGGACGGCACCTGCTCCGGTCCACCGAGGCCACCTTCCACCGCCGACGCTGCCTGACGAAGGGTCCTCCAGCGCACGGAACGAAATCAACCGACACACCAGCGAACGGCGAGGAAAGGTGAGGAAGGGTGTGGATCGGCCGCCGTTGCCGAAGCGGGGCGACCGGCCCTTCACGAACCGGCCCGTCACTCCGGTATGGCTGGTTCGGTGCCTTTCCGGAGCGATCGAGGGATGGAATGCTTCCGTGGCCGAGCGACTACATTCCGTAATTTCGTTCGATTCTTCCCGGAGGATCCCGGGCATTCATCGCTTTTGCCGGGTTTTCGCTCCGGGTGTGCCCGCCTGTAAAAGGAGAGTCCGTTGACTGGTCTGCCGTCCGATGCGCCCCAGCCCGCGACACCGTTGACGAGGGATCTGAACGCGGCGGTGATCGTGCCGCCGGACGGTCAGGATCCGGAGGTGGGGCTCGCGACCCGGGGACTGATCGCGGCGCTGCCCGCGGACTTCGCGGTGCCCCGGGAGGGCGGCAAGGCGCCGGCCTGGGATCTGGCCCCGTACACCTTCCTGACCGGGCCGGCTCCGGACACCGTCAACCCGAGTCTGTGGCGCAACGCCCTGCTGAACATGAACGCCGGCCTCTATGAGGTCGTCCCGGACGCCGTGTACCAGGTGCGCGGGATGGACCTGTCGAACATCTCCTTCCTGGAGGACCCCACCGGGGCGTCCCAGGAGGTCGTGGTGGTCGACCCGCTGATCAGCGAGGAGTGCGCGGCCGCCGCCTGGAAGCTCTACCGGGAGCACCGGGGCCTGCGCCGCACGATCCGTGCGGTGATCTTCACCCACTCCCACCTCGACCACTACGGCGGCGTGCTGGGCCTGTTCAGGGACGGCCGACTGCCCGACGGGGTGGACATCATCGCCCCGGAGGGGTTCCTGGAGCACTCGGTCAGCGAGAACGTCTACGCGGGCAACGCGATGCTCCGCCGGGCGCAGTTCATGTACGGCTCGCTCCTGGAGCGGTCCGAGAAGGGGCAGGTGGACGCCGGTCTGGGCAAGACCATGTCCTCGGGGTCCCCGGGTCTGCTGCCGCCGACCTACACCGTGACCCCCGAGGTGGCGCGGCCCCGTCATGTCGTCGCCTTCGGGCCGGTGAACCTGGAGTTCCAGCTCACCCCCGGTACGGAGGCCCCGGCGGAGCTGAACTTCTACCTGCCCGATGTCGATGCGCTGTGCATGGCGGAGAACGCCACACCGACCCTGCACAACCTCTACAGCCTGCGCGGCGCCCAGGTCCGGGACGCGAAGGAGTGGTCGCAGTACCTGAACCAGTCGGTGGAGTGGTACGGAAACCGGTCGAAGACCCTGTTCGCCTCGCACTTCTGGCCCCGGTGGAACACCGAGGAGTCGCCCGACGCGATCGTGTCCTTCCTGACCAGCCAGGCGGACCTCTACCGCTTCCTCCACGACCAGGCGCTCCGGCTGGCGAACCAGGGCCGGACCATGACCGAGATCGCCGAGGACCTCGACGGCAGTGTTCCGGAATCCCTGGCGGGACAGTGGTTCAACCGCGGCTACTACGGCACGGTCAACCACGACCTGAAGGCCGTCTACCAGCGCTATCTCGGCTGGTACGACGGCAACGCGGCCCATCTGCACCCGCTGCCGCCCGAGGAGTCCGGCCCCCGCTACGTCGACGCGCTGGGCGGCGTGGCCAAGGTGGTGGAGCTGGCCCGGCAGTCGTTCGAGAACGCCAAGAGCGCGGACGACTACCGGTGGGCCGCCGAACTCCTCTCCCACGCCGTCTTCGCCGACCCGGCGCACCAGGAGGCCCGCGCGCTGGAGGCCGACGTCCTCGAACAGCTCGGCTACCAGGCGGAGAGCGGGCCCTGGCGGAACTTCTACCTCGCCGCCGCCCATGAACTGCGCACCCGACCCGTCGACGGCCTCCCGCCCGGCACGCCCTCGCCGCAGATCATCACCCAGCCCGTGCTGGAGGCGATGCCGCTGGAGATGCTCTTCGACTACCTCGGCATCCGCCTCGACGGCCCCGCCGCCGCCGGCCACCCCCTCACCCTCGGTTTCAAGATCACCGACGGTCTCGCCGACGATCCCACCCACTGCACGGTCCGGCTCCGCAACGGCGTCCTCGTCTACAGCCCCGGCCCCGTCGTCCCGGCGCGGGCCGACGCCACCTACACGATCACCCGCGCCGGCCTCAACGCTCTCGCCATCGCACAGACCACCCCCGACCAGCTCGCGACCGACGGCGAACTCACCGTCGACACCGGCACCCTGGACCCGCTCAACACCCTCAACGGCCTGCTGGTGACCTTCGGGTACTGGTTCGGCCTCGCCACGCCCTGACCGTCAGTTCCCGGGCCGCGGCGCTTGTGCCGCGGCCCGTCCCTTCGTGAAGGAGTGAGTCCCATGGGCAGCACAGTCGTCGATGTCACCGATGCGGACTTCGAAGCGAAGGTGGTGAAGGCCACCGGGCCGGTCCTCGCGGTCTTCCGGGCCGAGTGGAGCGGCCCGTGCAAGGCCCTGGACCCGGTCCTGGTGGACGTCGCCAGGGAGTACGCCAACCGCCTGACCGTCGCCCGCCTCGACATCGACAACAGCCCCAACACGCCCCCCAAGTACAAGGTCACCGCCGTCCCCACCTTGTACGTCTTCAAGGGCGGCAAGATCGTCGCCACCCATATCGGACCCGCCAACAAGAACAACGTGGCTCAGCTCATCACCCCGCACCTCTGAGCGACGTCCCCACGCGCCGTGCCCCTGGTGGAGGGGGACCGGCGGTGCCGGACGGCATGCGTACGTCGCCTCCTGCACCACCGGCACCCTGCGGGCCGTCGACACGGCGGACACCACGGTCAGCGGGCCGAGCCGGTCGCCGTGTCACCCGGCGGCTCGACGTGGGCTTCCGCGGCCGCGGGCTCCGTGTAGAACTGCTGGGCCCAGCGGCGGTAGAGGCCGATGGGGCCGTCGCCGGGGGCGAGTCGGGGGTGTTCGGTGTGCAGCTGGTGGTTCCAGATGGCGAAGTCCTTGGAGACATCGCGGCATGACCATGTCTGCGCCACCCCGGTCAGGAGCCGGGACATCAGCCGGGCCACGGGAACGCCCGGGCCGCCGAGGAACGGAAGGCCGTCCAGGTCCACCGCCGTTCCGACCCGGACGTGTGCGCGACCGGGCCGGACGGGTGTGAAGTGCACGACGAGGTGCATCGATGTGCGCACCTTGGGGAACGTCATCTCGATCATGAAGGTGGCCAGCCCGATCACCATGAGGTTGAAGCTCAGCCGCACTCCTGCCCCCAGGAGCAGGGGCCGGCGGGCGCTGCCCTTGAGGACAGCGGTCTTCTCCCCGGGTACGGGCCGGCCCTCGATCGTGAAGTCCATGAGCCCGTGCAGTTGGGTCAGGTGCCCGAAATCGAAGGCGTTCTCCGCGAGATCCTGAGGATGGCCCGCCACCTCGAAGGTGTGGTGGCTCGGGGCGACGGAGCGGGGGGTGTACAGGTTCGGCACCTCCCAGTCGGGGTCCGCGCCCAGGGCGTGCCGCCATACGTACACGGAGCCGTTGGCCTCGGTGACGGGGTGGTGGACCAGGTCCGCTCTGGGGGGTTTCCTGCCGTATCCGGTGCGTACGCAGCGGCCGCTCGGGTCGAAGGCGAATCTGTGGAAGGGGCAGACGATGTTCTCGCCGGAGACCTTCCCGCCGGCGCCGAGGTGGGCGCCCAGGTGCGGGCAGTGCGGCTGGACGGCGCGGAGCCGGCCGCCGGCGGTCCGGTAGAGGACGACTTCCTCGCCGAGCAGGGGCCGGGTCAGGACGCGGCGGGGTGTGAGTTCGTGGGAGAACGCCAGGCAGAACCATCCGTCGGGATCGGGCAGGGCGGGTGGTCGCAGGGTGTCGGCGGGTGCCGGGGCGGACGTGTGCTTCAGGCGGAACTTCCGGGCATCGGACATGATGGCTGCCTTTTGTCGAGCCTGGGCAAGGGGGTCACGACGGGCGGGACGGGTCGTGGGGTGCGGTGCGCCGCTGGAGCCGGACCGGCATGGTCCGGGCGCTCATGGTCGCTCGGGGAAGGGGCCGGACCGGGGTGGCGGTGGCGGGTCGCAGGTGCCAGCGTGCGGCGATGGTGGCGAGCGCCAGGGTGGCCGCGGTGGTGCCGAAGAGTCTGCCGATGCACTGGCGCGGGCCGACGCCGAAGGGGATGTATTCACCCCGGGCCGTGCGCTGCCGGGCCGGGGTGAGCCATCGGTCCGGGTCGAAGCGTTCGGGGTCCGGATAGAGGTCGGCGCGGTGGTGGATGACGTAGGGGCTCAGGATGAGGGTGGACCCGGCCGGGAGGTGGTGTCCGGCGAGGTCGGTGTCCCGGGTGGCGGTGCGGGTGAGGAGCCAGGCCGAGGGGTAGAGGCGGAGGGTCTCGGTCAGGATGCGGCCGGTGACGGGCAGCCGGGGGATGTCGTCGTACCCGGCCGGCCGGCCGCTCAGGACGGTGTCGACCTCGGTCTGGAGCTGCTGCTGGACGTGGGGGTGTGCGGCGACGAGGTGGAGGGCCCAGGCCAGGGTGGAGGCGGTGGTGTCGGTGCCGGCGATGAAGACGTTGAGGACCTGGTCGCGGAGCTGGTCCGGCGTGAGGGCACGGCCGCGGCCGGTACGGGCGTCGAGCAGGGTGGACAGCAGGTCGCCCTGGTCCGTACCGGGGTGGGCGTCGACGAGGCCGTCGATGATCCGGTGGAGCCGGTGCCGGGCGCGCTCGTGGCGGCGGTTGCCGGGGGTGGGCAGCCGGTGGAGGAGGGGGGCGGGCAGGGTCATCCGGCGGAAGAGGCCGCTGAGCAGGGTGTCGAAGCAGCCGATGACCTCGGTGATCATGTCGTCGCTCCGGTGGGCGAACATGACCTTGGCGGTGACGGCTGCGGCCAGCGCGCCGGTCTGCGGGATCAGGTCGATGACCTGGCCGTCGTGCCACGAGCCGCAGGCGGTGCGGATGTGCTGGGCCATGACGGTGGCGTAGCCCGGCATCCGGGACCGGTGGAAGGCGGGCCACACCAGCTCCCGGTGTTCGGCGTGCTCCGCGTTCCGGCAGGTGATGATGGCGTTGCCGGCCTCCTGCCGGGCCGCGCCGTAGAACGGACCGCCCTTGTCGAAGGTCCTGACGTCGAACAGGGCACGGTGCGCGAGGCCGGGGTCGCACACGACGTAGGCGCGGACCGGCCCGAGCCGCAGCTCGGCCAGATCGCCGTGGCCGGGCAGGGAGGCCAGGAACGCCGTGGGGTTCCGGGCCAGCCGCAGGACGTGTCCGAACAGGGGCAGCGCTCCCGGCACGGGGCGGCCGGTCGTGGTGGGCGGCACGGGAGACCTCCCTGACGACGGGTCACAGATGGGCCCGCAGGTGCTGGACGTAGGACAGTCGCTGGGAGGTGGTGCCGCCGTGGGGCGTGTAGCGCGGCACATGGCGGGAGTAGTGGTAGTTCGCGGCGGTGTAGTCGCCGATACCGGTGAGGTAGCGGTCGATGCCGTCCCGGTCGGCGGGGGTGAGTCCGGCCGGGTGGCCGCGGGGGTCGCGGAGGGTGTCCTGGAGCCGCTGGAGTTCGGTGGTCTTGGCCTGGACGAGGTCCTGGACGGTGCGGATCGCGCGGTCGCGGGTGAGGCGCTGGTGGTGTTCCAGGACGAGGACGATATTGCTGACCTCGCCGAAGCTCTCGTCCTTCTCCAGGGAGTAGACGTCGTTGACATGGCTGACCACATCGATCCACCGGTCGTGGAGCCGTCGCCAGAGCGGATGGGTGGTGATCGCGCCCGGCACCTGGAAGCGACCGACGCGTTCGACGAGCAGGGTCGGCCGGACCGCGATCGTCACCCGTCGCATCGGCAGGTAGTCGTCGAGGGCGGGCGGGTGGCCGCGGTCCCGGTTACCGGCCTCGTCGGCCTGGGACATGATGAAGGCGGTCCACAGGCGGCCGCGATGGCGTACCCATGAGGCCGGCATGCCGGCCGTGAGCCGGCCCCACATGTCGTGCAGCGCGGTCTCCATCGGGTTGCCGGGGTCGGGCCGGGTGCGCGGCCAGTCGTCGACGATCGCCGCGAAGCGCCGGCACACGCGGGTGACCGTGCCGGGGTCGCGGCCGGCGGGGCCGTCGAAGAGGTCGTCGGGGAACACCGTCCACGACCAGGCGTCCACGACCGCGTCCAGGTCCTCGCCCCGGGCCCCGGGATGGGCCATCGAGCAGAAGTCGGCGACGCCTGCCTTGAGGTACTGCCGTTGGGCCTGCTCGCCGACCACCAGGCCGAAGTGCTCCAGCCAGGCGAGATTGTGCGCCCGGACCGCCGGGAGGTCCGGATTGTCGCGCTTTTCAAAGGGAACGTGGAATTCGACGTGTGGCACAACCGGCCCCTTTCCCTGAGTGGAGGAGCGCAGCGGTGACCACGGGTGAACCGCCGGTCGCCCGGCGGGGCCGCCGCCTCCGCCGAACCCGGGAACGGCGCGGGCGCACTCGTCGCCGCCGGGCCGAAAGGCCGGTCGCCCGGACCTCCGAGCGGCCCGCTCCTCCCCCAGGAGTCACGTCGCATCCCGACCGTTACCGCGTTCCCCACCAGAAGAGCAGGTCCATGACAGAACGCGCAAGGCCAGGACCCGCCACCGAATACCTGCGCCATCCCCCGGCGGGCAGCCGGATCCCGCCGGGGCACCACCGCACGCGGAGCGCGTGCGGCCGTCAGCCGGCGGTGAGGTGGTGCTCGCGCATCCACAGGTCGAGGGAGAGCGCCGTCTCCAGGCTGTTGCGGCGCAGCTGGGTGTCGAACCAGCCGTCCGGCTGTTCGAGCAGCCGGGCGAGCCCGGGACCGTCGACCACGTCCAGCGCGGGGGACGAGGAGTCGGCGAGCAGTTGGCGTACCCGGGTCCGCAGGTCCTTCTCGTACAGCTTGTTGGACGTGGTCGGGTACGGGCTCTTGCGGCGGCGCAGCACCGAGGCCGGGAGCAGCCCGCCGGCGGCTTGTTTGAGCAGGCCCTTGGGCTCGCCGCCGGGGGACTTGAGGTGCCAGGGGGTGTTGTGGACGTACTCGACGAGGCGGTGGTCGCAGAACGGGACCCGCACTTCCAGTCCGGCGGCCATGCTCAGCCGGTCCTTGCGGTCGAGGAGGACCGGGAGCCAGCGGGTGAGGTGGAGGTGGGAGATCTCCCGCATCCGGCGTTCGTGGGCGCTGTCGCCGGGAAGGTGGGCCACGGCGGCGACGGCGTCGCGGTAGGTGTCGGCGCGGTATTCGTCGAATCGGGTGGCGGCGCGGAAGTCGGGGGCGAGCAGGTCGGGGGTGAGCAGTTCCATCCGGCTGAGCCAGGGGAACATCGGGGCCCGTACAACTTCGGGGTCGTGGAACCAGACGTAGCCGCCGAAGACCTCGTCGGCGGATTCACCGGAGAGTGCGACGGTGGAGTGCCGGCGGACGGCGCGGAAGAGGAGGTGGAGCGAGGTGTCGACATCGCCGAAGTTCAGCGGCAGATCGTGGGCTCGCAGCACGGCGAGGCGGGCGGCGTCGGCGGTCAGCTCGTCGGAGGACAGCTCGATCACCGAGTGATCGGTGCCTATGTGGCGGGCGGCTTCGGCGGCGTACGGGGTGTCCCGCTCGGGGCGGAACTCGCTGCCCTGGAAGTCGTCCTGGCTGCCGTGGAAGTCGACGGCGAAGGAGCGTATGGGGTCCGCGCCGGGTTCCCGTGAGCGGGCCGCGGCGGCCAGGGCGGTCAGCAGGCTGGAATCGAGTCCGCCGGAGAGCAGGGTGCACAGCGGCACATCGCTGATGAGCTGGCGTTCGACGGTGTCGGTGAGGAGGTCGCGGACGGTACGGACGGTGTCGGCGGCGTCGTCGGTGTGGGGCACCCGGTCGAGGCTCCAGTAGCGGCGGGTGGTGCGTCCGTGGGTGCCGTGGGTGACGACGGTGCCGGGCGGGACCTCCTCGATGCCGTGGAAGGGGGTGACACCGGGGGATTTGATCAGGCCGAGCAGGTCCACGAGGCCCTGCGGGTCCAGCCGGGGGGTGAATCCGGGATGGGCCAGTATCGCCTTGGGTTCGGAGCCGAAGAGGATGCCGTCGCCGAGTGCGGCGAAGTACAGGGGTTTGACGCCGAGCCTGTCACGGACGAGGTGCAGTTGTCCGGAGCGTTCGTCCCAGATCGCGAAGGCGAACATGCCGTTGAATCGTTCGACGCAGTGCTCCCCCCAGTGCAGATAGGCCCGCAGCACGACCTCGGTGTCGGAGGTGGTCCGGAAGACGGCACCCGCCGCGGTGAGTTCGGCACGCAGTTCGCGGAAGTTGTAGACCTCGCCGCTGTAGGTGATGACCACATCGCCGGGGCTGTCGCCGGACATGGGCTGCCGGCCGCCCTCCAGGTCGATGACGGACAGCCGCCGGTGCCCCAGGACGGCGTGGCGACGCGCGACGATCCCTTCCGCGTCCGGGCCGCGGCAGGCCATGGCGGCCACCATGGGGGCGACGGCCCCGGCCCTGCCCGTCAGGTCCTGTCCGAGGTCGCACCATCCTGAGATTCCACACATGGGGACGCTCCTGTTCGAATTTAAACAACGTCGCGAAGACGCCGCCGGCCGGGTCGCCAGGGCAGGCGCGGCGGGGCGGCACTCTGCTCGACGATAGGGCAAATCCCGGCCCTGACAAGACCTTCAGAGACTTGCGTGTGGCACTTGCACGCTGTTCGTTTAGGCCTATAGTATCGACTCGTTCGGGGCGCTTCACGCATCCCGCAAGCCTGCCAACAGGCTATTTACCGGGCGCCGTTCGTTGAACGCTCGGATGATGGGTGTTTTCTCTTTTCTGATGAATTCACGCACGAGCGAGGACCGATATGATCCTGCACAGCGAAGATCGCATTGCCATCCTCCACAAAGCACTGAACGAAGTGCGCGCCAATAGTGGATTAATTCCGACGGAATCGTTCTATGATTCCAAGACCGAGGCCGTCTGGAACAGGGCACGCCGGGGCACCGCTTATGCCGATATCGGCCCCTGGTCCCCCACGGCGTTCCGGGAACTTCCGGTCACCCCGCGCGCCGCGCTGAAACAGGATCCGCTGCGGTACGCGACCGTCCGGCCGGGAGGTGCGGCCAAGTACTACGAGACCACCGGGACCACGGGCACGCCGACGCCGACGCCGCGGCTCGCGGAGGACATGATCTGGAACACGGTCTCGGTCGCCGAGGCCTGGCGCCCGCTGCTGACCGGCGACGACTCCGAGCGGGTCGCCGTCCTGCTGCCGTCCGACATCGTCCCGGTGGCCGATCTGGTGTGCGGAGTCTGCGAGTACCTCGACCTGTCCCATATCAGGGCGTACCCCTTTGCATCCGGAATCAGCGACTGGGAACGACTGGAGGCGATGTGGCGGGTCTTCAGGCCCACGTCGGTCTTCCTGGCGCCCGGGGTGGCGCTCCAGTTCACCCGGCTGCTCGCCCAGCGCGGGCGGCTCGCCGAGCTGAGCGCGTCGGTGCGCAGGCTGATGCTGCTGGGCGAGGTGAACACCGCTCCGTTCCGGGACCGGCTGGGCCACTGGTGGGGGGCGGTGGCGTATGACGCGAGCTACGGCAGCACGGAGACGGGGACCCTCGCCGCCACCTGCGACCGGGGCAGTCAGCATCTGCTGCCGGCCGCCACCCGGTTCGAGCTGTGCGCCGGCGACACCGTGGTGCCGCTGGACACGGCGGGAGGCGGCCGTCTGGTGGTGACCCCCCTCAACGCCCATGCCCGGCCGCTGCTGCGGCTCGACACCGGTGACGAGGTCTCGTTGCACGCGGACTGCCCCTGCGGCCGGGGCACTCCGGTGGTCACGGTCCACGGGCGGGCGTCGGACGGGCTGAGCGTGCGCGGTGTGCCGCTCCAGGTGCGGTCGGTCGAGGAGGTCGTCTACGGCGTCACCGACGCGACCGGCTATCTGATGGAGGTGGACGAAGCAGGCGACTACGCCCGGCTGGTGCTGGAGCGCGGCGTGGGCTGGGACCGTGCGGCCGAACCCGAGGTGCGGCAGCGGGTGCAGCGGACCTCCGGGGAGCGGCTGGGGCTGGAGTGGGACAAGGTCCTGTTCGTCAACAGCCTGCCCGCCACCACCAAGAGCGGCGCCTCGCAGAAGAGCTGGAAGCGCTCCAACGTCCGTGTGCTGGAGGCCGTCTGATGACCGCCGTACCGACGGACCGCACGCCATCCGGCACCCGCGACGCAACCGTGGCCCCGGACGCACCGAGGACACCGGGCGCGCCTGCCACCCCGCACGCCCCGCACGGCGCGGGTGTCGCCTCCGGCGAGCCCGATCTCTGGTGCACCTACGCCGCCGTGCGCACCCTGCGCCGGCTGGAGCGGATTCCCGGGGCGGGCGGCGCCGACGCCACCGCGCGCTATCTCACCGCGCGCCGGAACGCGGACGGCGGCTACGCCTGGAGCCGGGGCATGGCCTCCGACGCCTGGGCCACCTTCTACTGCACCAGCGCCCTGGCCGACCTCGGCCACGCCGTCCCCCAGCCGGGGACGACGGCCCGCTGGCTCGCCGACTGCTGGTCCGGCGACGCGTACGGCATGCAGCCGGGGCAGACGCCGGACGTGTGGGCGACCCACTTCTCCGCGCGCACCGCCGTCGACATCTGCGGTACGGACGTTCCCTCGCGGGACCGGCTCCTGGCGTGGCTGTCGTCGCTCCAGTGCGCCGACGGAGGGCTGTCCTGGACCCCCGGGGGCGCCCTGGAGCAGAAGCCCGATGTCCGCGCCTGTTTCTACGGGGTGATGGCGTGGCAGGCCGCCGTCCGTGCCGGGGCCGACGCCGGCGCGCCGTGGGACATGGCGGCGCTCGTCTCCTGGCTGCGCGACCGCCAGGACCCGGGCGGCGGGTTCCGTTTCTCGGCGGACGCCGACACTCCCTGTCTCTGGGCGGTCTACCGGGCCACCGCCACGCTGGCCGCGCTCGGCGAAGGGCCACGCGACGCGCAGGGCTGTGTCCGCTGGATCCTGGGGCTGCGCGGCGCGGGCGGTGCGTTCGTCCGCTGGGAGGGGTACGACGTCGAGGACGTATGGGCCTCGTTCTGCGCCGTCGGCTCGCTCCAGGCGCTCGGGGAGCCGATCCCGGCGCCGGTCGCGGATGCCGTGGCGCGCCGGCTGGACGAACTCGCCTGCCCCGGAGGCGGCTACACCTACCGGGAGCCCGCGGCGGCGGCCGACGCGCTGGCCACGGCCTCGGCGGTGCTGTCGGCGGCGGCGGACCGGAGCCGCACGGCGCCGGCCGTGGACGGGAGCACCAGCGGGGACGTGTCCGCGGCGGTGCGCTGGCTGGAGGGCTGCCAACTGCCCAATGAGGGTGGCGTGATGTACATGCCGGGCCGGGGCAGCGAGGTGCGGTGCACCCTGTGGGCCCTGGCGGCCGGGGCGTTCGCCTCGGACCCGGCGGCCCGGGAGCGGATCGCCCGCTGGCTGGGCCTGCTCCAGAACCCCGACGGCGGATTCGGCTACTGGGAGGGCCGCGGCTCCGACCTGGTCTCCACCGCCGCGGCACTGGAGACCGTACCGCTGCTGGGAGGCTCCCCCCGCGAGGTGCTGGACGGGGAACGCGCCGCCGCCTTCATCGACAGCTGCCGGTCGGCGGAGTCGCCGGGGTACGCGAATGTGCCCGGGGCCGCCCCGACCCTGCGCGCGGGCCTTCAGGCGCTGCGCGGGCTCGGGCTGCTGGGCCGGGAGACGGCGGCCGGGGCGGCCACCCTGCTGGCGGCCCACCGGGTCGGCGGTGGCGGCTACGCCAACGAGGGGCGGCGGATTCCGGATCTGCTCTCCGGCTACGAGGCGGCGGTGGCGTCGGACCGGCTGGGCCTGGCCCTCGACACGGACCATCTGGGCCGGTTCCTGGCACGGGTGCGGGTCGGCGGGCACACCGCGTGGACGCCGCTCGCGCCGCCGGGACAGGGCGGTCCCCTCGCCGACTGCCTCGGCACACTGCTCGACCGCCGGGTCCACGACCCCCACTTCCGGCTGCCCGCGCTCGCCCTGTCCTGACCGCCGCCGACCGCAGGTCCGCCCCCTTCCCCCGCCGCGATCCGCCGCCCGCTCCCCGTGGCCGCCCGCCGATGGCCATCGGTGGCGTACCCGCGGTGCCCCGCGCCGGGCTCCGCGTCCGCGACCGCGCCGGGCCGCCGTTCCCCCACCCCCCGCCCGAGAGGCCGTCATGCCCACGATCACCATCAACTGCCCGCCCCTGCCCGCGCCGCGCCGCAGGGCCGCGGCGCTGCGCATCACCCGCTGGCTCGGCGACCACGGCGTCCGTACCGCCCATGCCGTGGTCCGGTTCGAGGAGACGGCGGAGAACACCGTCTTCTCCGGGGGAATGCCGCTGGAGGCGCTGCCGCACCGGGGCACGGGCCTGCGGCACGCCTCGGTGATCTGCTGTGTGGGAGTCGACCGGGAGGAGGGGTTCCGGGCGGGACTGGCGCACTGTGTCGCGGACGCCCTGGGGGTGGACGACGACACGTCCTTCTTCTATCTGGAGTTCCGGCCGACGCCGAGGACCGACGTGGTACTCGGCGCGGGCGGCCGGCTGCGGCGGGCGGACGGCGCGGAACTCCCGCGGCCGGTCTGACCCGCCACCGCCACTCCGCCACCGCCACTCCGCCACCGCCACCGCCACTCCGGCTCCGGCTCCGGCTCCGGCTCCGGCTCCGGCTCCGGCTCCGGCTCCGGCACATCACCTCGTACCCGGGCGTGCTCCCACCACCCGCCCCCTTCCCCCTGACGCACTTCGCTGCTTGCCGCACCGAGAGGATCCCCATGACCGCCCCGACCGTCCCCACCTGCGCCGAACTCCGCGATCTGATCCGCGCCGTGCTCGCTCCCCGCCTCGGTGACGCCTTCCAGGACGTCCCCGACGACGCCGAACTCCAGACCGCGCTGGGCGACCGCTACGACAGCCTCACCGCGATGGAGTGCGTCTCCGCCATCGAGGGGAGCTTCGGCATCGAGGTGGACTTCGTCACCGACGATGTCCGCCACTGGTTCTCCACCGTCGAGCGGATGACCGCCTTCACGCACGACCGGCTGGAGGACGCCGCCGCCCTGGAGACTCGGTGATCCGCACCTTCGCCACCTCGGGCTCCACCGGCGCACCCGTCACCTGGCTGCGCACCGACGACCAGCTGACGGCCGAGGCACGGCTGGTGCGGGAGACGGTCATCGGCCCGGTCGACCGGGTGGTGACCTTCGCTCCACCGGCACATCTGTACGGACGGCTGTACGGGGAGGTCCTGCCGGCCCTGTGCGGCATCCCGGTGACGCACGCCTGGCGCGATCCGCTGGTACCGCCCGATCTGCCGGGCGGCGGGCGGACCCTGCTGGTGTGTCTGCCGTCCACCTGGCAGCTTCTGGAGCGGCTGCCCGCCGTGCTGGACCGGGCCGGCGAGATCGTCGCGCTGCACAGCGCGGGTCCCACCACACCCGCCGCGCACCGGGTCGCGGCCCGGCACACGGCGAGCGGGCTGCGCGCGGTGGAGATCCTCGGTTCGACGGAGACCGGGGCGGTCGGGCACCGGGCGGTCAGGGGCGGGGGCGACGCCCGGCCGCCGTATCTGCTGCTGCCCGATGTGCGGCGGGCGCCCTGGAGCGAGGCGGTGGAGGGACCTCTGCGGGTGGGCGGTCCCCGGCTCGCCCGCCGCCGGGGCGAAGCCGCCGCCCCGGTTCTGTGGGAGATGCCGGACCTGGTGCGCTGGACGGGCGAGCGCTCCTTCCACCATCTGGGACGCGGCTCCCGGCTGATCAAGGTCGACGGTGTCCGGTGCGACCTGGACATGATCGAGCGCCGGGTCCGCGCGGCGGCCCCGGCGCTCGACCCGGTCTGTGTGGCGGTGGGCGATCCCCTGCGCGGCGAACACTACGACCTGTACTACGCCGGGGCCGCCGACCGCCCCGGGAACGCGGCGGCGGTGACGAGCCCCGGCGAGGTGCGGGCCGTGCTGTCCGGGGTACTGGACGGGCTGCCGGCTCCCCGCGCCGTCCACCGGGTCCCGGTCGTCCCCCGCGGACCGAGCGGCAAGGTCCGCACCGCCGACCTCACGGGCGGCCCCCGGCACAGCACGCACCGGCCGATCCCGTACCACCGGACGAAGGAGGAGAACGTGCCCGATCCCCGGGACAGGACCACCGCCACGCACACGACCGGGCCGGCCAGGGCCGCCGACCCGCCCGGGGACGGCAGCCCTACCGGGTACCCGCTGGCGGAGAAGGTGGACGACTACGCCCGGCACGCGGGCTGGACGGCGGACGGTCCGGACCCCGCACCCGGTCCGGCTCTCGCGCTCCCCCTGGCCGAGCGGGTGGCGGCCCGCCGGTCGGGCGCGCTCCCGGCGAAGGAGTGGAGAGCACAGGAGCGGGCCTGGTCCGATGCCTCGGACGCACGCCACCGTGCCTGTGTCGAGCGGCGGCCGCTGGGCCCGCGCGCCGCGCCCGTCCGGATCGGGGTCAAGGACACCATCGACGTCTCGGGCTTCTCCACCCGGCTCGGGCTGCGGGACCACCGGCACCTGCCGCGCACCTCCGCGTCCGCGCTGGCCCCGCTCCCGCCCGCGCTCGCCGAGGTGACCGCGAAGACCGTGACCACCGAACTGAACATCGGGGTGGGCACGGGCTGTGTCAATCCGTACGCCCCGAGCATCGACCCGGCCGGTTCGAGCACCGGCGCGGCGGTGGCGGTGGCGGCCGGCATCGTCGATCTCAGTCTGGGTACCGATGTGCTGGGCTCGGTGCGCTGGCCCGCCGGCCAGTGCGGCACGGTCGGCCTGCGGATGACCCACGACACGGAGCTGCTGTCCGGTGTCTTCCCGCTCTGTCCGCCGATGGACGCCCTGGGCTGGGTCGCCCGTACCGCCGCCGATCTGGCCCTGCTCTGGCCGCTGCTGGGGCTCGACCGGCTGGGGCGGCAGTCCCCGGCCGCCACCGGTCCGCTGCGTATCGGGCTGGTCGCCGAAGTGCTGGACCCGGCGAGCGGCTGCACTCCGGTGATGCGCGCCACGCTCGACCGGGCCATGACCGCACTGGTCGCGGCCGGGCACGGCGCGACGGAGACCCGGCTGGGCGAACTGTGGCGGATGCGCGGCCCCGCGTGGGAACTGTGCGCGCGGCAGGCGTGGGACGGCCACGCCCACTGGCGGAAGTGGGTCGACGCCGAACTGAGCGCGACGACACGGGCCTCCCTGGAGGTGGGCGCCGGTGTCGGGGACGACCGTTACGGGTGGATCCTCGAACGCCTCGACGCCTGCCGGGCGGGGGTCGGCGCCGTGTTCGACAGGGACGGTGCGGATGTGTGGCTGCTGCCGCTGGACCCGGCGGCCCCACCGGATGTGGTCCAGGCCCGCGCCCGGCCCTCGACCATCCCCTCCCCGGGGGACGAGGCGTACGACCTGAGGATCGGCTACACCCCCATCGCCAGCTTCGCCGGGCTTCCGGCGATCACCCTGCCGGTCGCCCGGGACGAGCGGGGAGCGCCGCTCGCGGTGCAGATCGTGGGGCGGGCCGGGGCGGAGCGGACCCTGATCCGCCTGGCCGTGGAACTCTCCGACGCGGTGGGGGACCTGGGCCTGCGGATTCCGTCTCCGGGCCACCCCTGACCCCGCGCATCCCCAGGCGGCCCCCCGGCCCGTTCACCCACCCGTTCATCCGTTGTCAAGGGAACTCAGGAAGCCGTCCATGACCCGTGTATCCGAGACCCGTGTATCCGAGACCCGTGTATCCGACACTCCCTCCGGCGACCAGGTCCGGGCCCTGCTGGAGCGGAGCGGCTTCGGCGCCCGGCTGGAGCCGGACCCGGCCCAGTCACGGGCGCTCGCCGAGGGCCGCGCCGCGCTGGAGGACCTGCCCCGGGAGCGGTCCGTCTACGGGGTGACCCACGGTTTCGGTCCGCTGGTGGACCACCGCGCCGACGCCGCCCCCGGACCCCAGGGCATCGGGCTGGTGCACCATCTCGCGGTCGGCCAGGGCGAACCCCTCTCCCCCGAGGTCACCCGGACCATGGTCTGGCTCCGGCTGCGGGGCATGCTGCTGGGCCACTCGGCCGTCTCCCCCGAGATCTGGACGGCGTTGGCACAGCAGTGGAACGCCGGATTCACCCCGGTGGTGCCCCGGGAGGGCAGTCTCAGCGCCAGCGGCGATCTGGTGCCGCTCGCGCACGCCGCTCTGGCCGCCGCCGCGCCCCCCGGGGACCGGGCGGAGCGGCCCCCCGGCGCGCCGGGCACGGAACCGGGCGCCGGGGCCGATGTCCCGGTGCCGGGGGACTCCCCGTTCATCCGGGCCTCCGGGGCCCGGGCCTGGCGCCGGGGAGCACAGGGGTGGGAGCAGATGCCGGCGGGAGCGGCGCTGGCGGCGCACGGGCTCGCCCCGGTCCACTGGGAGGCGCGGTCCGCGCTCGCCTTCGTCAACGGCAGCAGCGCCTGTCTCGCCAGCGCCCTGCACAACCACCGTGAACTGACCGCGCTGGCACGGGCCGCCGCCGGGACCACGGCCCGGCTGGCCTCGCTGCTCGGCGCCTCGGCGGAGGCGTACGACGACGCGCTGTCCCGGGTGCGCAACCAGCCGGGCCAGCGGACCGCCGCACGCTGGATCCGGGCCGGGCTCACGGCCCGCCCGCTCCCGGACGGCCCCGGCGGCGGCCCGGCCCGGCCGCTCCAGGAGCGGTACTCGCTGCGCTGCGCGCCGCAGATCGTGGGCGCGGTGCTGGACCAACTGGAGGCGCAGGGCGCCGTGCTGCTGGACGAGGCGGCGGGCTGTTCGGACAATCCGGTGTTCGTGGACGGGCGGCTGCTGCACGGCGGCAACTTCCACGCCGCGCCCGTGGCCCTGGTCTGCGATTCCCACGGTTCCTCCCTGCACCAGCTGGCGTTCCTGCTGGAGCGTCAGCTCGCGCTGGTGGTGGACCCGGCGGTGAACGGGGGTCTGCCGCCGCTGCTGGCACCCCGGCCGGGGGCCGGGAGCGGGCTCGCGGGGGTGCAGATCGCCGCCTCGTCCCATCTGGCCCGCATCCGGCAGCTCGCCCATCCGGCCTCGCTCACCGCGCTGCCCACCAACCTCCACAACCAGGACCATGTGCCCATGGCGCTGAACGGCGCGAACGCCGTTTCCGACATGCTCTCGCGGGCATGGTGGATCCTCGGTTCGCTGCTCGTGGCCCTCAATCAGGCGGGGCACCTCCTCGCCCCGGGCACCGGGGGCCAGGAGCCGCGGCCCGGGCTGTGGGGGCTGCTGGCACACCGCTTCCCCGCGCTGGACCGGGACCGGCCGCTGGCGGCCGAGGTGGTGTCCGCCGCCGCCCTGGGCCGGCGGCATTTCCTCGGTGACACCGGCGATGGCGGCACCCGGGCCGCCGCGGACGACGCCGCCGGTGCCGGGGCCTGAGAGCCGGCCCCCGCACCCCGACGACGCCCCCGTCCCCTCCCTTCTTCCCTCCCTCCCCCACCGCACCACCGAGAGACACATTGGAGAGAACCTCATGCCGCCGACCCGACTCCTTCTTGAGGCACGAGCGCAACAGCAGCCCGAGTGGGCATCGATGGACGACCTCAAGAAGGCCCTTCGCACGCTGGCGAGCAGCCCCGCGCTGGTGGACGCCGCCGTCTGCCGGCGGCTGCGCACCGAACTGGCCGCCGTGGCGCGCGGCGAGGCGAAGCTGCTGCAACTGGGCGACTGCGCGGAGCGGTTCGCCGACGCGACCCCCGCCCGCATCCACGACCGCGCGGCCCATCTGCACGAACTCGCCGACGCCTGGACCGCCGCCACCGGGCTGCCGACCATCCGGATGGGACGCATGGCCGGGCAGTACGCCAAGCCCCGGTCCCAGCCGACCGAGACCCTCCCGGACGGCACGGTGCTGCCCGTCTACCGGGGTGACGCGGTCAACTCGCCCGAGCCGACCGCCGCGGCCCGGCGCCCCGACGCCCTGCGGTTACTGCACGCCTACCGCCATGCCCGGACCACCCTGAGCATCCTCTGGGAGCGCGACCTGGGCCTGACCGGTGCCCACGCCGACCCGGCGGCGGCCCCCCGGCCTCCCGTGGACGAGGGACCCCTGCCGACCTATGCGGCCCATGAGGCGCTGCTGCTGGAGTTCGAGCACGCGCTGGTGCGCCCGCTGCCCGATGGCGGGGTGTACGGCTCGTCCGCGCACTATCTGTGGATCGGTGAGCGCACCCGGCAGCTGGACCACGAGCACATCCGGCTGGCCGCCCGGGTGGAGAACCCGGTGGGGGTGAAGATCGGTCCGGGCGCGGCCCCCGGCGAGGTCCTCGATCTCGTACGGACGCTGGACCCCCGGGGCGAGGACGGGAGACTCTCCCTCATCGTGCGGATGGGCTCCGCCCTGGTGGGCGAGCGGCTGGGGCCGGTCCTGGACGCCCTGGGGGACCGGGCCCGGCATGTGGTGTGGGTGTGCGATCCCATGCACGGCAATACCCGGGTGAACGGTGCGGGACAGAAGAGCCGCGCGGTGTCGGACATCCGCGCCGAGATCGCGGGGTGCCATCGGGCCCTGGCCGCCCGGGGGCTGCCGCTGGGCGGGCTGATGCTGGAGGCGTCGGACCATCCGGTGACCGAGTGCGTCGCCGAACGGGCACAGCTCGCCGCCACGGAGCCGCTGCCCCGGTACGAGTCGGTGTGCGACCCGCGGCTCGACCCGGACCAGGCCCGTGAAGTGATCGCCTACGCGGCGGGGCTGCGGTGAGCGCCCGGCGCCTCACCCGCCGGACGCGAGCCGTCGGTCCACCCGCCCGCGCGGGCCCGGCCGGGTCCCTCCGTACCTCCTTCCCAGGGGTGGAGGGCCGTACCGGTGACACGGTCCCGCGGACAGCGGGCCTCACGCCGGCCGTCAGGGCGGCCGGACAGAACGACATCAGCGCACGACAGGAGCACCTTCATGGAATTCCGCAGGCTCGGCCGCAGCGGCCTGGTCATCAGCGAGATCGCCTTCGGGAACTGGATCACGCACGGGGCCCAGCTGGACGAGACGACCGCCGCGGCGTGTGTGCGGGCCGCGCTCGACGCGGGGATCACCACGTTCGACACGGCGGACGTCTACTCGGAGACCCGGGCCGAGTCCGTCCTCGGCCGGGCTCTGGCGACGGAGCGCAGGGAGTCCCTGGTGCTGTGCACGAAGGTGTACCACCCGGTCGGGGACGGACCCAATGACCGGGGCCTGTCGCGCAAGCACATCAGGGAGAGCTGCGAGGCGTCACTGCGCCGGCTCGGCACGGAGTACGTGGATGTGTACTACGCCCACCGCTTCGACGCGGCCGTGCCGCTGGAGGAGACCATGCTCGCCTTCGCGGACCTCGTCCGCTCGGGCAAGGTCCTCTACGTCGGGGTGAGCGAGTGGACGGCGGAGCAGATCACCCGGGGCGCGGCGATCGCCCGGGAGCTGCGGGTCCCGCTGGTGGCCAGCCAGCCCCAGTACTCGATGCTGTGGCGGGTCATCGAGGAGCAGGTGCAGCCGGTGTGCGACCGGGAGGGCATCGGCCAGGTCGTCTGGTCACCGCTGGCCCAGGGGATCCTGACCGGCAAGTACCGGCCGGGCGGCGGTGTGCCGGCCGGTTCGCGGGCGGCGGACGCGACCGGCAGGGGCTTCGTCGACGCGCTGGTGGGGCACTGGCTGCGCGACGACGCGGTACTGGAGGCGGTCCAGGCGCTGCGTCCGATCGCCCGGGAGCTGGACCTGACGCTGAGCCAGCTGGCCATCGCCTGGGTGCTCCAGAACCCCTCGGTCTCCGCCGCCGTCATCGGGGCCAGCCGGCCCGAGCAGGTGGCCGAGAACGTGCGGGCGAGCGGAGTGGTGCTGGAGGAGGAGGTGCGCGCCCGGATCGATGCCGTCCTCGCACCTCATGTGGAGCGCGACCCGGCGCGGACCGGCTGACCCGGCCCGCGCACGACAACGCTCACCCAGGCGGCGAGGAAGGACGACAGGGGTGGAGACAGGCAGGACGGGGCCCGGCATCCCGGGGCGGGCGGCGGTGATCACCGGCGCCAGCCGGGGGCTGGGGCTGGCGACGGCCGGGCAACTGGCCTTTGAGGGATGGGATCTCGCGCTCTGTGCCCGGGGTGGGGAACAGCTGGAGAGGGCCGCGCAAGGGCTGCGGGAGCGGTATGGAAGGAGGGTGTACGCGCGGAGTGCCGATGTGACGGACACCGCGGCGCTGGACGGGTTCATCGACAGCGCGGCGGACCGGCTGGGCGGAGTGGACGCCCTGGTCACCTGTGTGGGCGGGGCGTTCGGCGGAGGGCTGGCCGAGGCGTCCGCCGAGGACTGGGCGGACACCTACCGGATCAATGTGGAGCATCCCGCGCGGGCGGTGCGGACGGCTCTGCCGTATCTGCGGCGCTCCGGTGGCCGTGTGGTGCTGGTGGCATCGATCTCGGGGTGGAAACCCGGGCCGCCCGCCCAGTACGCGGCGGCGAAGGCGGGCCAGATCCACCTCGCGGCGACACTCGCCCGGGAGCTGGGGCCGGACGGGGTACGGGTGAACGCGGTCTCACCGGGTTCGATGCTGATTCCCGGCAAGGGGTGGGATCGGCTGCGGAAGGAGCACCCGGAGCGGTACCGCGTCTTCGAGCGTGAGTTCCCCGGGGGCGAGCTGGTCTCCCCGGAGGATGTGGCCGCCGTGATCGCGTTCCTGGTGTCGGACCGGGCCCGTGCGGTCAATGGCGCCAACATCCCGGTCGACGGCGGTCAGAACGCGCCCAGCGCCTACGGGTACTGAAGGCCGGCGCAGGCGGCTGGGCGCTCCGGGTCAGGTTGCCCCCACGTGGGTGACTCCGTGATCGCCCAGCCGCTGCTGCACGTCGTCCAGGAGGAGACGGAGCAGCGCCGACAGTTCGTCCAGCTGCCGCTGGTCCAGCCCGGCGAGCAGGCTCGCCTCCCGGGAGAGCACCCGGTCGACGGTGCGTTCCACCAGGTCGTGCCCGGCGGGTGTCAGTTCCACCAGGACCGCCCGGGTGCGGCCGCCCGCGCCGCGCCGTTCCACGAGCCCTTCGCGCTCGGCACGGGCCAGCCGCTGGGAGATGGCTCCCGCGGTGACCAGCGACTGCACGGCCAGCTCGCGGGTGGTGAGGGTGTAGGGGGGCCCGCTGCGGCGCAGCACGCTGAGCAGGTCGAGGGTGGCCGGGTCGATGCCCGCGTCGGAGAGGACCCGCCGCCGGTCGTCGCCGAAGAGTTTGGCGAGCTGCCAGACCCGGGTCACCACCCCGATGGAGGAGACGGGGGTGCCCGGGCGCTCGCGCTGCCAGGCCGCCGCGATCTCCTCCACCTGGTCCCGTGCCCCCGGGGGCACCGCGTTCGGCCCCCCGGTCCCCTCGGTGTGCCCGCCCGCGACGGCGGGGCGCCCTTCGTCCGGTCCGGCGGGCTGTGCGCGCTCCATAAGAATCCTCCGCTGAGGTACGCCCGGCCGCGGCCCGGGTCGTGTCTTCGAGGTCCCGTCCGCCCGGCGTGGCCCGGCACGCACTCCCCCTGGGCCCCGCGGACCGGGTGGGGGTACGCCCCACCGGGCGGACGACGCTCCTTCGAAGGCACTCCCCAGGGCCGTGAAGACCGCACCCAGTTCATTTAGTGCTAAATTTAGAGCTGAACTTGATGTTCGTCGCTCAGTATGCCACGCACGGCCCCACTATGGCCGGAACAGGAGCAAGAGGTGGAGTACACGACCTCCGGCAGGGAAGCCTCCCGCCCGAAGAGCCCGGGCCACGTGCCCCCCGGTACGGAATCGACGGCCGGCGGCACGGCCGGCACCGGCCCGCCCGGCGCCCGGGAGTGGGTCGGCCTCTCGGTGGTCCTGCTGGCCATGTTCATGAGCCAGGTCGACATGTTCATCGTCAACGTCGCCGCCCCGGTGATGCAGTCCGACCTGGGGGCGAGCTTCGGCGACCTCCAGTTCATCATCGACGGCTATGTCATCGCGTACGCCGCCGGCATGGTCACCGGCGGCAGGCTCGGCGACCGGATCGGCCGCAAGAAGGTCTTCCAGTACGGAGTGGCCGCCTTCGCCCTGACCTCGCTGCTGTGCGCGGTCGCCCCCTCCCCCGGCACACTGATCGGCGCCAGGGTCCTCCAGGGCCTCGCCGCCGCCCTGATGACACCGCAGATCCTCGCCCTCATCCGGGCCCGGTTCGTGAGCGAGCGGGACCGCGCGCGGGCCATCGGCGCGTACGGGGCCTCCATCGGCCTCGGGGTGATCGCCGGGCTCGCCGGCGGCGGGCTCCTGCTCGATCTCGATGTCGCCGGGCTCGGCTGGCGCATGATCTTCCTGATCAACGTTCCCATCGGCATCGCCATCCTCGCCGCCGCCGCGTACACCGTCACGGAGAGCCGCAGCGCGAAGAAACCCCATCTCGACCTGGTGGGCGTGGCCCTGACCGGGCTGATCCTGCCGCTCCTGCTGCTTCCGCTGTTCCTGGGACCCGACGCCGGATGGCCGTGGTGGTCCTGGCTGAGCGTGGCCTCGGGCATCGCGCTGGTCCGGGTCCTGCTGCTCTGGGAGCGGCGCCTGGAGGAGTCCGGCGCGGAACCGCTGCTGCCGCGCCGGCTGCTGCGCTCGCCCGGCTTCCCGCTCAGCATGGCGACCGTGGTCGCCTTCTTCGCCGGGAACGCGGGGCTGTTCCTGGTCCTGACGTACCACCTCCAGTCCGGGCTCTCCCGGTCACCGATGGAGACCAGCCTGGTCTTCGTGCCGCTCGGGATCGGCTTCATCGTGGCGTCCACGGCATGCCGCCGCCCGGCGGCCCGGTACGGGATCGCGGTGTCCATCGCGGGCGCCCTGATCATGGCAGCCGGCCTGGCCGCGGTGCCCGCGGTGACCTCCGAGCCCGCCGGACCGCAGAGCTGGCTGCTCGCCGCCCTGATGGGCCTCTCCGGTCTGGGCCAGGGCCTGGTCGTGGCACCGCTCGTCGACACCGTCCTCTCGCGCACCCACCCGGACGACGCGGGAGCGGGCTCCGGCGTGCTGAACACCATGACCCAGGCGGGCATGGCACTGGGGGTGGCGGCGGTGGGCGCCTTCTACCGTGCCACCCTCGGGGACAACCCGCAGGAGCCGTCCGCGCCGCTCGGGTCCGACACGTTCGCCCACGCCTTCGACCTGACCGCCCTGCTGCTCGCAGGGCTGGCACTGACCACGGCGGCACTCTGCACCCGGCTCCGCGACCGGGGAACCGCACCGGACGGCCTTGCGCGGGAACACACGGCGGGCTGAACGGGATGTCCGGGCCGGGCTTGGTCCGAGCCGCCTTCGGGATGCGAACCGCGGGCCCGGTCATCATCTGGGCGGGCAGCCGATTCCCGCCCAGGTGGGCCGGCCCTGGACAGGGCACCGGCCCCGGGAGTGGCACACCGGCGTCGCCACGGGTGCCGCTTTCCCTCCTCGGCTTTCCTGCCTGGGCTTTCCTGCCTGGGCTTTCCTGCCTCGGCCGGCTCGGCGCTGGTTTCGGCCATGGCTTCGGAGGGCCACTTGTGCTCGCCCCGGCGACGGGGTGTACTCCCCCACGACAGCGTTGCGCACTCGGAGGGTTACGGTGAGACATGCGGCGTCTGGTCGTGGCGATGACCGGTGCGACCGGGGCCGTACTGGGGGTCCGGCTGCTCACCGAGCTGCGAGGAAACCCGGGAGTGGAGACGCACCTGGTGCTCAGCCGGTGGGCGCGCGCCACGGTGGAGTTGGAGACCGGGGTCAGTCCGCGTGAGGTGGCCGGGCTGGCGGATGTCGTCTATTCGCCCGATGACCAGGGTGCGGCGATCTCCTCCGGTTCTTTCCTGACCGACGGGATGGTGGTCCTCCCGTGCAGCATGAAGACACTGGCCGGGATCCGGAGCGGGTACGCGGAAGGGCTGATCGCCCGCGCCGCGGATGTGACGCTGAAGGAGCGGCGCCGGCTGGTCCTGGTGCCGCGGGAGACCCCGCTCAGCGAGATCCATCTGGAGAACATGCTGGCGATGGCCCGGATGGGCGCGTCGATCGTGCCGCCGATGCCCGCCTTCTACAACCTGCCCGAATCGGTCGACGACATCGTCGGTCATATCGTCACCCGCGTCCTGGACCAGTTCGGGATCGACACGGAGGGCGCCAGGCGCTGAGAGGGCTTCCCCCGGCGCACGCCCGGTCGGCAGGGTGAACGGGCCGACACCCCGCTTGCGTCCCGACCGCACGAAGCGGAGGAGCGCTCATGACCCGTCCCGTGACCACCCCGGCGACCGGCCCCACAGCCCGGTTCGGCGACCTCCGCGGATACCTCGAAGCGCTGGAGGCCCTCGGCGACCTCAAGCGCGTCAAGCGGACGGTGAGCCCCGATCTGGAGGCCGCCGCGATCAGCCGCCTCTCCTATGAACGCCGCTCCCCCGCGCCGCTGTTCGAGAGCGTGGCGGGTGTCGCGCAGGGCTTCCGCATGTTCGGCGCGCCGGCCGCCCTCAGTTCCGCCGCCGGCAAGCCCCTGGCCAGGATCGCGCTGTCCGTCGGGCTGCCCGCCTCGGCCACCGCGTCCGACCTCGTCGAACACCTGGTCCGGACCCGCTCCGTGACGCCCCTGCCGCCCCGGCCCGTCGCCCGCGCGGACGCCCCCTGCAAACAGCACGTCCTGCTCGGCGACGATGCCACCCTCGACCGCTTCCCGGTGCCCAGGGTCCACGACTTCGACGGCGGACGCTATGTCAACACCTGGGGCATCATCATCGCCAGGACCCCCGACGGCAGGTGGACCAACTGGTCCATCGCCCGGGTCATGATGATCGACGGCAAGCACATGACCGGCATGGTCCTGCCGACCCAGCACATCGGCATGGTCTGGCAGGAGTGGGTCCGCATCGGCGAGCCCATGCCGTACGCACTGGTGCAGGGCGGCGCCCCGGCCATCCCCTTCGTCGGGGGCATCCCGCTGCCGGCCGGGGTCGACGAGGCCGGATACATCGGGGCGCTGCACGGCGAACCCCTCGACGTCGTACGGTGCGAGACCGTGGACCTGATGGTCCCCGCCGGCGCGGAGGTCGTCATCGAGGGACACCTGTCCGTCGGCCGCGACGCGCGGGAGGGACCGTTCGGCGAATTCGCCGGCTACTCCACCACCGAGACCTCCATGCAGCCGGTGTACACGATCGAGGCCATCACCCACCGCGACGACCCCGTCTGGCCCCTGGTGGCCGAGGGGCGGCCCGTGGACGAGTTCCACACCGTCACGGGAGTCGGCCGGGCGGCCGAGGTCCTGGCCGAACTCCGCGCGGCCGGGCTGCCCGTCACCACCGCCTGGGCACCGCTGCGCGCCGCGTCCCACTGGATGGTGGTCACCGTCCCGCACGACTGGCGGGAGCGGCTGCCCGGAGCCGACTCGGCCGAATTCACCCACCGCATCGGCGAAGTCCTCAGCGTCTCCTCCTCCGGCCGCGCCACGGCGGCCACCTTCGTCCTGGACGACGACATCGACCCGGCCGACGACACCGACCTCATGTGGGCACTGGCGACCCGCATCCACCCCCTGGACCGGTCCGAGGCCTGGTACGGCTTCGTCCACCCCATGCAGAACTGCTACACACCCGAAGAACGCGCCACCCGGTCCGGCCCCATCGTCCTGCACGACGGCCTCCTCCCCGCCCCGGACGGAGACCGGATCGGGCACAGCTCCTTCGCCCAGGCATACCCCGAGCACATCCGCCGCCGCGTCCTCGACCACTGGAACGACTGACACCGCACCGGGCCGCACCGGCAGACCTCACGAGAACGCGAACCACCCGGCCGGAGGCCTCCGGTGAGCGGGGAGCATCGGTCTGGTCCACGGTGCGGAGCTACTCCGGGTCGAATCTCGTGGGCGGATCAGGACATGGCGCCTTCTGACCGGGTGAGGGCGTTCTATGCGCGCTTCTGTCTGTCTTGCGATGTGAATCGTCCTCCTGCCCGTCGATATGACCGTTCCCCTCCGGCCGGTGCCGCGTCCGTGCCATGGTCTGGGGACGGCCCTGGATGTCCACGTTCTCCGTTCTGCCGTTGAGTTGATGTCCGGGGCTGGTGTGCCCGCATGTCTTCGCGGTCGTGGACTCTCCGGTCGTCGCGCTGCCGTACCGCGGTGGTCGAAGGGGGGCCCGCCGGCCGCCTGCCCTCGCGGTGCGGACCGACAAGAGGGGTGACGTCCATGATTTCGTCAGCACGGACCCGTCCATGGCGCCTGTCATGGCCCGGACGGATCGTGGCCCTGGCCGCGACGTCCGCGCTCGCGGGTGCCGGCCTGGTCGCACTGGCTCCGGCCGCGGCGGCCGCGGGGGTGTGCGGGACCCCGGTGGTCTCGGGCGCCACGACCACGGTCACCTGTTCGGCCGGGGGTACCGGCAGTGTCACCGTCCCGCCGGCGGTCTCCAGTGTGGTGGTGACACTCGACGGTGCCGGGGGGTCCGCCAACGGGGCCGGGGTGGCCGGCGGCAAGGGCGCCCATGTGGTGGCCACGCTGGCCGTCACCCCCGGGCAGGTCCTGAACGCGACCGTCGGCAGGAAGGGCGCCCTGGACACCGCATCCGGGCTGCCCGCGGCCAACACGGCCGGGCTCGGCGGGGACCTGGTCGCGGTGACCAGCGACACCGGCACCCCGCTGCTGACCGCCGGGTCCGGCGGCGGAGCCAGCGGCGGCGCCGGCGGATCCTTCCACCCCGCCGGGTCCGCCGGCGGCAACAGCGGCAGCAACGGCACCGGCGGCGGCGGCACCGGGGGGATCGGGGGTGGCGGTGTTTCGGGCAAGGCCGGGACCGCCACCGCAGGTGGCGCCGGGGGCGCGGGCGGGATCGGCCAGACCGCCTCGGTCGCGGGCGCCTCCGGCACCTTCCCCAACGGCAACGCCCAGCCCGGCCAGCTGGGCGTCCCTTCCCCGGCGGGCGCGGGCGGGGGCGGCGGGGCCGGCTACGGGGCCGGAGGCCAGGGCGGCAGCGGCAGCACCGGCACCATCCCCAACGGCACTGTTTTTGCCGGCGCCGGGGGCTCCGGCGGCGGCGGCTCCAGCCTGACCACCAGTACCTACCCCGGCGCATCCTCGACCCTGGTCAATGGCTCGAACGCGGGCGACGGCTCCATCGTGTTCGTCTTCACCCAGGACCCGCCCACCGTCACCTCGGTCAGCCCCGCGAGCGGTACCACCGCGGGCGGGACGGTGGTCACGGTGACCGGCACCAACTTCACCGGCGCCACCGCGATCACCTTCGGTCCGGGCAACCCGGCCACCGCCGTGTCCTGCACCGACACCACCTGCACCGCCACCGCCCCCGCGCATGCGGAGGGCACGGTCGACGTCCAAGTCACCACCCCCGGCGGCACCAGCACCCCCGTCCCGGCCGGTGAGTACACCTACATCGCCCCCGGCGCCGACCTGGCGGTCTCGGTCACCGACTCCGCCGACCCGGCCCCGCTCGGGAGCACGTTCACCGACACGGTCACCGTCACCAACAACGGCCCGGCCACCGCCACCGGCACCACCGCGACCGTGACCCTGTCCGGCGCGTCCACCGGGATCGTGTCCGCCACCTCCTCCCAGGGGTCGTGCAGCGTGTCCGCGCCCACCGTCTCCTGCTCGCTCGGCACCCTCGCCTCCTCGGCGGACGCGACCGTCACCCTCGTCCTGTCCCCGGCCGCGACCGGGACGGTCACCGCGACCGCGACCGCCGCCGCCGACCAGAGCGACCCCGCCCCCGGCAACAACACCGCCGCCCAGAACACCACCATCGACAACTCCCTGGGCTGCACGATCACCGGCACCAACGGCAACGACACCCTGACCGGAACCAACGGCAGCGACGTCATCTGCGGCCTGGGCGGCGACGACACCATCAACGGCGGCAACAGCGGCGACACTCTCCACGGCGGTCCCGGGAACGACACCATCGACGGCCAGAACGGCGACGACACCCTCCGCGGGGGCGGTGGCAACGACATCATGGGCGGCGGCAACGGCGCCGACCACCTCTACGGCGAGGCCGGCAACGACACCAACTACGGCGAGACCCTCCTCGGATCGCTGCTCCACCTGTTCGACAACGGCAACGACCACGTCTACGGCGGGCCGGGCGACGACGACCTCGACGGCCAGAACGGCAACGACGTCCTCGTCGACACGGACGGCACCGACACCATGAGCGGCAGCCTCGGCAACGACAGCATCGACGTCCAGGACGGCACGGGCGGCGACACCGCCGACGGCGGCCTCGGCAGCGACACCTGCGCCGTCGACACCGGAGACACCACGACCGGCTGCTGACCACCGACGAAACCACCCGCGGCCACCACCCTCGACAGGCCCTGACCCGCCGGCACCCCGCCGGGTCAGGGCCTGCTCCCGTACACCATCCGCAGGACCCAGCCGTTTTCGGCGGTCACCTCCATGTGGTCTCCGCCCGGCTCGTACCGATGCCCAGCGATCACCGTCGCCGAAGAGCACTGGGCTGCGCACTCGGCCGGCTCGGCCGGGCAGCGACCGCGTGGTCGGACTCGTCGGACGAACAGGGCAGTCACACGATCACCAGCACGCGATGAGGTCACCCGTCCGGGCGACCTCGTCCTGTCCGCCACCCGGGGGGAGGACCCTCTCCGCCACGGCCGGCGCCCTTGTGCCCGACAGCCCGCCGCATGGTCGCAGGGCACCGCCGGGCAGGGCAGGACGGACACCCGGGATCGTTACGCCCCCTCGCAAAGGGGCACTCGCGCCTGATACTGGTCCGAGTGTTCGTTTCGTGTGGGAAGACATGGCTCCGACCGACACGGTCTGATACGCCATCAGGAACGTCGGCATCAGGTCGGCCGGAGTTCCGCCGAAGCCCGCCCCCGACCGTCGTGGAGCGCCAGGATCAACACGTGACCGCATCTGCCCTGATCTGCAAAAACGCAGCTCAAGGGCCCGTCTGCCGAACTGCCGAGGAGAGACCCTTGAGGATGCTCATCAATGTCCCGGAGACCGTGGTCGCCGACGCGCTCCGGGGGATGGCGGCGGCCCATCCCGAGTTGACCGTGGATGTCGAGAACCGGGTGGTCGTACGCCGGGACGCGCCCGTCGCCGGGAAGGTGGGGCTCGTCTCCGGGGGCGGGTCCGGGCATGAGCCGTTGCACGCGGGGTTCGTGGGGCCCGGGATGCTGTCGGCCGCGGCGCCCGGTGAGGTCTTCACGAGTCCCGTGCCCGACCAGATGGTCCGCGCGGCGGCGGCCGTGGACAGCGGGCAGGGGGTGCTGTTCATCGTCAAGAACTACACCGGGGACGTGCTCAACTTCGACATGGCCGCCGAACTCGCCGAGGACGAGGGCGTACGGCTGGCGAAGGTCGTCGTCGACGACGATGTCGCCGTCACCGACAGCACGTTCACGGCGGGGCGGCGCGGTACCGGGGCGACGCTCTTCGTGGAGAAGATCGCCGGGGCGGCCGCCGAGGAAGGCGCCCCGCTGGAGCGGGTGGAGGCCATCGCCCGGCGGGTGAACGAGCGGTCGCGGAGCTTCGGGGTGGCGCTCAGTTCGGTGACCACGCCGGCCAAGGGGACGCCCACGTTCGATCTGCCCCCGGGCCGGCTGGAGCTGGGCATCGGGATCCACGGGGAGCCCGGCCGGGAGCAGCGGGGAATGATGACCTCGCGGGAGATCGCCGACTTCGCCGTGGACGCCGTACTGGAGGACCGCCCGCCGACCGGGCCGGTGCTCGTACTGGTCAACGGCATGGGCGGGACGCCGCTGCTGGAGTTGTACGGGTTCAACGCGGAGGTGCAGCGGCGGCTGAAGGAGCGCCGGGTGGCCGTCGCCCGTACCCTCGTCGGGAACTATGTGACATCCCTGGACATGGCGGGCTGCTCCGTGACGGTCTGCCAGGTCGACGAGGAGCTGGTACGGCTCTGGGACGCGCCCGTGCGGACCGCCGCGCTCCGCTGGGGTCTGTGAACAGGGGGCCGTGTGCCGCCGGCGCCCGGAGCCCCGGGCGCCTTTCCGACGGATCCGACGACCGGGTCCGACGATCGCAGGGGAGTTCATTGTGCGCGACCACGCGCAGCGTCATGAGCGCGGCGAAGCCGTCGACCTCGACACCGACTTCTTCCGCCGCTGGCTGGCCCTCTGCGCGGCTTCGGTCGAGCGCGAGTCGGCGCGGCTGACGGAGCTGGACTCGGCGATCGGCGACGCGGACCACGGCAGCAATCTCCGGCGCGGGTTCACCGCCGTGACGGAGGCGCTGGCGCGGGACGACCCCGCCACCCCGGGGGCGGTGCTGACCCTCGCCGGAAGACGGCTGATCTCGACGGTCGGCGGCGCGTCGGGACCGTTGTACGGGACCCTGCTGCGCGGCGCGGGCAAGGCCCTCGGGGACGCGCCGGAGGTGACACCGGAGGAACTGGCCCTCGCGCTGCGCGAGGGGGTGACGGCGGTGGCGCGGCTGGGTGGGGCGCGGCCCGGGGACAAGACCATGCTGGACGCGCTGGAACCGGCCGTCACCGCCCTCGGCGAGGCTCCCGGGGACTTCGCCGCCGCCGCGGCGGCCGCCGGGCTGGGTGCGCTGGCCACGGTGCCGATGCGGGCCCGCAAGGGCAGGGCGAGCTACCTGGGCGAGCGGAGCATGGGCCATCAGGACCCGGGGGCGACGTCGTCCGCGCTGCTCGTCGCCGCGCTCGCGGAGGCCGGCGGGGCAGGTCCGGGGCAGGAGCGAGGGGTGGGCGGATGAGCGGGAACGCGCCGGTCGGGATCGTGCTGGTCTCGCACAGCGGCGAGGTGGCACGGTCCGTCGTGGAGATGGCCCGGGGGCTCGCGGGCGGGGGCGACCTGGCGCCCGTCGCGGCGGCGGGCGGCACCGAGGACGGCGGTCTCGGCACCAGCGCCGAGCTGGTGCTGCGGGCGGCCGCCGAGGTGGACCGGGGCGCCGGTGTCGCCGTACTGGTCGACCTCGGCAGCGCGGTGCTCACGGTGAAGGCCCTGCTCGCCGAGGGGGACGGGCTGCCGCCCGACACCCGGCTGGTGGACGCGCCCCTGGTGGAGGGGGCGGTGGCGGCCCTCGTCGCGGCGTCGGCGGGCGCCGGGATGGACGCGGTGGAGCGGGCCGCGGAGGAGGCGTACGAGTACCGGAAGAACTGACCGGGGGGAGCGGGTGCGGGCCGCCGCACGCGGTCCGCACCGGCCGGGGCCGCCGTTCGGACCCCTTGAAGTGGCGGCGGCCCCCGGGCGCTCCTAGCGTCGATCACGCTGTGGCGCTTTTCCCTACCTTTTCGGGAGCTACGACCATGCGTGCCGCCATATGTGTCGCGTCCCTCACCGGGGCAGCCGTGTTCACCCTGGGCGCCCCCGCCGCCCTCGCCGCCGGGGACGGCCGGGCCGGGGGTGCCGCACGGCCGCCCCGGCCGCCGGCGGCGCCCGTGACCTCGTTCGACTTCACCGTCTCGCCGCGATCGGTCGCGCCCGGCGACGCCGTGACCCTGTCCGCCGCCGGATGCGCGTCCACCGTGACCGCCGCGTCGCCCGCGTTCGCGACCGTCACGCTCGACGCCGGTCTGCCCGCGTCGGCGACGGTCTTCGGGAGCGCCGGGCCCGGCAGGGAGTACGAGGTCGTCTTCGACTGCGCCGGCGAGAAGGGCACCGCGCTGCTGGCCGTGGGCGGAGCGGCCGGAAGCGGCGGGGACGGACCCGGCAGCGGGGTACGGGCGCGTACGCCGGTGGAGCAGCCCGCCGAGCCGCCCGCCGGGCAACGCGCCGAGCAGGAGGTGCCGGGCGCCACCGCTCCGGGAGTCACCGTTCCGGGAATCACGGCGCCCGCCGAGGATCCCACCGGCGGCCTCGCCCCCCTCGAAGGAATCGAAGGACTCGAAGAGATCGAAGGGATGGAAGGGGTGCAAGGGGTCGAGGACATCGACGCGCCGGCGGGCCTGGGCGGGCTCGACGAGGCCGGTGGGCCCGGTGAGCCGGGCGGCTCCCAGGGGCGTACCGAGCCCGGTTCCGAGCCCGGTGCGGGCACCGGCTCCGGCGCGTACGGGACCCATGAGCCGGGCGGCCCCGCCAAGCCCGGTGGCGGGGTACGGGCCGGTGACGGCGGAAGCCTGGCCGGCCCCGGCCCGGTGCGGACGGCGGCGGGCTCCGTCCTGCTCGCCGGCGCGGTCTGCGGCGGTGCCCTGCTGCTCCGCCGCCGGGCCCGCAGCGGCCGCTGACGCCGATGGAGCACCCGCTCGCACGGCGCGGCGCCGGGTTCTGTCTGCTGTCCGTGGCGCTGCTGGGCGTGTTCCTGCTGCGGCCGGGGCCCGGTGGTCCGCCCGCGCCGCAGCCGCGGGCCGCCGGGCCGGGCGCGGCGGCGGCCGAGGCGGTCCGGGCCCCGGTGGCCGGGCCGCTCCCCCGCTCGGCGCCCCGGCGGCTGACCGTTCCGGCGCTCGGTCTCGACACGGCGCTCACCCCCGTCGGCCTGGGCGCCGACGGCCTGATCACACCCCCGCCACCGGCCGCCGCCGGTCCGGCCGGCTGGTACACGGGGGCCGCCGCCCCCGGTGAGCGCGGCACCGCCGTCGTCGTGGGCCATGTCGACGGCCCGGCGGGGCCCGCCGTCTTCTATCCGCTCGGCGCCCTGGAGCGGAACAGCCGGATCGAGGTCGCCCGCGCGGACGGCAGCACGGCGGTCTTCTCGGTGTACGACGTCGCGGTGCACCCGAGGCGGGGCTTCCCGGCCGAGCGGGTCTACCGGGACGGCCCCGGGCCCGAGCTGCGGCTGATCACCTGCGGCGGCCGGTACGCCCCCGGGGCCGGCTACGACAGCAATGTCGTGGTCTCGGCCCGGCTGGTGGCGACGGAGCGGTAGCCGGCGGGTACGGAGCGGCAGACCGCCCTCCGGAGCAGGCCCGCGGCCGCGCACCGGAGCAGGCCCGCAGCCGGTGCGCCGGAGCGGGCCCGTGGCCGGTCGCCGGCGCCGGGCGGCGCTGTCAGTGGCGGCTGGCAGACTGTGCGTCATGTCCGCACCCCGCCGTCTGTGCCCGGTCTGCCGCCGTGAGATCGCCGTTGTCGCGGGCCGGTTCGCCCGCCACGACCCCGCCGGCCGGCGCGTCCCGGCCGAGCTGGTTTCCTGCCCCGGTTCGCGGCGGCAGGCGCCGTACGACCCCGCGCTCCGGCCGGCGCTGGACGGACTGGCGGTGCCCGCCTTCCCGGGGCAGCTGCCCCTGTTCTGACCCCCGGTGCCCGCCGGCCCGGTCCGCGCGGGGCCGCCCGGTCCCCTGCCGCGTCCCCGTCACCGGCCGGATGCGCGACAGATCCCCTGATCAACCGGTAGATTGGTCTACACCATTGCGCTGACCGAGACGCACACAGAGACAGGGATCCTCGTGGAAGTTGTCATCGTTCCGGACGCCGCCGCCGGCGGCGAGCTGATCGCCGAGGCCATGGCCGCCCTGCTGCGCCGCAAGCCCGATGCCCTGCTGGGAGTGGCCACGGGGTCCACCCCGCTGCCGATCTACGAAGCCCTCGCCACGAAGGTCCGCTCCGCGGCCGTGGACGCCTCCCGGGCCCGGATATGCCAGCTGGACGAGTACGTGGGGCTGCCGTACGGCCATCCCGAGTCGTACCGCTCGGTGGTGCTGCGCGAGGTCGTCGAGCCGCTGGGGCTCTCCGAGTCCTCCTTCATGGGCCCCGACGGCACCACGGACGACGTGGCCGCCGCCTGTGTCGCGTACGACCGCGCGCTCGCCGAGGCGGGCGGGGTCGACCTCCAGCTCCTCGGGATCGGCACGGACGGGCACATCGGCTTCAACGAGCCGTGCTCCTCGCTCGCCTCCCGGACCCGGATCAAGACGCTGACCGAGCAGACCCGCCAGGACAACGCCCGGTTCTTCGACAGCCCGGACGAGGTCCCCCACCACGTGATCACCCAGGGGATCGGCACCATCCTGGAGGCCCGCCACCTGGTGCTGCTGGCCACCGGCGCCTCGAAGGCCGAGGCCGTGGCGCTCGCCGTCGAGGGTCCGCTCTCCGCGCTGGTGCCCGCGTCCGCGCTCCAGCTCCACCCGCACGCCACCGTCGTCGTCGACGAGGCGGCCGCCTCCCGGCTGAAGCTCGCCGACTACTTCCGCGCGACCTACGCGGCCAAGCCCACCTGGCAGGGCATCTGAGCGACGGCCGGCGGCCGGATCCCCCGCGCCCACGGGGGATCCGGCCGCCGGACGGCTCAGCCCGGGCCAAACTCTTCAGCCCGCGCCCTCCGCGCCGTACCAGAGCGTGGTCACGTTGCAGAACTCGCGGATGCCCTGCCCCGCCAGCTCCCTGCCGTAGCCGGAGCGCTTGACCCCGCCGAACGGGTACGCGGGGTGCGAGGCGGTCATCCCGTTGAAGAAGACACCGCCCGCCTCGATGTCCCGGGCGAACCGCTCCGTCTCGGCCTCCTCCCGGGTCCAGACGTTGGAGCTGAGCCCGAACGGCGTGTCGTTGGCCAGGGCGATCGCCTCTCCCACGCCGTGCACCCGGTAGACGGTGGCGACGGGGCCGAAGGTCTCCTCCCGGTGGATCCGCATCCCGGGGTCGACGCCGGCGAGGACGGTGGGCTCGTAGAACCAGCCCCGGTCCAGGGCCGGGGGACGGCGGCCGCCCGTGAGCACCCGCGCGCCCCGCTCGGCTGCGTCGTCCACCAGCGCCGCGAGATCGGCCCGGCCCTGCTCCAGGGCGAGCGGCCCGACCTGCGTGGACTCCGCCATCGGATCGCCCACCGCCAGCTCCCGCATGCCCTCGGTGAAGCGGTCGCAGAACTCGTCGTGGACGTCGGTGTGGACGAGGAACCGCTTGGCGGCGATGCAGGACTGGCCGTTGTTCTGGGCGCGCGCGACGACGGCGGTGGCGGCGGCCCGTGCCACGTCGGCGGAGGGCATCACGATGTAGGGGTCGCTGCCGCCCAGCTCCAGCACGGTCTTCTTGACCTCGTCGCCCGCGACGGCGGCGACGGCGCGCCCGGCGGGCTCGCTCCCGGTGAGGGTCGCGGCCGCGACGCGGGTGTCCCGCAGGATCCCCTCGACCGCCCCGGAGCCCACCAGCAGGCTCTGGAAGCAGCCCTCGGGCCAGCCCGCGCGCCGGAACAGGTCCTCCAGGTAGAGGGAGGTCTGCGGCACGTTGGACGCGTGCTTGAGCAGGCCGGTGTTGCCCGCCATCAGGGCGGGCGCGGCGAACCGGATCACCTGCCAGAGCGGGAAGTTCCAGGGCATGACGGCGAGGACGACCCCGAGCGGCCGGTGGCGCACGACGACCCGGTCCGCCCCCGAGTCGGCGGTGTCGGCGTCCGACGGGTGCTGGTCGGCCAGCAGGTCCCCGGCGTGGGCCGCGTACCAGCGCATCGCCTTGGCGCACTTGGCGGCCTCCGCGCGGGCGGCGGCGACGGGCTTGCCCATCTCCAGGGTCATGGTGCGGGCGATCCGGTCGCGGTCGTGGTCCAGCAGCTCGGCGGTGCGCTCCATGAGCCGGGAGCGCGTGGCGTGGTCGGTCGTGCGGTGTTCCTCGAACGCGTCCCGGGCGCGGGCGATCCGCCGCTCGATGTCGGCGGCCTCCATCGGCTCGAAGCTCCTGAGGGTCTCACCGGTGGCCGGGTTCACCGAGGCGATGGGCATCGCGGGGTCCTCGTCTCACATGGGTCTCACGGTCGGCGGGCGTCGGGCGGTCAGCGGCCGGTCGGCGGCGAGTCGTCGGCGGGCATCGGGCGGTCAGCGGGCGCGGGCAGCCCGCGTACGGAGGCCGCGCCGGCGCTCAGGCCGCCGCCGTGCCGCTCTCCAGCCGGAGCTGTACGTCCTTCTCCTGGTCGCCCGCCGCCATGCCCTCGTCGTGGACGACGAACGCGGCGGCCAGGGTCTCCCGTACCCGGTCCACCGCCCAGTAGCCGCCCTGGATCTCCGCCTCGACGGGCGCGGTGAGCCGTACCGGCCCGGCGGGCGGAGCGGCGGCGGTGATGTCGAACGTCGCGGTCCACACCGTCGTACGCCCCTCGGTCACCTGGGCGGGGGCGTCGTCGTCGGCACGGTCCGAGTGGTAGGTCCGGCTCAGGACGTGGAAGACGGTGTCGGCGTCCTCCTCGGCGCAGCCGGCGATGGTCACCACGACCGGTGGGGCGGGCTGCTCACTGGGGTTCACCGTGTGTTCCTCGCTCTCCGTGCTCTCCGTGCTGTCCTGATGCTGTGTCCGTACGGTCCACGGGGCCTGCCGGCCGTGCGCCGGGTGCGGCGGGTCCCGGGCCGCGTCCTCACAGACTCACCCGGGGCCGGTCCTGGTGCACGCGGCGGCGGTCCGTACGGCGCAACCACCGCTCCCCCGGGGGCCGGGCGTGCGAGGCCCCCGGGGCCGTGCTCCGCGCGCCGTCCCGCCACCACCGGCGCTCCGGTCCCATGAACGGTTCGTCGGTTTATCGTGCTGGCCATCGGCGGCGCACCGCGCACCCCTCCGCCGCATGTGTTCCCCCGCGCCCGCCCCAGCACACGTTCCCCACCGCATCCACCGCACCCGTCACGGAGGCCGTCGTATGCCGCAGAGGACAGCGGAGCACCGGACCGGGGAGGCGGGCGGCCGTGGCGTGGTGGCGGTCCTCGCGGGCGCGGCGATCTCCGTCGCCGTGATGCAGACCCTGGTCGTCCCCGTGATCGCCGATCTCCCGGTGCTGCTGGACACCTCGGCGGCCACCGCCGGCTGGGTGGTGACCTCGACCCTGCTCGCGGCGGCGGTGGCCACGCCCGTGATGGGCCGTCTGGGCGATCTCCACGGCAAACGGCGGATGCTCGTCGTCAGTCTCGCCGTCATGGTGACCGGTTCGCTGATCAGCGCCGGCACGGACGATCCGGTGGTGATGATCGTCGGGCGGACGCTCCAGGGCTTCGGAATGGGCGTGATCCCGCTCGGCATCGGCATCATGCGGGACGTGCTGCCGGGGCGGCGGCTGGCCTCGGGGCTCGCGGTGATGAGTTCGTCGATCGGGGTGGGCGGCGGCCTCGCGCTGCCGGCGGCGGCGCTGGTCGCCCAGCACACCGACTGGCACGCCCTGTTCCTCGGCTCGGCGCTCCTCGGCACCGTCTCCGCCGCCGCCGTCCTGGCCGTCGTGCCCGGCGGTCCCGGCCTCGCGCGCGGCGGCTTCGACCTGCCCGGGGCGGTGGGCCTGACCGCCGGGATGGTGGCCCTGCTGCTGCCCGTCACCAAGGGCGACGCATGGGGGTGGACGGCCCCGGTCACGCTCGCGCTCTTCGGGGCCGCCGCGCTGCTGCTGACGGTGTGGGGGTGGTGGGAGCTGCGCTGCCCCTCGCCCCTGGTGGACCTCCGCACCAGCGCCCGGCGGGAGGTGCTGCTGACCAATCTGGCCTCGCTGCTGCTCGGGATGGCCTTCTACACGATCAGCCTGGTCCTGCCCGCGCTGCTCCAGCTGCCCACCGGCACCGGGTACGGCCTGGGGCAGTCGATGGTGACGGCGGGGCTCGCCCTCGCCCCGCTGGGGCTGACGATGCTGCTGGTGTCGCCGCTGTACGCGCGGCTGTCCGAGCGGTACGGGCCCCGGGCGGCGCTGCTGACGGGGATGGCGGTCCTGGTGGCGGGCCACGGCGCCGGCATCGTCATGATGGCGGCCGTCTGGCAGACGGTGGTGATCGCGGTGGTCCTCGGGGTGGGCATCGGACTCGCGTACTCCGCACTGCCGGCCCTCATCAACGCCGCCGTGGACCCCTCGCGGACGGGGGCGGCCAACGGGCTGAACGCGCTGATGCGTTCGGTCGGCACCGCCGTCTCCAGCGCCGTCGTCGGCATGGTGCTGGCCCGGACCGCCCGGACCTGGGACGGGGTGGCGGTGCCCGGTCCCGAGGGGTTCCGGATCTCGTTCGCGCTGGCCACGGGCGCGGTGGCCGTCGGGATGGTGCTGGCGTTCCTGCTGCCGGCGCGCCGGGGCGCCCGGGCGGTCACGGCCCCGGGGACCGGCCCGGAGCCGGGCGGCCCGGCGGCCGGGAGCGCCCGGGGGGCCGCCCCCGCCCCGCACAGCGGCTGACCGCCTGTCCCCGGGCCCCGGACGCGCGGTTCGGAGCCTGCGGCACCCGGACGCGCGGTTTCAGAACCTGCGGTGCTCCAGGACCGGGATCATCCGGCGGTGCCCGCGGCACCCGGACGCGCGGTTCGGAGCCTGCGACACCCGCACGCGCGGTTTCAGAGCCTGCGGTTGTCCAGCACCGGGATCATCCGGCGGACGGCGGCCACCTCCGCCGCGTCCACCTCCGTGACCAGCAGCCCCGGGCCGGCGTCCAGCCGGGCGCGCACGGTCCCGTCGGGTCCGGCGACCGCGCTGTGCCCGATCCCGAGCGGGGTCCGCTCCGGCACCGGCAGTCCGGAGGCCGCCGGGTCGGCCTGGTCCACGGCCGCGACCCAGAGGGTGGCGTCCAGTGCGCGGGCCCGTACCAGCAGCTCCCACTGCTCGCGCTTGCCGGGTCCCGCGCCCCAGGACGCGGGCACCACGGTGAGCTGGGCCCCGGCGTCCGCGTGGGCCCGGAACAGCTCGGGAAAGCGGACGTCGTAGCAGGTGGCCAGGCCGATACGGAGCCCGTCCACCTCGATGGTGACCACCTGGGACCCGGGGGCGACGGTGGCGGACTCGGCGAATCCGAACGCGTCGTACAGATGGATCTTGTCGTACGCGGTCTCCACCCCGGGGCCGGTGGCGAGCAGCGTATTGGTGACCCTGCCGTCGGCGGCCGGGGTGAACATCCCCGCGACCACCACCACCCGGGCCTCGGCCGCGATCCGGCGCACCTCCTGGGCCCACGGCCCGTCCAGCGGCTCGGCCAGCGGGGCCAGCGGGGTGCCGAAGGCGGCCATCGTCGCCTCGGGGAACGCGACGAGCCGCGCACCGGCGTCGGCGGCCCGCCGGGTCTGTTCACGGACGGTGGCCAGATTCCGTACGGGGTCGGGGACGGTGGTGATCTGACTCAGGGCGATGCGCATGGCGGTCCTCTCCGGTCCTCGGGACGGGTCGGCCGTACCCGGGCGTCTCCATGGTCGCGCGCCGGGCCGCCGGGGGCGCCCACCGCCCCCGCCGTACCGCGAGCGCCACGCGTCACCCCCGTACAACACCGCGCGTCGCACCCGTACAGCAGCGTGCCGCGTACCGGTACGACGGCGGGCCCGCACCGGTAGAACGCCGCGTCTCCCACCCGGGGAACCCGTGCGTCACACCGGTACCCGGAGCCCTGCGCGGGCGAACGACGGACGGAAACCACCAGGTAGACGATGCGTCAGTGTCGATCAAGGGGCCCCATGGGTCGGCTAGCTCACAGCCGGGTCCCCTCCCGGCGCTTTACCTGGATGTCCTAGCATCCCGGGCATGACGGTCCTCCCCGATGGCGGGTTCGCCCTGGCGGCCGAGTTCCCCGAGACCTCCCCCGAAGCCTGGCGGCAGCTGGTCGCCGGCGTGCTGCGCCGCTCGGGCCGGGAGGTGGGCGCCGACGACGCCGAAGCCGCCCTGGCCACGGCGTTGGAGGACGGGATCACGGCCCTCCCCCTCTACACGGCCGCGAACGGCGGTGATGCCGTCACCGGCTATCCGGGCTTCGCCCCCTTCACCCGGGGCGGCCGGCCCGAGGGCGGTGCCGTCCAGGGCTGGGACGTCCGCCAGCGCCATGACCGGCCCGATCCGGCGCGCGCCAACGAGGCCGTGCTCACCGATCTGGAGAACGGGGTCACCTCGCTCTGGCTGACGGCCGGCGCGGCGGGCCTGCCGGTGTCCGCGCTCGCCCGCGCCGTCGACGGGGTCCTCCTCGACCTCGCGCCCGTCGTCCTCGACGCCGGGGCCGAGTTCGAGGAGGCCGGGCGCGCGTGGCTGCGGATCCTGGACGAGCGGGAGGTCACCGGCGCGCGCGGCAATCTGGGCGCGGACCCGCTCGGCCACGCGGCACGGTCCGGCGCGTACGACACCGTGGAGGGCGCGGTCCGGGCCGCCGTGGACCTGGCCCGGCTCTGCGACCGCGACCGCCCGGGGCTGCGCGCCCTGACCGTCGACGCGCTCCCCTACCACGAGGCGGGCGCCACCCCGGCGCAGGAGCTGGGGTGTTCGCTGGCGACGGGGGTGGCGCTGCTGCGCGCGCTGACGGACGCCGGGCTCCCCGTGCCGGCGGCCCTCGGCCAGCTGGAGTTCCGTTACGCGGCCACCGCCGACCAGTTCCTGACCATCGCCAAGCTGCGGGCCGCCCGGCGGGTGTGGGCCCGGGTCGCCGAGGCCTGCGGGGCGCCCGCCGCCGGTGCCCAGCTCCAGCACGCGGTCACCTCGCCGGTGATGATGGCCCGGCGCGACCCGTGGGTGAACATGCTGCGGACCACGGTCGCCTCGCTCGCGGCCGGGGTCGGCGGCGCGGACGCCGTCACCGTCCTCCCCTTCGACCACGCGGCCGGGCTGCCGGACGACTTCGCCCGCCGGATCGCCCGCAACACCTCCACGGTCCTCATCGAGGAGGCGCACGTGGGCCGGGTCGTGGACCCGGCGGGGGGCTCCTGGTACGTGGAGCGGCTGACCGAGGAGTTGGCACAGGCCGCGTGGGCGTGGTTCCAGGAGATCGAGAGGGCGGGCGGCCAACTGGCGGCGCTCCGCCGCGGTCTGGTGGCCGAGCGGGTCGGCGCGGCCTGGGAGCGGCGGGCGGGGAAGCTGGCCCGGCGTCGTGAACCGGTCACCGGGGTGAGCGAGTTCCCGCTGCTCACGGAGGCGGTGCTGGAGCGCGACCCGGCGCCGGAGCCGGTGTCGGGCGGGCTGCCGCGGGTCCGCAGGGACGCGGCGTTCGAGGCGCTGCGGGCCCGTTCGGACGCGCATCTGGCGGCGACGGGGGCCCGTCCCCGGGTCTTCCTGGCGGCGCTGGGCCCGGCGTCGGAGCACACCGCGCGGGTCGCGTTCGCGGCCAACCTCTTCCAGGCCGGCGGGATCGAGCCGGTGCACGAGCCGGTGTCGGTGGACGCGGACTCGGTGGCGGAGGCGTTCGCGGCGAGCGGCGCCGAGCTGGCCTGTGTGTGCTCCAGCGACGCGCTCTACGCCGACCTCGCCGCCCCGGTCGCGGCGGCCCTGAAGGGGGCGGGCGCGCGCCGGGTGCATCTGGCGGGCCGCCCGCCGAAGAAGCCCTGGGCGGCGGTCGACGCTTACGTGTTCGCGGGCGGGGACGCGGTCGGCGTCCTCACGTCGGCGCTGGATCTGATCGGAGTGACGCGATGAGCAGCGTTCCGGACTTCACCGGGATCGCCCTCGGCGACGGGACCGGGGACCGAGCGGGCTCCGGCTCCGGCTCCGGCTCCGGCTCCGGGGAGCAGTGGCGTACGGCGGTGAAGGAGGCCACCGGGCACGACCCGGACGCCCTGGTGTGGGAGACCCCCGAGGGCATCGGCGTGAAGCCGCTGTACACCGCGCGGGACCTGGCCGGCCTGGACTTCCTGGAGACCGTGCCGGGCGCGGCGCCGTTCCTGCGCGGCCCGTATCCGACGATGTACGCCACCCAGCCGTGGACGGTCCGCCAGTACGCCGGTTTCTCCACCGCCGAGGAGTCGAACGCGTTCTACCGGCGGAATCTGGCCGCCGGCCAGAAAGGGCTCTCGGTCGCCTTCGACCTGCCGACCCACCGGGGGTACGACAGCGACCACCCCCGGGTGACGGGCGATGTCGGCATGGCCGGGGTGGCGATCGACTCGATCCTCGACATGCGGCAGCTGTTCGACGGGATCCCGCTGGACCGGATGACGGTGTCGATGACGATGAACGGCGCGGTGCTGCCCGTGCTGGCGCTGTACATCGTGGCCGCCGAGGAGCAGGGCGTACCGCCCGAGAAGCTGGCCGGGACCATTCAGAACGACATCCTCAAGGAGTTCATGGTCCGCAACACCTACATCTATCCGCCGACGCCTTCGATGCGGATCATCTCGGACATCTTCGCCTTCACCTCGCGGCGGATGCCCCGGTACAACTCGATCTCGATCTCCGGCTACCACATCCAGGAGGCCGGGGCGACGGCCGATCTTGAGCTGGCGTACACCCTCGCGGACGGTCTGGAGTATCTGCGCGCGGGGCTGGGCGCCGGGCTCGACGTGGACGCGTTCGCGCCCCGGCTGTCGTTCTTCTGGGCGATCGGGATGAACTTCTTCATGGAGGTCGCCAAGTTGCGGGCGGCCCGGCTGCTGTGGGCGAAGCTGGTGAAGCGCTTCGAGCCGGAGAATCCCAAGTCGCTGTCGCTGCGGACGCACTGCCAGACCTCGGGGTGGTCGCTGACCGCGCAGGACGTCTTCAACAACGTCACCCGCACCTGTGTGGAGGCGATGGCCGCGACGCAGGGGCACACCCAGTCCCTGCACACCAACGCCCTGGACGAGGCGCTGGCGCTGCCGACGGACTTCTCCGCGCGGATCGCCCGCAACACGCAGCTGCTGCTCCAGCAGGAGTCGGGGACGTGCCGGGTGATCGACCCGTGGGGCGGCAGCGCGTACGTGGAGCGGCTCACACACGATCTGGCGCGGCGGGCCTGGCAGCACATCGAGGAGGTGGAGGCGGCCGGCGGGATGGCGAAGGCGATCGACGCGGGCATTCCGAAGCTGCGGGTCGAGGAGGCGGCGGCGCGCACCCAGGCGCGGATCGACTCCGGCCGGCAGCCGGTCGTCGGGGTGAACAAGTACCGGGTCGCGACGGACGAGCGGATCGACGTGCTCAAGGTCGACAACTCCTCGGTGCGCGAGCGGCAGGTCGTCAAGTTGCGGCGGCTGCGGGCGGAGCGCGACGAGGCCGCGTGCCGGGCGGCGCTGCGGGCGCTGACGGAGGCCGCGGGCCGGGACCCTGGTCCCGGCCTGGAGGGGAATCTGCTGGCGCTGGCGGTCGACGCGGCCCGGGCGAAGGCCACGGTCGGGGAGATCTCGGACGCGCTGGAGCAGGTGTACGGACGGCACGCGGGCCAGATCCGTACCATCTCCGGTGTGTACCGGAACGAGGCGGGCGAGTCACCCGCGGTGGCGCGGACCCGGCTGCTGGTGTCGGGGTTCGAGGAGGCGGAGGGCCGCCGTCCGCGCATCCTGGTGGCCAAGATGGGGCAGGACGGCCACGACCGGGGCCAGAAGGTGATCGCCACCGCCTTCGCCGATCTGGGCTTCGACGTCGACGTCGGCCCGCTGTTCCAGACGCCGGGCGAGGTGGCCCGGCAGGCGGTGGAGGCCGATGTGCACGTGGTGGGGGTGTCCTCGCTGGCGGCGGGGCATCTGACGCTCGTCCCGGCGCTGCGCGCGGAGCTGGCGGCCGAGGGCCGCGAGGACATCATGATCGTGGTGGGCGGGGTGATCCCGCCGCAGGACGTCCCGGCGCTCAAGGAGGCGGGCGCCGCCGCCGTCTTCCCGCCGGGCACGGTGATCCCGGACGCCGCCTACGACCTGGTGCGGACGCTCGCCGCCGACCTCGGCCACGAGCTGTAGCCGATGCCGCGCGCGATCGATGTCGAGGAGTACGCCCAGGGGGTGCGGGAGGGCTCGCGGGCCCGGATCGCCCGGGCGATCACCCTGGTGGAGTCGGCGCGTCCGGATCATCGGGCGCTGGCGCAGCGGCTGCTGACGCGGCTGCTGCCCGACGCGGGCCGAGCGGTGCGGGTGGGGATCAGCGGGGTGCCCGGGGTGGGCAAGTCCACCTTCATCGACGCGCTGGGGACGCTGCTGACGGCGCGCGGCCACCGGGTGGCGGTGCTGGCGGTGGACCCGTCGTCCAGCCGTACCGGGGGCTCGATCCTGGGCGACAAGACCCGGATGGAGCGACTGGCGACCGATCCGGCGGCCTTTGTCCGGCCCTCCCCCACCTCGGGGACGCTGGGCGGGGTGGCGCGCGCGACCCGGGAGTCCATCGTGGTGATGGAGGCCGCCGGATACGACGTGGTCCTGGTGGAGACGGTCGGGGTCGGCCAGTCGGAGACGGCGGTGGCCAACATGGTCGACACGTTCCTGCTGCTGACGCTGGCCCGGACCGGGGACCAGCTCCAGGGGATCAAGAAGGGTGTCCTGGAGCTGGCCGACGTCGTCGCCGTGAACAAGGCGGACGGCCCGCACGAGCGGGACGCCCGCGCGGCGGCCCGGGAGCTGGCGGGCGCGCTGCGGCTGATGCACGCGGCGGACGCGGCGTGGACGCCGCCGGTGCTGTCGTGCAGCGCCCGGGAGGGCGGCGGCCTGACGGAGGTGTGGGAGCGGGTGGAGGGCCACCGGGGGCTGCTGGAGTCCACGGGGCGGCTGGCCGCCAAGCGCCGGGAGCAGCAGATCGACTGGACGTGGTCGATGGTCCACGACGAGCTGCGGGACCGGCTGCGGTCCCACCCGCGGGTGCGGGCGCTCACCCCGGACCTGGAGCGGCGGGTGCGGGACGGCGAGCTGACGGCGACGCTGGCGGCGGAACGGATCCTGGCGGCCTTCCGGGACGGCGGTGACGGCGGTGATCGTAAGGGTGACGGTGACAGCGGGGGCGAGGGCGGGGGCGAGGGCGGGGGCGAGGGCGGGGGCGAGGGCGGGGGCGAGGGCCGGCCGCCGGGTGGCGGGGGCACGGCGGCTCCCTGACGGTGCGCCGGCCCGCCCGGGCCCGCGGCATAGGCTGTGATCATGCCTGAGACCAGCTTCTCCACCTGCCTGACCTGGCAGGTCATCGACAGCGGCGGCCATGAGACCGCCTGGATCGAGGCGGGCGACGACCGGCTGACGGCCCGGGGCCGGGCCGTCGGGATCACCCCGGAGCCGTACTGGATCTCGTACGAACTTCAGACCGGACCCGGCTGGGTGACCCGCGAGCTGCGGGTGCGTGCCGAGTCCGCCGCGGGCGTACGGGAGCTGCTGCTGGGGCACGACGGCTCGGGGCGGTGGAGCGTCGACGGGGTCGCCCGGCCGGAACTCGACGGGGCCCTCGACTGCGATCTGGGGCTGTGTCCGCTCACGAACTCGATGCCGGTGCTGCGGCACCGGCTGCACCGGGAGCCGGGCGAGCGGGAGTTCCTGATGGCGTGGGTGCGGGTGCCGGAGCTGACGGTGCACCGCTCGCCGCAGACCTACACCACCCGGTCGGTGGACGAGCCGGGCGGCGGGGCGCTGATCCGTTACACCTCCGGGGAGTTTCGCCGGGACATCACCGTGGACGGGGACGGGTTTGTGGTCGACTATCCCGGTCTGGCCCGCCGGATCGCGACGGTACGCGGCTGAGTTCCCGGGCGCCTGGATACGGCTGAGGTCCGGGGCGCCGGGGTACGGCTGGGGAGTACGCGGCCCCACGGGCCGGGGAGAGGCGGAGGAACGGGTGATCGACGGATGAGGCTCACCATCCTGGGCGGCGGCGGTTTCCGGCTGCCCCTCGTGTACGGGGCGCTGCTCGGCGACCACGAGAAGGGCCGGGTCACCGACGTCGTCCTGTACGACGTGGACGGGCGGCGCGCGGCGGCGATGGCCCGGGTCCTCGCCGACCAGGCCGCCGGGGTGCCCGACGCGCCCCGGGTCACGGTCGCCGGCACGCTCGACGAGTCGCTGCGCGGCGCCGACTTCGTCTTCTCCGCGATCCGGGTGGGCGGGGCGGCCGGCCGGGCCGCCGACGAACGGGTGGCCCTCGCGGAGGGGGTGCTCGGCCAGGAGACCGTCGGCGCGGGCGGCATCGCCTACGGGCTGCGGACGGTCCCGGTCGCCGAGGAGATCGCCCGCCGGGTCGCCGAGGTCGCGCCCGACGCCTGGGTCATCAACTTCACCAACCCGGCGGGCCTGGTCACCGAGGCGATGTCCCGGGTGCTGGGCGGGCGGGTGATCGGCATCTGCGACTCGCCGGTGGGGCTCGCGCGGCGGGTGTCCCGTGTCCTCGGGGTCGACCCGGAGGCGGCGTGGCCCGACTACGCGGGCCTCAACCACCTCGGCTGGCTGCGCGGGCTGCGGGTCGCGGGCCGGGACGAGCTGCCCCGGCTGCTCGCCGATCCCGCGCTGCTCGGCTCGTTCGAGGAGGGCCGGCTGTTCGGCCCGGAGTGGATCCGCTCGCTGGGCGCGGTCCCCAACGAGTATCTGCACTACTACTACTTCAACCGGGAGACCGTCGCCGCCTACCGGGCGGCGGAGCGCACCCGGGGGGCGTTCCTCCAGGAGCAGCAGGACACGTTCCACCGGGCGCTCGCGGACCCGGCCGCGCCCGCGCTCGCCACCTGGGACCGGGTCCGCGCGGAGCGCGAGGCCAGCTACATGGCGCACAACCGCGAGGCGGCGGGGGCGGGTGAGCGGGACGCCGCCGATCTGGAGTCCGGGGGCTACGAGCGGGTCGCCCTGGCGCTGATGCGGGCCATCGCCCACGACCGGCGCGCGACGCTCGTCCTCAATGTGCCGGGCCGGGGGGCACTGCCGGGACTGGACGCGGACGCGGTGGTCGAGGTGCCGTGCGTGGTGGACGCCAACGGCGCGCACCCCGTCGCCGTGTCCCCGCTGCCGGACCACGCCATGGGGCTGGTGTGCGCGGTGAAGGCGGTCGAGCGGGAGGTGCTGGCGGCGGCCGCGGGCGGGTCCCGGGCGCGGGCGGTGTCGGCGTTCGCGCTGCATCCCCTGGTGGACTCGGTGACGGTGGCGCGCCGGCTGGTGGACGCGTACACCGCCGTCCATCCGGGTCTGGCCTATCTCCGCTGACCGCAGCGTCTGCCCCTGCTGCTGTCCCCTGCGTCTCTCCCTCATGGAACCGCGGACGACACATGGAGGTGTCGATTGCACGACGACCATCGACGGATCGAGGACCGGGTGGAGCGGGTCCTGTTCCAGCGCGTCCAGCCCGCCGTCCACGCCGAGACGGTCCCGTTCACGATCGTGTCCTGGCAGGCGCCGGGCGAGCCGGTGCCGTTCGCGGACGCCGTGGCACAGTCGTACGAGCCCTTCACGCCCGGTATGCCGTGGGGTCCGCCCTGGGGCACGACCTGGTTCCGGGTCCGGGGCACCGTGCCCCGGGCGTGGGCCGGCCGCCGGGTGGAGGCCGTGTTCGATCTGGGCTTCACCGGCGCGGGGCCCGGTTTCCAGGCCGAGGCCCTGGTGCACACCGCCGGCGGCACGGTACTGAAGGCGGTCAATCCGCAGAACCGTCAGATCCCGGTGGCACGTCCGGCGGCCGGTGGCGAGGAGGTCGACCTCTATCTGGAGGCGGCGTCCAACCCGGACATCCTGGGCGACGGCTTCGTCCCGACCCCGCTGGGCGACCCGGCGACGGCGGGGGACGCGCCGCTGCACGTCTTCGCCCGCGCCGACCTCGCCGTCCTGGACGAGGAGGTGTGGCAGCTGGCCCTCGATCTGGCGGTGCTGCGGGAGCTGGCGCGGGAGCTGGGCGAGGGCGAGCCGCGCCGCCACGAACTGCTCCTGGCCCTGGACCGTTCGCTGGACGCCCTCGACCTGGACGACGTCTCCGGGACGGCGGCGGCGGCCCGGCAGGTGCTGCGTCCGGCGCTGTCCCGGCCCGCCCACGCGAGCGCGCACACCCTGTCGGCGGTGGGCCACGCGCACATCGACAGCGCCTGGCTGTGGCCGGTGCGGGAGACGCGGCGGAAGGCGGCGCGGACCTTCGCCAACGCGACGGCGCTGGGCGAGGAGTACGAGGAGTTCGTCTTCGCGTGTTCGCAGGCGCAGCAGTACGACTGGGTGCGCGAGGGGCATCCGGCGGTATGGGAGCGGATCAAGGAGGCGGTGGCGCGGGGCCGCTGGGCCCCGGTCGGCGGGATGTGGGTGGAGTCCGACGGCAATCTGCCCGGCGGGGAGGCGATGGCCCGCCAGTTCGTCCACGGCAAGCGGTTCTTCCTGGAGCACTTCGGTGTGGAGACCCGGGGGGTGTGGCTGCCGGACTCCTTCGGCTACACCGCCGCCTATCCGCAGCTGGCGAAGTTGGCGGGCAACGACTGGTTCCTGACGCAGAAGATGTCCTGGAACCAGACCAACCGGCTGCCGCACCACACGTTCCGGTGGGAGGGCATCGACGGGTCCCGGATCCTCACGCACTTCCCGCCGGTGGACACGTACAACGCGGAGTTCACCGGCCGGGAGGTGGCGCACGCGGTGCGCAACCACCGGGACAAGGGCGGCAGCAACCGTTCGCTGGTCCCGTTCGGGCACGGGGACGGCGGCGGCGGGCCCACGCGGGAGATGCTGGAGCGGGCGCGGCGGCTGGCGGATCTCGACGGTTCGGCGCGGGTGCGGATCGAGCACCCGGACGCCTTCTTCGCGGCCGTGCGGGAGGAGTACCCGGACGCGCCGGTGTGGTCCGGGGAGCTGTATCTGGAGCTGCACCGCGCCACCTACACCTCCCAGGCCCGGACCAAGCGGGGCAACCGGCGCAGCGAGCATCTGCTGCGGGAGGCGGAGCTGTGGGCGACGGCGGCGGCGCTGCGCTCCCCGTCGTACGCGTATCCGTACGAGGAGCTGGACCGGCTGTGGAAGACGGTGCTGCTGCACCAGTTCCACGACATCCTGCCGGGTTCCTCGATCACCTGGGTGCACCGGGAGGCGGAGGCGGAGTACGCGCGGGTCGCGGCGGAGCTGGCGGAGCTGACCGGGCGGGCGCTGGCGGCGCTGGGGCCGGGCGGGCCGCGGGTCTTCAACACCTCCCCGTACGACCGGGCCGAGGTGGTCGGGACGGCGGACGGGCCGGTGTGGGCGGAGGTCCCGGCGGGCGGCAGCGCGCCGCTGGGCACGGCGGCCTCGGCCCCGCAGCCGGTCACGGCGACCGACCGGGTCCTCGACAACGGTCTGGTGCGGGTGGAGTTCGCCGACGACGGCACCCTCGCCTCGGTACGGGATCTGAGCGCCGGCCGGGAGGTGCTGGCCGGGCCCGGGAACCTGCTGCGGCTCCACGACGATCTGCCCAACCGCTGGGACGCGTGGGACATCGACCGGCACTACCGGGGCCGGTGGCGCGATCTGACCGCCGCGGACTCGGTCACCGTGGTGGAGCGGGGGCCGCTGACCGGTGCGGTGCGCGTCGAGCGGTCCTTCGGCCGGGGCTCGCGGATCGTGCAGACGGTGACGGTCCGGGCGGGCAGCCGGCGGATCGACATCGCGACCGACCTCGACTGGCACGAGCGCGAGAAGATCCTCAAGGCTGCCTTCCCCGTCGATGTGCGGGCCGAGCGCTCCACGTCGGAGATCCAGTTCGGGCATGTGCACCGGCCCGTCCACACCAACACCAGCTGGGACGCGGCCCGTTTTGAACTCTTCCAGCACCGCTGGACGCATATCGGGGAGCCGGGGTACGGCGTGGCGGTGATCAACGACTCGACGTACGGGCACGACGTCACCCGCACCACCCGGGAGGACGGCGGGACGACGACCACCCTGCGGCTGAGCCTGGTGCGGGCGCCGAGGGTGCCGGACCCGGAGGCCGACCAGGGGCGCCACCGTTTCACGTACGCCCTGCTGCCGGGGGCGGAGGTGGCCGACGCGGTCGCGGAGGGGTACGCGCTCAATCTGCCGCTGCGGGTGGCCGCCGCCGGGGCGGGCGGACCGGTGGTGACCAGCGACCACCCGGCGGTGACCGTGGAGGCGGTGAAGCTGGCCGACGACGGCTCGGGCGATGTGGTCGTACGGGTCTACGAGAGCCGGGGCGGGCGGGCGCGGGCGGTGCTGCGGACCGGGTTCCCGGCGGCCGGGGCGCAGATCACCGATCTGCTGGAGCGGCCCCTTCCCGAAGGGGGGAGTGTGGATCTGGCGGACGGCGGGGTTCCGGTGGAGCTGCGGCCGTTCCAGATCCTGACGCTGAGGATCGCGCGGGACCGCTCCCAGGAGTGATCCGCCGGTGGCGCGGTGCCGGGCGGGCGGCCCGGGCACCGCACCACCACGCCACCACGCCACCACGGCGAAATGGCCGATAAGCGGCTGGCCGGATACGTCGATAGAATTCGACCATGGCAGAGCGGTCCGTCGCTCCGACCCCGCCCGAACTCGTCCTCACGACCGACAGTGGCACCACGGTGATGACCCCGGGCCGGGACTACCGTGTCGGACGCGACCCCACCAGCGACATCGTGTTCCAGGACGCCCGGGTCTCCTGGCACCACGCTGTGCTGCGGCCTGCGGACGGCCACTGGACGCTCCAGGACGAGGACAGCACCAACGGCACCTACGCCGACGGCCACCGCGTCCGCGCCTGCGACGTGGCCACCGGCAGCGTGATCCGCTTCGGCAACCCGACCGACGGACCCCGTGCGGTCCTCACCGTCCGCGAGCCGACCGCCGTCACCCCGCGGCCGCCCGCGCCCTCCCGGATCACACCCGCGCCCTCCCGGACCACCGGCACGGCCCCGCACCGCCCACCGACCGCCGTGCACCCGCTGCCCGTCCGCACGGTCCGCATCGGCCGCGCCCCCGACAACGATCTCGTCCTGGACGACCTGACCGTCTCCCGGCACCACGCCGAACTGCGCGCCCGCCCCGACGGCACCTTCGAGATCGCCGACGTCGGCTCGCACAACGGCACGTTCCGCAACGGCTCCCCCGTCACCACCGCCCCGCTGGCACAGGGCGACGTGGTCGGCATCGGCCACTCCATGTTCTGCCTGGTCGGCGACGAACTCCAGGAGTACGTCGACACCGGCGACGTCTCCCTCGACATCGAGGACCTCACCGTCACCGTGGACGAGGGCCGCAGGGTCCTCCTCGACCACGTCTCCTTCCCCGTCGGCCAGAAGTGCCTGCTCGCCGTCGTCGGCCCGAGCGGCGCCGGGAAGTCCACCCTGCTGGGCGCCCTCACCGGGCTGCGCCCCGCCGACCGGGGCACCGTCCGCTACGACGGCCGCGACCTCTACCACGACTACGCCGAACTGCGGCGGCGCATCGGGCTGGTGCCGCAGGAGGACATCCTGCACACCCAGCTCACCGTGCGGGCGGCCCTCGACTACGCGGCCGAGCTGCGCTTCCCGCAGGACACCGAGCCCGCCGAGCGCGAGGCCCGGGTGAGCGAGGTGATCCGCGAACTGGGGCTTCAGGAGCGCGCCGGGATGCGGATCCACCGGCTCTCGGGCGGCCAGCGCAAACGGGTCAGCGTCGCGCTGGAGCTGCTGACCAAGCCGTCGCTGCTCTTCCTGGACGAACCGACGTCGGGACTCGACCCCGGCATGGACCGCTCGGTGATGCAGATGCTGCGCGGGCTCGCCGACGACGGGCGGACCGTCATCGTGGTCACCCACAGCGTGCTGAGCCTCGACCTCTGCGACAGGCTCCTGGTGCTCGCGCCCGGCGGCCGGATCGCCTACTACGGGCCGCCCGGCGACGCGCTGCCGTTCTTCGGGTTCGCGCAGTGGCCCGAGGCGTTCGAGGCGTTCGAGAACGACCGGGGACGGGACTGGGCCGGTCAGTACGCCGCCTCCCCCTTCCACGAGCGGTACGGGACCGTGCCACGGCTGCCCCCGGCCCCGGCCGGGGCCTTCGGCGGCGGCGCCGTCGCCCCGCCGCCGAAGGCGCAGAGCTGGGGCGCCCAACTGTGGACCCTGTCCCGGCGGTACACGGCCGCGCTCGCCGCCGACCGCACCTTCATCGCCATCATGATCGCGCTGCCGTTCGTGATGGGCGCGATGGCCCGCGCCCTCGCGGGCGGCTCCCTGACCCGTACCACCGCGATGAACGCCCTGCTCATCCTCTGCATCGGCGGCGTGCTCACCGGCGCCGCCAACGCCGTGCGCGAACTGGTCAAGGAACGGGTGATCTATCAGCGGGAGCGGGCCGTGGGGCTCTCCCGGTCCGCGTACCTGATGTCGAAGGTGGTCGTCCTGGGCACCGTGACCGTGCTCCAGGCGATCGTGCTGACCCTGGTCGCGCTCGCGGGCGTCGATCTCAACGCACCCGGCGGCAAGGGGGTGCTGATGCCCCCGCTGCTGGAGATCACGCTCGCGGTGGCGCTGCTCTCGTTCACCGCGATGATGCTCGGTCTGCTGGTGTCCGCCCTGGTCCGCAAGGAGGAGGTCACCATGCCGCTGCTGGTGCTCCTCGCCATCGTGCAGGTGGTGTTCTGCGGGGCCCTGCTCAAGGTGGGCGGCATGCCCCTGGTGGAGCAGCTGTCCTGGCTGGTGCCCTCCCGCTGGGCGCTGGGCGCGATGGCGGGCACGATCGGTCTCTCCAGGATCGTGCCGGACGCGGTGGCCACCGACCCGCTGTTCCGCCACGACGTGGGTGTCTGGCTGACCGACATGGGCATGCTGGTGGTCCTGTCGGTGCTGTTCGGCGTGCTGGTGGCGTGGCTGCTGCGGCGGCGCGAGCCCGCCGTGATGCGGAAGTAGCGCGGGAAGCCGGGAGACGGCCATGGACGCCGAGGACTTCCGCCCGACCCACGTCGTCCCCCACGGCGGACTGGCCGCCTGGGAGGCGCCCGACGTCTCCCTGCCCACGGCGCCGCTGGATCCGCTGCTGCCGGTGCGGCTGCTGGAGCTGCGCGGGGACTGGGGGCGGATCCTGTGCGCGAACGGCTGGTCGGCGTGGGTCGACGGGCGGCTCCTCGTGGCGGTGCCGCAGTCCCCGCCGGCGGCCGGCCGGCCGACGGCCCGCACCGCCGACCCGCGACCGCTGCTGGCCCGCGCGGCACAGGCGCTGGAGCGGTACCGCGAGGCCGTGGACGACCTGGCGGAGGGGCGGATCGACGGGGAGACGCTGCGGCAGCGGATGCACGGGGTCCGGGTGGGGGCGGTGGTCGACGGCGACGCGATGTGGCTGTACGAGGCGGAGCACGAGCGGTGGGTGTACGCGGACGGGCGCACCGCGAGCACGTTCGCGGTGTCGGGCCCGCCGGTGGCCACGGACCGCACATCGGGCGAGGGCGGGACGGCATCCGGCGCGTCCGGATCGGAACCGGGGTCAGGGGCGGGGACGGGGACGGGAACGGCAGGGACGGCAGGGACGGCGGGCGGATACGGGACAGGCGGCGGATACGGGACGTCTGCGGCACCGGTGGTACCGACGGCACCGGGGGCGCAGCCGACCGGGGGCACAGGAGCACCCCCGCCGCCGGCGGCCGGAACGGCAGGGGTGCCTCCGGCCGCGGCGGCGGGGGGCCCGCCGTCCGTACCCCCGGCGGGGGGTGCCGGAGGGACGGCCGCGGCGGGGCCCCCCGTCGCGGGAGCGCCGGTGGTCCCGGACGGGCCCGTGGCGCCCGCGACCGTACCGCCGGGGACACCGACCGGGCCTCCGCCGACGCAGGGCCTCACCGCTCCGGTGGCACCGGACACACGGCCCGCCGACCCGGCACCCGCCGGCCCGGCACCGTCCGGGTGGACACCCGCCGGGACCGGGCCGTCCGAACCCTCGCCGCCGCCCCCTCCCCCGCCGGACCCCGGGACCGCGCCCACCCGGACGGCGGAGGCCGACTGGCCGCAGGGGGCGCTGGTCGTCGGGCACGAACCGGCGGAGGGGCCCCCGCGGACCGGCGGCCCGCCGCCGCACCGGCACCAGGGCGGGGACGGGGAAGACCGGGAAGAGGGGGAAGAGGGCGGCGCGTCCCGGCCGGGTGAGCGCCGATGACGACCGCACCCTGGGGCGAGGGGCTGCCCGCCGGGCGGCCCGCCGATCTGATCGGCCGGCGGATCGCGGGCTACCGCGTCGAGGCCGAGATCGGGCGCGGCGGCATGGCCGTCGTCTACCGCGCCCGCGATCTGCGGCTCGACCGGACCGTCGCGCTCAAGCTGCTCGCCCCCGAGCTGGCCCGCAACGACACCTTTCGCAAGCGGTTCACCCACGAGTCGCGGGTCGCGGCCGCCATCGACCACCCGCACATCGTGCCGGTCTTCGAGGCGGGCGAGACCGACGGGCTGCTGTACATCGCCATGCGCTTCGTCCCGGGCCAGGATCTGCGGGCGCTGCTCAACCGGGAGGGCCCGCTCCCGATGGAGAAGGCGGGCCGGATCGCCGCCCAGGTCGCCTCCGCCCTCGACGCGGCGCACCACCACAACCTGGTGCACCGGGATGTCAAACCGGGCAACATCCTGATCGCGGAGGGCACGGACAGCGACCATCCCGAGCACGCCTATCTCACCGACTTCGGGCTGACGAAGAAGTCGCTGTCGCTGACGGGGTTCACCACCGTCGGACAGTTCGTGGGCACGCTCGACTATGTGGCGCCGGAGCAGATCTCCGGGCAGCCGGTGGACGGCCGGTGCGATGTGTACGGGTTCGCGTGCGTCGTGTTCGAGACCCTGGCGGGCGGGCCGCCGTTCGAGCGCGACGACGACATGGCGCTGCTGTGGGCGCATCAGTTCGACGCGCCGCCGCCGTTGACCAGCAGGCGGCCCGAGCTGCCGGCGGCGGTGGACGGCGTTCTCGCCAAGGCGCTGGCCAAGGCCCCGGACGACCGGTACGCGTCCTGCGGCGTGTTCGTGGCGGCGCTGCGGGAGGCGGCGGCCCCCGCGCACGTCGTCGTCGGCCCCGTCGGGGAGCCGGCGACCGTGGTGGGCCCGTCGGCCCGGCCCGCCACGGACCCGGGGCGCCCCGGGCCGCCGCCCGAGCCGCCCGCCTGGGCCCGCCCGGTCTTCACCGTGCTCTGAACCCCGTGGCCTGAACACCGTGGCCTGAACCTCGTGGCCTGAACCACCGCGCCCTGAGCCACCATCCCCAGAGCCAGCGCCCCCAGAGTCACCGTGGCCTGAATCAGCGCGGCCTGAATCAGCGTTTCCGGGTCACCCGCCGAGGCGGCTCCCGGCCCGCGTGCGCAGTACCCCGGCGAACAGCCCGCCGAGTGCCCCGGTGACCAGCCCCCAGAGCGCGGCGAGGCCCAGCGCGGTCCAGATCCGGGGCAGCAGGGACACCGTGCCGCCCAGTCCGCCGCCGAGGTCGCCGAGGCCGATCAGGGAGAGCCCCAAGCGGGCCTCGACCCGTGCGGTCAGACAGATCATCAGCACCGTGAGCACCAGCGCGACCGCCATGCGCGCGGAGTGCTGCCACAGCGGGAGCGGGGTGGGGGTGCGCGCCGCCGTCACCAGGGCCGCCGCCAGCAGCAGCACGGCGGCGGCGGGCAGCAGCCACCAGACGCGCGCGTCCTGCTCCGCGAGGGTCGAGAGGTTGACGGCTCCCCCGCCCGGTACGCGGACGACGGCGTCCAGCATCTGCGGGACGGGCAGCCCGAACGGCCCCTCGGCCCGGCCGTCCCAGGTGGCGCCCATGCCGAGGGTGAGGGCGAGCCAGACGAGGTTGGGCAGGCCGAGCAGCAGGACGGCGAAGGTCTCGGCCGGGTGGCCCCGGGTGAGGGCGACGACGATCCCGGCGAGCGCCCCGCCCGCCACGCAGACCATGAGCAGCAGGAGCATGGCGTACGCGGCGGGGCGCACCGGTTCCTGGAAGCGGAGCAGCGGGGCGGGGAGGGGGGCGCCGCGGGCGACGGCGAGGGCCAGCAGGAGGACGCCGGCGAGCCAGACCAGTCCGACGAGGAGGGTGAGCGGGACGTCGGCGCGGAACCCGGCGCGGGGGGTGGTGCCGAACAGTTCGCCGATCTCGGCGAGGGTGCCGCCGGTGGAGATCGTGAAGGTCGCGCGGGCGAGGACGGCGAGGACGATCAGGGCGACGGCCCACAGGGCGGCGATCCGGGCGGCCCAGCCGGTGAGTTCGCGGGGGTCGGTGACGGCCCGGTGGCGCAGGGGCCGCAGAAAGCCCCGGGCGAGGGCGAAGGCCCCGGCGAGCGTGACGGACAGCGGCAGTACGGCGATGTCGGCGCGGGTGCCGGCGAGGGGTCCGGCGTCGCCGGTGATGTCGACGGTGCCGCCGACCGCGAGGACGACGACGGCGACGACGATCCGGGGGGTGGCGCCCGCGGGCAGTCCTTCGGTGCCGGCGGCCCAGACCCCGAGCGCGGCGGTGGCCACGAGGGCCGCGAGGCAGGCTCCGACGGCGCTCAGTGCCTGCGTCCAGCCGTGCGGCGCCCGTCGGGCGGGGGCGCGGTCCGGCGGCTGCTGGTTCACGCTGCCACGCTAGGCAGCCCCCGGGCCGGGCGCCCGCCGGGCGGGTCCGTCCGCGCGGCGGCGGACGGGGGACGCCGGGGGCCGGGCCCACCGGGACGGGTGCGTCCGCCTTGCGGGCGGTGGGTGTCCGGGGCACACAATGACCGAAGATATGACCGAATTGCCGGATACATAAGCATCGTCGGACGCCGTCCGGGGCCGCGTGCCCCCGGCCGTCCGCCCGCCCCGTGGGAGGAGAAGCCGGTGAGCGCCGAGCCTCCGTCGTCCGAACGGCCCACCGGTCCCCCGTCGGGGCCGCTGTCGGGCGGCACCCGTGACGATTCCATACCGCCCCCGCCGCCCCCGGGCGGCACCGGTGGCCCTCCGGGGCCGGGCGGACCGGGCATACCCGGCGGACCGGACCGGCCGGGGAAGCCGGAGCGCGGGGGCGGCGGCCCCTGGTGGCGCTCGGTCCCCAAGGTCGCGGCGCTCGCGGCCGCCGTCGTCGTGGCCGTGGTGCTCGCCGTGGTCCTCACCCGTCCGGGGGGTGGCGGGGCCCACCACGAGCTGTTCCTGGAGGCGGCGGGTTCGACCGGCCCGAACCCCTTCACCCCGTCGTCCGCCGAGGGGGGCGGGCAGCAGCCCACCGGCTCGCCGAAGACCGAGCCGCAGCAGGCCGACCGGACCCAGGGGGTGTCGGGGGCGGCCCAGGGCCTCTACGGCGGCACCATGAACCAGTCCGGGTGCGATGTGGAGCGCCAGATCAGCTATCTGACGGGGGACCCGGCGCGGAACCGCGCGTTCGCCTCCGTCGTGGGCGTCGGCCCGGGAGGGGTGCCGGACTATCTGCGCTCGCTGACCCCCGTACAGCTGCGGCTGGACACCCGGGTCACCAACCACGGGTACGAGAACGGGGCGGCGACCGCCTATCAGGCGGTGCTCCAGGCCGGGACGGCGGTGCTGGTGGACAACCGGGGCGTGCCCCGGGTGCGGTGCGCCTGCGGCAATCCGCTCACCCCGCCCGAGACGCAGGAGGGCAGCGCGCGGACGACGGGGGACTCCTGGCCCGCGTACAACCCCGCCCGGGTGGTGTTCGTGGAGCCGGCGCCGACGCCGGTGACGGAGTTCGTCCTCTTCGACCAGCAGAGCGACAGCTGGTTCGCCCGGCCGTCCGGGAGTGCCGGGGACTCCGGGAAGGCGGACCGTCCGGCGGCGCCGCCGAAGGAGAATCCGGTGGTGGCCTGTCCGTCGCCGTATCCGGCGGGCAGTGTCTGTCCGGCCGGGGTCCCCACGCCCACTCCGGCGACCCCCGCCCCGTCGACACCGCCGCAGTCGCCGAAGTCCCCCGCGTCGCCCGGGTCGTCACCGTCCGCCCCGTCACCGCAGTCGCCGGGTTCACCGCAGTCGCCCGGCTCGCCGCAGACACCCGCGCCCGCGACGACGCCGGCCGGTCCCGGGACGCCCGCGACCCCGCCGCCGGCCACTCCGCCCCCGCCGCAGCCGCCGGCGTCACCCGGCTACGGGACCACGGGCACACCGGCCCCGGCGACCACCGCCCCGCCCCCGCCGTCGTACTAGACGGGGGCGGGGGGCGGCAGGCACCGGACAGGCCCCGGTGGTGCCGCGCTCAGCCCAGTTCGAGCGTGGTGACGCCCCAGATCCGCTCGGTCCGCACCTCGGGGGCGGGCCCGGTGTACATCCGTACGGTGGGGAACTGCGGCTCCAGTCCGCGCCCGGCGGCGAGCACGGCGGCCTCGGACAGCGGCTCCGGCATGTCGACGGCGACGGTGTCGTCGGGGCCGAGGGCGGCGGTGAGGCTGTCGAACAGGGCCTCCGCGTCGTCCCGGGTGTCCGCGAAGAACGGGCCGATGCGGTGGCCGTCGCGGCTGGGCCGGATCACCCCGTAGCCGGTGACGCGGCCGTCGCGGATCCGGACGTACGCGGTGTGGCCCGGCGCCGTGAGCCAGCGGCCGAGGAAGCCGGGCCGCTCGGCGGGGAAGCAGGAGCGGTCGTACGCGGTGACGGCGTCCAGCGTGGCGGCGGTCACCCGCTCGGTGCCGGCGCCGGGCCGCCCGGTGCGGCCGGGCCGGCCGCCCCAGCGGACCGTTCCGTACGCGGGGACGAAGCCGGAGCGGGCGTAGTTGGCCTGCTGGGCGGGGACCGCGTCCAGGCCGACGATCCGGTCGGCGGCGTGCGGGACGGCGGTCCGCCAGGTGGCGATGCCCAGGCCGCGGCCGCGCTCCTCGGGGACGACCACGTAGTAGCCGAGGAAGGCGTACCGGTCGGTGTAGTTGACCACGGAGACGGAGGTGACGGGCCGGCCGTCGACGCGGCCGATGAAGAAGCCGCCGGGGTCGGTGGGGTGGAAGCAGTCCAGGTCCCCGTCGCCGGGGTTCCAGCCCTCCGTGGCGCACCATTCGGCCACGAGCCGCCAGTCCTCCAGCGAAGCGGGGGCGACGGTGAGTCCGGTCGCCTCCTGGGCGAGTGGGTTGTTCATCGGTACGGGTGTCCTTTCGCGTGTCTCGGCACCCGGGGTCCCGGGTGCCCGGTTTCCCGGCTGCTGTCGGCGGTGCGGCACCGGACCGCCGGGGGTCAGATCAGGTCCATGGCGGCGACCTCGTCGGGGCTGCCGTAGCTGACGGGCCCCTGGAAGCGGCGGCGCGCCCTGGCGAACCACCAGGCGGTGGCGACGGCGAGGACCGCGCCGAGGGCGATGGGGGCGTAGTTGAAGGTGGTGGGGGTGATCGGGGAGGCGTGGGGCAGCATGAAGAGCACGCTGCTGGCGGCGATCCAGACGACGGCCGTCAGGGCGATGGGCACCCCCCAGCGCCCGAGGTGCCAGGGCCCCGGCCGGAAGTCGTCGCCGAGGCGCAGCCGGAGCAGGATGGGGGCGCCGTAGGCGAGGTAGAGGCCGACGACGTTGACGCTGACGATGGCGGTGAACGCGGTGTGCGACCACCACGCCGGAGTGATCAGCAGCAGGGAGCAGCCGGCGGCCAGCCAGACTGCCTTGACGGGGGTGCGGGTGCGTGCGGAGACGGAGTGCCACAGCCGGGACCCGGGCATGGCCCCGTCGCGTGCGAAGGCGAAGATCTGCCGGGTATTGCTGGTCATGTTGGCCAGTCCGCAGAAGAGCATGGCGCCGATCACGATCAGCAGGAGCAGCTTGGCCGCGCCCGTGCCGAGGGCGTCGACGAGAATACGCACCGGGGGCGCGGAAGCACCCGCTGTAGCCGGGTAATCGCGTATCGCGTACACCAGCGCGAGCATCAGCAGGAGTCCGGTGATCGCGGAGCAGGCGATGGCCCGCATGATGCCTTTGGGGGTGTTGACGGTGGCCTTCACCGTCTCCTCGGACATGTGGAAGCTGCCGTCGAAACCGGTGAAGGTCCAGCTGGTCACCAGAAGGCCGAGCATCGCGGCGTACAGGGCGCTGGAGAATCCGGTGCCATTCACGAAATGGGTGGCGAAGGACGGCGGTTGATGGTGTGCCGGTGCCAGCACCAGGCTCACCACGATGACCGACACACCGATGAGCAGCCACCAGACGGAGATCCGGTTGAGGGTGGCGACGAGCTGCACGGTGTAGGTGTTGGCGAGGGCCTGGAGCAGCAGGATCGCCGTGGTGATCAGCACGGTGCGCTGGCCGGTGGGCTCGTATCCGGGCCACTGCATGGTGATGAAGGCCTGGATGAAGGTGGCGGCGGCGTACCCGGTGGCGGCGGTTCCGCCGATCTGTCCGACGAAATTGAGCCAGCCCGTGTACCAGGACCAGGCGCCCCGGTGGCGCCGGGCGAGTTTCCCGGCGGAGAAATAGAGCGCCCCGCTGGTCGGATAGGCGGAGGCGATTTCCCCCATGGCGGCGCCGACGAAGAGCACCATGAGGGAGACGCCTATCCAGCCGAAGACGAGAATCAGCGGCCCGCCCGCTCCCATGCCGAATCCGAAGGCGGAGAAGATTCCGGAGATGATGTTGATGATGGTGAAGGAGATGGCGAAGTTGTCGAATCCGCGGAATCTCCTGGTGAGTTTCCGTGGGTATCCCATCGCATGCAGGGTGGCGTCGTCGTCGAGTGTCACGTCGGGACCGGCACGATGACGTCTTCTCGGCTGCTGGACAGTTGTGCGCTCGGACACAACCGTCTCCTTTCCGTTTTCTGGCCGGCGGGGGGCGGCTCGCCGTCGGCGGGAGGAGCCCTGCGGTGGCGGTGTCAGTGGGGGGTGGGTACGGGCAGTCCGCAGGAGCGGCGGGCCTTCGTCAGCTGCTCGTCCGGGGGGCCGAAGACGCTCCACGGCATCCGGGCGGCGTAGGGGCCCATCGCGTTCAGTACCTCCCGTGCCTGGTGCAGTTGGCCGCCCATGTAGAGGGCATGGGCGAGATAGGAGAGGTCCAGCACCGGGGTGTGGCGGTATCCGGCCACCGAGGGGAACCAGTGGGTGTAGCTCCCGGTGGCCGCCGTGACCCACTGGTGTCTGCGCCAGGCGCGGTAGGCGAGGAGGGAGCGGGGGTCGTACTCCTCCGCGAGCGCGACGAAGGGCAGCAGCCGCAGCGCCGAGCCGGCGGGGGCGCGGTGGCTGAGGAAGGTGACGACGTCCCAGCGGGCGCTGGCGGTGCCGCCGTGGCGGGTGAAGAAGAAGGTGAGGAAGCGGTGGTGGGCCTCGCGGTTCCAGGGGTCGAGGCCGAGGGCCCGGGTGAGCAGGCGCCAGGGGCCGGGGGGCGCGGTGAGCAGGCCCCGGGGCGCGGGGTCGAGGGGGCGCCGGATGCGGGCGAGGGCGAGGCGGGCCACCCAGGGGGTGGGGTCGTCGGGCAGCAGGCGGGCGGCGCGGTCGCAGGCGGTCTCGGCGATGTCCGCGAGCCGGCCGGTGCGCGGGTCGTCGGCGTCGGCGGAGCGCAGGGCGCGGACCATGGCGACCCGGGCCCATAAGAGCGCCGCGTCCGGCCCCGGTTCCTCGCCGAGCCAGCGTTCGGCGAGGTCGGAGTCGGCGGCCTCGGAGGCGAGCACCAGGGACCGGTGGGCGCGGAGGCCGAAGTCGTCGCGGACCTCCCGGAGCAGTTCGCCGGCGCTGAGGTAGCGGCCCGCCCTGACGTCGATGCAGGCGCGGGCGAGCCGGTGGTCGTCGGCCGCCGGGTGCCAGACGTACTGCCCGTCGAACGAACCAGCAGGCACGATCCCCTCCCCCATTCCCCCGGACGACACGACACCATACGGAGGTATTCACGCCAGGCCGAATCAGGCCGGATCACCGTGGATCACCGACCGGCGGGACCACACCCTACTCACGATCAAGTAGGAGAGAAAACACTCGTCCGAGTAGCTGTTGAACGCTTAATTGACCTGCCTCCGGGGAAGGCCGCCCACGGGTTGGCATATGCCGATATCCACCGCGCTCCCGGGATTACCCGAAGGAATAGGAAGCGCATCACCCGTTCGCATGGACATGCGAAACCTGTGGTGCCCCGGCTCGTTGGGCGGGCATGACCAACGCACGACGCGCAACGCTCATCTCCTCGGTGTGTCTCACCGCCGCTGTGGCGGCCTGTGTGGTACCCGGATCGGCCAGCGCGCAATTCGCCCCCGACACCATCAGCATCGCCCCGGCGGCCGGGATCGCCGCCGACGGCTCCCTCACCCTCAGCGGGACCTACCGGTGCTTCCGGCACTCCGGTGCGGTCCTCATCGGCGCCAAGGCCCTCCAGCGGGACGCGCGGGCCGAGTTCGACGGCGACATGGCCGTCTGCGACGGCCGGGCCCACAACTGGAGCGGTACGGCACCGGCGACCGGGACCTTCGAGACCGGCGCGGCGCGGGGCGAGGCGGTGCTGATCCACCTCGACAGCTCGCAGGGGTTCGTCCCGCTCCCCGTCATCGTCGACACCCACACCGCCGACCTGGAGCTGCACCGGGGCTGAGCGGCGCGTCCCGGCGGGCCCGGCCGGGCCGGCCCGCCGAACCGGGCACCCGGGGGGGGCGGCGCGGGCCCGCCGGACCGGGCACCCGGGGGGGCGGCGCGGGCCCGCCGGACCGGGCACCCGGGGGGGGCGGGTTCAGTCCCAGCGCGAGGCGAGCAGCAGGGCGATGTCGTCGGCCCGGTCCGTCGCCGCGCGCGCGTCCCGGATCAGCCGGTCGGCGGTCCCGGCGAGCGGCAGGGCACCGCACTCGGCGAACAGGGCGCGCAGCCGCTCCACGCCGATGTCGATGTCGACGCCCGGCCGCTCCACCAGGCCGTCGGTGTAGAGCGCGAGCACGGCCCCCGACTCCAGGCGCAGTTCGGTCACCGGGTAGTCGGCGGTGGCGTCCACGCCGAGGACGATGCCGCCCTCCAGGTCCAGCACCTCGGCCCCGCCGCCCGGGCGGTGCAGCAGCGGCTGCGGATGCCCGGCCCTGACCGCCTGGACGCGGCCGGTCGCGGGGTCGACGACGACGTAGCAGCAGCTGGCGAACTGGCCGGGGTCCAGGTCGATCAGCAGCCGGTTGGTGCCGCTCATGACCTCCTCGGGGTCGTGGCCGCTCAGTGCGAAGGCCCGCACCGCGCTGCGCAGCTGGCCCATGGTGGCGGCGGCGGACACCCCGTGGCCCTGCACGTCCCCGATGACGAGCGCGATGCTGTCGCCGGTCTCCACCACGTCGTACCAGTCCCCGCCGACCTCCATGCCCTGGGTGCCGGGCAGATAGCGCCCGACGGTCGCCGCGTGCCGGAGCACGGGCAGCCGGTGCGGCAGCAGGGCGTCCTGGAGGCCCCGGGCGAGCGCGGCCTCGCTGTCGTAGCGCTGGGCCCGCTCCAGGGCCTGCGCGATCAGCCCGGCGAGGGCGGTGAGGACGGTGCGTTCCTCGGGGGTGAAGCCGCGGGGCCGGTCGAAGCCGAGGATGCAGGAGCCCACGGGCCGGCCGGAGGCGATCAGCGGCAGGAAGGCCCGCGCGCCGACGTGGGCGTCGAGCGGGATGCCCGGATAGGCGGCGGCCAGCCTCGGCATCGACTCGAAGAACAGCGGCCGGCCGAGGGTGAGGGCTTCGACCCCGGGCAGCCGGGCGTCCAGCGCCACCCCGTCGAAGCGGTCCAGGAACCCCTGCGGGAAGCCGGTCTCCCAGGCGAGGAAGAGATGGCGTTCCTGGAGCAGGTAGATGGCGAGCATGCCGCCGCCGAAGGCGGGCAGCAGCTCCTCGGTGACCACCCGGGAGACCTGGCGGGCCGTCATCGCCTCGGTCAGCGCGATGGCGAGGGCGACCGGGCGGTAGAAGGCGGCGGCCTGCCCCTCGGGCGTCCCCGGGGGGCCCGGGGCGGCGGCGGTGCCGGAGGGGAACGCCTCCACGGCGGTGGCGGAGAGTTCCCCGGGCAGCCGGGGCTGCTCGTCCCCGGGTCCGTCCGCCCGCAGCAGCCCGACCGTCACCCCGTCGTGGCCGGGGTAGAGGCTGAGCGAGATCCAGGCGTCGGCGGCCTGCCGGGCGACGAAGGTGACCGGCGCGTGCGAGATCAGGGCGGCCCGGAAGTGGTCCTCGTACGTGGGGCGGCCGAGCCAGGGGAAGACGTCCCACAGCACCCGGCCCGCCAGCTCCGGGCGGCCCCGGCCGAGCAGGGTCTCGGCGCCCTGGTTGAGATGGACGATCCGGCCGAGCCGGTCGAGGGAGAGCACCCCGCGCGGCACCCGGTCGGTCAGCTCGGCGATGATCGGCGCGACCCCGAGGTCGAGGACGAACCCCGCGAGCGGGACACCCGGGCCGCTGCCGGACAGCTCCAGCAGATAGGGGCGGCCGTCGGGGCCGGGCAGCCGGATCCGGCGGGAGGCCGTGCGGCCCGCGTCGACGGTCTGCCGGGCGAGCGCCCACACCCCGAGGACGTCCTCCGGGGCCAGCCCGTCCGTCAGCGCCTCGACGGTGCCGCCGAACTCCTCCGGCGCGAGGCCGATGATCGCGGCCATGCCCTCGTCGACGGCGACGGTCCCCGTGGTCAGGTCCCAGGTGAAGCAGCCCGTGCGGACCGGGGGCGTCATGGCCGCCGGGAGCTGGACGGCCAGGGGCTCGCCCTCCCACTGCACTCGGTGACCGCGCCCGTGGAGCGCGCCCAGCGCCGCGCCGAGCCGCCGGGCGACCGTGTGGATGCGGTGCCGGTCGCCGTCGTCCACGGCCCGCCCCGTGGTCGCCCGGCGCAGCACCGCGAGGACCCCGAACCGCTCGCCGCCGCCGGCGACCGGCACATACAGGGAGCCGAAGGGGAACGGCAGCCCCGCCATCAGCTGCGGAAAGCGGCGGATGGCGTCCTCGGGGCCCGCGAGATGCACGGCGCGGCCCAGCCGGTACGCCTCGGCGACGGGGAACGGGCGGTTCACATGCATCCGCCACCAGGGGCGGAACAGTCGGCTGGGCAGCCCGGCGAGGACCGCGAGCCGCAGCAGCCCCTCGTCGGGGGCGCGCAGATAGACCCCGCCCGCGTACCCGCCGACGGCCTCGATCGCGCTCACGGCGGCCTGTGAGAGCACCAGGTCCAGCTCGGTCGGCGGCAGAGCGCCGGTGTGTGCTGCGCCGGGCGCCGCCCGGTCCGGCTGCCGCTCCGGCGGGGTGCGCCCGGTCTCGCCGTACCGGGTCACACAGCCAGCATGCTCCCGCGCCGCCGTACCCCGCATCCGCGCCCCCGTGGCGGCCGCGGGTGCGAAGGGCTCAGAAGCCGAGGTCGCTCAGACCCGGGTGGTCGTCGGGCCGGCGGCCGGGGGGCCAGTGGAACCGGCGCTCCGCCTCGGCGATGGGGGTGTCGTCGACGCAGGCGTGGCGCACGCGCATCAGCCCGTTGTCGTCGAACTCCCCGTTCTCGTTGCCGTACGAGCGGTACCAGGTCCCGGAGTCGTCGTGCCACTCGTAGGCGAAGCGCACCGCGATCCGGCGGTCGTCGTACGCCCACACCTCCTTGATCAGGCGATAGTCCAGCTCACGGGCCCATTTACGGGTGAGGAAGGCCGTGATCCCCACCCGGCCGGTGATCCATTCGGCGCGATTGCGCCAGCGGGAGTCCTCGGTGTACGCGAGGGCGACCCGTTCGGGCGTACGGGTGTTCCAGCTGTCCTCGGCGAGCCGGACCTTCTCGACGGCGCTCTCGCGGGTGAACGGGGGAACGGGGGGCTTCACGACCATGAGGGCATCTCACGCGCACAGGACCCGCCAGAGAGAGAACGAGCGTTCTCAGCGGGGTTCCCAGCATAAGGAGAACGGTGATTCTCGCGCAAGCCGCCGGGGGCCGGAGCGTCCATGGCCGCGTACCGTCCGGTATCTGAGACGGCGGACGGAGGGGAACCGGCACACCCCGTCCGGCCGCCGCACCTGGGCTATGTTGAGCGGCCATGGCAGGAGAAGGAGTGACACCGGTGCCATCCGACCAGCGGGCACGGGCCCAGGCGGCCGCGATCACGCCGGGCAGCGGGTCCCCCGCCGCGGAACCCGCCCCCACCGACAGGGTTCTCGCCCTCTTCGGCGGCCACCGGCTCTCGCCGGGGCAGCGGCGCATCGCGCAGTACATCACCGACCACCTCACCGAGGCGGCCTTCCTCTCCATCACTGACCTCGCCGAACGGGTAGGCGTCAGCCAGCCGTCGGTGACCCGCTTCGCCGCGTCCGTCGGCTTCAGCGGCTATCCGGCGCTGCGGGAGGCGCTCCAGCCGATCGCGCTCTCGGCCGCGGCACCCGCGCCCGGCGCGGACCAGGCGGCACGGCGCAACGAACTCCAGGCGGCCGTCGACGCCGAGATCGAGAACCTGGAGAGCCTGCGGCGGACGCTCGCCGACCCCGGCCAGGTGCTCGACATCGGCCGGGAGCTGGCCCGTTCGACCCCGCTGACCGTGCTCGGCCTGCGGATCTCGGCGGCGCTCGCCGAGTACTTCGCGTACGCGGCCCGCCGCATCCACCCCGATGTGCGCACGGTGACCCGGGGCGGCAGCGTCGCCTACGACGCGCTGCTCCAGTCGCGGGAGGCCGGCGGGAGCTGGGTGCTGGCGTTCGCGATGCCCCGGCACGCGCACGAGACGCTGGGCGCGATCCGCGCCGCCCGCTCCGCCGGGCTGAAGGTCGCCCTGCTCACGGATGACGCGCTGGGGCCACTGGCGGAGGAGGCCGACGCGACCCTGACGTCCGCCACGGGGTCCCGGCTGGTCTTCGACTCGTACGCCGCACCCGGAGTGCTGTCGGCGGCGCTGCTCCAGGCGATGGCGGACGCCGATCCGCAGCGGACGCAGGCCCGCCTCGAAGGGTACGAACACGCCGCCGAGCAGCACCACTTCTTCCTGGAGAGCTGAGGCCCGGCCGGGGCGTGCGGCTGGGGCGTCCGGCCGGGGCGTGCGGCTCAGTCCCCGGCCGTCTCCGCGGTCAGGCCCGCCCCGGGTCCGCGGCGCCGGCGGCGAAGGCCTGGCGGATGAAACGCCGCTGCCAGGGCACCTCGACCGCGCGGGAGTGATAGTTCTTCCGCACCCACGTGACCGCCTCCTGGGGATCCATGCCCTCGAAGACGCAGATCACGGACAGCGCGGTGCCGGTCCGGCCGATGCCGCCCCCGCAGCAGAGTTCCACACGGTCGCTCTCGGCACGCTCGTAGGCGATGCGGAGCTTGCGCAGCGCGTCCACCGGGTCCGCGGGAAGCCAGAAGTCCCGCCAGGGGACCCAGACAGACTCCCACGGCGGGCCGGGCGGCTCGTGGTCCGTCAAGTGCACCACGAACGTGGGGGTCTGCCCCTCCGGCAGGTCATGTCTGAGGCCGCGTCCCCGCAGCGTCCGCCCCGAGGGCAGGTGAACCACCTGGGGAGTACCGGCGCTCCACGGTTCGGTCATGTCGATTCCTGTTCCGATCGGTCCCGGAGAAACGAACTCCGAACCGGCGGATCCCGACGGGGAGTACACCGGGTTCGGGATCAGCGCACCCGGCCTCCGTGGGTATGAAATTTTTCATACGCTTGCCTACTCGACGGTATATATGTTTACTGCTCGATATCACCCGGCACCCGGGGAGGCACCACCCCGGCCGCCCCACCGCCCCGCGCACCACGCCCGATTCCCTCTCGCGGCAGAGCCCACAGCCAGGCCACCGCAGCGCGCGCCGACGCCTTACCGACCGGCCGCGCCCCTCGAACCGGAGTCCGGGGAACGACGCCTCTCCTCCTCGCGTCGCCCTCCACGGCGCTCCGCCCCGGACGGTCTCCGTTCCCCTGCGGCCCGTCCACCCCGGCGGCCCCGGCCTACCCCTGGGCCGGGGCCGCCGAAAACCCCCGTCGCGCCTTCGGCGGCCCCGGCCCAACGGCCGCACGTCAGCCGGCGGTCCCGGCCTCCCGCTCCTCGTACGCGGCCTGCGCGGCCGCGACCGCCCTGACGACGAACGACTCGGCCGCGGCGGCGTCGACGCCCGCGGCCGCCAGCGCTCCCGTACCGCCCTCCTGCTCCAGCAGCGCGAGCAGCACATGCTCGGTGCCGATGAAGTTGTGCCCGAGCCGCAGGGCGTGCCGGTACGTCAGCTCCAGCGCCTTGCGGGCCCCCGCGTCGTACGGGATGAGGTCGGGGACCTCGTCCGCCGCCGGAGGCAGGGTCTCGGTGGCGGCCTGCCGGACGGTGTCCAGCAGGATGCCCTGGGCGAGGATCGTCACCGCCGCCAGCGACTCGCGCTCGGTGAGGAGCCCGAGGACGAGATGGGCGGGGGCGATCGTGGCGCTGCGCGCGGCGCGCGCCTCGTTCTGCGCGGCCATCACCGCGTTCTTGGCGCGCGGGGTGAAGCGGCTGAACCCCTGGCTCGGATCGAGGTCCTGGGCCCCGCCCTTGGGGACGAAGCGCTTCTGCGCGGCCTGCCGGGTCACCCCCATCCTGCCGCCGATCTCCGTCCAGGACGCGCCGGAGCGGCGGGCCTGGTCCACGAAGTGGCCGATCAGATGGTCGGCCAGATCCCCGAGGTGGCCGGCGGCGACGACCGCGCCCGCGAGCTGGTCGAGGGCGTCGGGGTGCACCTTCTTGATGGCGTCGATCAGATCGTCGAGGCGGATCGGCTGGGTGGGCTGGGTCGTCTGCACGGGATTCTCCATGCGTCAACCGTAAGTTGACACTCCCTCAACTGTCAACCGTCAGTTGACAATCACCCCCTCCTTGCGACTTGATACCCCCTAGGGGTATGGTTCGGGTCGTTCGAAGAGATACCCCCTCGGGGTATTCATTCCAGGGGAAGGAACAGACCGATGCCAACCGTCGACCCAAGACGCTGGTGGGCCCTTCTGGTGCTGGCCACCGCACAGTTCATGGTCATCATGGACACCTCGATCATCGGGGTCGCGCTCCCCGAGATGCAGCGCGATCTGGGCTTCTCGCCCGGGGACCTGCAATGGGTGTTCAACGCCTATGTCATCGCCTTCGGCGGGCTCCTGGTCCTCGGCGGCCGGCTCTCGGACCTGTTCGGGGCCCGCCGGATCTTCGTCTCCGGCTGGGTGGTGCTGATCGCCGGATCCGTCGTCGCCGCCGCCGCGACCACCGCATGGGTGGAGATCGTCGGCCGCGCCGTCCAGGGCGTCGGCGGGGCGCTCATCGCCCCCGCGTCGATGACCCTGCTGATGATGCTCTTCGGCCACAGCCCGAAGGAGTTGGGCAAGGCCCTCGCGCTCTACGGCGCCGCCGCCCCGGCGGGCGGCACCGCCGGGGTGTTCCTCGGCGGAGTCTTCACCGAATGGGCCAGCTGGCCCTGGATCTTCATCATCTACGTCCCCATCGGCGTCGCCACCCTGGCCGCCACCGGGCTGCTGCCGGCCGCCGCCCCGCGCCGGGGCGCCGTCGATGTCCTCGGTGCCGCCGCCGTCACCGCCGGCCTGGCGCTCGCCGTGTTCGCCGTCGTCCGGGCCCCCGAGACCGGCTGGAGCGACGCCGGGACGATCGCGCAACTCGCCGCGGCCGCCGCGCTGCTCGCCCTCTTCCTGCTGATCCAGCGGTCCGTCCGCACCCCGCTGATGCCGCTCTCCGTCTGGCGCACACCGGGACTCGCCGTCTCCAACGCGGCGATGGCGCTGCTGGGCGCGGCCTGGATCCCGATGTGGTACTTCCTCAACCTCTATCTCCAGCAGGTCCTGGGATACGGGGCGTTCGCGAGCGGGGCCGCGCTGCTCCCGATGACCGGTCTGCTCATGGTCTTCATGACGCTCATCACGGCCCGGCTGCTGGGCCGCTGGGGCGCCAAGCCCCTCGTCTCGGGCGGTCTGCTGGTGCTCGCGGTGGGTCTGCTGTGGCTCTCGGCCGTCGAGCCGACCGGCACCTTCCTGGTCGATGTGCTGCCCGCGTCGCTGGTCGCGGCGACCGGTATGTCGCTCGCCTACATACCCGCGATGATGGCCGCGATCTCCGGCGTCGGCCAGGAGGAGGCGGGGCTCGCCTCCGGCATCGTGAACACCACGTACCAGGTCGGCTCGGCACTGGGCCTGGCGGCGCTCACGGCGGTGGCGACCTCCCAGGGCGCCGACCGGCTCGGCGACCTCCCCGCCCTCACCGACGGATTCAGCGCCGCCTTCACCGGCGCGGCGGCGGTGGCGGTGCTGGGCGCCCTCCTCACCGCCCTGCTGATGCGCGGTGAACGGCGACGGGCCGGTACGCGACGGGCCGGCGCGGAACGGGTCGACGCGTAGCGGACGGCGCACGGCAGACCGGACCACAGCGGACCCGTCCCTGTGGACCCGTCCCTCCGGATCACCCTCCCGGGCATCCCTGTCCGCCCGGGAGGGCTCGGCCGCTCCCGGGGCCGCTCCTGGGGCTCAGGAAACTCATGAGGCATGTGCCGACCGGGGTTGCGATGATGTGCCCGATCGTCCGCCCCCTGTGAGGAAGTGTCATGCCACCGCTCGTCCCCGCCGATCCCACGGTGCTCCACCCGATGCCGGACCAGCCCCGCGTGGTGCTGCTCAAGCCCTTGGTGACCTCGCCGCTGATCGAGGTCGGGGAGTTCACGTACTACGACGACCCGGGCGACCCGACGGCGTTCGAGCGGGCGAACGTGCTCTACCACTACGGGCCGGAGAAGCTGGTCATCGGCAGGTTCTGCGCACTGGGCGAAGGGGCGCGGTTCCTCATGAACGGAGCCAACCACCGCATGGACGGCCCCTCGACGTTCCCCTTCCCCATCATGGGCGGCTCCTGGTCCGAGCACTTCGACCTGATCACGGGGCTGCCGGGGCGGGGGGACACCGTCGTCGGCCACGATGTCTGGATCGGCAACGGGGCCCTGGTGATGCCGGGCGTCCGCATCGGTCACGGAGCGGTCGTCGCGGCCGGGTCCGTCGTGGTGGACGACATCCCCGACTACGGGATCGCCGGGGGCAATCCGGCGCGGCTGATCCGCCGCCGGTACGGCGACGACGACATCGCCCGGCTGCTGGCGGCCGCCTGGTGGGACTGGCCGGTCGAGCACATCACCCGGCACATCCGGACGATCATGTCGGGCAGCGTGGACGACCTCGTGGCGGCGGCCCCCGACGGCGCGTGAGTCCGTGGCCGGCTCCGGGCCACGGCGGTCGGCAAGGTTTCCGCAAGGGCCGGGCAAGCCTTCCGTCCGGCGGCGCGGGCACCTCCCGGACACCGGGAGCGGGGACCGGCCCCGCCGGGGAGACACGGGGGTACGCGATGCGGACACCGAGCACGCCAAGCACACCGGACACAGTAGGAGCAGCGGGCGCGCTGTCGTCCGGGGCGCGGACGGCCGGGTACCGACAGGAGGCAGCGGCATGAGGAAGCTGGTCCGGGTGACGCTGACCCCGCTGGCCCCGGCGAACCCCGCGAACACGGGGGCGGGGTCGGACGGTCTCCTGTGGGTGCTGTCCGCGCGTACGGGGAGCACGGCGAACACGGGGTACACGGGGTACGCGGGAAGTGCCGTCGGCGCGGCCCGCCCGTACACGCTGACGGTACGGGCGGGGGCCATGACGGGGGCACCCGGCGTGGCCGGTCCGCGGGGCGGCCCCCTGGACGAACATCTCGCCGTGGACGCCGACCGGTGCCGGGACCGCTGGGCCCTGGACTGCGCCGACGTCCTGCTCGCCGCTCACCCCCGGCCGCCCGCGGCGGCCCTGCGGATCCTCGCGGAGCTGCGCGCCGCCCACCCCGGCTGCCGGCTGACGGCCGCCGCCCTCACCGGCGGCGGCTGGGCGGTGGCCGGCGGGCCCGACCCCCGGGTGGTGACCCTCCCCTGCCCCAAGAACCCGCGCCGCTCCCTGCTGCCGTCCTGTCTGCACGCCTGGCTGGTGGCGGGCGGGACACTGGGCGAGGTCGAGGCCCGGCGGTCGCACCCCATGGCGATCGGCCACGGAAACCGGCGCCCCCGGGGGCCGCTTCCACCCCCGTACAACCGGGTCTGATCGTTCCCTGCACGGGATCCAGCCAGTATGGAACCACGCCTGGCCACCCCGGCGACCCCGTGCCATGCTCGCCGACACCGCCGACAAAAAGGGCAGCGGGGGCCCGGACGGGCCAGCGGGAGGTCGCTGGGGCGTGGAGATCCTCTTACTGGGGCCCGTCGGACTCAGATCCGGCGGGGCGGGAGACGGTTCCGGCGGCGCCGGTGCGCGGCTGGAGCTGGGGTCGGACAAGGAGCGCACCCTTCTGGCGGCGCTCGCGCTGGAGCCGGGGCGCCCGGTCTCCGTGGACACACTCGTGGACCGCCTGTGGGACGACGATCCGCCGCCCCAGGCGCGGGGAAATCTGCACGTGTACGTATCGCGGCTGCGCAGGCGGCTGCGCGCGGCGGGCGACCTCCCCGACGGCCCGGTCCCCCGGATCGTCACCCGCGCGCACACCTACGCGCTGGAGACCGACCCCGGCTGTGTGGACTGGTGCCGCTTCCAGCGGCTCACGGACACCCCGCAGGACGGCGGGGACGACGAGCGGACGGCCGAACGCCTCGCCCACGCCGAGCTGATGTGGCGGGGCGAGGCCCTCGCGGGGCTCCCGGGGCTCTGGGCGGAGAGCGTGCGCCGGACCCTGGCGGAGCGGCGGATCGCGGTGGCGGCGGCCCGGATCGGGGCCCGGCTGCGCCTGGGCCACTTCGCGGACGTGGTGGGCGAGTTGACGGCGCTGTCCGACCGGCGGCCAGGCGACGAAGCGCTGCTCGGTCAGCTGATGCTCGCGTACTACGGCAGCGGGCGGTACACGGAGGCGCTGCTCGTGCACCAGCGGGCCCGGCAGCTGCTGCGGCACGAGTTCGGCGCGGTGCCGGGCCCGGAGCTGAACCGGATCCACCGGGGGGTGCTGGACCGGGTGCCGGCCCGGGAGCTGGCCCGGGGCGGCACGCCGGTGTCCCCGGCCGGTGGCCGGGCGGCACAGGAGCCGTCCGCGCCAGCCGGGGCGCTCGCGCGGCAGGGGCAGCTGCCACCGCGCAATCTGCCGCACCAGCCCCGGCTGGTGGGGCGCCGCGCGGAGTTGGGGCGGCTCCTCGGCGGTGTGGCGGGCCGGGACGGCGGAGCGGGTACGGAGGACGACGCCACCACCGATACCGGTGCCGATACCGGTGGTGGTTCCGGTGGTGGTTCCGGTGCCGTGATCACTCTGGAGGCCGTGACCGGTATGGCCGGTGTGGGCAAGACCTCCCTCGCCGTCCATATCGCCGAACAGCTCGCCGCGTACTACCCCGACGGTCAGCTCTATCTCGATCTGCGGGCCCACTCCCCCGCCCAGGAGCCCCTGACCCCGGCCGCCGCCCTCGCCACCCTGCTCCGGCTGATCGGCGCGGACGCCCAGCAGATCCCCGCCGAGCTGGAGGAGCGCAGCGCCCTGTGGCGCACGATGCTCGCCGGGCGCCGGATCGTCGTGGTCCTCGACGACGTGGCCGGTGCCGACCAGGTGCGCCCGCTGCTCGCCGGCGGCTCGTCCGCACTGACGATCATCACCAGCCGCCGCCACCTCAGCGGGCTGCCGCACGCGCTGTCGATCCCCCTGGACGTGCTGCCCGAAGAGGACGCGGTGGCGCTGTTCCGCAGCTTCGCGGGGGCGGAACGGACCGGGGACATCACCGGAATCACCCGGATTGTTCATCTGTGCGACTGTCTGCCCCTCGCCATCGAGCTGGTGGCCAACCGCTTCCGGGCACGCACCTCCTGGACGCTGGCGACGCTGGAGGACCGGCTGACCCGCACGTCGGGGCGGCTGGCGGAGATCCGGGACGCCCATCTGAACCTCTCGGGCCCCTTCCAGCTCTCCTACCGCACCTTGACCGGCCCCCAGCGGATGGCTTTCCGGAGGCTCGCCCTCCATCCGGGCGACGACATCACGGCGGACGCGGCGGCGGCCCTGCTGGGCCTCCCCCTGGCGGACACGGAGCGTCTCCTCGAAGATCTTTGCACCTGCCATTTACTTCAGGAGCCCGCCCCCGAGCGGTACCGGAATCATGATCTCGTCTCCGAATTCGCCTTCGCCCTGGCCGAGTTGGAAGATCCGGAGGAGCTGCGGGCGCAGGCATTGCGCCGACTGATCGATTTCTGGCTGCACATGGCCGACCAGGCGGATCGCATCGCCTATCCCCGCAGGCTCCGGCTCGGCCCGGCGAAGGACACCGATCCGCCCGCCCGCTGGAAAAGTCCGGAAGCGGCGAAGGAGTGGTTCAGTACCGAACGGGGCAATCTTCTCGCGGTGGCCCGCGCCGCACGGACCGCCGATCACCCCGAAAGTGCCGCCCGGCTCGCCTACGCGATCTCCGGCTTTCTCGAAGCGGAATGTCACTGGCAGGATGCGGAGGAGGTCCTCCGGTACGCCGTGGACCACTGGACCACCACCGGCGACCGGCCCGCGCTCTGCCGGGCGCTGATCCAGTCGACCACCGTCCAGGCCCGCACCAGCCACTACCCGGAAGCAGCGGCGTACGGCGAACGCGCGCTGGACACCGCCCGCGCCACAGGGGACACGGAGGCCGAGGCCGAGGCACTGCGGACCCTGGGGGAACTCCGCTGCATGATCGGGGAGAACCGTGCGGCTCTGGTCCTGCTCCAGAAGGCATTCGGAATAAAAGCTGTGCACGGTGATACATGGGATAAAGCGCGCGGATACAATAATATCGCCATCGCCTTGCTCCAGCTCGGTGAGCACGAGCGGGCCATGGACCATTTCAGCAAGGCCCTCACGGGCTTCCAGGAATCCGCTGACAATTTATCCATGGCCAAGACATGCAACAATATCGGCGATCTTTTCACCATCATGGGAAATCTGGACTCGGCACACCGTTCATATCGCAAGGCCCTGGCCATTTTCGAATCGTCCGGAAGCCGTTTGGACCAGGCGATCACCCGGAACAACATATCCGGTCTCCTCATCGCATCGGGCGATCCCCTCGCGGCGCTGCCGCTCTGCCTGGCGGCCCTGGAGGAATTCACTTCACTCGGCGACCGACTGGGTGTCGTGGAAAGCCGGCTCTCGGCGGGCGAGGCATGCCGCGCACTGGGCCGGGAGGGGCACGCGATCGCCCATCTGCGGGAGGCCGCCGCCGTCGCCGGCGCCATCGGGGCCACCCCGTACAGGATCCGGGCGCTCCTGCTGCGCGGGCAGGCGGAGTACGCCGAAGGGCAGGCCGAGGCCGCCTGCCGCAGTCTGGAGTCGGCGCGGGCGACGGCGGAGCGTGCGGGCCGCGCCGACGAGGAAGCGGAGTCCCGCCGCATCCTCGCGGAGATACACCGCTCACTCGCCGCGAAGAACACCGCGCACGAGGGACAGGGCCGGTCGGCCGACGCCTGAATTACCCTCCGCGCCCAGCCCCCAGCACTCCGCCCCTCTCACGCTTTTCGGCCAGGCATTGCCGAAAACGGCGTCAATGGAACCCGATTTCCTACCTTCGTTCGAGTGATGCTACGGTCTCCGCCCCGAAGATCACGAGGCGTGATCATCACATCATCCGAAGGGACCCCTCTCCCGTGCCAGGAAAGAAAAGGGCGATGCGCAGCTTCACGTTCATCGCCGCTATCGGACTGATGGTCCTCTGCGCGCCGAGTGCGGCGGCTGCCGAGCCCCCGACCACGGTCCGAGTGGAGAAGTTGCGCTGCATTTTCGTGTGACCTTCTCCGGGGTGGCCCCGTACGGGGTCACCCCACCCCTCCGGAGCCGGCCGGCTCCGGAGGTGCGGCGGCCGGGCTGAACCAGGCCGGGCCCTCGGTCAGCGCCTGCTGGATCCGGAAGCGGGCGAACTCCCGCAGCTCGGGCAGGGCATCCAGCGCGAACCACCCCACCTCCAGCGACTCGTCGTCGTTGACCACGGCCTCGCCGCCGGTGGCGTGGCAGCGGAAGCAGATGTCCATGTACTGGCACTGGTCGCCGTTGGGGTAGGTGACGGGCTTCGGCAGCCCCTGCACCAGGACGACCCGCTCGGCGGTGCAGCGCACGGCGGTCTCCTCGTAGACCTCCCGGACGGCGGTCCACGCGGGTTCCTCGCCGGGTTCGGCGATGCCGCCGATGATCGACCACAGGCCGTTGTCGGCGCGGCGGACGAGCAGCACACGGCCCTCGTCGTCAAAGACGACCGCGCTGACGCCCGGGAGCAACAGGAGTCGATGGCCCGCGGTGGCCCGGATCTCGCGGATGAAGTCAGGAGTGGTCATGGCTTCGAGCCTAGTTCGTTCCGATCTTCCTCCGACCGGAGCGGCGGACTTCTCCGCTCCCCGCCCGGTGGGTGGGTCAGGCGCGCGGCTCCGCGTCGGCGCCGGGACCGCCGGTGGCCGGCCGTGCCGCGCGGCGGGCACGGACGGCGTCGGCGCCGGCCTTGCCGAGACCGGCGGCGGCGATCAGCAGCAGCGCGATCTCGGGCCAGACACCGAGCCGGGTCGCGGGGGTCAGCGACGAGCGCAGCGGGACCTCGGCGACCAGGACGTCCGGGGTGAACATCTCCGTCTTCCGCACCACTCGCCCGTCGGGGGTGATCACCGCGCTGACGCCGCTGGTGACCGGGACGACCACGGTCCGGCTGTGCTCGACGGCCCGTACCCGGGACATCGCGAGCTGCTGATAGGTCATCTCGCTCCGCCCGAAGGTGGCGTTGTTGCTGGGTACGGAGATGAGTTGCGCGCCCTCGGTGACGGTGTCCCGCGCCATGTCGTCGAAGGCGGCCTCGTAGCAGGTGACCAGGCCGACCTTGGTGCCCGCGAGGTCGAAGACGCCGATCTCGGTCCCGGGGCCGAAGTCGCGCCGGACCCGGTCGACGTCGGAGCTGAAGAGCCGGACGACGGACCGCATCGGGATGTACTCGCCGAACGGCTGTACGTGCCTTTTGTCGTATGTGTCCACGGGCCCGCGCTCGGGGTCCCACTCGATGAGGGTGTTGCGGAGCTTGCCGGTGTCGGGGCTGAGCACCGCGCCGACGACGGTGGGCACCCCGATGGCGCGCACGGCCTCGTCGATGACCGCGCGGGCATCCGGGTTCCGATACGGGTCGAGATCGGATGAATTCTCCGGCCAGAGAACGAAGTCCGGTTTCGGCACACGGCCGGCCCTGACGTCGGCGGCCAGCTCCTGGGTGCGGGCCGCGTGGTTGTCGAGGACGGCCCGCCGCTGGGCGTTGAAGTCGAGGCCAAGGCGCGGCACATTGCCCTGGACGGCGGCGACGGTCGCGGTGCCGTCCTCGGCGGAGGCGTCGACCAGCGGGAGCGCGGCGAGCGCGGCGGTGACCGGGAGGAAGAGAGTGAGCAGCGCGGCGGCGAGCGGGCCCCGGGGCAGTTCCCCGGTGCGCCGGAAGGCGACGGCGCGGCGCACCGTCTCGTACAGTCCGAAACCGCAGAGGACGACGGCGAAGCCGAGCACCGGGGTGCCACCGACGGCGGCCAGCGGCAGGAAGACGCCGTCCGCCTGACCGAAGGCGATCTTGCCCCAGGGGAAGCCGCCGAAGGGGACACGGGCCCGGGCGGCCTCGCCGAGGATCCAGACCGCCGCCGCCCAGACGGGCCACACCGGGAGCCGGCTCACCGCCGCGATACCGAGGGCCGCGGCGGCGATGAAGAGGGCTTCCACGGCCGCCAGCGCGATCCAGGGCACGGGGCCGACCTCTTCGCCGGTCCAGATCAGCAGCGGCAGCAGGAAGCCGAGACCGGTCAGGTAGCCGAGGCCGAACGCGGCACGCGGCCGGCGGCCGCGCAGGGTCCAGGCGAGCAGGGCGAAGGCGGGCACCGCCAGCCACCACAGCGGCCGGGGCGGGAAGCTCAGGAAGAGCAGCGCTCCGGAGAGCAGGGCGGCCCCGGGCCGGACGAGCCGCCGCAACGGCGGGACGCGCTCGGTGGCGGGGGGCTCGGGGGTGTCGACGGTGGCGATGGTGGTGCTCACCCGCCGGAGTCTACGGTGAGGCGCTGTGAGCCCGGCGCTCCGGTGAACTGCGGGGCGGTCCTCCTGAGCGATCCCGGCGGTCCCGGCGGTCCGGGTGTTCCCCTGCACTGGGGGGCGCCGACCCTTTCCGGCTCCCGGGCACCAGGCACCGGGACGACCCTCGCGCATCCGGCTGTCCCGGACCACCCCGGCAGCGGCGGCGGACACAGGACCGACCGCCGGCCATGGGAGACCCGACGGAGGTCCCGGGCCGAGGTCCGGAAGAAGGCTGCGGGGCCAAGGCCCGGGCAGGTCGTCGTCGGCAGACGGCCGCCGCGCACGGGCGGGCGGGGCGCCTCCCGGGCACCCCGGCCGAGCGGGCCGTACCCGCACCCGTACCGGAGGGGCCGCCTGCGGGGTCTCCACCACTCGCCGATCGCCGGACGGGAGACCGGGCCCGGACCCCACGGGGCCCGCCGCCCCAGCGGGTCCCGGGGCGCGGCGGGCGGCACCGCGCGTTCCCCTGTCGGGCACTCCCCGGCAGGCCGCCCGCACCCGTATCGGAGGGACCGCCCCGGGACGTCCCCGCACACCGGCCACCGTCCGGAACCCAGCGCCCCCGAGCAGGCACTTCCCCGGCAGCCGTGCGCGGCGCGGCGTGCCGCACCACCGTGGCGCCAGGGCGGGCCCGGTGGTGCTGTTGTGGGCGGAGGGCCGGTGGTCAGGCGGCGGACGGGAGGGGTGGCGGGGTGAGGTGGTCGCGGATGGCGCGGACGGCGGCTTCGGCGTCGTCCACCGTCACCGTGAAGGTCCTGCCGTCGCCCAGGGTGACGACGATGCCCTCGCCCCGGCGGACGATCACGGCCGTGCCCTTCCCGGGGCGCCAGCGGTAGCCCCAGCCGCCCCAGTGGCGCGGGGTGACGCCGGGGTCGACATGGGCACCGACCACGTGCGAGAGCGGGATCCGGCGGCGCGGCAGCCCCAGATGGCCGCAGCGGACCTCGACCGCGTCGCTGTCGACGCGTACCGCCACATGGACGAACGCGACCGTGCCGTACAGCACCAGCAGGCCCACCGCGACACACCCGACGACGGCCATCAGCAGGGCGGCGACGCCCGAGGTCCAGGAGGAGCGGAGGGCCAGTTGCACCCCGAGGGCGACGAAGGCGGCGCCCGCGAGGGCGGGCAGCCACTGCGCGCGGTTGGTCGCGCGGCCGGTCCACACGGGGGGCACGGGCTCCGCCGGGGGAGGCGCGGGCTCGTGGGGGAGATCCCTCATGTTTCGCAGGGTACCCACGGACCGGCGGGTCGGCAGCGGCACCGTGGGGCGCTTCACCTGTCGGGCGGATCGCGCCAAACCGCCGGGCCACCGGACCACCGGACCACCGCCCCGTGCGGTGCCGGTGCGATGAGCGCCCCGGCCTGCTCAGTGGACGGTGGTCACCGGCTGGAGCAGGCGGCCCTCGGCGTAGCGGAGCGCCGCATCGGACAGGGTGCCCTCCCGGCCGCTGTGGAGGACGGTCAGGGTGCCGGACGCGGTGGCCCCGGGATCGGGCGCGGCGCCGATCCGGCGCAGGGTCTGGGCGGCGACGGCGCCGGCCGAGCCGTGGAGGACCACGGGCAGGCCGAGGGCGGCCCGGATCCGTTCGGCGACCAGTTCGTAGTGGGTGCAGCCGAGGACGACGGCACGGGTGTCCCGGGGTGTGCGGGCGGCCGCGGCGGCGACGGCCCGTTCCACGGCGGTGTCGTCCGCGTGGTCCACGGCGTCGGCGAGGCCCGGGCACGGCACCTCGGTGACGGCGACGGACCCGGCGAACCGCCCGATCAGGTCGCGCTGGTAGGGGCTGCCCGTGGTGGCCGGGGTCGCCCAGATGGCGACGGGCCCGCCGAGCCGGGCCGCCGGCTTGATCGCGGGTACGGTGCCGATGACCGGGATCGCGGGCTCCAGTTCGGCCCGGAGCGCCGGAAGGGCGTGCACGGTGGCGGTGTTGCAGGCGACGATCAGGGCGTCGGGGGCGTGTGCAGCGGCGGCGCGGGCGACCGCGAGCGCGCGCTCGGTCACCCCTTCGGGGGTACGGGGTCCCCAGGGCATCCCGTCGGGGTCGGAGGAGAGGACGAGATCCGCGTCGGGCCGCAGTCCGCGTACCGCGGCGGCCGCCGCGAGCAGGCCGATTCCGGAGTCCATGAGCGCGATCTTCACCCGGTCACCATAGTCGACAAAACACCCGTGGCCCGTCCGGTGGGGCAGACTGCGGCGCATGAGCGCCCCCGCCTGGATCGCCCTCACCGCCCTGGCCGTCTGGGGATGGCTGCTGCTGTGCCGGGGGTTCTTCTGGCGCACCGATCAGCGGCTGCCGTCCGCCCCCGCACCGGATTCCTGGCCGGATGTCGCCGTCGTGGTGCCGGCCAGGGACGAGGCCGCGGTGCTGCCGGCCGCGCTGCCGTCGCTGCTGGCGCAGGAGTACCCGGGGCGGGCGCGGATCGTCCTGGTCGACGACGGCAGCACGGACGGTACGGGCGGGCTGGCCCGCGCCCTGGCCGAACGGCACAGCGGGCTGCCGCTGCGGGTGGTCTCCCCCGGCGGTCCGGAGCCCGGCTGGACGGGCAAGCTGTGGGCGCTGCGGCACGGCATCGCGGTGGCGCGCGAGCAGTGGGCGACGGAGACATGGGCGGAGGCACGGGCCGGAGCGCGGGCGGAGGCCCGGGCGGGAACCCCGGCAGAGTCGCGGGACGAACCCGAGTATCTGCTCCTGACGGACGCCGACATCGCGCACGCCCCGGACAGCCTGCGCACCCTGGTGGCGGCGGCCCGCGCGCACCGGCTCGACCTGGTGTCGCAGATGGCCCGGCTGCGCGTCGGCACCGGCTGGGAGCGGCTGGTGGTGCCCGCCTTCGTCTACTTCTTCTGCCAGCTCTACCCGTTCCGGTGGGTCAACCGTCCCCGGGCGCGGACGGCCGCGGCGGCCGGCGGCTGTGTGCTGCTGCGGACCGCCGCCGCCGACCGCGCGGGAGTGCCGGCCGCGATCCGGGGCGCGGTGATCGACGACGTGGCCCTGGCGCGCGCGGTGCGGGGGGCCGGTGGCCGGATCTGGCTGGGGCTCGCGGACCGGGTCACCAGCGTGCGGCCCTACCCCGGCCTCGGTGAGCTGTGGCGGATGGTGTCGCGCAGCGCGTACACGCAGCTCCGGCACAGCCCGGTGGTGCTGGCGGCCACGGTGGCGGGGCTGGTACTGGTGTATGTGGTGCCGCCGCTGGCGCTGGTTGTGGGGGCGTTGTCCGGCGACGCCGTCACGGCGGGCGCGGGCGCGGCGGCCTGGGCGGTGATGGCGGCGACGTATCTGCCGATGCTCCGGTACTACGGGCTGGCGCCGTGGTCCGCCGTCGCGCTGCCGTTCACGGCGGCGCTCTACGCGCTGATGACCGTCGACTCGGCGATCGCGCACCACCGGGGGCGGGGCGCCGCCTGGAAGGGGCGGACGTACGCGGGCCGGAGCACCGGCCCGCACCCGCGCCGCCCTGCGGGTACGGAGACGTCCGCCGCCCCGGGCACCCCCGCAGGCGGTCGCGCGGAGGGCTGAACACCAGGAACCGGAACCCCCGGAGGCGATACGCCGATACGCCGAGACCCTGCGGCACAGAGCACCGATCCGGGCGCCGAAACCTCGGAGCGGGACCCGAAAATGGGTCCACAACCCCCTGATAACCCGTGGGTAACCCGTCGTCAACGTGCTCTTTACGGGATTCTTGCCCGATTCCGCGACCGATTTTCCCGGATTCGCTCCCATTGATGGTCCATGTGGCCACGCATCCGGCGAAACAACCCGTAGACCGGCCTCCCCAACCGGCACTCGTGGGCTTACCTTAGGTCCCATGACCTCCCCCCGCTCCACCTACGGCGGCGGTTACTACTCCGCACCGTCCTTCGCCGACACCCCCATCTACGACTCCCTGGTCGCAGAGCGGGGCACACCTCAGATCGCCCCGATCCGCGTGCCCGCCGCGTACGACACCGGCAACAGCCATCTGCCGGCGCTCCCTTCGGCCCTGCCCGCCCTCCCGGGGCCCGCCGCCCCGCAGCAGGCGCCCGCGTACGGGTATCAGCAGGCCCAGCAGCCGATGCCGCTCCAGCAGGCGGTGGCCCCGGCCGTGCCGCAGCCCCCCGCCCCGCGCGGCTATCCGGCGCCGCAGGCCCACCCCGCGCAGTACCGCCCGGTGCCCACCGGGTACGAGGCGATGCGCCCGGCCGCCGCCCGGCCCGCGCCCGCCCCGGCGCCGTACCAGGATCCGTACAACCGCCCTTATCAGGGGCAGGGTTACTGACCCACCGCACCCTCCTTCCACCTCCCCGCGGCAGCGGGGTTCCCGCCCGACGAGGTCTGCGGGAACTCCACCCCGTACCCGGCGCGTTGAACGTTTCCGCGGACCGGGACCGGCCCCGCGCGGGCGGCGGCGGATCCTCCGCCCCGGCCCGCCGGGGCCTTGTCGTGTCCGGCGCCCCCCGGCCACCCCGCGGCCCGTCAGCCACCACCTCCCGCGCGCGCTACGGTGGGTGTGGCCCCCACGGGGGCCGGGACCACCCGGCCGGCACGCGCGGCGGTGGGTCCCAGGGGACGTGCCGGCCGGGTATGCCCCATTTCCCAGGATTCCCCGGGGGTTTCTGAGGTCTCCCGGGGTGCTTCCGGCGGTTTCCCGGCGGCGCGTGGCAACGATCCCGAGGTGGGGGCAGAGCAGCACGATGGCACAGGGCCCGGTCCAGGTGACCCACACCGGCGCATCGCGATGGCGGCGGCGCACCGGCGAGTACGCGTCCCTCGCGGCCGCGCTGGAGGCGGCGGCCGACGGTGACGTGCTCACCGTGGCCCCGGGGACGTACCGCGAGAATCTGGTGATCGACCGCGCGGTCACCCTGCGCGGCGAGGACTCCTCGCTGGTGCCGGTGCGGATCGCGCCCGTCGACGGCGTACCGCTGACCGTGCGCGCCACCGCGATCGTCCAGGGGCTCCACATCGAGGGCCAGGACACCACGGCGCCCGCGCTGCTGATCGAGGACGGCACCCCCGAGCTGACCGGTCTGCGGATCTCGACCCGCTCCGCCGCCGGTCTCGAAGTGCGCGGCGCCGCGCGGCCCACGGTGCGCCGCTGCGTCGTCGACAACCCCGCCGGGACCGGGATCGCCGTGGTGGACGGCGCGGGCGGGGTGTTCGAGGAGTGCGAGGTGGTGTCGGCGGGTCAGGCGGGCGTCTCCGTGCGCGGCGGCGGTCACCCCCGGCTGGACCGCTGCCGGATCCACCACACCTCGGGCGCGGGTCTCGCGGTCACCGGCGACGGCAGCGTGCTGGAGGCCGTCGGCTGCGAGGTGTACGAGGTGAAGGGCGCGGGGGTGCAGATAGCGGCGCGCGCGTCGGCGCATCTGACGGACTCGGTCGTGCACCGCACCTCCGCCGACGGGGTCACCCTGGACACCGACGCGGTGCTGACGCTCTCCGACTGCGACATCCACGACGTCCCGGAGAACGCGATCGACCTGCGCTCCCGTTCGGTGCTGACGCTGACCCGCTCCACGGTGAGCCGCTTCGGACGCAACGGTCTGTCGGTGTGGGACCCGGGCACCCGGGTGGACGCCCACCAGTGCGGCATACAGGAGAGCACCGGCGACTATCCGGCGGTGTGGATCAGCGACGGCGCGACCGCCGTCCTGGAGGGGTGCCGGGTGCGGGACGTCCCGGACGCCCTGTTCGTGCTCGACCGGGGCTCCCGGGTGGATGTCGTGGACAGCGATCTGAGCCAGATCCGCAACACGGCGGTGTCGGTGAGCGACGGCGCCACCGCCCAGCTCGACGACTGCCGGATCAAGGAAGCGTCCACCGGGGCGTGGTTCCGCGACCACGGCAGCGGCGGGACGCTGACCGACTGCTCCATCGACGGCGCGCAGACCGGTGTCATCGTCACCAAGGGCGCCGATCCGGTGGTGGAGCGGTGCACCGTCACGGCGCCCGCCGAGGCGGGGTTCTATGTGTCGGCGGACGGCCGGGGCACCTTCCACGGCTGCCGGGTCCTGGACAGCGGCGGCTACGGCTTCCATGTGATGGACGGCTGTCGTACGACGCTGAGCCGCTGCCGCACCGAGCGCTGCGCGCGCGGTGGTTACGAGTTCGCGGAGCCCGCGCTGGTGACGGTGGAGAACTGCGGCGGCGACGAGAGCGCGGTGCGGGCCACCGCGGGGCGGCCGCCGCTGGAGCCGCTGCCCCCGGACCCGGGCGGCGCGGCGCACACCGCCGATCTCCTGGGAGTGCTGGGGGCGCTCGGCGCGGTGTCCCCGGGCAGCCGGGACAGCCTGGACACCCGGCACCCCTGGGACCTGGCCGTACCGGCCGTGCTCCCGGCGCCGGCGCCGGTGCCGGCCGGGGGCGCCCCCCGGGCCGTACCGCCGCCGCCCGGGCCCCGGCGCTCCTCGGAGGCGGTCCTGGGCGAACTGGACGCGCTCGTGGGCCTGGAGAGCGTCAAGCGCGAGGTGCGCTCCCTGATCAACATGATCGAGGTGGGCCGGCGGCGTCAGGAGGCCGGTCTGAAGGCGGCGTCGGTCCGCCGCCATCTCGTCTTCACCGGCTCCCCCGGCACCGGCAAGACGACCGTGGCCCGGCTGTACGGGGAGATCCTGGCCGCGCTGGAGGTGCTGGAGCGGGGCCATCTGGTGGAGGTCTCCCGGGTGGACCTCGTGGGCGAGCACATCGGCTCGACGGCGCTGCGGACCCAGGACGCGTTCGACCGGGCGCGCGGCGGGGTCCTCTTCATCGACGAGGCGTACGCCCTCTCCCCCGAGGACTCCGGGCGGGACTTCGGCAAGGAGGCCATCGACACCCTGGTGAAGCTGATGGAGGACCACCGCGACGCCGTGGTGGTGATCGTCGCCGGGTACACGGCGGAGATGGAGCGGTTCCTGTCGGTGAATCCGGGAGTGGCCTCGCGGTTCTCCCGGACGATCACCTTCCAGGACTATCAGGCGGATGAACTCCTCAGGATCGTGGAGCAGCAGGCGCAGGAGCACGAGTACCGGCTGACGGACGGCACCGGCGAGGCGCTGCTCAAGTACTTCACCGCGCTGCCCAAGGGCCCGGCCTTCGGCAACGGGCGCACGGCGCGTCAGACGTTCGAGTCGATGGTGGAGCGGCACGCGGGCCGCGTCGCCGGGCTGACGGACGCGGACACCGACGATCTGTCCCTGCTCTACCCGGAGGACCTGCCCGAGCTGCCGGAGGCACCCGGGCTGCCCGGGCCGCTCTGACCGTCCGCACCGCTGTGACCGTACGCACCACCCCGGGCAGGCGTGTCCGGCGGCGGTCCGGCCTGCCGGGGGACGGCCGGGTTCAGCCGGTCCAGCAGGCCCCGGCGTTCCCGGGCGAAGGCCGGGTCGGCCTGGTAGTCGCCGTGGCCGAGGAGCGGTTCGGGCAGCGGATGGCCGGGGGTCCGCCCGTACACCACCGGGTCGCTGAGCGCGGCCCGGTCGACGGGGTGCTCCCCCGGTCCGGCGGTGACCAGCACGGGACCCCCTATGGGGTCGGTGTGCCGCCACAGGTTGCGCCAGCAGTCGACCTCGTCGCGCAGCTGGTCGAGGGCGGTGGGGCCGAAGTAGGCGGGGAACCAGCGGCCGTAGAGCCGCTCCAGCGGTGAGCCATAGGTGAGCAGCGCGATCCGGCGGCGGGTGGCGGCGGGCAGCTGCCAGACGGCGGACGCGGCCAGCACACTGCCCTGGGAGTGGCCGGAGATGACGAGCCGTCCGCCGGTGCGCGCGGTCCAGGTGGCCATCCGCCAGGTGAGGTCGGGGACGGCGCGCTCGGCGTAGCAGGGCGGGGCGAACGGGTGCGCGGCGCGGGGCCAGTACGTGCCGACGTCCCACAGGATGCCGATGGTGCGGCGGGCGGCGGGGTCCTGGTAGGCGCGGCGGCCCAGGGTGACGAAGAGGACGAAGACGACACCGACCAGCCAGGAGCCGCCGAACTGGGCGGCCTTCGCGAGATCCTCGTCGAGTCCGGTGTCGCCGAACGCCTCGGCGGGTACCTTGCCGCTCGCCCAGGAGCCGGCGAGCGCGAGTGCGCCGAGCAGCAGCGTGGCGGCCGCGACCAGCCCCACCAGCCAGGGGGCGTCGTCGGTGAGGGCGGCGCGCGCCCGGGTGCGGGCGATGGAGCGGGTACGGACCTGGTCGGGCCGCCAGACCCCGGTGCCGGGGCGGGGCGCCTCGGCCCGCTCGTAGTCCTGTTCGATCGCGGGGGCGAGCCGGCGGGCGGCGATCCGGGTCCGTACGCCGAGGACGGCGAGGGGGACGAGGAGCGCGAGGAGCAGGACCGGGATGGTGGACGCCTGCCAGCTGAGCAGGGTCGGCGTGCCGGGGATGACACCGCTGCCGGCGCCGGGGAAACCGGGGCCGCCGAGCCAGTCGGAGACCCGCTGCGCGATGCCGGCGGCCATCACGGAGCCGATGGCGCAGGCGAGTACGGCGACGGCGGGCCCGCCCAGGCCGTGGAGGACGGAGCGGTCGGCGGGCGCGTGCCGCCGGAGCAGCCGGGCGGTGACGGCGAGGGCGACGGCCAGCACCCCCTGGGCGAGGGTGATGATCTGGAAGGTGGCCTCGTCGGAGAGGGTGCCGGCGGAGGTCCAGCCGGGCCGCGACCAGGAGGCGTAGAGCAGGGAGAGCCCGAGGAGGGCGAGTGCGCCGCCGGGCAGGAAGCCGACGACGGCCCGGTCGATCCGGGCGTCGAACCGCCGCTCCTTGCGGCCCCGGCGGACGACGACCACGACGACGGCCGCGCCGGCGGCGGCGAGGGCCGCGACGAGGACCCGGCCGGAGAGGTCGAGGAGGGTGCTGTCGCCGTGGTAGTCGTAGTGGGCAGTCGCCCCGGTGACGGCGGCGGCGATCGTGAGGAACCCGGCGGCGGTGTGGGCGGCGCGCAGCCGGGCGACGTGGCGCCGTCCGTACCAGAAGCCGGGCCTGCCGAGCACGGGCCGGGTGACGGGTGCGTCGGGTGCTTCCGCCGGGGCACCGGTGGGTTCGTGGGCAGCGGCGTGAGCGGGTTCGTGGGCAGGGTCGTGGGCGGGGTCGTGGGCGGGGTCGTGGGCGGGCTCTTCCTCCGCGCCGGTCTCGCCGTCGGGGACGTCCGCGCCGATGGGCGGCCGCTGGGACTCGTAGGCGGCCCAGGTGCGGTTGGAGAGGTACCACAGGAGTGCCACCAGGGCGACGGGCACCAGGGACGCGAGCGCGAGCCGGCGGCCGGGCTGGGACCACCAGCCGCCGCCGGGCCCGGCGAAGTGGCCGAGCCAGCCCCGCTCGTCGGCGCACGCGGCGGTGCCCGCGCACTGCCAGGCCAGCAGGTCGAGCGCGACCTCGCAGGCGGCGGCGGTCATCAGCACCGTCAGGCTGAGCGCGATCAGCCGCACCAGCACCCCGTACAGCCGGGTGGTCCCGACCCGGCCCCGGGCGCGCGGGCGCATCCAGTGGGCCAGGTTGACGATCATGAAGGGGAGCAGCAGCAGCCACAGGGCGCGGGCGCTGTTGCCGGAGGTGAGGTTGGCCCAGCAGTACGCCTCCGGGACGGGTTCGGTGCCGCGCGCGGGGTCGTGTTCGGCGTGCTCGTCCTCGGGGCGCCGGAAGACGGCGGCCTTCGCGTCGCCGGTGATGCGGACGGTCCGGGGGTCGCGCAGTATCTCCTCCGGGGTGGCTCCGCCGACGCCGTGGACGAGGAGTTCGAGGGCGGGCCCGCCGGGCCGGTGCCCGGGGGGCCCGGCGGGCGGGCGCCGGGGCGGTGGCGGGGACGGGGGTTCTGTCGCGGGCGGCACGTGTCGTCTCTCGTTCTCTCTCTCGGCGGGACGGGGTCGGGTCGGCGGAATCAGCGGTGCGGTTCAGGTGGGCGGAATTGGCGGTTCGGGTCGGCGGGATCGGCGGCGGGGCGTCGCGCGGGACGGTCCGCCGGGTGCGCGGGCGCCTTCGGCCCGCCGTGGCGTCGAGCGCGTTCGGTACGACAGGTGTAGCGGAAGCGGGGCGCCGGGTCACCGGGGTTCGCCGGAGTGGCGTGACGCGCGGACGGGTGGGCGCGTGCGCGGGTGGGTACAGGAGCGGGTCGGTGCGCGGACGGGTGCCGGTACGTGACTCCGGTACGGGAAAGGGGTGCCGCGTGGCCATGTGGCCGGATCTGCCCCGCCCGGCCCCGCCGGGGCTGCGCGGGTCCCGGTGGCCCGGGGGCGTGGCAGGATGTGACGCCTGTGCCCCCGCACGACGTCCGGGACCGGCGCGGGACCCTGAACCGGCACGGCCCGGACCGGGCCCCGGCTCCAGGCCCGGACCCGGACACGGCCCTGGGGCCGGTGGACGAAGACAGAACGGAAGGACCGGCTCCGGCGGTGACCGACCATCAGAACCTCCTCGCGGAGCAGCGGCGCGCGCTCATTCTCGACGAGGTGCGCAGACGCGGCGGAGTCCGGGTCAACGAACTGACGCGCAGGCTCCATGTGTCCGACATGACCGTACGGCGGGATCTGGACGCGCTGGCCCGTCAGGGCGTCGTGGAGAAGGTCCACGGCGGCGCGGTGCCGGTGACCGAGGCGAGCACCCACGAGCCCGGCTTCGAGGCGAAGTCGGCGCTGGAGCTGAGCGCCAAGGAGGACATCGCCCGGGAGGCGGCGCGGTTCGCGGTCCCCGGCAGCGCGGTGGCCCTGTCCGGGGGTACGACGACGTACGCGCTCGCCCATCAGCTGCTGGACGTCCCGGACCTGACCGTGGTGACCAACTCGGTACGGGTCGCCGACGTCTTCCACGCGGCGCAGCGCCCCGGGGCGGCGGGTGCGCCCCGGCCGGGCGCGGCCACCGTGGTGCTGACCGGCGGGGTGCGCACGCCGTCGGACTCGCTGGTGGGCCCGGTCGCGGACCAGGCGATCCGTACGCTCCACTTCGATGTCCTCTTCCTGGGGGTGCACGGGATCTCGGTGGAGGCGGGGCTGTCCACGCCGAATCTGGCGGAGGCGGAGACCAACCGGCGTTTCGTCCGGTCCGCCCGGCGGGTCGTGGTCGTCGCGGACCACACCAAATGGGGAACGGTGGGACTGAGTTCCTTCGCCCGGCTGGACGAGGTCGACACGCTGGTGACGGACGCGGGGCTGTCGGCCGCGGCCCGGGAGGAGATCGCCGAGCAGCTGCCGGGTCTGGTGGTGGCGGGCCCGCACACCGGGCACTCCGGGCCTGCCGGGTGAACCGGGCGAGCCGGGTGGGCCGGTGACCGTCTTCCGGCTGACCCGCGCCGTACCGCTGCCCGCGGCCGAGAGCTGGCGGCGGGTCACCGACTGGCGGGCGCACGCGGACGGGATGCCGCTGACGTCGCTCGCGTCGGTGACGGCCGGTCCCGTGCGCCCCGGAACGGTCCTCACGGTCCGCTCCGCGCTGGGACCGTTCCGCGTGGACGACCCGATGGAGGTCGTGCGCTGGGAGCCGCCGGACGGCGCGGCGGCGGGCCGCTGCCGGCTGGAGAAGCGGGGACAGGCCGTCACCGGCTGGGCGGAGATCGAGGTGCGCGCGGCCGGTGCGGGCTCGGTGGTGGTGTGGACCGAGGATCTGCGGATCGGTCCGCTGCCCCGGCTGCTCGACCCGCTGACCGCCCGGGTGGGCCGGCGGGTCTTCGGCCGGGCGCTGGACGGGCTGCTGCGGGACTGACCCGGGACCGACCCGTCGTCCGGCCGGGGCCACGCCCGGGCCGCAGGCATCCCCGGTCAGCGCCGGTCAGGCCCCGGGCCACACCCCGGTGGTGAGGAAGGCGTCCAGCTCCCGGGCGTACGGACCGATGTCCAGGCCCTGCTCCGCCAGCCAGCCGTCGGAGTAGTACTTGTCGAGATAGCGGTCGCCGGGGTCGCAGAAGAGGGTGACCACGCTGCCCCGCTCCCCCGCCGCCAGCATCTCCGCGACGATCCGCAGCGCGCTCCACAGCCCGGTGCCGGTGGAGCCGCCCGCCTTGCGGCCGATGGCGGTGTCGAGCGCGCGGACGGCGGCGACGCTGGCCGCGTCCGGCACCTTCATCATCCGGTCGATGGCGCCGGGGAGGAAGCTGGGTTCCATCCGGGGGCGGCCGATGCCCTCGATGCGCGAGCCGCGGTCGCTGGTGGCGTCCGGGTCGTCCCGGGTCCAGCCGTCGAAGAAGCAGGAGTTCTCCGGGTCGGGCACGCAGATCCGGGTGTCGTACTGCATGTAGTGCACATAGCGGGCGATGGTCGCCGAGGTGCCGCCGGTGCCCGCCGTGGCGACGACCCAGGCCGGCTCCGGGTACCGCTCACGCCGCAGCTGCTGGTAGACGGATTCGGCGATGTTGTTGTTGCCGCGCCAGTCGGTGGCCCGCTCGGCATAGGTGAACTGGTCCATGTAATGGCCACCGGTACGGGCCGCCAGCGCCGCCGACTCCTCGTACATCGTGCGCGGATCGTCCACGAAGTGACATCGGCCGCCGTGGAATTCGATCAGCCGGATCTTCTCCGGGCTGGTGGTCCGGGGCATCACCGCCACGAACGGAACGCCGATCAGCTTGGCGAAGTACGCCTCGGAGACGGCCGTCGAACCGCTGGACGCCTCGATCACGGGCCGGCCGGGGCGCACCCACCCGTTGCACAGGCCGTAGAGGAAGAGCGAACGGGCCAGCCGGTGCTTGAGGCTGCCCGTGGGATGGGTGGACTCGTCCTTGAGATAGAGATCGATGCCCCACTCCTCGGGCAGCGGGAACTTCAGCAGATGGGTGTCGGCGGAGCGGTTGGCGTCGGCCTGGACCCGGCGGACGGCCTCCTTCAGCCAGCTCCGGTACTCCGGGTCGCTGCGGTCGGCGTCCAGGGTCGCCAGGGGGGCCGCGGGCTCCCCCGGGGCCGCCGCGGCCTCGTCCCCCGCCTGCCGTGCGTCGCTGTCCATGCCCTGACCTCCGCCGTGCCGTGCTCTGCCGTACCCACATGCCGTTGTCGTGCGCGGCCGCCTGACCGGTCGTTGCCGTTCCGCTTTCCGCAGGGCCACAGTAAGCCTGTCATCTGCACAAATGTTCACTTGGGGAATCCATAGGGGGCACTTGTGGTTGAGTGCGACCGGCTGCTTCCGCCCCTCTGGCGCCCACCGGAGGAGTTGGGCAGACTGCCACCAGACACACGCACATGACGGGGCATGAAGGGGGCGCAGTGACCATGGCGATGGCCGAGCCCGAGTTCAGGGCCACAGGGGTGCGGATCGAGCGGTGGCCGCGCTCGCTCACCAAGGCCGGGCAGGTCCTGATCAAGGACGGCAAGCTGGAACTGCTGACGAGCTACGGCCGGGTGATCGACAGCGCGCCGGTCCGCGCCGTACGGGCGGGCAGGGCCTGGTTCACCGACGAGTCCAGCACCGCGCTCACGGTCAACGGCAAGCGGTACCGGCTGACCCTGGGGCAGCGCAACGACCGGACGGATCCGGAAGTGCTGACGGGCCGTTTCCTGAAGGCGGTCCACGGCGCCGGAGCGGTCGAGGACTGAGCCCCCCGACCCCCCGGACCTGGACCGCGCCGCCCGGCCAGGGCCGGCGGTGCCCGATCGGGCGCTCCCGTGCGGGGCGCCGAGTTGCGGGACATGACGCACTGGGCCACGCTGATGATGTATCACTCAGGGTGCACCGGCGGTCACGGAGAGATGCCGGTCCGATCGTCCCCGCGGAGGTTCGACACCGCGACCGCACCGGACCCCGTGTCGAGCCCCCGCCGGAAAAGACTCAGCAGTCGGTGATTGCTGGATCCGTTCTTCGTCTTCTTCCGGACCTCTTTCGGGGAGTCGCAGCCGTGATCAGCCAATCGAGCAAGCACTGTACGGTGGAGCTCCAGGCCCTGCCGTCGCGGATCGGCCAGGTCCGCAGAATCATCTCGGCCCAGCTGCGCCACTGGCGCCTCGATCCGCTGATCGACCCGGCGGCCCTGGGCGTCACCGAGCTGCTGACCAACGTTCACCGGCACGCCGGTCCCGACAAGATGTGCGTCGTGGACATGGAGCTGTTCCCGGGGCGGCTGACGGTCTCGGTGCACGACCACGACCCCCGCATCCCGGCGCTGTCGCAGCCGCCCGGGGGCGACCCGCTGGCCACCTCCGGCCGGGGTCTGTCGCTGATAGCGGCCGTCAGCGAGACCTGGGGCGTGGAGCCGGTCGGCGACTCCGGCAAGACCGTCTGGTTCACGCTCGCCGCACCACCGCAAACACCGGACACCGCACAGCCGCAGACACCTGAGACCGCACCACCGCGGACACGGGACACCGAGCCGCCGCGGACACCGGACACCGGGCCGCCGGCGGACGCGCACCACCACCCGGCGCTGACCGGCTGAGCCCGGCGGCGGTACGGGACACGGGGTACGGGGTACGGGGTACGGGGTACGGGGTACGGGGTACCGGACGCGGGGTACGGGGTCAGTCGCGCGGCGGATAGGCGCGGGCCAGCCTGCGGTGCACCCGGCTCTCGTGGACGAGCCGGCCCACCAGCGCGCCCCCGTAGACCACCACCCCGACACCCACCAGCCAGGACTGGAGCACCAGCACCGTCCCGAACGGCCCGTAGGTGACCGCGTTCGACGCGATCAGCGGCGAGAACACGAACTGGGAGAAGACCCGCAGCCCCAGCAGGCACAGGGCGGTCACCACCGCGCCCGGCAGCAGGGCGCTCCAGCGGACCCGGCCGCCCAGCAGCAGGCGCTGCGCCACCCAGAAGAAGAGGCACGTACCGGTCAGATCGGCGAGCGCGGCGCCGGCACCGGCCGACCCCGAGGGGGCCGGGGTGTTGACGAACAGGAGCAGCGCGAGAACGAGCAGCGCGAGGAAGACGACATGGCGCCACATCGTGTGCCAGCGCGCGGTGGGCAGGTCCCAGACCTTCTCGTACCCCGTCTGCACGGCGCCCCCGAAGGTCAGGCCGAAGGCGGCGAGGGCGGCGAGACCGAGGGCCGTGGTGCGCTGGAGCGCGGTGCCGGGGGTGCCGAAGAGGCGTTCGACCTCCCCCTGGGAGACGGCGGAGATGCCGAGGGCCTGGCTCAGCCAGCGGGTGAACCCCTGGCCGCTGGTCGGATCCGCCGCCGCGACCACGACGAGCAGCGGCACCAGGGTGAGGAACCCGAGCGCGGCGAAGCCCATGGCGCGGTGCAGCAGCTCCATCTCCCGGCCCCGGTTCCAGGCGAGGCCTGCGGGCGAGGCGAGGAGTCTCGTGTACAGGCGCAGGAACCGGTGTGCGGCGGTGCCGCGCGCGGGAGGGTGCGCGCCGGGGGGCGTGGCGGCGGTCATGGAGCGTCGCTACCCGTTCACCGCCGCCGGGGTGTCCGGGGGTGAGCCGGACGGGTGCACCGCGGCCCGCTGATGCCCGTACCGGCGTACGCGGGTGGGGGCCGGTCCCTTGCTGGTGCGGCCCGGGGTGCGGGCCGGGGCAGGTCTCAGCCCAGTGCGGCCAGCGGGTCGTCGAGGACCGGCTGCCAGGCCAGCTCGGCGGCGCCGACCAGGCTGTTGTGGTCGAGCGCACTGGGCAGGACCGGCACACCGCCGCCCCGGCCCCACAGGCTGCGGTCGGCGACCACCGCGCGCAGCCGCTCCGGCTCGGCGGCCAGGAGTTCGCGGTGGAGTCCGCCGAGGACGATCCGGTCCGGGTTGAGGATGTTGACGAGGCCGGCCAGTCCGAGTCCGAGCCGGTCGGCCAGTTCCTCCGCCGCCGCGCGCACGGACGGGTCGCCGTACTCCGAACGGAGCAGTTCCCGGGACTGGTGGAGCAGCGAGCCCTCGGGCCCGGGCGCCCGGCCGGCCGCCGTCAGGAAGGCGAGCGGGTCGGTCTCGACATCCAGGCAGCCGCGGCTGCCGCAGTGGCAGGGCCGGCCGTCGGGGGTGACGGTGAGATGGCCGACCTCCAGGGCGAGGCCCGAGCTGCCGGTGTGCAGCCGACCGTCGAGCACCAGCGCGCCGCCGACGCCCCGGTGGCCGGTGGCGACGCAGAGCAGATGCCGGGCGCCCCGGCCCGCGCCGTGCCGGTGCTCGGCGAGGGCGGCGAGATTGACGTCGTTCCCGGTGAACGCGGGTCCGGTGATCCCCGCCGCCCGTACCCGCTCCGCGAACACGGAGCGGACGGGCGCGCCCGGGGTCCAGGGGATGTGCAGCGGATTGAGCGCGGTGCCGTCCGGTTCGGCGACGGCGGACGGCACGGCGAGGCCCGCGCCCACACAGCGCCGTCCGCTCCCGGCGAGCAGGGCGGCCCCGGCGTCGACCACCGCGCCCAGGACCTGGGCGGGGTCGGCGGTGAGGACGAGGGCGCCGGGCGCGGTGGCGACCGTACGGCCGCCGAGGCCCACCAGGGCGGCGCGGAAGCCGTCGGCGTGGACCTGCGCGGCGAGGACGACGGGGCCCGACTCGTCCACGGAGAGCCGGTGCGAGGGCCGGCCCTGCGAACCGGCCGGGGCGGCGGGGCGCGAGTCCACCCGGATCAGACCGAGCGCCTCCAGTTCGGCCGCGACGGCGCCGGCGGTGGCACGGGTGACGCCGAGTTCGGCGGTGAGCACGGCCCGGGTGGGGGCGCGGCCCGTGTGCACCAGCTCCAGCGCGGGGCCGAGGGCGCTCCGACCTCGTTCGAGCCGTGCCCTGGTGCCTGTCCCCTTGCCACTCATGGGGGCGAGTCTCCCACGAGCGGGACGGCGTTCCCCGCCCGGTCCGACCCCCGGTACGGCGCCCGGTCCGGGGGCAGGCCCGGGGTCGGTTCCGGGCCGCGCCGGCGGGGCGGGGCGCGGCGCGCGCGGAACCGCTTGCCCAACGGCCCCCGCCGCCAGGAGACTTCGGGGATGCGATCACCACGTACGGCAGCCCGGCCGGCACCGGCACCCCATGCGGCACCGCACTCGCCCGCCGACCGGGACGCCATCACCGTCGAGATCGGTTACGCCCTGCTGACGGGGGCCGTCCTCGCCGGCCTCGCCTTCGCGGCGGTGAGCACGGCGGCCGCGCTGCTGCCGCTGCCCGGCGCGGTGGCGGGGGCGCTGTCGTACGGCGGCGGCGTGGCCTCGGTGGGGATCTTCCTGGTACGTGTGGTGCTGGTGCTGCACCGCTTCGGCCGCGAACCCGCCCGGCCGGGGCTCCGCGACCGGCTGCGGGTGCGACGGGCGGGACGGGCGGGACGGTAGTCCGGGCGGCCACGGCCGGGCCGGTTCGGGTCGGGTCTGGCCGGGGTGCTCAGGCGAGGGCGACCGTGCTGCGGCCGTGCAGACCGGCCTCCCGGCCCAGCCGGGCGACGGCCTGGCCGAAGAACGCGTCCCGGTCCTCGACCACCCGGTTGAACTGGCCGAACAGCTCGAACGAGATCAGCCCGAAGAGCTGTGACCAAGCCGCCACCAGCGCCACGACCACACCGGGCGGCAGATCGGGGGCGAGCTGCGCCGTCAGCCGGTGCGCCTCGGGACGCAGTTGCTCGTCCAGCGCGGGTACGGAGAGGGCCCGCGCGCGGTGCGCGTCACGGGCGACGGCGATCAGCGCGCTCCCGACCCGCGCGGCGGGGGCGACCGTGTCCTGGGGAGCCGTGTAGCCGGGCACCGGCGAGCCGTAGATCAGCTCGTACTCGTGCGGGTGGGCGAGGGCCCACGCCCGCACGGCACGGCCGACCCGGACCCAGCGCAACAGGGGAATGTCCAGACCGACGGTCCCCGGGGGCGGCGGCTCGGCGAGCGCGGCCTCGGCGGCGGCGCCGATCTTGTCGTACGCGTCGACGATCAGGGCGGTCAGCAGGTCGTCGCGGCTGGGGAAGTAGCGGTAGAGGGCCGAGGAGACCATGCCCAGCTCACGGGCGACCGCACGCAGCGAGAGCTTCGCGGCCCCTTCCGCCGCGAGCTGCCGGCGGGCCTCGTCCTTGATGGCGGCGGTGACTTCAACACGGGCTCGGGCCCGAGCCCCCTTGATCGTGGTCATGAGAGCAGTCTTCCACGTTTCAGAGCAGTGACCAATAACGAGAGCGGTGATCTGGGAGGGGCCCGCACCCTCTCCCCGTCCGGGGGTCCCGCACCCTCTCCCCGTCCGGGGGTCCCGCACCCTCCTTCCCCGTCCGGGTCCACGCCCTGTCTGCCCGTGTCGGAACGGGGGACCCGCACCCTTCTCCCCGTCCGGGGTCCCGCTCTGCCTGACCCGCGTCGGTACGGGTTCCCGCACCCCTCTTTCCCCCCGCCTGGGGTACCGGCCCGCCTCCGCTGACTCCGTGGGCGGGGGTGCAGGGTCGCCCCCGCAGGGGATCGGCGGACCTACCGGCCCAGTGGGACAGCCGCTTCGCGCTCGCCGACCCCGAGGAGGTGAGCCCGGAGGCCCCGCCAACCCGCACCACACCCGGGCCGGGCCGGGCCGACCCGCACAAAACCCAGCCTCGCCAACGTTGACCCGCACAAATCCAGCCTCGCCGGCGATTGAGGCGCGGGGGCCTCGGGGGCTGGCCCCCGACGACCACCCGAGCAATTCCAGCCCGTCCGGCGCTTGAGGACGGACCAGCACCCTGCCCCGCCGCACAGGCGAAACACCCCGCAGTGTGCGGGCCCGTGTCGGGGACCAGTCCCCGAACCCCTGCGCCTCAATCGCCGGCGAGGCTGAGTTTTGCTTGGGTGGTCCCGGGACCGGGTGTGGTGCGGGTTGGCGGGGGCCTCCGGGCTCACCTCCTCGGGGTCGGCGGACCGAAGGCCCACGGTCAGCGCGAGCAGGACTTACCGCCGATCCCCTGCGGGGGCGACCCTGCACCCCCCACCCACACAGCGGAGACGGCCGACCGGTACCCCGAGCCGGGGGAAAGAAGGGTGCGGGACCCCGTACCGACACGGGTCAGGCAGGGCGAGGCCCCGGACAAGCGCAAGGAATCCGTACCGACACGGGCCCCGCAGCACGAAGCCCGCGTCGTACAGGTCCGGGCGCCAGTCAAGCCGCGCTTGAGGCTCGCTGAACCCGGGAGGGGGTGGACTGGCACCTGCCGGTCGGATCGGGGCACGCTCGCACAGGGGCGGAACACCCCACCCAAAAGTGAGCGCCGCACATTTTCGAGAGCACTGCTCTTGATTTGGTGCGCCGATCCAGTGCACACTGATCTCAAGCGAGAGCAGTGCTCTCGAAAATCGTCGGACCATCCCCGGGAGCCCGCCATGTCACAGCAGTTGCACTACATCAAGCCCAACCGTGTCGACGCCGTGATGAACGGTGCCATCGGCTGGCTCGCCCGCAAGGGTGTCAGCCTGCTGGGCACGGCCGAGCTGTCGGTGAAGGGGCGCACCAGCGGGGAGTGGCGGAGCATTCCGGTCAACCCGCTGCCGTACGAGGGCGGCCCGTATCTGATCTCCGCCCGGGGGCACTCCCACTGGGTGCGCAACCTTCGGGCCGCCGGTGGCGGGCGGCTGCGCGTGGGGCGTCGGACGCAGTACTTCACCGCCGTGGAGCTGCCGGACGAGGAGAAGCCGGCCCTGCTCCGTACCTATCTGGAGCGCTGGGGCTGGGAGGTCGGGCGCTTCTTCGGCGACGTGAGCGCCAAGTCGACCGACGAGGAACTGCTCGCGGCCGCGCACCGGCACCCGGTGTTCCGGATCACCATCGGTGGGTGACGCGGACGGCCGGCCCGACCGCCCCGGACGGGGACGGTCCCGACCTGCCGATCACCATGACCGGAGCAGGCCAGGCCCCCGCACGGGGAGCGGCCCACACGACGCCCGCGTCCCGCCGCACGACCCGCCCCCGCGCGCACGGCCCCGCCGTCGCCGCCCCGGGCGGGCGCGCCCCCTACCGCGCCGCCCGTACCGCGCCGTGACGGTCAGCCCGTACCGCGCTTGTCCCGCTTGTCGCGCTTGTCGAGCGTCTCCAGCGCGCGGCGGGCCACCGCGCTGGTGCGCACGATGCCCGCGAGTGTGGTGGAGCCCCGGGTGATCTCGCTGAACACCCGCCAGGCGGGCCGCAGGCCGGTGATCGCGGCGTGCACGACACCGGGCCGGCGCTCGAAGACGCCGAGCAGCCGCCGTCCGACCCCCATTTCGACGCCGAGTCCGGACTTGATGGCGAAGGCGTAGTTCAGCGCCTGGCGCCGGGCGTCCACGGCGTCGTGGGCCTCCGCGATCCGGACCGCCCACTCCCCCGCGAGCCGGCCCGAGCGCAGGGCGAAGGAGATCCCCTCACGGGTCCAGGGCTCCAGCAGACCGGCGGCGTCGCCGCAGACCAGGACGCGGCCCCGGGAGAGCGGGGAGTCGTCGCTGCGGCAGCGCGTCAGATGGCCGGAGGAGATCGCCGGTTCGAAGCCCGCGAGCCCGAGGCGGGCGATGAAGTCCTCCAGATACCGCTTGGTGGCCGCGCCCTCGCCCCGGGCGGAGATCACGCCGACCGTGAGCGTCCTGCCCTTGGGGAAGACCCAGCCGTAACTCCCGGGCATCGGACCCCAGTCGATGAGGGCCCGCCCGGCCCAGTCCTCGGCGACCGGTTCCGGCACCGGGATCTCGGCCTCAAGACCCAGGTCGACCTGGTCCATCTTGACGCCGACATGGGCGCCTATGCGGCTGGCGCTGCCGTCAGCGCCGACGACGGCGCGGGCGAGGACCGTCTCGCCGTCCGAGGTGACGACGGCGACCGTGCGGCGGTCCGGGACGGCGGACCCGTGCTGCTCCACCCGGGAGACGGTGACGCCGGTGCGCAGCACCGCGCCCGCCTTCTGGGCGTGCTCGACCAGCTGGGCGTCGAACTCGGGCCGGTCGATCAGCCCGAACAGCATCCTCCTGGAGCGCCGGGTGCGGGTGAGCCGTCCGTTGAGGGAGAAGGTGACGGCGTACACCCGCTCACGGAACGGAAGGTCGAACCCGGGGGGCAGGCTGTCCCGGGAGGGGCCGATGATGCCGCCGCCACAGGTCTTGTAGCGCGGCAGTGCGGCCTTCTCCAGCAGGAGTACCTGACGGCCCGCCACGGCGGCGGCGTAGGCCGCCGAGGCGCCCGCCGGCCCGGCGCCCACGACGACGACATCCCACACCGTCCCGTCGTGTCCCTGTGCCTGAGTCCCTGCTTCGGTGCCGCCGTTCTCGCTGCTCACGATGTGCTTCTGCTCCCGATCCGACGCGTTGCCCGTGCTCTCCACGGCATCCTACGGCGCGGTCTTCTCGCACTGCTGTGGGAGGATCGACCACGCATTTTCCGTACCTGTTCCGCACAACGTCGTACCACCCGGGAGCGTGCCCATGACCGCCGATCCGATCGCCGAGGCAGTGGCCGAGACCGTCGCCCGGCTGATGCCCGGGGCCCGGGCGCAGCTGGCGGAGCTGGTGGCGTTCCGGTCGGTGGCGGATCCCGCGCAGTTCCCGAGGAGCGAGTGCGAGGCGGCGGCGGCCTGGTGCGCGGACGCGCTGCGTGCGGAGGGGTTCGAGGACGTGGCCGTTCTCGACACGCCGGACGGCACGCAGTCCGTGTACGGGCTGCTGCCGGGTCCGGTGGGGGCGCCGACGGTGCTGCTGTACGCGCACTACGACGTGCAGCCCCCGCTGGACGAGGACGCCTGGGTGACGCCTCCGTTCGAGCTGACCGAGCGGGAGGACGGCCGCTGGTACGGCCGGGGTGCCGCCGACTGCAAGGGCGGCTTCCTGATGCATCTGCTGGCGCTGCGCGCGCTGCGGGCCAACGGCGGGGTGCCGGTCACGGTCAAGATGATCCTGGAGGGTTCGGAGGAGCAGGGCACGGGCGGTCTGGAGCGGTACGCGGAGGAGCACCCGGAGCTGTTGACGGCGGACGCGATCGTGATCGGGGACTCCGGGAACTTCCGGGAGGGGCTGCCGACGGTCACGGCGACGCTGCGCGGGATGACGCTGGTGCGGGTCGCGGTGGACACGCTGGAGTCGAATCTGCACTCGGGGCAGTTCGGCGGGGCCGCGCCGGACGCCTTGGCGGCGCTCGTGCGGGTGCTGGACTCGCTGCGGGCCGAGGACGGTTCCACGACGGTGGACGGGCTGGTGGCGGACCAGACGTGGGAGGGGCTGGCGTATCCGGAAGAGGACTTCCGTTCGGATGCGAAGGTGCTGGACGGGGTGGGGCTGATCGGTTCGGGCGCGGTCGCCGACCGGGTGTGGGCGCGGCCGGCGGTGACCGTGCTCGGGATCGACTGTCCTCCGGTGGTGGGGGCGACGCCGTCGGTGCAGGCGAGCGCGCGGGCGCTGATCAGTCTGCGGGTGCCGCCGGGGCAGGACGCGGTGGCGGCGACCGAGCTGCTGATGGCGCATGTCCGGGCGCACACGCCGTGGGGTGCGCGGGTGTCGGTGGAGCAGCAGGGCCAGGGGCAGGCGTTCCGCGCGGACCTGGGGAGCCCGGCGTACGGGGCGATGGCGGACGCGATGCGGGTGGCGTACCCGGGGCAGGAGATGCAGGCGGCGGGGATGGGCGGGTCGATTCCGCTCTGCAACACGCTGGCGACGCTCTACCCGGAGACGGAGATCCTGCTGATCGGGCTGAGCGAGCCGAAGGCGCGGATCCACGCGGCGAACGAGTCGGTGTCGCCCGAGGAGCTGGAGCGGCTTTCGGTGACGGAGGCGCTGTTCCTGCGGAACTACGCGGGCCGCTGAGGGGCGGTACGGGTTGTTCCGCTTGCGCTGTCCCGCCGTAACCGCTCCGGAACCGCCTTCCTGTTCCCCGTTCCGCTTGCGGCGGAAGGGGTTCGCCCGTGGTGAAGCGGCCTCGCCCCGCCGGGGGGCCGCTGCCTACGGTCGGCCCATGGAGAGCATGGAGATCATCGAGGTGGTATCGGGGTTGTCGCTGCTGCGGTTCCCCGTGGGGCAGGCGTACATCTGGCGGGACGACGACGGGCTGACGCTGGTCGACGCGGGAACGGCGGGCGCCGGGGCGCTGATCGCGGACGCCGTCGTGTCGCTGGGGCACAGCCCCCGGGACGTGCGGCGGATCGTGCTGACGCACTTCCACGAGGACCACGCGGGCGGGGCGGGCGAGTTGGCGGCCCTGACCGGTGCGGAGGTGCTGGCGCACGAGCGGGACGCGCCCTTCGTCCGGGGGGTCGCCGAGGGCCCGCCGCCGCTGTTCGAGGAGTGGGAGAAGCCCCTGTACGCGCAGGTGTCGAAGCTCCTTCCGGATCCGTCGGTCCCGCTGGTGCGGCCGGCCGCCGTGACCGGTGTGGCGGACGGGGACGTGCTCGGCTTCGGCGGCGGCGCGCGGGTGGTGTCCGTGCCGGGGCACACGGAGGGCAGTATCGGGATCCATCTGCCGGAGCACGGTGTGCTGTTCACGGGCGACGCCGTCGCCGCGATGCCGGGCGACGGCCGCGTGCTCATGGGGGTGTTCAACCAGGACCGGGCGGGGACGGAGACCTCGTTCGCGAGACTGGCCGCCCTGGACACGGAGGTGGCGTGCTTCGGCCACGGCGATCCGGTGCGGCGGAACGCGGGGAAGGTGCTGCGGGAGGCGTACGCGCGCGACCACAGAGCGGCCGGGACGGACTGAGCGAAGGGGCCGACCCACCCGGCCCACCCGCAACAGCCGGATCAGCCTGATCAGCCGCATCAGAGCGGGACGCCCGCCTCCAGGTAGTGGGCGCGGCCGCGTTCACGGGCGCGCAGCGCCCAGCGGAGCCGTTCGTAGCGCTGGGGCGGCAGCAGGTCCCGGGCCTCCTGTTCGCCGACGAAGCGCCATGCTCGCAGCTCGGCGCCGGGCAGGAGGACCCGCCGGGCCGGGTCGCCGTCGAGGAGGCCGCCGTCGAAGAGGAGCCGCAGCCCGCCGTAACCGGGGGGCCTCGGCGGCTCCCAGTCGACCACCAGCAGCCGGGGCAGGCGGTCCAGGGTGATGCCGAGTTCCTCCGCCACCTCGCGCACCCCGGCGCGGGCGGGGGCCTCGCCGGGCTCGACCACGCCGCCGGGGAACTCCCAGCCGGGCTTGTAGGTGGGGTCCACGAGGAGCACCCGGTCGGCGGCGTCGAAGAGGAGCACCCCGGCGGCGACGGTCTCGCGGGTGGGCTCGGGGGTCTGGACGATCTCGCAGGCGCGGGCCTCGCCGGTGCGGACGGCGTCGGCGATCCGCTGGGCGGTCTGGCGGGGGTCGAGCCGGGTGGTGTCCAGGACGAGGGCGTCCTCGGCGAGCCAGTCGAGGGCGGCGCGATAGGCGTCGGTGGAATGGGTGGAGTCGGTGGGGGCGGTGGGGCCGGTGGGGGCGTCCGCGTCCGGACAGGAATCGCCGTTCGCGCCGGGACCCGTGGGGACGGTCGGACCCGTGGGGACGGTCGGACCCGTGGGGACGGTGGGGATGGTGCTCGTGGCGGCGGCCGGAGCGGCGCGATGGGCGATCCGGCGGCGCAGGATCGTTTCCTCCGGTCGCAGCAGCACCTGGCGTACCGGGATCCGGCGGGCGGCGAGCCCGCCGAAGATCTCGTCCCGGTACTCCTGCCGCAGCAGGGTCATGGGCACCACCAGCACCCCGCCCAGTTCGGCGAGGAGGGCGGCGGCGGTGTCCACGACCAGCCGCCGCCAGATCGCCAGTTCCTGGTAGCCGTCCACGTCGGCGAGGTGCTTCGGCGGCAGCAGCCCGCGCAGATGGGTGCCGGTGAGCGCGGGGTCGTACAGGGTGCTGTCGGGGATCAGGCCGACCAGCTCCCGCGCGGTGGTGGTCTTGCCCGCTCCGGACGCGCCGTTGATCCAGACGATCACGGTTCCCCCTCTTGCTCGTCGGCCGAGTGTGGACTGCCCGGAACACCCTGCCACGGAAACCCCCGGCGGGTCCGGGAGCCGTACGGGTGTGCCGGGCCCCGTCCGCACGGGCCGGTGCGGCGCGGGGGCGACGAGGGAGCGGCGAGGAGGAGGCGGACCGGTCCCGGACGGCGCGGGGGCCCGCTATCCCTTGCCGGAGCCGAGAGTGAGTCCGGCGATGAAGTGCCGTTGCAGCAGCAGGAAGACGACGATGGTGGGCAGCGCGACGATGACCGATCCGGCGGCGAGCAGGTTGTAGTCGGTGAAGAACTGGCCCCGGAGGTTGTTGAGGGCCGAGGTGACGGGGAGTTTGTCGCCGTCGGAGATGAACACCAGCGCCCACAGGAAGTCGTTGTACATCCAGGTGAACTGGAGGGTGCCGAGGGCGGCGAGCGCGGGGCGGCAGAGCGGGAGGGTGATGCGCCAGTACCGGGTCCACACTCCGGCGCCGTCCACGACCGCGGCCTCCAGGATCTCCTGGGGCAGGGTCCGCATGTAGTTGGCGAGGACGAAGACGCAGAAGCCCAGCTGGAATCCGACCTGGACGGCGAGGACGGCCCAGTACGAGTCGTACAGGGTCATCGAGTCGGACATCCAGTACGGCAGCGGGACCCGGGTGAAGAGCACGTACAGCGGGGTGACGATGACCTGTTGCGGCAGCAGGTTGCCGGCGGTGAAGACCATGAGCAGGGTCAGCGAGCCGCGCATGCCGAGGCGGGCCACGGCGAAGGCCGTGAACGAGGCGAGGAAGAGGGTGATCACCACGCCGGGGACGGCGATCAGCAGGGTGTTGACGAAGTACCTGGTCATTCCCGAGTCGGTGAACGCCTGCCGGTAGTAGTCGAGGGAGAGCGTCCGGGGCAGGGAGAAGTAGCCGTGCTCGGAGGTCTCGTCGTAGGGGCGGAGCGAGGCGTAGACGGCGAGCAGCAGCGGGGCGAGGAAGGCGAGCGAGACCGTCATGAGGAAGGCGTGCAGCCCGAGGCGGCGGGCGAGCCGGCCGGGGCGGCGCGGACGGGCGTTCCCAGGGCGCTGGTGGCCGGTCGTCGGTTCGGCGGTCATCGGTTCCTCTCCCCCCGGATCTCCTGGACGAGGAAGGTCACGACGAAGCCCAGGGAGAACAGCAGCAGCACGACGGCGATGGCGGACCCGAAACCGATGCGGGCGGCCTCGCCGATGATGTTGTCGGTGACGAGGACGGAGAGGAGTTCCAGCCCGTTTCTGCCCTTGTTGACGGCGTAGACGATGTCGAAGGCGCGCAGGGCCTCGATGACGGTGATGACGCCGACGATGACCGTGACCGGTCGGAGCGTGGGGAGGACGACCCGGAAGAACGTCTGGACCTCGCCCGCCCCGTCGATGGCGGCGGCCTCCTTGAGGGTGGGGTCGACGGCCTTCAGCCCGGCGAGGAAGAGGATCATCACATAGCCGGTGTGCCGCCAGGCCGCCGCCAGCAGGATCATCCAGAGGTTGAGGTCGGGGTCGCCGAGCCAGTCGGTGGGGTGCCCGGTGTCGCCGAGTACGGCGTTCAGGGCACCCTGGTCGCGGGAGAAGACCAGCTGGGCGATGAAGCCGACGACAGCGAGCGAGAGCACGACCGGCATGTAGAGGGTGGACTGGTAGAAGCGGCTGAAGCGGACGCCCCGGTCGATCAGGACGGCGAGCAGCAGCCCGAAGGGGGTGGCGACCAGGGCGAGGAAGGCCAGCCAGAGCAGATTGTGCCGGGCGGCGGGCCAGAAGGCCGGGTAGTTGGTGAAGAGGTTCTCGTAGTTCCGCAGGCCGACCCAGGAGATCTCGCCGATCCCGTCCCAGCTGGTGAAGGAGAGTCCGACGGAGGCGAGGGCGGGTCCCCAGACGACGGCGATGTCGAGCAGGACCGGGATGCCCAGCAGAACGCCGGTGACGGCGAGGTCGCGGCCGGTGAGACGGCGGGGGCCGCGCCGGGGCCGGCGGCGCCCGTGGCCCGTTCCCGGGCGGGCCAGGGCCGTCTCCCGGCCGGGTCCTGCGGCCGGTGGCGGCCGGTGGTCCGGGGGCCCGCCCCCGGGTTTCTGCGACAGCGGCACGGGTGATGACTCCAAGTCGGTCGCGTGCGCGTCCACGGGAGGCCGGTACGGGGCGGGTACGGGCGGTACGGGTCCGTCAAGGCCACGGCGGGACGGCGGAGGGACAGGAGGGGCGACGGGAGCGGGCGGCCGGAGGGGCGGGGCGGGCGGTGGGGGCCAGCAGCGGCGGGGGGCAGGAGCGGCGGGGGGCAGAAGGGGCGGGGGTCAGGAGGGGCGGGGGTCAGGAGCGGCGGGGTCAGGAGTCCGGGGCGAAGAGGGTCTTCCTCTGCTTCTCGATGCCCCTCACCAACCCGTCCACGTCCTTCGGGTCGTTGATGAAGGACTGAATGGCCGGAATCATCACCGTGGAGGAGAAGTCGGGCCGGGTGTCGCGGTCGAGGAACTGGGAGATGTGCCGGGCGCCGGAGACCAGCTCGACGGCCTTCTTCTGGATGGGGGTGTACGCGGAGGTGTCGGCCCGGTCGCTGACCGCGATGTTGTTGGGGTCGCCGGCGAGATAGACGTCCTCGGCCTTCCCGGTGGCCAGCCAGGCGAGCAGATCCCTGGCGCTCTCCATGTTCCGGTCGTGCTTCAGGTTCTTCGACCTCTTCGCCATGAGGAATCCGTCGATGGGGGCCTCGACGGCGTCCTGCCCGTGCTCGGGGGCGATCTCCGGGAAGGGGAAGAAGTCGATGTCGTCCCGTTCGTCCTCGGGGAACTGGGCCCCGGGGTGCGGCAGTCCGAGGACGGCCATGCCGGTCTGCCGCTTCTGGAGGCTGTTGGCGGCCTCCTGCCAGGTGCGGCCGTTGGCCCCGGGCTGGCAGTACGGGAGCAGCCCGCGCCAGGTGTCGAAGACGGCCCTGACCCGGTTGTCGGTCCACGCCTCCTCGCCCGCCATGAGGGCGCGGTGGAACGCGTAGCCGTTGCTGCGCATGTCGAGGTAGTCGAAGGTGCCCATGGCGGGCCAGCCGTCCTTGTCGCAGAATGCGATGGGGACCAGCTTGTCCTTCCGCATCCGGCGGGCGAGGGCGATGTACTGGTCGAGGGTGCGGGGCGCGGTGTAGCCGTACCGCTCGAAGACGCTTCTGCGGTGGAAAACGGCCCAGGGGTAGTAGTAGTACGGGGTCAGGTACTGCTTGCCGTCCGAGCCGGTGGACTGGGCCTTCAGGGCCTCGGAGAAGCCCTGGTATCCGCGCCACAGATCGCTGATGTCGTGCAGGAGCCCCTTTTCGGCGAAGAACTGCATGCGGTAGCCCGCGAACCACATGAAGACATCGTCCGGGGTGCCCTGGAGATACCGGTTGATGTTCTCCTGGAATGTGTTGTGGTCAACGGTGTTGACCTTGACCTTGCGCCCCTCTCTCGACTGTTTCTCGTACGCGGCGAAGGCATCGGCGAACGCCTTCTTCGGGACCGCGTCGGAGGAGTTGGAACCCACGGTGACCGTCTTGCCGTCGCCGCCCGGGCCGCCGCCGCAGGCGGTCAGCAGGGCGGGCAGGGCCACCGCCCCCGTACCGGCCGCCGCGCCACGTAACAGACCCCGCCGGGAGATCCGATGACCTGCCACGCTGCCGGGTATCGCCGAGCCGTCGAACGATGACCGTGCCATGGGCCCCTCCTCCGGATGTCAACCCAACACAACTCAACGCAAGGGTTGGATCTCACTCCCCCACAACGGCGCCGTCAAGGGGTCCGGCGGGAGATCGGCCAACCGTTACCACATCTCTTCCAACAGACTTCAACAGGCTCTACCGTAAACGCTCGCCCCTGACACGTACACGCCTTCCCGTTCCATCCCTGCGAGTACGGAAGAAGGTCACGATGCGTCACCCATCCACCCCCCGGGTACGCCGGAGAGTCATCGGAGCACTGACCGCCGCCCTGCTCGGCGCGGCGGGGCTCGGTGTCCCGGCGACGGCCGCACCGACCACGCCGACGGCGCCGACCGCACCGGCCACGGCGGCCGACGAGCCGGAGCGGGCCCCGGCCGATGCCGCGTTGGCCCTGACTCCGCCCATGGGGTTCAACAACTGGAACTCCACCCACTGCCGGGCGGATTTCAACGAGGCCATGGTCAAGGGCATCGCCGATATCTTCGTGGAACGGGGGCTGAAGGAAGCCGGATACACCTATGTCAACCTGGACGACTGCTGGGCACTGCCGCAGCGGAACGCCGAGGGAAAGCTCGTACCCGACCCGGTGCGCTTCCCGAACGGCATCAAAGCGGTGGCCGACTACGTCCACTCCCAAGGGCTGAAATTCGGGATCTACACCAGCGCCGGGACGAAGACCTGCAACCGCGCCGGATTCCCCGGGGCACTGGGCCACGAGTACAGCGACGCCCAGCAGTTCGCCGACTGGGGCGTGGACTATCTCAAGTACGACAACTGCAATAACCAGGGTGTGGACGCCAGGCTCCGCTACACCACCATGCGCGACGCGCTGCGCGCCACCGGCCGGCCCATCGTCCACAGCCTCTGCGAATGGGGCCAGAACAAGCCATGGGATTGGGCCAAGGACGTCGGCCAGCTCTGGCGGACGACCGGTGACATCAGCGACAACTGGGGCTCCATGGTCTCGATCATGAAGCGGAATCTGCCGCTGGCCCCCTACGCGGGACCGGGCCACTGGAACGACCCCGACATGCTGGAGGTCGGCAACGGCGGGATGACGGACACGGAGTACCGCACCCACTTCTCCCTCTGGTCCATCATGGCGGCCCCGCTGCTGATCGGCTCCGATCTGCGCGAGGCCCCCGAGTCCGCCTTCGAGATCCTGGGCAATCGCGAGGTGATCGCCGTCGACCAGGACCGGCTGGGCAAGCAGGGCACGGTGGTCTCCGCCGAGGGCGGCCGCTGGGTGGTGGCCAAGGAGATGGCCGACGGCAGCCGCGCCGTCGCGCTCTTCAACGAGAGCGGCCGGCCGCAGCGGATCGCCACCACGGCGGCGGCCGTGGGCCTGCCGCAGGCCACCGCGTACACGGTCCGCGACCTGTGGAAGCACACCACCTCCCACACGGCGGACACGCTCGCCGCGACGGTGCCCGCGCACGGGACCGTGCTCCTGCGCGTCTCCCGCGACCGGGCCTGGCCGCTGCTGCCGCCGGCCCTCGAACTGGCCGCCGACCAGGACGTCATGGCGGAGGCCACCGACAGCGGGAGGCTCACCACCACCGTCACCGACCTGGGCCGTACCCCGGCGCTGACGGTGTCCGTCGCGCTGGCCGGCCCCGAGGGCTGGACCGTACGGCCCCTCACCCGGACCACCCGGAAGGTGCTGCCCGGCGGCGCGAGACTCGCCACGGACTGGGAGTTCACCGTCCCGGCCGGGACCGCGCCCGGCTCCTACGGGCTGACCCTCACCGTCCACCACCGCACGCTCACCGGGGCCCGGCTCACCCACACCGCGCCGGCGGCCGTGAGCGTGGTGGTGCCACCGCCGGCCGGGCGCGCCCATCTCAGCGACCTCGGCTGGCTGAACGCGGTCAACGGCTGGGGCCCGGTGGAGAAGGACCGCAGCAACGGGGAGAGCAGGGCCGGCGACGGCCGCCCGATCACCATCGGCGGCCAGGTCTTCGCCAAGGGCCTCGGCGTCCACGCGTCCAGCACCGTCGAGTACTACACGGGCGGCCGGTGCGCCACGGTCTCCGCGCAGGTCGGCGTGGACGACGAGAAGGGGACCCGGGGCACGGTCGCGTTCGAGATCTGGGCGGACGGGGCGAAGGCGGCGGGCACCGGGGTGCTCACCAACGCGATGGACGCCCAGCCGCTCACGGCGGACGTCCGGGGCGCCGAGGTGGTGCGGCTCGTCGTCACCGACGGCGGCGACGGCATCGACTCCGACCACGCCGACTGGGCGGACCTCACCATCGACTGCTGACCACCGGGGAGCCGGTCCGGCGCGCGCCGTGGGGGCACGGGTGACGCGCCGGGCCGCCACCCCGGCGCCGGTGGTCCTCCCGGGCCTCAGGACGGGCCGCCGGCAACGGCCGCCGTCTCGCTCCTCCCGCCGAGCGAGGCGGCGGCCGCCGCTCCGATCAGCCCCGCGTCGGTGCCGGTGAGGGCGGGGACCACCGTCAGCCTGCGGACGAAGGAGAGCGTGGCGTACGAGCGCAGCAGCCGCCGCAGCGGGGCGAACAGCACCTCGCCCGCGCCCGCGACACCCCCGCCGACCACGGCGGTCTCGATCTCGACCAGGGTGGCGGTCGCCGCGATCCCGGCGGCGAGCGCCCGGGCGGCCCGTTCGTAGGAGGCGGCCGCGACCGGGTCGCCGGCGCGGGCCGAGGCGGCCACGGCGGCGGCCGACGCGTCCCCGTCGGGGCCGGGCCGCCAGCCGTCGGCGAGGGCCCGCCGGGCGATGCTGGGGCCGCTGGCGATCCGCTCCACGCAGCCCCGGCCGCCGCAGGGGCACGGCTCCCCGTCCAGATCGACGCTGATGTGGCCGATGTGGCCCGCGTTCCCGGTGGGGCCCGCGCGCAGCCGGCCGTCGAGGACGAGGCCGCCGCCGACGCCGGTGGAGACGACGAGGCAGAGCGCGTTCCGGCAGCCCCGGGCGGCGCCCCGCCAGTGCTCGGCGGCGGCCATCGCCACCCCGTCGCCCACCAGGGTGACGGGCCGTCCGCCGGTGGCGCGGGCGACCCGGGGCACCAGGGGGAAGTCGCGCCAGCCGGGCACGTTGACCGGGCTGACCGTGCCGGCGGCCGCGTCCACGGGGCCGGCGCTGCCGATGCCGACGGCGGTGGCGCGCGCCCAGAGCGGGGAGGCGGCGAGTTCGCCGAGGACGGCGGTCACGGCCGCCATCACCGTCTCGGCGTCCTCCTGGGCGGGCGTGGGGCGTTGGCACCGCAGCAGCAGCCGGCCCTGGCCGTCCACCAGCGCGCCCGCGATCTTGGTACCGCCGATGTCCAGCGCGGCGACGAGGTCGTTCTGCATGCGTCTGACATCCCCCGGTGAACTGGTTCGTACCCGCCGATTCGGGAACAGTCTCCCCAGCTCTGACAACGTTGTCCAGGCCTATGCTCAGCGCTGCGCCCTCCACAGGGACACCACACGGCGCACCCGCACGGCACACCCGCAGGACACACTGCGGACCAACACCGCACGACAGCACGGCACGACAGCACCGCGGGACAGCAGCACAGGACAACAACGCGGAACAGCACCGCAGGACAGCACCGCACGCCGATACCGCACGACACCGTACGACGACAGGACGACGCACTGTGGCCGATACCGCTCCCTCCTCCCTCGTGTCCGGCCGCCCCGCGTCCGCGCGGCGCCGCTACGGCAATCGGCCCACCATGAAGGATGTCGCCGCGCGGGCCGGCGTCGGGCTCAAGACCGTCTCCCGGGTGGTCAACGGGGAACCCGGGGTCACCCCGGACACCGAACGCCGGGTGCAGGAGGCCATCGAGGCCCTGGGCTTCCGGCGCAACGACAGCGCGCGGGTGCTGCGCAAGGGCCGTACGGCGTCCATCGGACTGGTCCTGGAGGATCTGGCCGACCCGTTCTACGGTCCGCTGAGCCGCGCGGTGGAGGAGGTGGCGCGGGCGCACGGCGCCCTGCTCATCAACGGCTCCAGCGCCGAGGACCCGGAGCGGGAACAGGAGTTGGCGCTCGCGCTCTGCGCCCGCCGGGTGGACGGGCTGATCGTCATCCCGGCCGGGGACGACCACCGCTATCTGGAACCGGAGATACGCGCGGGAGTGGCGACCGTCTTCGTGGACCGGCCGGCCGGGCGGATCGACGCGGACACCGTGCTCTCGGACAGCTTCGGCGGGGCGCGGGACGGCGTCGCCCATCTGATCGCGCACGGCCACCGGCGGATCGGTTTCGTCGGCGACCAGCCGCGTATCCACACCGCCGTGGAGCGGCTGCGCGGCTACCGCGCGGCCATGGCCGACGCGGGTCTGCCCGTGGCGGACGCCTGGGTCTCCCTGGGGTCCACCGCGCCGGAGCGGGTCCGGGCGGCGGTGGCGGGGATGGTCGGCGGGCCGGAGCCGGTGACGGCGCTCCTCGCGGGCAACAACCGGGTGACCGTGACGGCGGTGCGGGTGCTGGCCGAGACGCGGGAGCCGGTGGCCCTGGTCGGGTTCGACGACCTCGACCTCGCCGATCTGCTGGGGATCACGGTGATCGCGCAGGATGCCGCGGCCCTCGGGCGGACGGCGGCGGAGCGGCTGTTCCGCCGGCTCGACGGGGCGGCGGGCGAGCCGCGCCGGGTGACGCTGCCGACACGGCTGATACCCCGGGGCACGGGCGAGACGCCGCCCCCGGGCCTCAGGAAGTGAACGCCTCGGGGCTCAGGGGGTGAACGCCCCGGGCCTCAGGAGGTGGACGCCCCGGGGCCTCAGGGGGTGGACGCCCCGGGGCCTCAGGGGGTGGACGCAGTCCGCCGGGGCGCCGCGAACGCGTCCAGCCCGGCCCGGTCGAGCCCGCTGAGGGCGGTGACCTCGGCGGTGTCGACGGCGCCGCAGTCGATCCCGCGCAGCAGATACGCGGCGAGCGCCTTGGCGGTGGCCGGCTCGTCCAGGATGTCGCCGCCCGCGCGGTCCGCGTAGGCGGCGAGCCGCCGCGCCGCCGGGGCGAACCCCTCGCGGTAGAAGGCGAAGACGGCGGCGTAGCGGGTGGGCAGATGTCCGGGGTGCAGGTCCCAGCCCTGGTAGTAGGCGCGGGCAAGGGCGCGGCGGACGAGTCCGTAGTGGAGCCGCCAGGCGGCGTGGACCCGCTCGGTGGGGCCGGTGGGCAGCACGTTGGTGGAGCCGTCGCAGACGCGTACGCCGGTGCCGGCGGCGGCCACCTGCATCACGGCCTTGGCGTGGTCGGCGGCGGGGTGGTCGCTCGCCTGGTGGGCGGCGCCGACGCCGAGAGCGGCGCTGTAGTCGAAGGTGCCGTAGTGGAGGCCGGTGGCGCGGCCGGCGGCGGCGTCGATCATCCGGGCGACGGTGGCGGTGCCGTCGGCGGCGAGGACGGCCTGGCTCGTCTCGATCTGGATCTCGAAGCGGAGCCGGCCGGGCGGCAGCGACCGGGTCCGTTCGAAGGTGTCGAGGAGCCGGACGAAGGCGGCGACCTGTTCGGCGTAGGTGACCTTGGGGAGGGTGAGGACGAGGCCGTCGGGGAGCGGTCCGCCGTGCTCCAGCAGCCCGGTGAGGAAGATGTCGAGGGTGCGGATGCCCCGGTCGCGCACGGCGGCCTCCAGGCAGTGGGGGCGGATGCCGGTGTACGGGGCGGCCGTGCCGTTCCGGTACGCCCCGGCGACCAGCCGGGCGGCGCGGGCCGCGTCGGCGTCCTGGCCGTCGTCGTCGCGTCCGGTGTAGCCGTCCTCGAAGTCGATCCGCAGATCCTCCACGGGCTCGCGGCGCAGTTTGTCGCGTACCCGGTCGTGGACCTGTTCGGCGAGGTCGCCGGGGATGCCGAGGACGGCGGCGAAGGAGGCGGCGTCGGGGGCGTGTTCGTCGAGGGCGGCGAGCGCCCGGTCGCCCCAGGTGCGGAGGGTGTCGGCGGTGAGGGCGTTCCCGGGGACGTAGACGGTGTGGACGGGGTGGCGGGTGCCGGGGTCCCCGGGGTAGCGGCGGGCGAGGTCGGCGTCGACCGGCGCGAGCAGTTCGCCGATCTCCCGGTGGACAGCCGGGGAGAGGCTGGTCGCCACGGACTCGCTCCGCTCCGGGGACCTCTGCTGATGTTCCGTCACCGCACCAACCTCCCGGTTTCCGCTTCTCGGAATCAATAATCCGTTGAGCGAAGTTAGCGGTGGGCGTTCCGGGGCGTCAATGGGTGGGGGAACGACCGGCCGGGGGCCGTGCGGGTGTGTCCCGTACGGCCCCCGGTCGTCGTCCTGCGGGCGTTTAGTTCTTGCGGTGGTTGATGTCGTCGGTGAGTTGGGGGAGGACGGTGTGGAGGTCGCCGACGACGCCGTAGTCGGCGAGGTCGAAGATGGGGGCCTCGGGGTCCTTGTTGACGGCGACGATGGTCTTGGAGGTCTGCATGCCGGCGCGGTGCTGGATGGCGCCGGAGATCCCGGAGGCGATGTAGAGCTGGGGGGAGACGCTCTTGCCGGTCTGGCCGACCTGGTGGGAGTGGGGGTACCAGCCGGAGTCGACGGCGGCGCGGGAGGCGCCGACCGCTGCGCCGAGGGCGTCGGCGAGGGCCTCGATCACCGCGAAGTTGTCGGCGCTGCCGACGCCGCGGCCGCCGGAGACCACGATCGCGGCCTCGGCCAGCTCGGGCCGTCCCGAGGCGGCCCGCGGCGCCCGCTCGGTGATGCGGGCGGCGGTGGCGGGGTCGGAGAAGGCCACGGCCAGGTCCTCCGCCACGGCGCCGGTGGGGGCCTCCTCGACGGGGGCGCTGTTGGGCTTGACGGTGATGACGGGGATGCCGCGGGTGACGCGGGAGCGGGTGGTGAAGGAGCCGGCGAACACCGACTGCACCACCACCGGCCCGTCACCGTCGCCGTCACTGTTGCCGGGTTCGATGTCGACGGCGTCGGTGATCAGGCCGGAGCCGGTGCGCAGGGCGAGACGGGCGGCGGTCTCCCGGCCCTCGCCGCTGGAGGGCACCAGCACCGCCACCGGGCCGACCGCCTCATGGGCGCTCGTGAGGGCGTCGAGTTCGGGGACCACCAGGTACTGCCCGAAACGCTCGTCCTCGCAGACGAGGACGCGGACGGCGCCGTGCCGGGCGAGGGTGCCGGCGGTGGCGCGGGCGCCGGGGCCGGTCGCGAGGGCGACCGGGTCACCCAGACGGCGGGCCAGCGTCAGGAGTTCGAGGGTGGGCTTGCGGACCGCGCCGCCCTCGTGATCGACGAAAACAAGAACCTCAGCCATGACCGGGCACACACACTTTCTCTACGAAGAACCGGAAGCAGGGGATGGAACGGCGGGGGTCAGACGAATTTGCGTTCGGCGAGGAACGCCGCGACCTTCAGGCCGCCGTCGCCCTCGTCGGTGACCAGCTGCCCCTTCACCCGGGCGGGGCGCTCGGCCGCGTCCTCGACCCGCGTCCACGACCCCGCCAGGCCGATGTCGCCCGGGTCGATGCCGAGGTCGTCCAGGTCCCAGGACACCACCGGCTTCTTCTTCGCCGCCATGATCCCCTTGAACGACGGGTAGCGGGCCTCACCGGACTGGTCCGTCACCGACACCACCGCCGGCAGCGACGCCTCCACACGCACCGTCGCACTGTCACCGTCCCGCCGCCCCGACACCGTGCCACCCTCCACGGCCACCTCGGACAGCAGCGACACCTGCGGCACCCCCAGCCGCTCCGCGAGCAGCGCCGGCAGCACCCCCATCCCGCCGTCCGTGGACGCCATCCCGCACAGCACCAGATCAAAGCCGGCCTTCTCCACCGCCTTCGCCACCACCAGCGACGTCCCCATCACATCCGACCCGTGCACCCCGTCGTCCTCGACATGCACCCCCCGGTCCGCACCCATCCGCAGACCCTTCGCGACCGCCTCCCGCGCATCCTCCGGACCCACCGTCAGAACGGTCACCTCCACCTCACCCTCCGAGGCCTCCGAAATCCGCAGCGCCTGCTCCACCGCGTACTCGTCCAGCTCCGACAACAGACCGTCCGCATCCTCACGATCCACCGTCAGATCCCCACCGAACCGCCGCTCACCCGCCGCATCCGGCACAAACTTCACACAGACAACGATCCTCAAGCTCACGGGGGTCTCCTCCTCGCAGTGGGCCGTCCCGGGATCCACCCGACGGGCCCTGGGCCTGTCCCGATGGCAGGCAGCATAGGGGCCGGAAGGCGGGATTCTCGGACCGCGACGACCGGGTCTCCGAGCGAGATATTACTCGCCAGTACGTTTTCAACCTACCCCTGAACGAGGGCCGGGAACTGTGACCTTGACGACCCGGAGGGGGGCTCCGGGCGCCAGAAATGTACGACGTGACAAGAATCTCCCCTTCCGGGGCCACCAGGACTGGTCTCAGCGGCGCCCATGGGGCACGATCTGCGCAGCACCGAAAACCTACGGCCGCGTAACTTCCACACCTCCACCGGGCGAACCCTCCCCGGGCACGACAGAAGGGTCCTCCCCAGATGGCAGATCTCGTCTACCGGCCGGTGGTCGGCGCCGCTCTCGGGCTGTTCAAGGCGCTGGATCTGAAGATCGACTGCCAGGGTGCGGAGAACATCCCCCGTTCGGGCGGGGCCGTGCTGGTCAGCAATCACATCAGCTACCTGGACTTCATCTTCGCCGGGCTCGCCGCCCTCCCCCAGAAGCGCCTGGTGCGGTTCATGGCGAAGGAGTCCGTCTTCCGGCACCGGATCTCCGGTCCGCTGATGCGCGGCATGAAGCACATCCCGGTGGACCGCAAGCAGGGCGAGGCCGCGTACAAGCACGCGCTGGAGTCGCTGCGCTCCGGCGAGATCGTCGGGGTCTTCCCGGAGGCGACGATCTCGGAGTCGTTCACCCTGAAGTCGTTCAAGTCGGGTGCGGCGCGACTCGCGCAGGAGGCGGGCGTACCGCTGGTCCCAGTGGCGCTGTGGGGGACCCAGCGGCTGTGGACGAAGGGCCGTCCGCGCAACTTCCGGCGCAGCCACATCCCCGTGACGATCCGGGTGGGCGAGCCCGTCGAGGCCCCCGCCGACCAGTACGCGGGGGCCATCACCCGGCGGCTGCGCGAGCGTGTCCAGGGGCTCCTGGAGGACGCGCAGGCCGCGTATCCGCAGCGCCCCGCGGGGCCGGCGGACTCCTGGTGGCTGCCCGCGCACCTGGGCGGCACCGCGCCCACCGTCGAGGAGCTGCGCGAGTCCCGCTGACACCCGCCGGGAGGGCCCCGAAGGCTCAGCGGGGCGGGTGGACGGTGACGCTCGCTCCGGGGCTCTGCTTCCGCAGGGCCTCCGCCAGCTCCTCCCCCGCCGCCGTCAGCCCGGCCGCCGTCATCGGCGGCACCGCCTCCAGCAGGAAGATCGCGTTCGTGGAGGCGTCGGTGAGCCGGGTGCGCGGGCCCTGGCGCCAGTTCCAGCGGCGGCAGGTGACACCGGCGTCGTCGCACCAGACCACCTCGCCCGGCTCCGGGTGCTCCACCGTCTCCGCACCCGCCGCGACCGTCACGAACGGCTCGTCGCCGGTGGCGCGCACCAGCCGCATTCCGCCCTGGATCAAGTCCAGGTCCTCCCCGCCGACGGGGACGAGATGGGCCACGCTGATCGCGTTGTAGAGGTCCACGAGGGGATTGATCCGGGGCAGTGCGCCGTCGGCGAGGGCCCTGCGCGCCAGGGCCTCCGCCGAGTTGCGGGTACGGGAGGGCTTGGCGCCGAAGGCGGTGTAGACCTCCCGCCAGGCGGCCATGTGCGGGTCCTCGTGCGGGGCTCGCCCGTCCAGCCGCCCGGCGAGCCGGCGCCCGGCGTCCGCGAGCAGGGCGGCCCCGGTGTCGTCGCCGGCTCCGGGGGTCAGGCCGCGCGCCTCGACGGCGAGGTGGAGGAAGCCGGGCGCGAGCGCCCTGACCTCGTCGGAGACGGTGAAGGTGAGGGTCATGCCGGGTGCCTCGCTCACATCGCCACAGGGCCGCCGGGGGCCGCTGGGAACTGCCGGGGGTTCGCCGCCCGGAGCCCTGAGGGGGAAGAGGCCGCGGGGGCGCTCCCGGGGTGGGCCGGTGCGCCCCGCACACCGGCTCCGGACGGTCGAGTGCAGCCTACAACACCGCACAGTCCACTCGATTGGACTTTTTCAGTGCGTCCCGTGCACCTCGTGCGTCCTGTACGGGTGTACGACGGCGGCGGCCGACCGGAATGCCCGGTCGGCCGCC
>NZ_BSBI01000010.1:0-340516 GCF_034961445.1 Streptomyces yaizuensis
GTGGCCGACCCGACCGGCTCTTGTTGCGTACGCTCGCCGCCCCCGAGGCGGTGAGCCCGGAGCCCCCGCGCCTCAAACGCCGGCGAGGCTGGATTTTTCCGGGTGATCGTCGGCGAGGTGGGTTTGTGCGGGTCGACCGCCGCGCGGGTGTGGTGCGGGTTGGTGGGGGCCTCCGGGCTCACCTCCTCGGGGTCGGCGGACCGAGGGCTTACGGTCCACGCAAGCCGGACTTCCCGCCGATCCCCTGCGGGGGCGACCCTGCACCCCCACCCACGCAGCCGACGAAGGCGACCGGTACCCCGAGCCGGGGGGAAGAAGGGGTGCGGGCCACCCCGTCGACACGGGCCAGGCAGCCGGACCCCCGGACGGGAGGCCGAGGCACCCGTACCGACACGGGCCGGCCACCGGAACCCCGGACGAGCGCACCGCACACGTACCGACGTGGGTCGGACAGCGCAAGGGCGCCGCGGCGGGGCTAGCGCTGGGAGAGTTCCTTTGCCGCCTCGGTCAGGTCCTTCGCCGTGTCGATGGCGCGCCAGTACGCCCCCTGCGGCAGCGGAAACCCGGCCAGCCGGCGGTCGCGGGCGAGCCCGGGGAACGTGGTGCGTTCGTGGTCGCCCTGTTCCGGGAGGAGGTCGGTGAAGGCGGGGGAGAAGACGTAGACGCCGGCGTTGATGAGGTACGGCGACGGCGGCGCCTCGATGAAGTCGGTGATGTGGCCGAACGCGTCGGTCTCGACGGCGCCCCACGGGATCCGGGGCCGGGCCAGCGCGAGGGTCGCGGTCGCGTCGCGCTCGGCGTGGAAGGCGGCCATCTCGCGCAGGGAGAAGCGGGTCCAGATGTCGCCGTTGGTGGCGTACCAGGGGAGGTCGGGGCGGGGCAGGCGGGCGGCCGCGTACTTGAGGCCGCCGCCCCGGCCCAGTGGCTCGGGTTCGACGACGGTGGTCACCCGCAGCGGCAGGTCGGCGCCCTCCAGCCACTCCTGGAGCACTTCGGCGAGGTGGCCGCAGGAGACGACCGCGTCGGTCACGCCCTCGGCGGCCAGCCAGGCCAGCTGGTGGCCGATGATCGGGGTCCCGGTCCCCGGGATCTCGACCATCGGCTTGGGGCGGTCGTCGGTGTACGGTCGCAGCCGCGAGCCCTGGCCGCCCGCCAGGACCACGGCCTGCGTCGGATACGTAGGCGTATGCATGCCGTGAACGATATGCGCAGCGGTACGGGACGGGCCCGTCAGCTCCCCCGCGACTCCTGGGCGACCCCGGCGGCGAACGACGTGTCGCAGACGGGCTTGGAGTACGCCTGGGCGCGGGTGGGGCCCAGGCGGTCGACGGCGGCGCGGCCCAGGGAGCGGGCGATCGAGCCGCAGTGGGGGGCGAGCGAGGGCCGGGCCTCGACCTCGCGCTGGAGGCGGGTGAGGGCCGTCCCGGGGCTCTTCTCCCGGAGTACGGTCAGCAGCTCGTCGCGGAGGACGTCCTGCGGCGTGCGCTGCTGCGCGGGCGAGGTCGCGTTCTGCGCGGAGCCGAGGAGTTGCGGCCCGCTGGGTCCGGCCCACGGGATGCTGGCGACCGCGAGGGTTCCGGAGAGCACCAGGACGACGGGCAGAACGAGGGCGAGACTACGGCCGATTCGGCGTGCTGAGTGGGTCACGCGGTGAGCGTAGCGGCCGGTAACGCGATGGCGACATTCAGTCACTCACCCGGGGGATCGTTCGAGGGAATCTTTCGAATGCCGGGTTGACGGCGAATCCCGAAATAGCGGGGCAGAGAGGGGATTTGGCGTCCCGGTGGGGCGGGGTGCCGGGGCGGGGAAAGCGGAACGGCCCCGCGGGAGCCGCGGGGCCGTTCCGTCGTCCTGGGGGCGTCAGCCGGTCAGACGCTCGCCGGTCGAGGTGGAGAAGACGTGGATCTCGTCCGGGCGCGGCACGACGTGCAGCTCGGTGCCCTTGTCCGGCACGGAGCGGCCGCCGACGCGGACGACCAGGTCCTTGTCCTCGCCGCTGACCTTGGAGGAGCCGTACACGAAGCCGTCGGAGCCCAGCTCCTCCACGACGTTGACCAGGACGGCGAGGCCGGCCGGGGCGTCGGAGGAGTCCTTGGTGAGGGCCTTGGCCGCCGCGCCGCCGTGCTCGACCACGTCGAAGTGCTCGGGGCGGATGCCGACGGTGACCGTCTTGTCGCCGCGGTCGGCGGCGGCGCTCAGCGCCTCGCGGGAGACCGGGACGACGCTGTTGCCGAACTTCACGCCGCCGTCGGTGATCGGGACCTCGATCAGGTTCATCGCGGGCGAGCCGATGAAGCCGGCGACGAAGAGGTTGGCCGGGCGGTCGTACATGTTGCGCGGCGAGTCGACCTGCTGGAGCAGACCGTCCTTGAGGACCGCGACGCGGTCGCCCATGGTGAGGGCCTCGGTCTGGTCGTGGGTGACGTAGACCGTGGTGATGCCCAGGCGGCGCTGGAGCGACGCGATCTGGGTACGGGTGGAGACGCGGAGCTTGGCGTCGAGGTTCGACAGCGGCTCGTCCATGAGGAAGACCTGCGGCTCACGCACGATGGCGCGGCCCATGGCCACCCGCTGGCGCTGGCCGCCGGAGAGCGCCTTCGGCTTGCGGTCCAGGTAGGGGGTGAGGTCGAGGATCTTCGCGGCCTCTTCGACCTTCTTGCGGATCTCCGCCTTGTTGACGCCGGCGATCTTGAGCGCGAAGCCCATGTTGTCGGCGACGGTCATGTGGGGGTAGAGCGCGTAGTTCTGGAACACCATGGCGATGTCCCGGTCCTTCGGCGGCAGGTGCGTGACGTCGCGGTCGCCGATGCGGATGGCGCCCCGGTTCACGTCCTCCAGGCCGGCGAGCATGCGCAGCGAGGTGGACTTGCCGCAGCCGGAGGGGCCGACGAGGACGAGGAACTCGCCGTCCGCGATCTCGATCTCCAGCTCGTCGACGGCGGGCTTCTCGGTGCCCGGGTAGATCCGGGTCGCCTTGTCGAACGTAACGGTAGCCATGGCGGGTACATCCCTTCACCGGCAGGAACGTGCCGGACGATCCGAGTAAAGGATTGGTGTAGTCCACTCGGGTGAACTGAGGGTGACGGTACCCGGCCTTTTCCCTTCTGTCAGTAACAGGAAGGGAACGAGATGCGCGGAATGCGGGAGAGGCCCGTCGCCGGGCTTCCTTACCCGATCTTCATGGCCTCCGTAACCCGCCGCTGTGTAGAGTGGTCATCTCCGCGCACGGGTCCGGGCGGGCCCCGCGCGATGCCGCCTTAGCTCAATTGGTAGAGCAGCGATCTTGTAAGTCGCAGGTCGTCGGTTCGATTCCGACAGGCGGCTCGGTCTCAGCAGTGTCCCGGCCCCTTCCGGTCCGGGACACTGGCGTTTTCGGGATGCGGTACGGGCCGGTGGGGCGGCCCGGTGGGGAGGGCGCGGGATGGGTCGGGGCTCGTCGAGCGGTTTGATCGGGGCATGGGCCGAGGCCCAGCGGCGCCAGCAGCGGGAGCGCGAGGCCCAGGCGCGCGCGCTCCAGCGGGAGCGGCGGGAGCGTGAGCGGCAGCAGCGGGCGTACGAGCGGGACATGGCCCGCCACCACCGTGAGCAGCAGGCCGCCTACAAGCGCAGCCGCGAGGCGGACGCGCAGGCCAGGACCGGGGAGATCGAGGCGCGGGTCGCCGAGCTGTCGGGGCTGCTGGCGGCCGGCTGCCGGGGCGGGGTCTTCGGCTCGGCGTCGCTGACCCGGATCGAGTACGTCGAACCGTTCGCGCCGGGGCCGCTGGAGCATCCCGTACCGATGCCGGATCCCGCGTACTACCGTCCCCAGGGCGGCGGTTGGACGGCGCGGGCCCGGGAGCGCGCCGAGTGGGAGGCGCAGGAGCGCTACCGGCACGATCTGGCGCTGGCGCGGCAGGCCGACGGGCAGCGGCTGGCGCAACTCGCCGAGTACCGGCGGCAGTACGACGCCTGGGCGGGGGAGCGGCGCGCCGAGGTCCAGCGGCACAACACGGGCGTGACGCGGCTCCTGGACGGGGTGCGCGGGGGTGAGCCCGACGCGGTCGTGGAGTACTTCTCGGCGGCGCTGTACGCGTCGTCCGAGTGGCCCGAGGCCATGCCCCGGCGGCTGTCGGCGGCCTTCGACCGGGCGGCGGCCCAGCTGGTGCTGAGCTGGGAACTGCCCGGTTTCGACGTGGTGCCGGCCGCGCGCTCGGTGCGGTATGTCGCCACGTCGGACCAGCTCAAGGAGGTCGCCCGGCCGGTGGCGCAGCGCCGGGCGCTCTACCGGGACGTGCTGGCGCAGTCCCTGCTGCTGGTGCTGCGGGATCTGTTCGCCGCCGACGAGTGGGGTGTGCTGGGCTCGGTGGCGCTCAGCGGTTTCGTGGACGACGTGGATCCGGCCACGGGCCGGCATGCCGAGGTCGTCCTCGGCGCGGTGACGGTGGCGCGCGAGGACTTCACCGGGCTGCGGCTGGAGCAGGTGGGTGCGGTGGAGTGTCTGGAGGGGCTGCGCGGCCGGCTGTCGGCGAAGCCGGACGCACGGGCGGCGGTGCGCCCGGACCGGCTGCCGGGGGATGTGGGCGCGGAGGTGTTCTCGCAGGGCGACGGCGATCATCCGGATCTGCTGGTGATGGACCCGGTGGAATTCGAGGGCCTGGTCGCGGAGTTGTTCCGGGCCCGGGGGATGCGGGCGGTGACGACGACGCGGTCCAACGACGGCGGGGTGGACGTCGAGGCGTTCGACCCGGACCCGATCAGCGGTGGCCGGATCATCGTCCAGGTGAAGCGGTACCGGCACACGGTCCCGCCGACGGCGGTGCGCGATCTGTACGGGACGGTGCAGGACGCGGGCGCCAACAAGGGCGTACTGGTGACGACGTCGGGCTTCGGCCCCGGCTCGTACACCTTCGCCCACGGCAAGCCGCTGACGCTGATCTCCGGTACGGATCTCGTGGAGCTGCTGGGGCGGCACGGGCTGCGGGGGCGGCTGGGTCCCGCGCCCGGCGGGCCGGACGCGCGGCCCGTGCCGGGGCCCGGGGAGCCGGAGGCGGCGGACCTCGCCCCGGCGCCCGAGGACGCCGGGGACGGCGGGGCCAATGTGCTGGGGATGGTCTGGGCGGGTCCGGTGGCGCTGGACGTGTGCGCGCTGGTCTGCCGGTACGACCGGGTGCTGAGCGAGGCCCACTTCGTCTTCTTCAACAACGAGTCCACGCCGGACGGTTCGGTGCGCGCGGTGCGGCCGTCGGCGGGGGACCGGGCGGCGATCCGGGTCGACTTCGACGCGCTGCCGGCGCGCGCGGACCGGCTGGTGCTGGTCGCCGCGGTGGACCCGGAGGTGGATCCGTCGGCGGACCTCGCCGGTTTCACGGGGGCGGGGATCGTGCTCCGGGACGCCGGGGGCGCCGAGCTGGACCGGCTGACGGTCTCGGACGGGCGGGCCGGGGAGACCGCGCTGGTGCTGGGCTCGTTCCGGCGCCGGGCGGGTGGCGACTGGGAGTTCGTGGTCGGCGGCAAGGGGTATCCGGGAGGGCTGCCGGTGCTCGTGGGGGAGTACGGCATCGAGGTGGAGTAGCCGGCCCCGTGCCCGGTGGACAGGTGCGCGGGCGGTACGGGTCGGCGCACCGCCGGCAGCTCCACCGTCCCCCGCACCGGGTGCCCCTGGGTGAGCACCGGGTACGCCCGGGGGCCTCCAGGACGAGCCGCCGGGCCCGTCGAACGTCGCTCTGACCCGGCTCCCGCGCCCCGCCCAGGAAGCCTCCGTTCAAGGAGTCCCCGCCCAAGGAGCCCCCGCCCAAGGACTCAGTGCCGGCCCGAGACCCGGTCCGCCAGCCGCGCCACCCGGTCCGTGCGCGCCGAGCGCCCCGCCGACTCCCGCCGGTCCGCGCCCCGGTACGCCGCGTACATCGCCTGCACCCCCAGCCAGCGCAGCGGCTCCGGCTCCCAGCGGCGCACCCGGTGGTTCACCCACGGCAGCGCGGTCAGCTCCGTCGCGCCCGCCTGCCCCGAGTCCCGCTGGACCAGATCGCACAGCGTGCGCCCGGCGAGATGGGCCGTCGCCACCCCGGAGCCCACATAGCCGCCGGCCCAGCCGAGCCCCGTGGACCGGTCCAGGGTGACCGTCGCGCACCAGTCCCGGGGCACCCCCAGCACCCCCGACCAGGCGTGGTCGATCCGTACCCCCGCCGTCGTCGGGAAGAGCCGGACCAGCATGTCCGTGAGCGCCCGGACGGTCGCCTCCTGGGTGCGGCCGTCGTTGTCCGTCCGCGAACCGAAGCGGTACGGGACGCCCCGCCCGCCGAGCGCGATCCGGCCGTCCGCCGTGCGCTGGGCGTAGACGTACGCGTGGGCCATGTCGCCCAGGGTCTCGCGGCCCTCCCAGCCGATGGTCTCCCACACGTCGTCGGGCAGCGGCTCGGTGGCGATCATCGAGGAGTTCATGGGGAGCCAGTCCCGCCGCCGGCCCTTGATCCCGGCGGTGAAGCCCTCGGTGCAGCGCAGGACGTACGGGGCGCGGACGGTGCCGTACGGGGTGACCGCCCGCCGGGGCCGGATCCCGGTCACTGGGGTCGACTCGTGGATCGTGACGCCCAGCCCGGCCACCGCCCCGGCCAGGCCCCGCACCAGCTTCGCCGGGTGCAGCCGGGCCCCGTGCGGCGTCCAGGTCGAGGAGACGGCCCCGGCGACCCGGATCCGTTCGGCGGTCTCCCGGGCCCCGTAGCGGACCCGGTCGCTCTCGCCGAACGCCCGCTCCTGCTCGTGGAAGGCCGCCAGCCGGGCCGCCTGCGCGGGGGAGCGGGCCACCTCCAGCACCCCGCCGTGGTGGATGTCCGCGTCGATGCCCTCCTCGGCGGCGACCCGGATCACGTCCGCGACCGTCCCGTTCATCGCCCGCTGGAGCCGCACGGCCGCCTCCCGGCCGTGCAGCCGGGCGTAGCGGTCCCGCCCCGCGATCCCGTTGTACAGCCAGCCGCCGTTGCGGCCGGAGGCCCCGTAACCGCAGAACGCGGCCTCCAGTACGACGATGTCGAGGGAGGGCGCGGCCTTCTTCAGGTAGTACGCCGTCCACAGGCCGGTGTAGCCGCCGCCGACGATGCAGACGTCCGCCGTGATGTCACCGGGCAGCGGTTCCCGGGGCACGGGCAGCCCGTCCCGCGCGTACCAGAACGCGATGCCGCCGTTGACGGTGTTCCTGACCATGGTGTCCCTGAGGGCTCGGGGGCTGGGTGGGGCCGACTGTACGCAAGGTTCGCCCCGGGGAGAACGGGTCAGCCGGAGCGGTCCGTTCCGTAGGCTCTGGACATGGTGGAGATCCCCGAACTGCTCGCGTTTCGCCAGCTCACGTACGGAGGAGAGGAGGGACGCGCCTTCATCGCCGCGCTCCCCGCACGGACCGCGCGCTTCCTGGCGGAGTGGGACCTGCGGCCCGCCGGCCCGGTCATGCACGGCTGGGCCGCGCTCGTCCTGCCGGTGGAGCGGGCCGACGGCACCCCCGCGATCCTCAAACTCCAGGCCCTCACCGACGAGACCGGGGGCGAACCGGACGCCCTGCGCGCCTGGGACGGCGACGGCGCCGTACGGCTGCTGCGCGCCGACCGGGAGACCGGCACCCTGCTGCTGGAACGGCTGGATCCCGGCCGCACCCTCCTGGACGTGGCGGATGTCCGGGACGCCGTACGGATCATCGCGGAGCTGCTGGCCCGGCTCACCGACCGGCCCGCGCCTCCGGGGATGCGGAACCTCGGCGACATCGCCGCCCGCATGCTGGACGAGGCCCCCCGGGCGCTCGCGCTCCTGACCGACGCCCGGGAGCGGCAGCTGATGCTCGACTGCGCGGCGGCGCTGCGGGAGGTCGCCGGCGAGCCCGGGGACCGGCTGCTGCACTGGGACCTGCACTACGAGAACGTGCTCGGGGCGGACCGCGAACCGTGGCTCGCCATCGACCCCAAACCGCTCGCCGGGGACCCCGGGTTCGAGCTGCTGCCCGCGCTCCGCAACCGCTTCGAACCGGCCGACGTGCTGTGGCGCCTGGACCTGATGACCGAGGTGCTGGGACTCGACCGGGAGCGGGCCGCGGCATGGTCGCTCGGCCGCGTACTCCAGAACACGCTGTGGCACATCCACGACGGCGAACGGCGCCTGGAGGAGGAGCAGGAGGCCATGGCACGGATATTGCTGGCGCGCCGGCCTGCCCTTCGGCGACGCTGAGTGCCATGATCCGCACCGCTGAGCCCCATGACGTCCCCGAGATCCACCGCATGATCCGCGAACTGGCGGAGTACGAGAAGGCCCCGCACGAGGTGCGCGCGAGCCAGGAGCAGCTGCGCGAGGCGCTCTTCGGCGAGCGGCCCGCCGCGTACGCGCACATCGCCGAGAGCGACGACGGCGAGGTGGCCGGATTCGCACTGTGGTTCCTCAACTTCAGCACCTGGCGCGGGACGCACGGGGTGTATCTGGAGGATCTGTATGTCCGTCCCGGGCTGCGCGGCGGCGGCCACGGCAAGGCGCTCCTGACCGAGCTGGCACGGATCTGCGTGGCGCGCGGGTACGAGCGGCTGGAGTGGTCCTGCCTCAAGTGGAACGAGCCGACGATCGCGTTCTACCGCTCGCTGGGCGCCCGCGAGCAGGACGAGTGGTCGGTGTTCCGGCTCACCGACGGGCCGCTGGCGGCGCTGGGGGCCCCGGCGGAGTGAGCAGGGGGGCAGGGAGCCGGGCGTCCCCGGCGCGCCCGGCTCCCTGCCCCCGGTCCCGGCACCCCGGTCCCGGCGCCCCGGTCCCGGCGCCCCGGTCCCGGCGCCCCGGGGCCGTTGCTCCCCGTGGCGCCGGGACACCCCTCACGGCACCAGGACGACCTTGCCGATGGTGCCGCGGTTCTCCAGCGCCCGATGGCTCGCGGCGGCCTGCGCGAGCGGGAAGCGCTGCACCGCCGGGCGCAGCGGCCCGCCGGCGGCCTCCCGCAGGGCCCGCTCCTCCAGGGCGCGCAGCCCGCCGCCGCGCTCCATCATCCGGGGGCCGAGGATCATCTCGGAGGTGACGCCGCGCGCGGCCTGCTCCTCCTCGGTGTACGTGAGGGGCTCGCCGTCGTGCAGCCGCTCCCCGGCCCAGCCGTAGACGACGTGGTGGCCGCCCTGGCCGAGCAGGTCGACGGCGGCGCGGGCGGTGTCTCCGCCGACCGCGTCGAAGACGGTGGTGGCGCCGCGCCCGCCGAGGAAGTCGCGGACCTGCGCCGCCCAGTCGTCCTGCCGGTAGTCGACGGCGAGGCCGGCGCCGTTCGCCCGGACGTGGGCGACCTTGGCCGGGCCGCCCGCGAGGCCGACGACCGTGGCCCCGGCGTGCTTCGCGTACTGGGTGATCAGGGTGCCGAGGCCGCCGGCGGCGGCGGTGACGATCACGATGCCGTCCGGTCCGGGCTCCGCGTAGCCGAGGATCCCCAGGGCGGTACGGCCGGTTCCGATCATGGCGACGGCCTCGTCCGCTCCGAGTCCGTCGGGCAGTTCGTGCAGCCGCTCCGCGGTGGTGACGGCGCGTTCGGCGTAGCCGCCGGGGGCCATTCCGAGGTGGGCGACGACCCGCTTGCCCAGCCAGGACGGGTCGGTGCCCGCGCCGACGGCGTCGACGGTTCCGGCGACCTCGCGGCCGGGGACGGTGGGCAGCGGTACGGGCTCCGGGTACGGGCCCGTACCGCCCTCGCGCAGGGCCGTGTCCAGGACGTGGACGCCGGCGGCGGCGACGGAGATCCGTACCTCGCCGGGGCCTGCCACCGGGTCCGGGACCTCCTCGTAGCGGAGGTTCTCGGCGGGCCCGTAGGCGTGGAGTCGGATGGCGTGCATGGCGGATCCCCCTGAGCGCGGTGGTCTCGGTGACGGACACCAGCCTCCGACCTCGATCAAGGTTGAGGTCAAGCCCTGCCGCTTGCCCAGGCCGGCGGCCGGGGCGGCAGGGGCGTCAGACCCGGGGGAAACGGGCCTGGAGATCCCAGATGACGGGATTGTCGGCCAGGCCCTCGTGCAGATCGGTCAGGTCCGCGATCAGATCGTGCAGGAAGTCCCGGGCCTCCCGGCGCAGCTTCCCGTGGTTGAAGGTGAGCGGCGGCTCGTCCTGGCGCATCCAGTCGGCCTCCACGTCGACCCAGCCGAACCGCCGCTCGAAGAGCATCCGGTCCGCCGACTCCGTGAAGTCCAGCTCCGCCCGCTGGGGCACGGAGGCGCGGCTGCCCCGGGGGTCGGCGTCGATCCGTTCGACGATGTCGCACAGCGCCCACGCGAAGTCGAGCACCGGCACCCATCCCCAGGCTGTGGAGATCTCCCGGTCGGCCTCGGTGTCGGCGAGGTAGACGTCGCCGCAGAAGAGGTCGTGCCGCAGGGTGTGGGTGTCCGCCTCGCGGTAGACGGTCTGCGGCGGGTCGGGGAAGCGGGGGGAGAGGGAGTAACCGATATCCAGCACTCCCCGATGCTCCCATGCCCCGGGGCCGCCGCCCGCCGCCCGCCGCCCGCCGACGGCCGGGGCACACCGTCCGCGTACGGCCGCGTACGGTCGCGGGCAGGCGAGGGCCCGGGGGCCGGTGGGGCCCCCGGGCCGTCGGTGAGCGGTCAGCGGGTGATCAGAAGTGGATGATCAGAAGCGGTGGGGCAGCTGCGGCAGCGGGTTCGGGAGCCTGTCGGCCGGGGCCGACTCCTTGCCCGAGCGCGGCACCGGGGCCGTGCAGGTGGTGTCCTTGGCCGGGAGCTTCCCCGTGAGCAGGTAGTTCGTGGTCAGCTTGTCGGCGCAGGTGCTGCCACCGAAGAGGTAGACGCCGTGGCCCTGGCCGTTCTTCACGGAGACCAGCTTGGAGCCCTTCAGCGCCTTGCGCATGCCGACACCGGCCGCGTACGGGGTGGCCGGGTCCCACTCGTTCTGGAGGATCAGCGACGGCACCCGGTTGTTGATGGTGATCGCGGGCTCGACGGACTTGTCCCAGAACGCGCAGGGCTTGATGTTGGACGTGAAGTCGCCGTACAGCGGGTAGCGGGCCTTGTCGCGGACCGCGTCCTTGCGGTACTGCTCCGTGTCACGCGACCAGGCGGCCGAGTTGTCGGCGCAGACGACGGACCAGAAGGACGCCTCCACGTTGTCCAGCGTCTGCATGGGCCGGAACGACGGCCGCTCCTGCTGCCGCGGGATCGTGACCGATGCCCGCCGGCCGGGCGTGGCCGCGGCCTTCTTCAGCTCGACGACCCTGTCGGCGGCCGCCGTGACGTCGAAGAAGGTCGCGCGCAGGTCGTTGCGGATGTCGTCGCCGTTGTAGGGCTCGCCGTCCACGATGATCGGCTTGCGGTCGGCCTGGGCGATCAGGTCCCACCACGCCTTGGTGACCTGGGCCTCGGTGCTGCCCAGCCCGTAGCGGGCGTCACGGGCGGCGGTCCAGGCGGCCCACCGCTTGAACGCGGGCTCGGTGCCCTCCGCCCAGATCTGGATCATGCCGCGCCAGGTCAGCTTCGGGTCGACGGCGCTGTCCAGCACGAACCGGCCGGTCTTGGCCGGGAAGAGCTGCGAGTAGACGGCCCCGAGGTGCGTCCCGTACGAGTAGCCCACGTAGTTGAGCTTCTTCTCGCCGAGGACGATCCGCAGGATGTCCATGTCGCGGGCGGTGTTGCGGGTGGTGATGTACCGCAGCTTCTCGCCCTGCTTCTTGCGGCACTTGTCCGCCACGCCCTTGGCCCAGGCGACGTCCTTGGCGAACGTCTTCGCCTTGTACGGGCGCGGCCACTGGGCGTCGCTCTCGTTCAGCCCGCAGGCGACGGGCGAGCTGGCGGCGACGCCCCGGGGGTCGAAGCCGATCAGGTCGTACCCGTCGAGCAGCTGCTTCGGCATCAGCTCCTTCATGAACACCGGCATGTCGAGACCCGCGCCGCCGGGGCCGCCCGGGTTGAAGAGCAGCACGCCCTGGCGCTTGCCCTTGACGCTGGTCTTCCACCGGGAGACCGCTATCTCCAGCTTCTTGCCGGCGGGCCGCTTGTAGTCCATCGGGACCTTCAGCATCGCGCACTGGAAGGCGGCGGGAAGATCCGGCGCACACCTCTTCCACGTCGGCTTCTGCTTCTCGTACGAGGCCAGCGGGCCCGGTTTGGGCTGGGGTGCCGCTGTGGGGGCCGCCGTGGCGATACCGGGCGCCAGCGACGCCATCAGGCCGACCGCCAGCAGAGGTACGAGTCGTCGTTGCACGTGGAGTCCTTCCGGACGGATGTTCGGTCAGGGACGACCCTTTCGTTTCGGTCGGGGCGGGGAATCCGCCGGACAGCCGGACTTCCGCTACGTCTCTGGGAGGAGTCGGGAGGGCCGAATCGTCCTTGGGACGTACCAACTCCGCTTTATCCAGCCCTTATCGGGGCCGCCGCACCCCCTTGCCGGTGGCCCCTGCGCCGTGCCCCCTGCGCTGTGAAGGGCACAGGGGGCCGGGCGTCATCCGCTCAGCGGATCAGAAGACCGGCTTCGGGGCCCGGTCGGCCGCCGGTCCGGACCGGCGGGAGGTCTGGTCGTCGACGGCGACACAGGTCACGTTCCGCTTCGGCAGCTCGCCGGTGGCCAGGTAGGTGTTCGCGACCTTCACGGCGCAGGGGTTCGGGGCCCAGTTGTAGATGCCGTGCCCCTCACCGCCCTTGACCGACACCAGCCGCGAGCCCTTGAGGGCCTTGTGCATGTCGAGACCGGTGGAGTACGGGGTCTGGGAGTCCCACTCGTTCTGGAGGATCAGCGACGGCACCCGGTTGTCGACCTCGGTGACGGGCTCCGCCGACTTCCCCCAGAAGGCACAGGGCTTGACGCTGGAGGTGAAGTCCCCGAAGAGCGGGTAGCGGGCCTTGTCCCGGATCGCGTCCGCGCGGTACCGGGCCGTGTCACGCGGCCAGGCCTTGTCGTCGTCCCCGCAGATCACGGACCAGGTGGTCTCGATGCTCCCGGGTGTCTCGGGACCGGTCTCCACGGGCCGCGGCGGACCGGCCGGCAGCCCCAGCGAGGCCCGGCGCAGCTGCGCGATGCGCTCCGCCGCCTCCTTGACGTCGAAGAAGTAGGGCCGCAGCATGCGGATCGCGTCGCCGTCCCACTTCTGGCCGTGCAGCGTGATCGGCTTCCGGTCGGCCGTGCGGACCAGCTCCCAGAAGGTGCGGCGGACCTCCGCCGGGGTGTCGCCGAGGTCGTGGACCGTGCCGCGCCGGGCGGTCCACTCGGACCAGCGGGTGAAGGCCGGCCCGGCCTCCTCCGACCACACCTGCATCATCTTCCGCCACCCGCGCTTCGGGTCGACGGCACTGTCCAGGACGAACCGGTCCGCCCGCCGGGGGAACATCTGGGTGTAGACCGCGCCGAGGTAGGTGCCGTACGAGACCCCCACATAGGAGATCTTCTTCTCGCCGAGCACGGCCCGGACGATGTCCATGTCCCGGGCGGTGTTACGGGTGGTGATGTGCGGAAGGCGGTCGCCCTCCCCGGCCCGGCACTTGTCGGCGATCGAGCGGGTGACGGCGATGTCCCGCTGCTCGGTCTCCGGCTTGTACGGGGAGAGGAAATGCGCCTTCTCCTGACCCGTGAGGCCGCAGTCCAGCGGGGAGCTGCGGCCGAGGCCCCGGGGGTCGAAGCCGATCAGGTCGTACCGCTCCAGCACGGACCGGGGCAGGTCCCGGGCGAACAGGAGGGGTTCGCCCAGGCCGGAGCCGCCGGGGCCGCCCGGGTTGAAGAGCAGCACCCCCCGGCGCTTGTCCGGGACGCTGGTCCGCAGCCGGGAGATCTCGACGTCGATCCGCGGTCCGCCGGGGCGCTTGTAGTCCAGCGGCACCTCGACCGTCGCGCACTGGAAGCGGGCGGGCGTCTCCTCGCCGCACCGCTTCCACTGCGGCTTCTGGCTCTCGTACCGCTTCAGCGGGGCCTCGGCGGTGGAAGCCGAGGCAGTGGTGGTGGCCGGGGCCGGCGCCGCCAGTGCCTGGGGGGCCAGCGGGGCCAGCACCCCCAGGGCGAGCAGGGGTATGAGTCCACGTGAACGCATCCGAACGGATCCTTTCGTGGGGCGGGGGAACACCTCACGAAGACCTTGCCGTGCGGACCGGGGCACTGGCGTCCCTCTGGTGGTGCGACCTTCCTACCTCCCTCGGCTGACGGGCCGGGGAGCGTTCACCGCCCCAGGGTGGAGCTGTTCCCGGGAACCCATGACCCGGGTACTGGCCCCCGGGTCCTCCCCGTAACTCCCCTGGGGTACAAGCCCGTTGGGGTCGATGGGGTACGCACTAGGACAGCGCGGGCCTGCGGGGGCAGCGGGCCCGTGCACGCCGAAGGGCGGCACCCCCCTGCCGGGGAGTGCCGCCCTTGTACGGCTGGTACCGCTGATCCCGGGGGATCAGAAGTCCATGTCACCGCCCGGCATACCGCCCGGAGCGGCCGCGGCGGCCTTCTCCGGCTTGTCGGCGATGACGGCCTCGGTGGTGAGGAAGAGCGCCGCGATGGAGGCGGCGTTCTGCAGCGCGGAACGGGTCACCTTCGCCGGGTCGAGGATGCCCTCGGCGATCATGTCCACGTACTCGCCGGTCGCGGCGTTCAGACCGTGACCCGGGGTCAGGTTGCGCACCTTCTCGACCACGACGCCGCCCTCAAGGCCGCCGTTGACGGCGATCTGCTTGAGCGGGGCCTCCAGGGCCAGACGGACGGCGTTGGCACCGGTGGCCTCGTCGCCCTCCAGCTCCAGCTTCTCGAAGACGGAGGAAGCCTGGAGCAGAGCCACGCCGCCACCGGCGACGATGCCCTCCTCGACGGCCGCCTTCGCGTTGCGCACGGCGTCCTCGATGCGGTGCTTGCGCTCCTTGAGCTCGACCTCGGTGGCGGCACCGGCCTTGATGACGGCCACGCCGCCGGCCAGCTTCGCCAGGCGCTCCTGGAGCTTCTCGCGGTCGTAGTCCGAGTCCGAGTTCTCGATCTCGGCACGGATCTGGTTGACGCGACCGGCGACCTGGTCGCTGTCACCGGCGCCGTCGACGATCGTGGTCTCGTCCTTGGTGATGACGACCTTGCGGGCGCGGCCCAGCAGGTCCAGGCCGGCGTTCTCCAGCTTGAGGCCGACCTCCTCGGAGATGACCGTGCCACCGGTGAGGATGGCGATGTCGTTCAGCATGGCCTTGCGGCGGTCGCCGAAGCCCGGGGCCTTGACGGCGACGGACTTGAAGGTGCCGCGGATCTTGTTCACGACCAGCGTGGACAGGGCCTCGCCCTCGACGTCCTCGGCGATGATCAGCAGCGGCTTGCCCGACTGCATGACCTTCTCCAGCAGCGGAAGGAGGTCCTTCACGTTGCCGACCTTGGAGTTCACGATCAGGATGTACGGGTCGTCCAGGGACGCCTCCATACGCTCCATGTCGGTGGCGAAGTACGCCGAGATGTACCCCTTGTCGAAGCGCATACCCTCGGTGAGCTCCAGCTCCAGACCGAAGGTCTGGGACTCCTCGACGGTGATGACGCCTTCCTTGCCGACCTTGTCCATGGCCTCGGCGATCAGCTCGCCGATCTGGGTGTCGGCGGCGGAGATGGAGGCGGTGGAGGCGATCTGCTCCTTGGTCTCCACGTCCTTCGCCTGCTCCAGCAGGGCGGCGGAGACGGCCTCGACGGCCTTCTCGATGCCGCGCTTCAGGGCCATGGGGTTGGCGCCGGCGGCCACGTTGCGCAGACCCTCGCGGACGAGCGCCTGGGCCAGGACCGTGGCGGTCGTCGTACCGTCACCGGCGACGTCGTCCGTCTTCTTGGCGACTTCCTTGACCAGCTCGGCGCCGATCTTCTCGTACGGGTCCTCCAGCTCGATCTCCTTGGCGATGGAAACACCATCGTTGGTGATCGTGGGCGCGCCCCACTTCTTCTCCAGGACGACGTTCCGTCCCTTGGGACCGAGGGTGACCTTGACGGCGTCGGCGAGCTGGTTCATACCGCGCTCAAGGCCGCGCCGCGCCTCCTCGTCGAACGCGATGATCTTTGCCATGTGAAGTGTCCTCCACGGACTGGTGGGAAGCTCTGGCCGGACCGCGCTGGCGCCCGCGACGGACGGCTCCCGCACCTTTGGTGGTACCTGTCCACCGTGGCCCGGAAACCTCACCGACTCGGTCCTTCTTTGTCACTCTCACTCGGAGAGTGCTAACGCCAATGATTAGCACTCGCCCAGGGAGAGTGCAAGCGCCTGGGAGGGAACCGGACCCTCACGGGGCATGGCGCGGGGGCCCGCGCACCGGCCCCGTGCCGGGGCCGCACCAGTCCCGTGCCGGGGGGCGCGGGCCGGCCCGAAGACCCCGGGAACGCATGTGGGGTCCGCACCCCGTTCCCGGGATGCGGACCCCACATGCGTGCGCGTCGTCGGCCGATCGCGTCGCTGTCCTGCGGCGGTGTGACGGGTGGCGCGGGCGCGGTCCGCCCGGTCCGGCCGGCCGGACCCGTCGGCCGTGAACCCGACTCAGACCGCCAGCTTCACCATGTCGGCCTGCGGGCCCTTCTGACCCTGCGAGATTTCGAACTCGACCCGCTGACCCTCTTCGAGAGTGCGGTACCCGTCCATCTGGATCGCGCTGTAGTGGACGAACACGTCCGCACCACCGTCGACCGCGATGAAGCCGTACCCCTTCTCCGCGTTGAACCATTTGACGGTGCCCTGAGCCATGCCTAACTCCCCTATTACTGGCCCTTGCGCAGGACCGCACTTCGCGGACCCGGGTCAGATCTCACCCACCGCGCCAACTCCGTCTAAGACGGGACGAAGGCCCCATAGGTGTGCGCCGGAACGCGTCGACCGCGGCTGAATGTATCTGCCCAACTGCCCTCTGCAACAGGTCAATCGGACGAGAAATCCGGGCACGACGGAAGGTGCAATTACCAAGAATTCACGAAATTCCAGGGCAAGTCGGGCCCGGCAAAGGAGACTTAAGAGACAAAGTCGATGCGCACATTGGCTGCTTCTCATCGCGTCCGGGCGCATTCTCATAGGGCGTCCGGAGCGGCGGGCCCGGGGGCATTCCCCAACTGTAGCGTGCTCAACCATGCAGAATTGCCCCCTCCGTTTGTCTTACGGAGGGGGCAATCGAAGTGACGTTGCGTAAAGGGGGCGGGGATCAGCCGCCGGCCACCGCCGGGATGATCGAAACGCCCGCGCCGTCCGGGGTCGCCGTCTGGAGACCCTGCTCAAAACGGACGTCGTCGTCGTTCACGTAGACGTTCACGAAGCGGCGCAGCCGCCCCTCGTCGTCCAGGACGCGCGCGGCGATCCCGGCGTGGTTCTTCTCCAGGTCGGCGATGACCTCGGAGAGGTTCGCGCCCTGGGCCGGGACCTCGGCCCTGCCGCCGGTGTAGGTGCGCAGGATGGTCGGGATGCGGACGGTGACGCTCATGGCTGGCTCCAGGATGCTGCGGGGAAGGAAGGGGAGACGGGAGGAGGGGCGGAGCGGGCTCAGCCGGCGAGACCGGCGGCGCGGAACGCCTCCAGGCTCGGGCGGATGGTCGCCGTGGGACGGCTGGTCGGGGCGACCGCGTCCAGCGTCTTGAGGCCGTCGCCGGTGTTGAGCACGACCGTGGTCAGCGACGGGTCCAGCACCCCGGCCTCGATCAGCTTCCGGGTCACGCCCACGGTCACACCGCCCGCCGTCTCGGCGAAGATCCCCTCGGTCCGGGCCAGCAGCTTGATCGCGTCCACGATCTGCTCGTCGGTCACGTCCTCCACCGCGCCGCCGGTGCGGCGGGCGATGTCGAGCACATAGGGGCCGTCGGCCGGGTTGCCGATCGCCAGCGACTTGGCGATGGTGTCCGGCTTCACCGGGCGCACCACGTCGTGCCCGGCCTTGAACGCGGCCGACACCGGGGAGCACCCCTCCGCCTGCGCGCCGAAGATCTTGTACGGCCGGTCCTCGACCAGACCGAGCCTGATCAGCTCCTGGAGCCCCTTGTCGATCTTCGTGAGCTGGGAGCCCGAGGCGATCGGGATGACGATCTGGTCGGGCAGCCGCCAGCCGAGCTGCTCGCAGATCTCGTACGCGAGGGTCTTTGAACCCTCGCCGTAGTACGGCCGCAGATTGACGTTGACGAAGCCCCAGCCCTCGCCGAGCGGGTCGCCGATCAGCTCCGAGCAGAAGCGGTTCACATCGTCGTAGGTGCCCTCGATGCCGACCAGTTCGCCGCCGTACACCGCGGCCATGACGACCTTGCCCTGCTCCAGGTCGTGCGGGATGAAGACGCAGGAGCGGAAGCCGGCGCGGGCCGCCGCGGCGCCGACCGCGCCCGCGAGGTTGCCGGTGGAGGAGCAGGAGAGGGTGGTGAAGCCGAAGGCGCGGGCGGCCTCGACGGCGATGGCGACGACCCGGTCCTTGAAGGAGTGGGTCGGGTTGCCGGAGTCGTCCTTGACGTAGAGACCGCCGGTGACGCCCAGCTCACGGGCGAGGTTGTCGGCCTTGACCAGCTGGGTGAGGCCCGGGTTCAGGCTGGGCTTGCCCGCGACGTCCGCGGGGACGGGCAGCAGCGGGGCGTACCGCCAGATGTTCTGCGGCCCGGCCTCGATCTGCCCGCGCAGCTCCTCGGGGGCGGTGTCGGGCAGGTCGTAGGCGACTTCCAGCGGTCCGAAGCACTCGGCACAGGCGAAGATCGGTCCGAGCGGGAAGCGCTGTCCGCATTCGCGACAGGACAGGGCGGCGGCGGGTCCCAGATCGGGAGCGGCGGCGGGGGTGTCGGTGTCGGCGGTGGTGCTTGCGACGGTCTGCACAGCCATGGAGGCGAGGCCCTTTCTCCTCATCTTTCCCATGGCGCGTTTCGCCATGAGACGGATTTGGCACCTTCCCGAGCCGGGAGCCTCGCTGCGCTGTACGCGACGAGACCGGCTGGAGGGTTGCCGGGGCTTCAACGGGCCGTTTCCCTCTGCCCCTCTGGATGAGCGGTATTCGATTGTTGAACGGTTGAACGGTTGAACGGTTGGACGCGTTCGGCGGAGCGAACGAAGGCGGGCCCGACGTGCGCCGGGCCTTCGCGTTGTTCAAGACTGTAACGGAAGGTCCGGAGGGTTGAGATAGTCGTCCGAACCGCGAGATGCGTCACAGGCAGTGGGGAGATGGGCGAACGTGCTCGATGAAGTGGAGCGCTGGCTGGCCGGGCGTTCCTGGTCGGCGGCCGATCGCCCGCTGTCGAGGATCATGGCCGCGAAGCGCTCGGCCACCGTCAGCGTGGTGCTGCCCGCGCTCAACGAGGAAGCGACGGTCGGCGCGATCGTCACCGTGATCAGACGCGAACTGATGGAACGCGTTCCGCTCGTGGACGAGCTGGTGGTGATCGATTCGGGCTCCACCGACCGCACCGCCGAGGTCGCGGAGGCGGCGGGTGCGCGGGTGGTCCACCGGGACGACGTCCTGCCCCGGATACCGGCGCTGCCCGGCAAGGGGGAGGTGCTCTGGCGGTCACTCATGGTGACCAGCGGGGACATCGTCTGCTTCGTCGACGCCGACCTGGAACGGTTCTCCGCCGACTTCGTCTCGGGGATCGTCGGGCCGCTGCTCACCGACCCGGGGGTGAGCCTGGTGAAGGCCGTCTACGACCGTCCGCTCGCCGGGGCCCCCGGCCAGGGCGGCCGCGTCACCGAGCTGGTGGCCCGCCCGCTGCTCAATCTGCACTGGCCCCTGCTGGCCGGCTTCGTCCAGCCGCTGGGCGGCGAGTACGCGGCCCGGCGCTCGCTCCTGGAGCGGCTGCCCTTCCCGGTCGGGTACGGGGTGGAGCTGGGGCTGCTGGTGGACGCCCTGCACACGGTGGGCCTGGACGCCCTCGCCCAGGTCGACGTGGGTTCGCGGATCCACCGCCACCAGGACGGACAGGCGCTCGGGCGGATGGCGGCGGCGATCTACCGCACCGCCCAGCTGCGGCTGAAGCCCGGCCATCTGGTGCGGCCCGCGCTCACCCAGTTCGAGCGGGGCGCGGACGGCTTTGTCCCCCGTACCCATGCCGTGGACACGGAGGAGCGGCCGCCGATGCGGGAGATCCGGGAGTACGCGGCGCGTCGCGCGGCCTGAACACCGACGGCTCGGTGAATATCCCTTTTATGGGACTTATCAGGGTGTACGGGGCTTATCTCTGGTTCCTCGGCGGTCTCGCGCTCAGCCTGGGCGCGGCCGCCGCCGTGGCCTACACGGCCGCCCGTGGCCGGCGGAGGAACCGCTGCGGCGGGCATCCGCCAACCGAGCCGTACGTACGTTTGAGGCGCCCCGGCACGGGCTAGGTTTCGCGACATGGCCCCCGATCCCGCCCACCGCGCCGCCCGAGGCACCGACGCGACCGTTCTCGTCGCCTCCAACCGCGGCCCCGTCAGCTACAGCCTCGGCGACGACGGCGGGCTGACCTCCCGGCGCGGCGGCGGCGGGCTGGTCTCCGGGCTCTCGGCCATCGGCTCCGGCGCCGACTCCCTCTGGGTCTGCTCCGCCCTCGGCGAGGGCGACCGCGAGGCCGTGCGGCGCGGCGTCGGCGAGCCCGGCGTGCTCATGCTCGACATCGACGAGGAGACCCACGCCGCCGCGTACAACGGCATCGCCAACTCGGTCCTCTGGTTCGTCCACCACCTCCTCTACCAGACCCCGCTGGAGCCCGTCTTCGACGCGGAATTCCGCCGCCAGTGGGAGGCGTACGAGCGCTACAACAGGGCCTTCGCCCGCGCGCTCGCCGACCGGGCCGCCCCGGGCGCCGCCGTGCTCGTGCAGGACTACCACCTGGCGCTGGTGCCGGGGCTCCTGCGGGACCTCCGTTCCGACCTGCGCATCGGGCACTTCTCCCACACCCCCTGGGCGCCCGTCGACTACTTCCGGCTGCTGCCCGACGACATCGCCGCCCAGCTGCTGCGCGGCCTCCTCGGCGCCGACCGCACCTGCTTCCTCACCCGCCGCTGGGCCGACGCCTTCGGCGAGTGCGCGGTCCGCGTGCTCGGGCCGGACGCGCTGGCCGGCACCCGGATCGGGGTCCACGGGCTCGGCGCCGACGCGGAGTTCCTGCGGGAGCGCTCCCACCGGCCCGACGTGACCGAACGCATGGCCGCCCTGCGCGAGCAGATCGGCCCCGGCCGGCGCGCGATCGTCCGCGTCGACCGCACCGAACTCTCCAAGAACATCGTGCGCGGCCTCCTCGCCTACCGCCATCTCCTGCGCACCCGGCCCGAGTGGCGCGAGCGCGTGGTCCATGTCGCCTTCGCCTACCCCTCCCGGCAGGACCTCGCCGTCTACCGCGACTACACGGCCGAGGTCGCCCGGGTCGCCGAGGCGGTCAACGAGGAGTTCGCCACCCCGGGCTGGACCCCCGTCGTCCTCCACGTCCAGGACGACTTCGCCCGCTCGCTCGCCGCCTACCGGCTCGCCGACGTCGCCCTCGTCAACCCCATCCGGGACGGCATGAACCTGGTCGCCAAGGAGATCCCGGTGGTCTCCGACGCGGGCTGCGCGCTGGTGCTCTCCCGGGAGGCGGGGGCCCACGAGGAGCTGGGCGAGTACGCGATCACGGTCAATCCGTACGACGTGACCGGCACCGCCGACGCCCTGCACACCGCGCTGACCCTGCCGGAGAAGGACCGGACCCGGCGCACGGAAGCGCTGGCGCGGGCGGCGACGGCGCTGCCGCCCGCGCGCTGGTTCCTGGACCAGCTGGAGGCACTGCGGGCCTGAGCCGGGCGGGCAGGGCGGCCCCGGAGCCCGGCCGCCCGGCCGCCTGGCGCTCGGGTCCGAGCGGTGGGCGCCCTACGGCCGTCCGGTGAGCCGGTCCGCGAGCGCGGCCAGGAAGCCGACCACGGCGGCCGGCCCCGGCAGCAGCAGGTCCGCCCGGTCGGCCAGCTCGGTCACCTCGGTGCTGCCACTGCACACCAGCAGCCCCGGCACCCCGTCGGAGCGCAGTTTCTCCACGGCGGCGAAGGCGGGCAGATCGCCCAGGTCGTCCCCCGCGTACAGCACGGCCTCCGCGTTGACCTCGCGCACGTACTCGCCGAGGGCGACGCCCTTGTCCATGCCCGGCGGGCGCAGCTCCAGGACCATCCGGCCCGGCTCCAGGACCAGCCCGTGCCGGGCGGCGAGATGGGCGAGCGGGTCGCGCAGGGCCTCGAAGGCGGCCGCGGGGTCGCTGGCCCGGCGGGTGTGGACGGCGACGGCCTGGCCCTTCTCCTCGATCCATGTCCCGCTCCAGGCGCCGATGGAGTCCAGGAATCCGGGGAGTTCGGCGCGGACGGCGGCGACCCCGGGGTGCGGGGCGGGCGTCTGCACGGTGCCGGTGACGGCGTCCCAGCGTTCGGATCCGTAGTGGCCGAGGACCACCAGATGCTCCAGACCCGCCACCCCGGCGAAGCCGCCGTAGCGGACGGCGACCCCGGCCGGGCGGCCGGTGACCACGGCGACCGACGCCACCTCGGGCGCGAGCCGGGCCAGCGCGGGCACGGCCGCCGGGTGGGCGCGGGCCCGCTCCGGGTCGGGCACGATCTCGGCGAGTGTGCCGTCGAAGTCGAGGGCGACGACGGATTGCCGGGGGCGGTCGAGGAGTGCGGCGAGTCCGTCCCGGCCCGCGGGCGTCGACGGCGTCGGCAAGGGATGCGCGTGCGGTGGGCTGCCCATGGCGTCGACCCTATCGGCGCGCGCGCCTCTCGTCCCTGACCCTGCGCAGCCGGTTCACGGTGACCGGATCGTGGGCCAGCGCCCGGGGGTCGTCGAGCAGCGCGTTGAGCAGCTGGTAGTAGCGGACGGGGGAGATCCCGAGCCGTTCGCGGACGGCCCGTTCCTTGGCGCCGGGGCCCGGCCAGGAACGCCGTTCCATCGCGAGGACGGCCCGGTCCCGGTCCTTGAGCCCGTCCGGCGCGGGGGCCGGCGGCTGCTCCGGCGCGGGGGCCGGGTCGGGGCGGGCGGTGTCGTCGGTCATACGTCCAACATAACGGCCCGGCCGCCGCCGGGCCCCGGAGCCGGTGAGGGCTACTCCTCCCGGTTCTCCGCTTCCTCCGCCTTCTGTGCCAGGTCGGCGAGTACGGATTCAGGGGACCGCCCCGGCTCCATCGTGCGGCCGATGTTCTTCTTGATCTCCTCGTTCAGCGGGCCCCAGGAGGTCTTGTTGAGCGGGGGCAGCAGCGAGGTCGGCAGCTCGACCAGGAAGTCCTTGAGCGCCTTGTGCTCGGGGTCCACCTCCATCGCCTCGGACGCGCTCACCGTCGGCGGCAGCAGATCGTTCTGCGAGGCGAACGCCATGACGTTCTTGTCGGTGAAGAGGAAGTTGAAGAACTTCCCGATCTCCTCGCGGTGGCCGTTCTCCTTGAACCCCATGATCCAGTCGGCCACGCCCGCCGTCGTCTTGGGCTTGCCGTCCTTGCCGGGGACCGGCACCTGGCCCAGGTCGATCCCGGCCTCCTCGGCCTTCCGCGCCAGCGAGGGATGGCCGTTGAGCATGCCCACCTCGCCCTTGTTGAACGCCTTGAACGCGTCCTCCCGGTTCAACTCGCCCGGAGCGCCGGGGCCGGTGAGGCCCGGCTCGACCAGATTGCTCTTCACCCACTTCAGGGCGGACTGATTTTCCTTGGAGTTCAGCGCGTACGAACCACCGGGATCCACAAAGCCGTTGCTGCCGCCGCCGAGCATCCACAGCATGGTCTCGATGTGGGCCTCCTCCGGCCCGAGCGGCAGCGCGTAAGGGTACTTGACCCCTGCATCCTTCAACTGTGCGGCTGTGTCGCGCAGTTCGTCCCAGGTGGTCGGGGCCTCCGTGATCCCGGCCTCCGCGAACAGCTCCTTGTTGTAGAAGAGCAGCCGGGTGGAGGCCGCGAACGGCAGCCCGTACTGCACCCGTCGCTGTTCTCCCGCGTCGACGAGCGGGCGCAGGAAGTTCGACTGGACGGGTATGGAGAGGAGTTGATCGGCGCTGTAGAGCTTGTCGTCGTCGGCGTAGTCGGCGTACGTGCCGATCTGCGCGATGTCAGGAGCCTTGCCGTCCTTGACCAGTTGGGCGACCTTCGCATGGATCTCGGTCCACGGGACGATCGTCGCCTCGACCTTGATGTCGTGCTTGGACTCGAACTCCTCGACCAGGTCGGCCCAGTAGGTCTTGGTGCTCTGGGCGCCGTCGACGTTGTACTCCGCCGCGATCAGCTTCAGCGTGACATCGCCGGACGAACCTCCCGACGCCCCGCACCCGGTGAGGGCGATCGTCGTTCCCAGAGCGGCAGCCGCCGCCGTCAGAGTGAGCAAGTGCCGCTGCAAAACGCTTCTCCCACTGTGCAGTTCACTGTTTCCGCGCGGTAAGCCGCCGTTGACGTCCACCGGGATGAGCAGCGATTTTCCACCATGGGGGCGTCAATGGTCCATGCCATGCGGTCTCACTTCTGCAACGTCTGACACGCAGCGTTCCTGCGGAACGACCCGCCGCCGGGCACCATTGCCCGGATGTGTCCCGGCCTGCTAAGCACGTCTCGGCACGAAGAGGTCAGGTGCCGGTCCGAATACACGTGTAGGCGCGAGGAGTGCATACGTCATGTCCCGTACGGCAGAAGAAATAGCCACCCAGCCCGCCTGCTGGCGGCGTGCCGCGCGGGCGGCGGCGGACTTCGGCGGATTCCCCCGGCCCGGGGAGCGGGTCGCGGTCACCGGGTGCGGGACGTCCTGGTTCATGGCGATCGCGTACGCGGCGCTGCGGGAGGCCGCCGGGCAGGGGGAGACGGACGCGTTCGCCTCCTCCGAGTTCCCGGCGGGCCGGGCGTACGACCGGGTGGTCGCGATCACCCGGTCCGGCACCACCACGGAGGTGCTGGAGCTGCTGGAGGGGTTGAAGGGAAAGGTCCCGACGACGGCGCTCACCGCCGACCCGGCGACCCCGGTGATGGCGGCGGCCGACGAGGTGGCGGTGCTGGACTGGGCGGACGAGGAGTCCGTGGTGCAGACCCGGTTCGCGACGACGGCGCTGGCGTTCCTGCGGGCGGGCCTGGGGGAGATCCCCGGGGTGAAGTCCGTCGACGCGGCGGCGGTCGACGCGGAGCTGGCGGTGACGGAGCCGCTGGCGGAGGCGGTCACCGGCGCGGAGCAGTGGACCTTCCTGGGCCGGGGGTGGACCTACGGCCTCGCGCTGGAGGCCGGGCTGAAGATGCGGGAGGCCGCCGGGGCGTGGACGGAGGCGTACCCGGCGATGGAGTACCGGCACGGCCCGATCTCGATCACCGGCCCGAACCGGGTGACCTGGGTCTTCGGTGAGCTGCCGGAGGGCCTGGCGGGGGATGTCGCCCGGGTCGGCGGCCATCTGGTCGCGCACGCGTCGGCCGATCCGCTCGCCGATCTGATCCGCGCCCAGCGGCTCGCGGTCGCCCTGGCGGAGGCCCGGGGCTTTGACCCGGACCGCCCGCGCAACCTGACCCGGAGCGTGATCCTCCCCTGACCCGCCGGCCGGGAAGTCCCCGACCGACCCCGGGTCCCCTGGACTCCTCGGTTCCGGTGCGCCGGGCATGGCGGGGCCCGGCACGGGTTTCCGGCCATCCGTTACGCGGTTTCCGGCCGCGCCGGGCCCCGCCACGCCCGGCGCACCCGCCCCGTACGCATCCGTACGAGCGGCCCCGCGCGGGCCCGCCCCGGCCCGGCCCGCGCCCGGCGTTCCGGCGGAATCCGCCGGTCAGGGCGGGTGTGAGGCTTCCGTAAGGAGGCCGTGGGGGTTTGTACGGTCGGGCAACAATCGCAGCTAGTGGACTAGACCTTTCGGGTGGTCTCGCGCCAGACTGTCCACGTGAGACACGTCATCGCCCTCGATGTGGGCGGCACCGGCATGAAGGCCGCCCTCATCGGGCCGGACGGAGCCCTTCTCCATGAGGCCCGCCGCGCCACCGGGCGCGACCGCGGGGCCGATGCCGTCGTGCAGTCCATCATCGACTTCGCCGCCGACCTTCGCGCGTACGGCCGGGAACACCTCGGTGAGTTCCCCCTCGCCGCCGGAGTGGCCATCCCCGGAATTGTCGACTCCGAGGAAGGCATCGCGATCTACTCGGCCAACCTCGGCTGGAATGACCTGCCGCTGCGGGCCCTGCTCGGCGAGCGGCTCGACGGCCTCCCCGTCGCCCTCGGCCAGGACGTCCGCGCCGGCGGGCTCGCCGAGGGCCGCATCGGCGCCGGCCGGGACGCGGACCGCTTCCTCTTCCTCCCGCTCGGCACCGGCATCGCGGGCGCCATCGGCATCGCCGGCACCATCGAGGCCGGAGCCCACGGCTACGCCGGCGAGATCGGCCATGTCGTCATCCGGCCCGACGGCCCCCTCTGCAGCTGCGGCCAGCGCGGCTGCCTGGAGACCATCGCCTCCGCCTCCGCCGTCTCCCGCGCCTGGGCCGAGGCCAGCGGCGACCCGGACGCCGACGCCGCCGACTGCGCCAAGGCCGTCGTCTCCGGCGACCCCAGGGCCGTCGCCGTCTGGGCCGACGCCGTCGACGGCCTCGCCGCCGGACTGGTCACCGCCCTCACTCTCCTGGACCCCCGCACGATGATCATCGGTGGCGGTCTGGCGGAGGCCGGGGAAACCTTGTTCACACCGCTCAGGGCCGCCGTCACGGAACGCGTCACGTTCCAGAAGGTGCCCTCGATCGTTCCGGCAGCCCTCGGGGACACCGCCGGATGCCTGGGCGCGGGGCTGCTCGCCTGGGACCTGATCTCCACCGACTCGGAGGTAACCGCCTAATGGCCGCTCGCGCCGCACTCGCCGACAGCGCCGCACGCGTCGACAGCACCGTCCTCACCGGAGCCCGGGTGGTCCTGCCGACCGGGACCGTCGAGAACGGCCGGCTGATCGTCGACGGTACGAAGATCGCCGGTGCGGCGCCCGAGGACGCGCCCACCCGCGACCTGACCGGTCACTGGATCGTCCCCGGCTTCGTGGACATCCACAACCACGGCGGCGGCGGAGGCTCCTTCACCGGAGGCGACCCCGAGGCCGTGCTCAAGGGCGTCCGCACCCACCTCGAACACGGCACGACCACCGTGGTCGCGTCCCTGGTCACCGCCGACATGGACCGTCTCGCCCGGCACGCGGGCACCCTCTCCGAACTGGTCGAACAGGGCGACCTCGCGGGCATCCACTTCGAGGGCCCCTTCATCTCCCCCTGTCGCAAGGGCGCCCACAGCGAGGAATTCCTGCGCGACCCCGACCCGGCCGAGGTCCGCAAGCTCCTCGATGCCGCCCGGGGCACCGCCCGCATGGTCACCCTCGCCACCGAGCTGCCCGGCGGCCTCGACTCCGTACGCCTGCTCGCCGAGCACGGAGTGATCGCCGCCATCGGCCACACCGACGCGACCTACGAGCAGACCGTGGCCGCCATCGACGCGGGCGCCACCGTCGCCACCCACCTCTTCAACGCGATGCCGCCACTGGGCCACCGCGCCCCCGGCCCGATCGCCGCCCTCCTGGAGGACGAGCGGGTCACCGTCGAGCTGATCAACGACGGTACGCATCTGCACCCCGCAGCCCTCGAACTCGCCTTCCACCGGGCCGGCGCCCACCGCGTCGCCTTCATCACCGACGCCATGGACGCGGCCGGCTTCGGCGACGGCCAGTACCAGCTCGGCCCCCTCGCCGTCGATGTCGTCGACGGCGTGGCCCGACTGGTCGACGGCGGCTCGATCGCCGGCTCGACCCTCACCCTGGACACCGCCTTCCGCCGGGCCGCCACCGTCGACCGCCTCCCGGTCGAGGACATCGTCCAGGCCATCTCCGCCAACCCCGCCCGGCTCCTCGGCATCGACGACCGCGTCGGCTCACTGGAGCCCGGCAAGGACGCGGACCTCGTCGTCCTGGACGAGGACTTCCGGCTCAAGGGCGTGATGCGGCGAGGCGTTTGGGTGATCGAGCCGTAAATTCTGCAGGCTCGGTTCGCCTCCGGGGCGCTGCTCGGGGGCGGGGCTCCGGTTCGGTGCGGGAGATCCGCGGGTCGGCCACGGGCGGGGGCACCACCACGGGGTGCGGGCGGTTGTCCGGCGCGGGCTCCGCGCGGCCTTTATTTGCAGGCTCGGTTCGCCTCCGGGGCGCTGGTGCGAGTGTCGACGGTCGATCGTGCTCTGGTCCTCGTTCCTCGGACCTTCCGCGCGTTCTCCCTTTCGACACCCGCGGCGCCCCTTCGGCTCACTCGCACGGGGCCCAAGGCGAAGGGGCGGAGGCGGCCGTCCGGTGCGGGTGCGCTCCTGCGGCTCACTCGCACAGGGCCCAAGGCAAAGAGGCGGAGGCGGCCGTCCGATCCGGGTGCGCCACTACGGGCCATGCGCGGCGGGGGGAACCGCCAGGTCGGAGGCGGCCGGCCGGTAGGGGGTAGCCCCTGCGGCTCGCTTGTGCCAGGGCCAACGCCACGAGCGGAGGCGGTCGTCCGATCCGGGAGTCGGCTCATTCCCGCGCGGGGCCCCGTCGCAGGGCGTAAACGGACGTACCGGCCGGGAGGAACCGGCCGAAACGGTAAGGCGGTTGGTCCAGGGTCTGGGCCAACCGCCTTCCGTTTGGCATGATCAGGACGGTACGCGCAGGGAGCGGCCGACCTGGCCGGAAGGGGTGGCACGGTGATCCTGACGGTCACACTCAACACCGCCCTCGACATCACCTACACCGTGCCGGCGCTCGCCCCGCACACCAGCCACCGCGTCGGCGAAGTCGCCGAACGCCCCGGCGGCAAGGGCCTGAACGTCGCCCGGGTGCTCGCCGCCCTCGGTCACGACACCGTCGTCACCGGCTTCGCGGGCGGCCCCGTCGGCGCCGTGCTCCGTGAACTCCTCGCCCCCCTCGGCCCCCGGGACGCACTCGTCCCCATCGCCGGCAACACCCGCCGCACCATCGCCGTCGCCGATCTCGCGTCCGGCGACACCACCCAGCTCAACGAGCCGGGCCCGGTCGTCTCCCCCGGCGAGTGGGCCGCCTTCCTCGACACCTACACCGCCCTCCTCGCCGGGGCGCGGGCCGTCGCCCTCTGCGGCAGCCTGCCGCCCGGCCTCCATGTCGGGGCCTACGCCGACCTCGTCCGCAGGGCCCGTGCCGCCGAGGTGCCCGTCCTCCTCGACACCAGCGGCGAACCCCTGCGCCGGGGCATCGCCGCCCGCCCCGACCTGGTCAAACCCAACGCGGACGAGCTGGCCGGGCTCACCGGGTCCCGCGAGCCGCTGCGGGCCGCGCGCGATGCCCGCCGCCGGGGGGCCACCGGCGTGGTCGCCTCCCTCGGGTCCGACGGCCTCCTCGCGGCCACCCCCGACGGCGTCTGGTGGGCGACCCCGCCCGCCCCCGTACGCGGCAACCCCACCGGAGCGGGCGACTCCGCCGTGGCCGCGCTCCTCGCCGGGGTGGTCGGGGGGCAGCCCTGGCCCCGCACCCTGGCCCACGCGGTCGCCCTCTCCGCCGCCACGGTCCTCGCACCGGCGGCCGGCGAGTTCGACCGGTCCGCGTACGAGGAACTGCTGCCGCGCGTCCGGGTCACCGACCGCGCGGCGGCGGCGTGACGGACCGCGCGGCCCCGGCGTGAGCCCGCGCCCGGCACCCCGGTCCCGCACCCGGCCCTGCTCCCGGAGCCGCATCCGGCCCTGCTCGCGGACCCGGACCGGTCACCCCCCGTACCCCCGGGCCGTACCACGGACCCGGCGCCGTCCGGAAAGTGAGAAGAACGCACCATGCCGCTCGTCAGCACCGCCGAACTCGTCTCCACCGCCACCGCCGAGCACCGCGCCGTAGCCGCCTTCAACGTCATCACCCTGGAACACGCGGAGGCCATCGCCGCCGGAGCCGAGACGGCGGGCGCGCCCGCGATCCTCCAGATCTCCGAGAACGCCGTCCGCTTCCACGGCGGCCGGCTCGCCGCGATAGCCGCCGCCACCGCCGCCGTCGCCCGCGCCTCCACCGCGCCCCTCGCGCTCCACCTCGACCACGTGGTCTCCACCGGCCTCCTCCACGAGGCCGCCGGCGCCGGCTTCGGCTCCGTGATGTTCGACGCGTCGAAACTGCCGTACGAGGAGAACGTCCGCGCCACCGCCGAAGCGGTCCGCTGGGGCCATGGCCACGGCATCTGGATCGAGGCCGAACTCGGCCGGGTCGGCGGCAAGGAGGGCGAGGCTCCGCTCGACGCCCACGCCCCCGGGGTGCGCACCGACCCCGCCGAGGCCGCCGCCTACGCCGCCGCGACCGGCGTCGACGCCCTCGCGGTCGCCGTCGGCTCCGCGCACGCCATGACCGAGCGGACCGCGTCCCTCGATCACGCGCTGATAGCCCGGCTGCGCGAGGCCGTCCCGGTGCCGCTGGTGCTGCACGGCTCCTCCGGCGTGCCGGACGACGAGATCCGCGCGGCGGTGGCGGCCGGCATGGCGAAGATCAATGTGGGGACGGCGCTGAACACGGCGTTCACCGGCTCGGTACGGGAGTTCCTGGCGGGCGACGGCCGCACGGTCGACCCCCGCAGGTACCTGGCCCCGGCGCGTGACGCGATGGCCGGGACGGTCGCCGCCTTCCTGGGGCTGCTGCGCCCGTGATCCCCTCGGGGGCGGGGCTCAGCGGCGCGTGTGCCCCGCCGTCAGCCACACCTGGTCGATCAGGAGGGCGTCGCAGGAGTCTCCCGACTCGCACGAGATCTTGAGATCGTTCTTGCCCTGCGGGAGCTTCATGTAGGAGTAGGTGTAGGTCCACTTGTCCCACTCGCCGTCCCCGGCGCCCGCGAAGTTGTCCATCCGGATCGAGCGCGGGGCCTCGTCGTTGACGGTGAGCGAGGTCTGGGCGTTCTTGCCGGGCACGTTGAAGGTGATGTGCAGGGTGTAGTCGCCGCCCTCCGGGACGTCCAGCGACCAGGCGGCGGAGCTGCCGGTGCCGTTGAACGTCACATAGGCGTTGCCGGTGCCCTTGGCGCCCTTGATCGTGTTCTCCGCGCGGGCCGGGCCGCCGAGCCGCAGCGTGGCCGCGTCCTCCTTGGGCAGTCCGGCGGACTTCGTCGGCGACGGCGGCGGCGACAGCTCGTCCTTGGGCTCGCCGGGTTCGGCGGGCGCGCTGGCGCTGACCTGCGCCGCGGGCTGCTTGTCGCCGTCGGCCTGGTCCTTGTCGCCCCCGGTGTTGTTGATCACGGCGGCGGTGATCCCGGCGACCACGGCCAGGACCACGGCGACCGCCGCGATCATCAGGACCTTGGTGTTGGGGCCGCGGCCTCGGCCGCCGCTCCCGGAGCCGGACTGGGGCGGTACGGGACGGGTCGGCGCTCCGCCGGGGTAGGTCTCGGGCGCGGCGTACTGCGCGTGGGGCTGCCCGTACGGCTGCTGCTGCGGCGCCTGCTGCTGGTGCGGTGCGTGGTGCCCGCCGTAGGTCCGCTCGCCGACCGCGCGCACATGGTTGTAGGAGGTGCGCGGGACTCCGGGCTGGGGCGTGCCGGGGCCCGGGTAGCCGTAACCCCTGCCTCGGCCCGAGGGTGATGTGGCGCCCGCCGCGTTCCCGTCCTCGTACAGATACCCGAACGGATCGTCGTCCTCGGGCGTGCTCGCGCCGTTGTTCCCGGCCGTCATCCCTGGTCCCTCCTCACCTTCGTCAGCCCTACGCCGACCCCGGCGAGCCTACCCGGTTCCGATTAACGGATCGGGTGGTGTCGGCCGCTCTCGGGCGCGATCGTCACAAGAACAGGACATGACAGCGCGGGGGGAACGACGGGGTCAGCCCGCGCGCCGGTGCACCTTGGAACGGGACCGCTTCTCCATGTACATCCGCTGGTCGGCGGATTGCAGCACCTCTTCGACCGACATGCCGCAACTCGCCCAGCTGATACCGAAACTGGCACCGACCCGGACCGGCCGGCCGTCCACCCGGATCGGCAGGATGATGGCGTTCCGCAGTCGTACGGCGAGATCCGCCGCGTCCGCCGTGCCCAGGCCGTCGGCGAGGACGACGAACTCGTCACCGCCGAGGCGGGCGACGGTGTCGCCCTCCCGCACCCCGGTGGTGAGCCGGTGCGCCACCTCGACCAGGACGGCGTCACCGGTCTGGTGTCCGAAACGGTCGTTGATGGACTTGAAGCCGTCGAGGTCGCAGAAGAGGACCGCGAGCCCCTTGGTGCCGTCGTCGACCTCGTCGTCGGGGGCGACGACGTGCACATGATGGTCGTACGGGGTGCCCGCCGGGCCGAAGTCGAAACCCTCGGCGTTGAAGAGCGACCCGGTCTCCGCGTCGTAGCCGGTGTCGCCGATGTCACCGCCGGCGCCCCGGTCCACGGCGGGCCGGTCGCAGAGCCGGGCGCTGAGCCGGGCCCTCAGTTCGGCGCTGTTGGGCAGCCCGGTCAGGGCGTCGTGCGAGGCGCGGTGGGCGAGGGCCAGCTCATGGCGCTTGCGGTCCTCGATGTCCTCGACGTGGGTGAGGAGGAACCGGGGGCCGTCGGCGGTGTCGGCGACGACCGAGTTCCGCAGCGAGACCCAGACATAGCTGCTGTCGCGGCGGCCCAGGCGCAGTTCGGCGCGGCCGCCCTCGGCGGAGGTGCGCAGCAGGGTGCCGATGTCCTCGGGGTGGACGAGGTCGGCGAAGGAGTAGCGGCGCATGGCGGACGCGGGCCGGCCGAGCAGCCGGCACAGGGCGTCGTTGGCCCGGAGCAGCCGGCCGTGCTGGTCGCCGCCCATCTCGGCGATGGCCATGCCGCTGGGCGCGTACTCGAACGCCTGCCGGAAGGACTCCTCGCTGGCGCGCAGCGCCTGCTGCTCGCGCTCCAGGCGCACGAGGGCGCGCTGCATGTTTGCTCGGAGCCGGGCGTTGCTGATCGCAATGGCCGCCTGGGAGGCGTACATCTGGAGCGCTTCCTGTCCCCAGGGGCCGGGGCGGCGCCCGTTGCGGGGCCGGTCGACGGAGATGACGCCGAGGAGTTCGCGGCCGCCGCCGGAGCTGAACATGGGCGCGTAGAGGCGGTCGGCGGGGTGCCACTCGTCCTCGAAGCGGGGTTCGGGGCCCTCGGTGTGCCACTGCGGCACGTCGTCCTCGATGAGCACCCAGCCCTCGGTGTGCGGGATGAACCGCAGCTCGCCCCAGGCCTCGCCCATGGAGAGCCGGCGGTCCCAGGACTCGCGGGGGCCGATCCGTCCGGTCATCAGGGCCTCGGCGGCGGCGCTCCCGGCGAAGGCGGCGACGACGAGATCGCCGTCGGGTCGGACCAGGTTGACGCACGCCAGCTCGTAGCCGAGGCCGGAGACGACACCGTCGGCGACGGTCTGGAGGGTGTCCGCGAGGCTGCGGGCGGTGTTGAGGTCCGCGACCACCTTGTGCAGCTGCCGCAGGGTCGCAAGACGGACGTAGGGCTCCGACTCGGTCTCCATGCTCGCTCTCCCCGAGACCTCGACAGCAGACTCCAGTGGTTCTTCAACGTTGTTCTTGTTGCGGTATCCCGGCCACTGAATCACAGCGAGCTGTCCACCCGGTACACAGGGTCAACAAATAAGGCTCTCTGTGACTCAAGTCACATGGTCGGATCAATCGCCCGGGGATTCGCCCGGTGGGCCGCGGCGTGCGGGACGGTGTATCCGAACGCAAAGCCGCCGGTACGGGGCCTGGGCCGGGCCCGGCGCCGGGCATGGTCCTAGGACCACCCTCGTCCCCTGGCCCGATGCGCGGAGCGGCGCGGCGCGGTTAGCGTTCCCCCTGTGTACCAGACGACCAGCGCCTCTTCGGCCTCCGGCTCTCCGTCCGCGCCCGCGGTCCCTCGCTCCGAGGGGGATCCTGAGGGGGTGAGCAGCGACGAGTTCCGCGCGGCCCTGTCCCGCCTGGCGGCGGGCGTGGTCCTGGTGACCGCGCACGACCCGGACAGCGGCGCCCGGGGCGAGGCCGTCGGCATGACCGCGACGGCGTTCGTCTCGGTCTCCCTGGACCCGCCGCTGGTCATGGTGAGCCTGCGCGAGGGCTCCCGCATGGACGACCTGCTGGCCGAGCAGCCGCAGTGGGCGGTCTCCCTGCTCGCCGAGAGCCAGCGGCACATCGCGGGCCGCTTCGCGATGAAGGGGCGCGTCAGCGACCGCCTCCTCTTCGAGGACGTCCCCCACACGCCCGGCCGGATCACGGGCGCCCCCCTGATCGGCGGCGCCCTGGCCACCCTGGAGTGCCGCACCGAACAGCGCGTCCCGGCGGGCGACCACACCCTGGTCATCGGCCGCGTTCTGGCCGCGACCCTGCCGTCCGACGGCGAGCCGCTGGCGTACTACCGGGGGCGGTACCGGCGGCTGGGGTGAGCCCGGAGCAGGCTCATTTTCAGCGGCTTGTTTCAGCCGCTCATTTCAGCCGCTCATTTCAGCGACTCATTTCAGCGACTCATTTCAGCAGGCGTACGAACACCCGGGCGCCGTTGTGGAAGCGCACGGTGACACCGCTGTGGTCGGCCCGGGTGCCCTCCCGTACCGACCAGCGCTCCAGCCCGCAGACCTCGGGGCACCCGGCCCGTGCGAGCAGCCCGGCGAGCCACGCCTCGGGCCCGTTCGCGTTCCCGCCGGGGTCCTGCGGCTCCACGGGCGGGCCGTGCACCGGCTCGTCGGCGAACCCCTCGTGCTTGGCGCCGTCGGGCAACTGCCCCGTGATCCCGAACCGCCACTCCCCACCGGCTCCGGTGACGCTCACCCCGCACGGTGGCCCGTCCCCGTCCCCGTCCCTGTCCCCGTCGCCGCCCTCTGCCCGTATCTGTCCGACGGCGGGGTCCTGCCCGCCCAGTTCGACGACGTACGCCAGAAATCGCTGGGGCCGCACCCGCGGCTCCTCTCCTCGTCCGGGCCCCGGGGGCGGTGCCACCCCGGGAAGGTGTCCGGAGATCATGCGCGGGAAGCGGGGTACGGGGTGGGCGGGCCGGGGAGGGTTCACCCTCACGGGGGACGGCGGGGGGCCTATTGAATCCGCCCGACCGTCATGACGGTGATGACGATGCTGCCGCCGTCGACGTGGTACTGGCAGCGGTAATGCCCCACGGACAGTCGGCGATGACCGGCGTTTCCTATGGGCCGACTCTCCGGCGGTGCCGGCTCCCTGGCGAGCCTGTTGACCGCCGCAGTCAGTGACTTCGCGCCTTCGCGGTCGTCCTTCAGGAACCGCTGATACGCCGCCCGGGCGGCGTTCTCCCAGGTGATGTTGTAGACGGTCACAGGCTCTCCTGGCCGTCCTCGGTGTCCACCTCGGCAGCGGTACGGCAACCGCAGTCGACGCCCTCCGGCGGCGGTACGGGGCCGAAGCGGCAGCCTTCGAGCCGGTGTCGCGCGTGCTCGAAACCGGCGGCGGCGGACTCCAGCCGCTCGAAGAGGTCCCAGGACAGAACCACGCCCACAGGGGTTCCGTGCTCCGTCAACGCGGTGGGGATCCCGGTCTCCCGGGCACGCCTGAGGATGGTGTCGAGAACGGCGGCGGCGCGGTGCGTGTCGGCTGTCGGCAGGTCGGAGAGCTGGTCGAGCAGTTCCATGCCCGGAACGCTAGGAGCCCGCCTGGCCCGGCGACAAGCGGTCGCGTCGGGAACGAACCCCGGGGGTGAAGCCGTACGTCGGGTTGACGGCGTCGGCGCCCGGGTCGCGAGGGTCCGGGACGACGGGCGGAAAGGCGGCGAGCGTCGCCCCGGCGTGACCTGTTGGGGACGTCAGGACCAGTCGCGGCCCTGGCGGTTCCGTTTGGTCTCCGAGCGCTGCTTCTTCTCCCGCAGCCGGCGTTCGTTCAGCCCCCGCGGGATCCGGGTCGGGCGGCGGGGCCGGGGCGGTGGGGCCGTGGCCTCCGCGAGGAGGGCGGTGAGGCGGACCGCCGCCGTCTCGCGGTTGCGCCACTGGGAGCGGTGCTCCGAGGACCGGACCGCGATCACCCCGTCCACCAGGCGGTTCGCGAGCCGTTCCAGGGCCCGTTCCTTCCACACCTCCGGCAGCGCCGTGGTCCCCGCGAGGTCGAACCGCAGCTCGACCTGGGAGTCGCTGGTGTTCACATGCTGGCCGCCGGGCCCGGACGACCTGGAGAAACGCCAGACCAGCTCGGCTTCCGGGAGACAGACCGAGCCGCGGATGACATAAGGACCGGACATGCCCCCCATCGTCCCGTGTCCGAGATGTTCATGTCATCTCGATTTCGCTGGAACCTTCCAGGAACCCAAAGGTGCCGTTCGCACGTTAAGACGGGTACGGCAGCCGCGGCACCCGTGAGGGAGTCCGCGGACTCGAACCATGAAGGGGACTTCCCAATGGCAGTAAGCCTGACCAAGGGCGGCAATGTCTCACTCACCAAGGAGGCACCGGGGCTGACCGCCGTCACCGTCGGACTCGGCTGGGACGTCCGCACCACCACCGGCACCGACTTCGACCTCGACGCCTCCGCCATCGCGGTGAACACGGCGGGCAAGGTCGTCTCCGACGGCCACTTCGTCTTCTTCAACAACCGCTCCACGCCGGACCAGACCATCGTCCACACCGGCGACAACCGCACCGGCGAGGGCGGCGGCGACGACGAGCAGATCAATGTCGACCTGAGCCGCCTCCCCGCCGACATCGACAAGATCGTCTTCCCGGTCTCCATCTACGACGCGGTCGCCCGTTCGCAGAACTTCGGCCAGGTCCGCAACGCGTACATCCGCGTCGTCAACCAGGCCGGCGGCACCGAGGTCGCCCGCTACGACCTGAGCGAGGACGCCGCCGTCGAGACCGCGATGGTCTTCGGCGAGCTGTACCGCAATGGAGCGGAGTGGAAGTTCCGCGCCGTGGGCCAGGGATACGCCGCCGGTCTGGAGGGCATCGCCCGGGACTTCGGCGTCAACCTCTGAGCCGACGGGCTGCCGGGCCGCTGAGCCACTGAGCCGACGGGCCGACGGGCTGCTGAGCCCCCGGGTCCGTCCCGGCCCGCTCCGAGCTGTCGGGTCCCGGCCCCGGCTTCGGTCCTCTCCTGAGGCCGGAGCCGGGGCCGGGCCGGAGCTGACAGGCGCCGGGAGGGTCGTTCAGCGGCCGCTCACCCCGCCCGGTCCGGCCGCCCGCTCCCGTACAGCCACGGATCCCACACCGCGTCCAGCTTCCGGCCCGCCACCCGCTCCGCGTACGCCGTGAAGTCGTCCGTCGACGCGTTCCCGTGCCGGTGCTCCGCCGCCCAGCCGCGCAGCAGCCGGAAGAAGACGGCGTCCCCCACGGCCCGCCGCAGCCGGTGCAGGACCATCGCGCCGCGCCCGTACACCGGGGGCGCGGAGATCTCCGCGGCCGACGGCGGATCGGCGGGCGGGAAGGCCCAGTTGTCCCGGTCGGCGAAGGCCCTTCGAAAGCTCTCCGCGACCCGCGCGCCCCCGTCCTCCTCGGTCCACAGCCACTCCGCGTAGGTGGCGAAGCCCTCGTTCAGCCAGATGTCCTGCCAGCTCTCGGGGGTGACCGAGTTCCCGAACCACTGGTGGGCGATCTCGTGCGCCAGCGTCCCGGGGGTGAAGTACGCCACCGGGAAGACCGGGCGGGACTGCGTCTCCAGCGCGTAGCCGACCATGCCGTCCGGGACGACGATCGCGCCGCCCGCGGAGAAGGGGTACGGGCCGAACCGCCGCTCCGCCCACGCCAGCACCTCGGGCACGCGCGCCGACAGCCGCCGCGTCCGCTCGCCCCCCGCCCCGGGGGCCACGGCCGTGACCAGCGGCAGCCCGGCCCGGGGCATCGTCGTCGTCCTGGCCACCGTGTACGGACCGATCGCGAGCACCGCGAGATACGAGGCCATCGGCTCCGGCGAGCGCCAGACGGAGGTGGTGCGCCCACCGGCCGTCGTCACCGGCCCCGGGACGCCGTTGGAGATCGCCCGCACCCCGCGCGGCACGGTGATCACCAGGTCGTACGTGGCCTTGTCGCGGGGGTGGTGGTTGCCGGGGAACCACGTCATCGAGCCCGCCGGTTCACCGACCGCGAGCGCGCCCGCGTCGTCGTCCGTGAGCCACCCCTCCCGGGAGCCGTCGGCGTCGGTGAGGGCCCGGGGCATGCCGGAGTAGCGGACGACGGTACGGAAGAGGGCGCCCCCGGCGAGGTCGTCGCGGGGGCGCACGGTCAGCTCGTCGCCCGCCCGGTTGGCGGCGGCGCGGGCTCCGTCGACGGTGACCGCGGAGACGGCCAGCCCGTGCAGATCGAGGTTGAAGGCGCTCAGCCCGCGCGTGGCACGGGCGAGGATCTCGGCGGTGCCGTCGATGCGGCGGCGGGCCGGGTCGTACGCCAGGGTGAGGCTGTAGTGGCGGACGTCGTAGCCGCCGTTGCCGAGCCGGGGGAAGAGCCGGTCACCGAGCCCGGCACCACCGGGGCGGCCGCGCACACCGCCGTCGCCGCCGGTGCACCCGGCGACGAGGACCACCATCAGGGCGGCCGAGAGCGTGTCGCGCACGCGAGGGGCGAGGCGTACCAGAGGGGACCGGCCCACGCCGGTGATCCTAGGCGCTGCACACCGGTTTCCACCGGGTTTCGGGGCCTTTGAGGCCTTTTCGGGGCCTTTAGGGGCCCGTGATCCGGGGGAGGGATCACGGGCCCCTAAAAGGGACAGGGTCCGGGCCGGGGTCAGCGGGCCAGGGCCGCCACGCCCGCCTTCGCGAACTCCTCGTCCTGCGCCCCGCTCGGCGCGCCCGCGACGCCGATGCCCGCGATCGGGGCGCCCTTGACCTGGACCGGCGCGCCGCCACCCAGGAAGAGGGTGCCCGGGATGTCCTTCAGGTTCGGGGTCGACTCCAGCCGCTTGACCAGCTCGGAGGTGGGCGCGTTCCAGGAGACCGCCGTGAACGCCTTCTTCTCGGCGGACTCGTACGACTGCGGGCCGGCGCCGTTGCCGCGCAGCGTCACGATGGTGTTGCCGTTGCGGTCGACCACGGCGACCGACACCCGCTGACCGGCCTTCTCGGCGGCGTCCAGCGTGGCCTGCGCGGCCCGCGAGGCGGCGTCGACGGTGAGGTGGGTGGTCTGCTGGAGGTGGCGGTTGGAGGTGTCGGACGTGACCGCGGCGCGGGACTCGGCGGCCGGGGCCGAGGCGTTCGCGCTGACCGCGCCGAAGGTGCCCGCGCTCAGCGCGACGGCGGCGACGGTGCCGGTGATGACGCGGGTCCGGGTCGACAGCTTCTTCATGATCGTTCACTCCTGGCTGGGGCTGCGGCCGGGACGGCCGGGGGCGGCCGGTCCGACGTGGGGTCGATGACCTTCTGGAACGATCCTCGGGCCGCGCCCGGCCCCGTACGGTCGGCGTACCGGCTGCCCTGAACAGGCATGATGGAGGAGAGCCGGGTCGACCGATCGGTTGATGCGGCCCCGGCCCGCAGGGGTGAGGATCGAGGGACGGCCCGCCCCGGTGCCAGGGGCACGCGAGCCCCAGCGAGATCTGAACGAGAGGCCCCAGGCCCGGCAGGAGCGGAGAGCGATGTCCCACCCCCCTCGGCCCGCCGCCGGAGGCCCGGGCGCGGACCTTCCCGGTTCCGTTTCCCGACCGGATGCCCCAAGCCCTCTGGACCCTCTGGACCCCCTGGACCCGTTGACGGGAGACACCCGGGGCGCCGCCGACCGCGACGACCGCCGGCTCGACGCCGTCATGAACACCGCGTTCATCGCCCTGCTCGCCGGCGCCCTGACCCGCTATCTCACCAACCACTGGGACAGCCCCGCGACCCCCTGGGTGATCGGCCTGAGCGCCACCCTCGCCGTGCTCCAGCTCGCCGGGCAGCACCCCGCCGTACGGGCCCGCCCCGGCGCCGAGCGCGCCCGGTTCGCCCTGGTCGTCGGCTGCTGGGTGGTGGTCGTCGCGATGGCCCCCAGCTTCGCCTGGTGCGCCGTCCCCCTCATCTACACCGGTCTGCGCTCGCTGCCCACCCGGGCCGCCGTCGCGCTGGTCGCCGCCGTCTGCGTCCTCGTGGTGATCGGCGAGTACCGGCTCAGCAGCTCCTTCGACCCGATCCTCTTCCTTCTGCCGCCCGTGGTCGCCGTCCTCGCCACCGCCGTCTTCGTCCATATGCGCCGCCAGGCCGACCGGCTGCGGGCGCTGGTCGACGACCTGATCCGCACCCGGCGGGAGCTGGCCGCCATCGAGCGCCGCGAGGGCACGCTCGCCGAGCGCCAGCGGCTCGCCATGGAGATCCACGACACCCTCGCGCAGAGCCTGTCCAGCCAGCAGATGCTGCTCCAGGCCGCCGAACGGCTCTGGGACGGCGACCCGGACCGGGCCCGGGGCCATGTCCGTACCGCCGAGTCCATCGCCGAGCGCAGCCTCGCCGAGGCCCGGCGCTTCGTCCACGACCTGGCCCCCGCCGACCTGGCGGAGGGCGGCGGGCTCGCGCAGGCGCTGCGCACGCTCGCCGAGCGCGAGACCACCGACACCCTGCGGATCCGGTTCCACCTGGACGGGACGCCGGTGCCGCTGCCCGACCAGGTGCAGTCCGCGCTGCTGCGGATCGCCCAGGGCGCCCTCGCGAACGTACGGGAGCACGCGGGCGCGACGTCCGCCGCGCTGACCCTCAGCCACCTGGACGACCAGGTGGTCCTGGACATCGCGGACGACGGCGCGGGCTTCGCCCCGGCGGCGGTTCCCGCGCCGGGGACGCGTGGCCACGGCCTCGCCGCGATGCGGGCCAGGCTGCGCCAGCTCGGGGGCGCGCTGACCGTCGAGTCCGCGCCCGGCGAGGGCACGGTCGTCTCGGCGGCGGTGCCCCTGGAACGGTCCTCGGACCGCCCGGACCGGGGACTCGGAGCAGCACCGGGCCGGGGATCCGGAGCAGTACCGGACCGGGGACCCGGAGCAGCACCGGGCCGGAGCCAGGACCGGCGTCCGGAAAGAGACCTCGGCGGGAGTCCTGAAAGCGACCCTGGCAGGCGTCCGGAAAAAGACCAGGGCGAGAGTCCGGAAACAGCCCGTCCCGACCATGAACCGGGCCGCCGCCGACGGCCCCAGGAGGACCGATGACCGCCGTACGGATCCTGCTCTGCGACGACCACGCCGTGGTCCGCGCCGGGCTGCTCGCGCTCCTCGGCAGCGAACCCGACATCAAGGTCGTGGGGGAGGCCGGCAGCGGCGAGGAGGCCGTGGCGATGGCGGCCAAGCTCCGGCCCGACGTGGTCCTGATGGATCTCCAGCTCGGCGCGGGCATCGACGGCGTCGAGGCGACCCGCCGCATCGCCTCGCCCGAGGTCCATGTGCTCGTGCTGACCACGTACGACACGGACGCCGACATCACCCGCGCCATCGAGGCGGGCGCGACGGGCTATCTGCTGAAGGCCGAGCGCCCGGAGGAGCTGTTCGCCGCGATCCGGGCCGCCGCCCAGGGGCGCACCGCCCTGTCGGCGCCGGTCGCCAGCCGGGTGATGGACCGGATGCGCGGTACGGGCCGGCCCACCCTGACCGAACGGGAACGGGACATCCTGGGGCAGCTGGCGCACGGCCTCGGGAACCGGGAGATCGCCCGTGCGCTGTTCATCAGCGAGGCGACGGTGAAGACCCATCTGGGCCGGATCTACGCCAAGCTGGGCGTCGACACCCGGGCGGGCGCGGTCTCCGTGGCCAAGGAGCAGCGGCTGCTCTCCTGATTCCGCCCCGGGGCGCCCCGGCTCCCGCGGCTCCTCCTGCCGACCGGCGCAACTGCCGTACCGCGTGCACCGGTCGCACCCCGCGCACCCGGGGAAACTCCCCTCACCCCCCTGTTCAGCGGGCCCGTTCCTGGACACGCTCTGGAGGAGACGGACACCCGGTTACGGAACGGTACGGAATGCGAGGTCCATGGTGGCGGGATCGGCCAAGCGGCTGCGGGAAGCCGAGGAGATCGTCGACGAGCTGCGGAAGGCGCTGGCCGTGATGGGTGTGACGCTGCCGTCGTTGCGGGTGGACCCGGTCTCGCTCGCCACCGACGCCCGCCATCCGCTGATCGACCTCGGCCGGTGCAACCTCGACACGGCGGCCCGCCTCGCCGCCGCGCTCCGGCACGGCCACGGCTGAGCCCGCCGCACGGCCCCGGGGGCGCACCGGCAGCCCCCCGGGGCTCGTTCCCCGCGCCGGAAAACCCGGTGCGACCCCGCCGCCCGGCGGCGAGACTCACCTCATGAACACCAGGATCAGCCGACTCAATCCCGAAGGACTCCACCCCACCCCCGGCTACCACCACATCACCGTCGTGGAAGCCGGCCGTACCGCCTATCTCGCGGGGCAGTGCCCCCTCGACCCCTCCGGCGCCGTCGTCGGCCCGGGCGATCTGGACGCGCAGATCGACCGGGTGGCCGCCAACGCCCTCACCGCGCTCGCCGCCGTCGGGGCCCGCCCCGAGGACGTGATCCGGTCGGTGATCTACGTGGTCAGCGCCGACGCCGAGGTACTCGACGCCGCCTGGCAGCGGCTCAACGACTCGTCCGTCGCCGCGGCGTTCGGCAGCGCCAGCACCCTGCTCGGGGTGGCCCAGCTGGGCTTCCCGGGTCAGCTGGTCGAGGTCGACCTCACGGCCGCGCTGCCCGGGTGACGCCCGTGGCGGGGAGCCCCGCCAGCGGGAAGGCCGTGCCCTCCGGCGCGCGCGACACCCGCCGCGCCGGCCCCCCGTCCGCGGACTCGTCCGAGGGCCCGTCCGGACGCCGGTCCGGACACCCGTCCAGAGGCCGGTCCGCAGGCTCGTCCACCCCGATGACCAGCTCCCAGCCCGGTACGGGTCCCCGGGCGAACCGGTCGCGGGGCAGCGCCACCCCCAGCACCTCGCCGTAGAAGCGCCGGGCCGCTTCCGGGTCGCCGGAGGTGTGGAGCGCCCGCAGGGGGGTACCAGGGGCGCCCGGCGGAAAGGCCCAGCCGCCGAACTCCCGCGCCTGCCAGAGCGAGACCGCCGCGCCGAACGGGTCGACCAGGGTCGCCATCCGGCCCTGGTCGCCCGCGTCGAACGGCGGCACCACCAGCCGCGCGCCCGCCCCGGTCGCGGCGGCGGCCCGCCGGTCGGTGTCGTCGGTCGCGAGGTAGTACGCGATGTGCGGTGGGGTCCCCGGCGGATACACCGGGGCCGACAGATCGCTCACGGACCCGATCCGGTACGGGCCGGACCGGATCACGGTCGCCTGCCGCCAGTCGTCCGGATCCACCGCGAACCGCCAGCCCAGGTCCGTACGGAAGAAATCCGCCGTCCCGGCCGGATCGTGCGTCTTCAGATCCAGCCAGCAGAAACCGTCCACCGGGCGCGGAGTGCGTTCCGACTCCGACTCCTGCCCGTGTTCCCGCTCCTGCTCCCGCTCCTGCTCCCGCTCCCGCTCCTGCTCCCGCTCCCGCTCCTGCTCCCGCTCCTGCTCGTGTTCCTGCTTCACGGCGTCCTCAGCGCTCCTCTTCCGCGTACGGCACGTAGGGCGTGCTCGTGCTCAGCGACCGTCGTACCCGGCTGTACGGAGAGGTGACAAAGGCTTTTCGGCCGGACGGCAGCGACTTTCGATGACACCCGAGCCGCCCGCAGCCTGCCGTAGGGAGCGGATCGAGCGGATTGTTCCCCTTTGGGGGTACGAAGGGAGGACCGCGGCAGCGACGTCGGACGGACGCGGGCGCCCGCCCCCGTCGGCGAGGCTGATCCCATGATCCGTGAGGCGGAGGAGACGGCGATGGGGGCGGCTGCGGTGGAAGCGAACGGGACCGTGGTGGGGATTCTGGGCGCCGCCTGGGGAGCCGTACCCGACGCGTGCGACATCATCGGCACCGAGAGCCTGCTCGCGGCGGTCGCCGGCGCCGGGGGCCCGGCCGGGAAGGCGCTCGACGGATCGGGCGCCACCAAGGCCGCCCAACTGGCCGTGATCCGCGAACGCGTGGAGCACGACCACGACTGCGGGGCCGTGTGCGAGTCGGGCTGGCGCAGCGGCGACGACCGTGACGCGAGCGTGGACTCGGCCGAGGCCCTGGGCGACGAGGACGGGCATCCGGGCCGCAGGCTCTCCGGCGCCGCGGCGCGCGCCTTCACCGCGGCGGCGGAGTCCGCCCGGCGGGAGAAGCGGGCCGCGTACACCGCCGAGGATCTGCTGCGGGCGCTGCTCTCCGACGACGGCAACCGTGCCGTGGAGACGCTGCGGACCTGCGGCATCACCCCTGAACGCGTCCGGGCCCGGCTCGACGGGGGTGAGCCGGGCCCGGACGGCGGCGGGCTGGACGCGGCGCTGTGGCCGACCCGGGACGCGCTGCTCGGCCGGCCCCTGCCGCGCACCCGGTTCTGGCGGCGGCTGATGGTCGGACTGGCGCAGGAGGGCAATCTGGCGACCCTGCCGGTGCTCTGGGCCACCTGGGACAGCCGGGAGCAGGCCCGCGCGCTCGGGCAGACGGAGGGCACCGAGCACATCGTGCTCGCGCTGCTCGCCACGTACGAAGTGGTCCTGGCCCACCCGCACATGGCGCGCGAGGGCGGCGCGGACCCGGAGCGGCGGTTCGCGGGCGGCGCCCGGCTCGCGCAGCAGGGGATCGACTACGCGACCGTGCGCCGCGCCCTGGCCGACGGGCCCGATCTGGGCCGGGAGGAGCGGGACGCGGACCACTACCTGGACGCCGCCGAGGCCGACGACGACCACGGCACCGGCCGGCTGCTGGAGGCCCTGCTGCGGGACGACACGCGCGGCCGACGACTGCTGGAGTCGCTGAGTGACGACGACGACAACGACATCGAGGACGGGGACGAGAAGCTCGAAAGCGGAAACGAAGGCGGGAGCGGCGGCGGGAGCGGAAGCGGGGATCGCCGTGGCTCCCGTGAGTCGTCCGACGCCGAATCCACCGACAGCGGTGGGTGGACGGAGGCAACCTCATCGGTGGTCGATCTCATCTTGGTGGGCGGCGCCCATGTCGGACGGTTCGTGAAGTCCCTGGGCAACGCGCTCTGAGCGGTACGGGGTACACGCCGGGACCGCCCGGCCGCAGGGGCGCCCGGCTGTACGGCTGACCGACCGTACAGCCGGTACGGACCGACCGATCGACCGATCGGCCGAAGCCAACGCTGGGGGAACCACCGTGAACCGCCGCACCGCCTCCGCCCGTCTCTCCGCCCGCCTCCCCGCCCGGCTCTCCGCGCTCGCGGCCGCCGCGGGCACCGCGCTCGTCGCCGGGGCGGCCCCCGCGCTCGCCGCGCCCACCCAGGCACCTGACCAGGCGCCCGCCCCGGCCGTGGCCCACGGAGCGGCCCACTCCGGGTCCTTCGCCAGGCTGCACGCGATCGCGGCGCTCTCCGCCGAGCGCCTGGCCACGGCCGACCTGGTCGCCGCGTCCAAGTGGGGCACGGACCGGCCGATCGACGATCCGGCGCGCGAGCAGGTCGTGCTGGAGTCGGTCCGGGCCCAGGCCGTGGAGCTGGGCGCGGACCCGGAGGCGACCGTACGGATCTTCCGCGACCAGATCGAGGCCAACAAGCTGGTCCAGCGCGGTCTGTACCGGCTGTGGACCGCCGACCCGGCCAAGGCCCCCGTCGAGCGGCCGGACCTCGCGAAGGTCCGCGAGGAGATCAACCGCATCAACACGGCGCTGGTCCGGGCGATCGCGGACTCCGAGCGCGCCCGCTCGGCGGAGTACTGCCGGGCCGTGCTCGCGGTCGCCGCCTTCCAGGTCCGCCACGAGAAGGGGCTCGACCGGCTGCACAGCCAGGGCCTGGTGCGGGCGGTGCCGTCGGTCTGCGCGGCCGGGGACCGCACGGGCGACTGAGTTCTCCACAGCTCCCCGGCGGATCCCCCTGCCGGGCGGGAATTTCGGGGCGATGGTCCGGCCCGGGGCCCCGTCCGGCTGATCCGCCGGGGCACGGTCCGGGTGCCGGGACCGCTCACCGGCCCCCGGACCTCCTGTTTTTCCGTCTCCACAGTTGTCAATTCGGGTTATCCACAGGGAAGTCGGGTCTCTTGACCGGGCAAATCGGCGCCTGAATCATCGGGATGAACGCGCCGGGCCTGCGGGTCGCGGCGGATGGTCAGGTGTGCCGATGGTTCCACGGGGACCACATGCGCACCCGGTCCGGGTGGGTGGTGCGGGCCGGTACGGACAGGAGGAGCGCGTCCCATGACAGATCCGACGATCCCGACAGCCCCTACGAGCCCTACGGGCCTTCCGGGCGGTGTGGGCGGTGTGGGCCCGCGCCCCGGGCATCAGCCGCTGTTCCTCGGCGGCGAGTACGCCCACGGCACGGGACCCGAGAGGTACGAGGTCATCAGCCCCGCGACCGGGGAGCCGGTCGGATCGCTGACCCTGCCGTCCGCCGCCGACCTCGACCGGGCCGTGGCCGCCGCGCACACGGCCCAGCGCGCCTGGGCGGGGGTCAATGTGTGGGAGCGGGCAGCCGTCTGCCACCGCATAGCCGACGAGCTGGACCGGCGGCGGGAGGAGCTGGTGCTGCTCCAGACGCTGGAGCAGGGCAAACCGCTCGCCGAGTCCACGGCGGACGTGACGGAGGCGGCCCAGCTCTTCCGGCTGCACGCGGAGGACGCCGTCCGGCTCACCGGCGAGACCCTGCTCTCCCGGGACAACACGAAGAGGATGTTCACCTTCCACCGGCCGGTGGGCACCTGGGGTGTCATCACTCCGTGGAACTTCCCGCTGCTGATGTTCGCCGAGTTCGCCGCCCCCGGTCTCGCCACGGGGAACGCCCTGGTGGTCAAGCCCTCGGCGCACACCCCCCTCACCGTGCTGCGGGCGATGGAGGCGCTGACGGCCGCCGGGCTGCCGAAGGGGCTGGTCAGCGTCCTCCCGGGAGCGGGCGACTTCGGCGAGGCCCTGGTGCGCCACCCGGGGATCCACGCGATCGGCTTCATCGGCTCCTCGGCGACCGGGGCGAGGATCCAGGCGGCGGCAGGCCTGAAGCGCACCCTGATGGAGTGCTCGGGCAACGGGCCGCTGGTGGTCCTCGCCGACGCCGACGTGGCGGCGGCCGCGAAGGCCGCCGTGGCCGGCGCCTACCCCTGTGCCGGCCAGGTCTGCTGCGCCACCGAGCGGGTCGTCGTCCACGCCGATGTGCACGACGAGTTCGTGGCGGCCGTGCTGGGCGAGGCGGAGCGGGTGGTGCTCGGCGACCCGCTGGACGCGAAGACCCTGCTCGGCCCGCTCAACAACGAGGCGGTGGCCCGGAAGATGGACCGCCATGTCGCCGACGCCCGCGAGCGCGGTGCGCGGGTGCTGCTGGGCGGCCGCCGCCGCGCCGGGATGCCCACCGATCTCTACTACGAGTTCACCGTGGTCGACGCGGTCCCCGAGGACAGCCTGCTCGCGAAGGAGGAGTCCTTCGGCCCCGTCGTCCCGGTGATCACCGGCCGGGACGAGGACGATCTGCTCCGCATCGCCAACGACGACGCCCTCGGTCTCCAGGGCGCGGTCTTCACCCGCAGCATGACGTCCGCGTACCGCTTCATGGAGGAGATGGCCGTCGGTCAGGTCATCGTGAACGAGACCAACAACTGGTGGGACATCAACATGCCGTTCGGCGGCGCCGGAGGCCGTGCCACCGGCTGGGGCCGTATAGGCGGCAAGAACTCACTGCTGGACATGACCGATCTCCGGACGGGGGTGATCAGCCTGTAGGGCGGGTGCCTCGCGTTCCGCCGGCCGTCGGGGTGTCCCGTCCGGGCCGATGCCGCGCAGTCCGAAGCAGTAGGTGACGAGGAAGCCGGCCGCGTAGCCGGTGAGCAGCCCGCCGGCGTAGACGGCGACCGCCGCGAGCGGTGACCGGCCGCCGTGGAGCAGCGGGAAGAGGGCCCAGCCGGAGGGGCCGATCGCGGTGGCGCCCACCGGTTGGCCCAGGGTGTGGAAGAGACCGATGAAGGCGCCGCCGAAGGCTCCGCCGACGCAGGCCGTGGCGAAGGGGCGGCCGAGGGGAAGGGAGACACCGTAGATCAGCGGCTCGCCGACGCCCAGCAGCCCGGCGGGGAGGGCCGAGCGGATGGTGGCCCGCAGCCGCCGGTCCTGCGGCAGCCGCAGATAGACCGCGACCGCCGCACCGACCTGGCCCGCGCCCGCCATCGCCAGGATCGGCAGCAGTGCGGTGTGGCCGTACTGCTCGATCAGGGTGGCGTGGATCGGGATGAGGGCCTGATGGAGCCCCAGCATCACCAGGGGCAGGAAGAGTCCGCCGAGGACGAAGCCCGCGACGGCGCCGCCGCCGGAGAGCAGCGCGTTCGCGAGGTCGCCGATGGCTCCGGCGACCGCGCCCGCCGCGAACATCAGCCCGTAGACGGTGGCGAGCCCGGCGACCAGCACGGTCAGCGCCGGGGTCACGAGGACGTCGAGGACGTCCGGCAGCCGGCGGCGGCACGCCTTCTCGACGTACACGGCGAGCACCGCCGCCGCCAGGGCGCCGAGGACACCGCCCTGGCCGGGGGAGAGCCGCTGGCCGAAGACCTCGATCCGTTCCACGCCGGGGAAGACGACGATCGAGCCGACCACCCCGCCCAGTACCGGGGTGCCGCCGAACTCACGGGCGGCGCTCCAGCCGACGAACACCGGAAGGAGGGTCATGAAGCCGCCGGACAGAGCCGTGAGGACAGGGGTGAGACCGGGCAGGACGCCCAGATTGAGGAGGATGCCGTTGAGTCCGGCGAGGATGCCGCAGCCGATGAGTGCCGGGATCAGCGGGACGAAGACGCCCGCGATCCGCCGGAGCAGCAGCTTCACCGGGGTGGCGTTACGGGCCCGTTGGGCCGCCTTCAGCCGGGCGCCGGGCGCCCCGGCCGGCTCGGACGGTCCCGTGCCGGACGGACCGGTGGTGCCGGAGGGATCCGTGCCGGACGATCCCGTCCCGGGCCGTCCCGGACCGCCCGGTGTGTCGGCCCCGCCCGGCCGGGAGCCGACGGGGGCCGGCTCCTGTTCCCTTTCCCTTTCCCCGTCCTGGCCCGCGTTCCGGTCTCGGCTCCGGTCCTGGTCCCGGCCCTGGTCGTGGCTCTGGCCCCGGGTCCGGTCTTGGCTCTGGTCCGGGGGCGGGTCCGGGTCGGGGTCGGTGGCCTGGGTGAGCAGGGTGGTGAACTCCGCCGCCACCCTGGTCACCCGTCCCGGCCCCAGGACGATCTGGTACGCGTCGCCCTCGACCACTCCCAGCACACCGGGCAGCGCCCGCAGCTCACCGTCCCGGACGACGGACCGGTCGCGCAGCTCCAGCCGGAGCCGGGTCATGCAGTGGGCGACGGAGGAGACGTTGGCCGGGCCGCCGACGAGCGGCAGGATCGCGGCGGCGACGGCGTGGTCGGACGGTGGTGGGGCCATGGGTGGTGCCTCGCTGTGCTGGGAGTGGTCAGCCCCGGGGAGTCCCGGGCTCGGGTCTGGCCCCGGCCGCTTCGAGGGCGGCGCGCAGCCGGCCGCCGCTCTCCCTCAGCAGCCGGGCGGCGGTGGCCGCGTCGACGTCGGCGAGCAGGGTGAGGATCGCGTACTTCACCTCGCCGTCGGTGGCGGTGAGCGCCCGCTCGATCCGGTCGTCGTCCGCGCCGGTGGCGAGGGAGACGATCCGCCGGGAGCGGGCGCGCAGCTTCTCGTTGGAGGCCCGCAGATCGACCATGAGGTTCCCGTAGGTCTTGCCGAGCCGGATCATGGTGATCGTCGAGATCATGTTGAGCACCAGCTTCTGGGCGGTGCCCGCCTTCAGCCGGGTGGACGCGGTGAGCAGTTCGGGCCCGGTGACGACCTCGATGCCGTGGTCGGCGGCGGCCGCGAGCGGGCTGCCGGCGTTGCAGGAGAGCCCCACGGTCAGCGCGCCCAGGGAGCGGGCGTGGGCGACGGCGCCGACCGCGTACGGGGTCCGCCCGGAGGCCGAGACGCCCACGACGGTGTCGTCGGGGGTCAGGCCCAGCGCGTCCAAGTCGCCGGTGGCGAGCCGTTCGCTGTCCTCCGCGCCCTCGGCCGCGTTGACCACCGCCCCGGGGCCGCCCGCGATCAGCCCCACCACATCGGTGGGCGCGGTGTTGAAGGTCGGTGGGCACTCGCTGGCGTCCAGTACTCCGAGCCGTCCCGCCGTCCCCGCGCCCGCGTAGATCAGCCGTCCGCCGCGTGCCATCCGTTCGGCGATGGCGTCGATCGCGGCCGTGATCCGGGGCAGTTGGGCCGCGACCGCGTCGGGCACGGTCCGGTCCTCCGCGTTCATCAGCCGGGCGATGTCGAGCGTCGGCAGCCGGTCGATGCCGGACAGCTCCGGCCGGAACGCCTCGGTGGTGAGGGTGTCGAGGTGGGCGCGGAGTTCGCCGTACGAGTGCGAGGTGGAGGTCATCGGGCACGCTTTCTCTGAGGTCGGCCACGGGTCGGCCACGGTCGGCGGCGGCCGTCGCGGGACCGGTCACGGTCCGGCTGCGACCGGCTGCGACCGGCGGTCAGCGGGTGTGCCGCGGACTGTGCCGGTGGGCGAGGGCTTCGTAGGAGGCGGCGAGCGCGGGAGCGGCCGTTTCGTAGGTCCGCTGGGCCACGCCTATGAACAGGCAGTCCACGATGAGCAGCTGCCCGGTACGGGACGACATGGCGGCGGGCCGCAGCTCGCTCTCGCGCGCGGTCGAGGTGGTCAGGACGTGGTCGGCGTACTGCGTCACCGGGCCGTCCGGGCGGCCCGTGATCGCCACGGTGGTGGCGCCGCGCTCGAAGGCGGTCCGCAGGGGTTCGATGACGTCGCCGGTGGAGCCGGAGTGGGTGATGGCGACGGCGACATCGCCGGACCGCAGCTGGACGGCGTTGGTGACGGCGAGATGGGGGTCGGTGTGGGCGTGGGCGACCAGCCCGATCCGCAGCAGCTTCTGTGCCAGGTCCATGCCGACGAGGGAGGAGGCGCCCACCCCGTAGATGTCGATACGGCGGGCGGTGGCGGCCGCGTTGACGGCGGCGGCGAGCTGCGCGGTGTCCAGGGCGGCGGCGGTGTCGGCGAGGGTCTGCTGCTCGTCGCGGGCCAGTTTGGCGACAACGTCGGTCAGCGGGTCGTCGACGGAGATGTCGGCGGTGACGCTGGGGGCACGGCCGGACTGCTGATGGGCGGCGAGCCCGGCGAGCGCGAGGCGTAGATCGCGGTAGCCGGGGTAGCCCAGGATCCGGGCGGTGCGCACCACGGTCGCCTCGCTGGTGCCGGTCAGTTCGGCGAGGCGGGTGACGGTGAGCGTCGCGCACCCGGCGGGGTCGTCGGCGACGGCCTCGGCCACCCGCTGCATGGAGCGGGTCATGGAGGGGGCGAGCGTCCGGACCTTGGAGGCCAGGGCGGCGGGTGCGGGCGGGGCCTCGGTCCTGGGCGGTCCGGGGGTGCTTCCCCCGCCGCCGCCCGGTGTACGGCGGCCCCGGACCCGGGCCGCGGCGCCGGTCCGCGCGCCCGTGCCGGCGGCCGGCGCCCCCGTGTTGAAAATTTCCTTCACAGATTCGGTCACGCACTGGAAGCTATTTTCAGCATGGGGTGAGGTCAACCCCCACTGCTGCGGACGGGCGTCCCCCGGACAGGGGGCGACAATGGCTGCATGGACGACACCAACCCACTTGAGCAGGCGCTTCACACGGCCCGAGCCCTGGTTCTGGCGGATCTGGCCGCTCGCGATGTGGCCGACGCGGAGGTGGTGTCCCTGGTCGAGGAGTCGGTCACCCACCGGCGCTGGTGGGCCGAGCAGTGGCCGGAGGGCCGGGAGTATCTGACCGGGCTGGTCGCGCAGGACGTCCAGGACGCCCTGCTGGAGCGGTACGGGCGGTGGCCGCTCTGTCCGGTCTGCGACGCGGGCGACCCGCACGCCCTGGAGATCGAACCGGAGCTGGGGCCCGACCCCCGCTGGGTCTGTCACCGCGCGGGCGTGGTGGTCGCCCCCGTGGGCACCCTCGGATGACCGGGCGGCCGGGGGAGCGAGCGGCCGGGGCCGGCCGATGACGCTCTATGTCGACCCGCCGACCTGGCCCGGCCATGGACGGATGTGGTCGCACCTGATCAGCGATGTGTCCTTCGCGGAGCTGCACGCGTTCGCGGCGTCCATCGGCTGTCCGCCCCGGGCCTTCGACGGCGACCACTACGACCTGCCGTCCCACCGGTACCCGGACGCGGTGGCGGCGGGGGCGGTCGAGGTCTCCAGCCGGGAGGTGGTCAGGCTCCTGGTGGGCGCGGGCCTGCGCCGCCCGAAGGGCCGCCCGCACTGACCCCGGCCCTGTCCCGGGGCACACACGGGACGGGGCCGGGGCCGGGGCCGGCGTGGCTCAGCCGGTGGCGCACTCCGCCGCGGGACGCCCGGTGGCGGGCACCTCGGCGGGAGCCCCGGCGGACCGGGCCACCACCCGGGACGTGCTGTGCAGCCGCAGCGAGACCGCCACCAGGGCCAGCGCCACCAGGGTCATGCCCGCGCCGGCCCACGCCGTCGCCGTGAAGCCGAAGTCCGCGTCGATCACCGTGCCGCCCAGCCAGGGGCCGCCTGTGTTGCCCAGGTTGAAGGCCGCCGTCGTGGTGGCGCCCGCCAGCGTCGGGGCCGCGCCCGCCACGTTGAACATCCGGGCGTTGAGCGCGGGGGCGGTGTAGAAGGCCGAGACCCCGAGCAGGAACGCGATCGTCATGGCCGCCGCCGGGAACCCGCCGAACAGCGCCAGCGCGGTCAGCAGCACCGTGGAGGCGGCGATACCGCTCAGCAGCACCCCGAAGAGGTGCGCGTCGGCGACCCGGCCGCCCACCGCCGTACCGATCAGCGCGCCGAGTCCGAAGAGCCCCAGCACCCACGGCACCCAGCTCTTGTCCATCCCGGCGACGTCGGTCAGCAGCGGCGCGAGATAGGAGAAGGCGCAGAACACGCCGCCGGCCGCGAGGGCGGTGATGGCCACGGACAGCCACACCTGCCGGTCGCGGTAGATCGCCAGCTCCTTGCCGAGCTGCGGGCGCTCCTCGGGCAGCGGGATCCGCGGGATCAGGGTCACCACGCCCACCAGCGCGATCACGGACGCGATCGCGACCGCCCAGAAGGCGGACCGCCAGCCGAACTGGTCACCGAGGAAGGCCCCGGCCGGCACACCGAGCACATTGGCGATGGAGAGCCCGCCGATCATCACGGCCATGGCCCGCGCCCGCGCGTTCACCGGGACCATCGCGATGGCGACGGCCGCGCCGAGCGCCCAGAAACCGGCGCACGCGAGCGCGCTCACCACGCGGGACGCGAACAGGATCTCGTACGTCGGAGCCAGCGCCCCGGCGATCTGCCCCAGGCCGAAGACGCTGATCAGCGCGATCAGGGTGGTCTTGCGGGGCAGCCGCAGGGTGGCCACCGCGAGCAGCGGGGCGCCGACGACCATGCCGATCGCGAAGGCGGATATGAGCAGCCCGGCCTGGGGGATGGAGACGTTCATGTCGTCCGCGATGGGCGGCAGCAGCCCGGAGAGCATGAACTCGCTCGTGCCGAGCGCGAAGACGGAGAGGCCGAGGATGTAGACGGCGAGGGGCATGCGGGGGCGGGCGGGAGAGGGGGAGGAGGAAGAGGGGGAAGGGGAGGCGGAAGGGGAGGCGGAAGGGGACGCGGCGGATTCGGGCATGACAGGGGCAACCATGCCCTTGACCTCGCACATTCCCCGCAGGGCAAGTGTTTACGGGGTGTTCACAGGGGACGGGCCCGCCGGACCTGCGATTCGGAGCCGCGGGCCCGGGCCCGGCGTCGGGGCTGCGAGGCGGGCGTTCAGGCCGGCAGCCGGGTCAGCTCCGCCGTCATGTTGGCCCGGGCGGCGGCCTCCCACTCCAGCCGTCCGTAGGGGGTGCGGAACAGCTCCGGCAGGGCGAGCAGCTGGCGCAGCACCGCCGCGCGTCCCGTACGGAAGGCGTCGTCGGGGACGAAGCCGTACTCCTCCCGTACGGCCGCCGTGTACGCCGCGTACCGCTCGGGGTCCGCCGCCAGGATCGCGAGGTCCGCGTCGCACAGCACCTCGCCGTTGCGGTCGCCCTCCTCGGGAGCGTGGGTGACGGTCAGCCGCACCAGCCGGGCCACCTCCCGTACGGCGTCGGCGGCGAGCCCGGCCTCGGTCAGGGCCCGTTCCGCGAGCCTCGCCGAGCGTTCCTCGTTCTCGGAACGTTCCGGCAGGTAGACGGCGTCGTGGAACCAGGCCGCGAGCCGCACCAGGTCGGGGTCGTCGGCGTACGGGGCGAGGACGTCGATCTGGTCGAGTACGGCGGTGAGGTGCGCGGTGGTGTGGTACCGCCGCTGGGGTTCGGCCCACCGGGCGAGCAGATTCCCGGCGTACGGGAGCGGATCCGGCGCATGGCCGGTCGGCGCCTGGCCGGTCGGCGGGTGGCCGGTCGTCCCGCCGTCGGATTCGGATACGGATTCGGATCCGGAGGCTCCACGGGCGTACGCGGCGAGCAGGGCCTCGGCCCAGCGTTCGCGGAGTTCGGGGCTCATGCCCCGACTCTAGGTCGTCTCGTCACAGCCCCGTCCGCCCGGACCTGGCACCGCTCGGTTGAGCGGCCCCCTCCCCAACCTTGTAAACCATCCCAAAATTAGAGAAATGGGGTGACACTGGGGGCAGGGAGACGTGCGCCATCCCTGTACGGAGGGTCGGCACCATGGTCACAGTCATCGTCGTCATCGGGATCGCCATCGTGTTCCTGCTCGTCGGGTCCATGTGGTGGGACTCGATCCGCAGGGAGAAGTACGTGCCGCCGCGCCCCGACGAGCAGCCGGAGAAGCCGGACCACCGGGAGCATTTCGAGGAGCTTCGGGAGCCTGACGAGGACAGCTTCCCGGCCAAGGGCGAGGACCGGCTGATGCCGTACAACCTCAAGGCCCACACCACCCACAGCACCGGAAAGGGCCGGGAGTCCCGGCCCGACCACGGTCCGAACGTGGGCGGCGGCGCCTTCGGCAGCGGCGGCCTGGGCGGCTGAACCGTCCCACCCCGTACACCGCACGACGGAGCGGGGCCCGGGCTGCCCGCCCGGACCCCGCTCATCCGCTCATCCGCCCTGCCTGTCGGCCACCCCTTTACGCGGCGGCCTTGAAGCGGCGGAGCCGGAGGCTGTTGCCGACCACGAAGACCGAGGAGAAGGCCATCGCCGCACCCGCGATCATCGGGCTGAGCAGCCCCAGGGCCGCGAGCGGCAGGGCGGCCACGTTGTAGGCGAAGGCCCAGAACAGGTTGCCCTTGATGGTGCCGAGCGTCCGGCGCGCCAGCCGGATGGCGTCGGCGGCGGCCCGCAGGTCACCGCGGACCAGGGTCAGGTCGCCGGCCTCGATCGCGGCGTCGGTGCCGGTGCCCATCGCCAGCCCCAGGTCGGCCTGGGCGAGCGCGGCGGCGTCGTTGACGCCGTCGCCGACCATCGCGACGCTCCGGCCCTCGTCCTGGAGCCGCTTGACGACGTCGACCTTGTCCTCGGGCATGACCTCGGCGATGACCTCGTCGATGCCGACCTCGGCGGCGACGGCCTCGGCCACGGCCTTGTTGTCGCCGGTCAGCAGGATGGGGGTGAGCCCGAGGGCCCGCAGCCGCTTGATCGCCTCGGCGCTGGTGTCCTTGACCGCGTCGGCGACCTCCAGGACCGCGCGGGCCTCGCCGTCCCAGGCCACCGCGATGGCGGTGCGCCCGCCGGCCTCGGCCTCCCGCTTCGCCGTGAGCAGCGACTCGGGCAGGTGGATCTCCCACTCCGCGAGCAGCTTCTCGCGGCCGACGAGCACGGCGTGTCCTTCGACGATGCCCTGGACGCCGAGTCCGGGGACGTTCGCGAAGTCCTCGGGGGTGGGCAGCGCCGAACCGGTGCGCTCCCGGGCTCCGGCGGCGACGGCCTGGGCGATGGGGTGCTCGGAGGCGTTCTCCAGGGCGCCGGCGATGCGCAGCACCTCGTTCTCGGTGGTGCCGGTGACGGTGTGCACGCCGAGCAGGGTCATCTTTCCGGTGGTGACGGTGCCGGTCTTGTCCAGGACGACGGTGTCGACCCTGCGGGTGGACTCCAGGACCTCGGGGCCCTTGATCAGGATGCCGAGCTGGGCGCCGCGGCCGGTGCCGACCATGAGAGCGGTGGGCGTGGCCAGGCCGAGGGCGCAGGGGCAGGCGATGATCAGTACGGCGACCGCCGCGGTGAAGGCGGCGGCCCAGCCCTCGCCGGTGGCGAGCCAGACGCCCAGGGTGCCGAGGGCGAGCAGGATCACGATCGGGACGAAGATGCCGGAGATCTTGTCGGCGAGCCGCTGGGCGGCGGCCTTGCCGTTCTGGGCGTCCTCGACCAGCTTGGCCATGCGGGAGAGCTGGGTGTCGGCGCCGACGCGGGTGGCTTCGACCACCAGGCGGCCGCCGGCGTTCAGGGTGGCGCCGGTGACGGCGTCGCCGGGGGCGACCTCGACGGGCACGGACTCGCCGGTGAGCATGGAGGCGTCCACGGCGGAGGAGCCCTCGACCACGACACCGTCGGTGGCGATCTTCTCGCCGGGGCGGACCAGGAAGTGGTCGCCGACCTTCAGTTCGGCGGTCGGGATCCGGACCTCCTGGCCGTCGCGCAGGACGGTGACCTCCTTGGCGCCCAGCTCCATCAGGGCGCGGAGCGCGGCCCCGGCCTTCCGCTTGGAGCGGGCCTCGAAGTACCGGCCGGCGAGGATGAACGCGGTGACTCCGGCCGCGGCCTCCAGATAGATGTTGGACGCGCCGTCGGAGCGGGAGATCGTCAGCTCGAAGGGGTGGGTCATGCCGGGCATTCCGGCGTGGCCCCAGAAGAGCGCGTACAGGGACCAGGCGAACGCCGCCGACGTGCCCACCGACACCAGGGTGTCCATGGTGGCCGCGCCGTGCTTGAGGTTGGTCCACGCGGCCTTGTGGAAGGGCCAGCCCGCGTAGACGACGACCGGGGCGGCGAGGGTCAGGGAGAGCCACTGCCAGTACTGGAACTGGAGCGCCGGGATCATCGCCATCGCAATGACCGGGACGGAGAGGACCACGGCGGTGATCATGCGCTCGCGCAGGGTCCGCAGCTCGTGGTCGTCCTCCTCCGGCTCCCCGTCCGCCGCCTCGCCGGGCGCGGCGGGGGCGGGCGTCCTCGGCTTGGGCGGGGCGGCGCTGTAGCCGGTCTTCTCGACGGTCCCTATGAGGTCCTGGACGGAGACGCCCTCGGCGAAGCTGACCTTGGCCTTCTCGGTGGCGTAGTTGACCGTGGCCTCCACGCCCTCCATGCGGTTGAGCTTCTTCTCGATGCGCGCCGCGCAGGAGGCGCACGTCATCCCGCCGATGGCGAGTTCTACTTCCTGGTGGGTGGCTGCGTGCGCCACGGTTCCTCCCCGGTCCGGCCTTCATACCCCTAGGGGGTATCCCTGTCTGAACTCATGTATACCCCCTCTAGGTATGGAACGCAAGTGTCGCACCCCATTCCCCCGGCCCGGGCGCCCGTGCGCGGGGAACCCGTCCGGATCATCCCGCTTCTTCCCCGGCGCGGTGATGCGCTCGCCGTGCGTGCGCACTAGGGTTGGCATTGGACTAGACCTGTACGTCGACCTGTGCATCGCAGCACTTCGTTTTCCAGGAGGAATGGGGTTCCCATGAGCAATCGTGCGGTCCTGGAGGTGATCGCCCTGGATGCGGCGGACGCCATCGCGGCGCAGTCCGGCGGAGCGGACCGGCTGGAGCTGGTCACGGACATGGCGGCCGACGGCCTGACGCCCTCCCGCGAGACCTTCGGGCGCATCCGCGCGGCCGTGGACATCCCGCTGCGGGTCATGCTGCGACTCACCGACGGCTTCTCCGCCGGGTCGCACGACGACGTGGAGAAGCTGGTGCGCGCGGCACGCGAGCTGCGCGCGGAGGGCGCGGACGCGTTCGTGCTCGGCTTCCTGGACCGGGACGGCAACCCCGACCTGGTCACCGTGGAGCGGCTGATCGCCGAGATCAACGGCTGCTCCTGGACCTTCCACCGGGCGATCGACCGCGCGGCGGACCGGGACGGGCTCCGCAAGCTCCTCGCCGACCTGCCCGGCCTGGACACCTATCTGACCGCCGGCGCGGCGGCCGGGGTGGACGCGGGCCTGCCCACGCTCCTCGCCGAGGCCGCCCGCCAGGGCGAGCCGGGCTACCGCGCCCACATCCTCGTCGGCGGCGGCCTCCGGCTCGACCACCTCCCCGAACTCCTGGCGGCCGGCATCGACGGCTTCCACATCGGCGGCGCGGCCCGCCCGCAGGGCTGGTCGGGCCCGGTGGACGCGGCGGCGGTCCGCGAGTGGCGCGAGACGCTGGACGCCTGAGGGTCCGAGCGGCGCCGAAAGGTTCCTGCGCCGGGCGGGCCGAGACCCCCGGGGGGGTATCGGCCCGACCGTTTCCCGTTCAGGAGTCGCGGCGTCCCGGCATCCCAACGTCCCAACGTCCCGGCGTCCCGGCGTCCCGAAGTATCAGAGTTCGTACGGTGTGAAGTAGTGGCCGGCGAGGCGGCTCGTGGGAAAACCGAAGGTCTCATCCGTGAGCATGCGCACCAGGAACTCGCCCGTGCCGCAGTCGAACCGCTGCCACTCGTCGTAGGAGTGCACGTACACCGGCCAGTCGTCGGGGTCCTCCGCTCCCGTCCGCCACACGAAGTCGATCTCCTGCTCGGACGCCCCCCAGGGCAGCAGCCCGCCCGGCGCCGGGTGGACGCTGTACGGCTGCCACAGATCCGGGTGCCTCGCGTAGCTCCTGACCCAGCCCACCAGCCCCAGATGCGGATCGCCGGGAACGATCAGATCGACGTACTCGTCGAAGGAGCCCTCCCCGAAGAGGTCGGCGATCTCCTTGTAGTCGCCCGGCAGCGCGGTGCCCAGCTCGGCCTCGACGGCGTCCCAGTCGACCGTCGGCGGCCCCATCGGCTCCCAGCCGGTGACGGCACGCAGCTTCCCCGCCCACGAGGCGTCCGCCGGGACCCCGGCCGCCGCGGGATCCTCCCGCCGGGCGACCACGAGGACCACCCGCGCCCCCGGGGGCCGGGCCACCAGACCGCACCCGAACCAGTGCGCCCTGCGGGCCCACCCCCGCAGCTCCAGCAGCTCGTCCCCGAACGCCTCGGTGAGCGGCAGCCCGGTGCGCCCGGTGAGCGACGGATCGGTGAATCCGTCCCTGGCGATGTCCCGCGGCCGCCCCGCCAGCCGGCCGACCTCGGCGACCAGCTCCGCCAGGCTCGTACCCTCCGGAGCCTCGTACACCTTCGGCGCTCCCCGGGCGGGCGGGTCCTGGGCGAGCGACTTCCATAAGCGGTCGGCGAATGCGGAGATCTCCATGTCACCAGTCAACCGCCCGCCACTGACAGTCCCCGGCGGCCCGGCTCAGGCGCGGCGGACCCGCCAGAGCCACACCGCCGTGCCGGCGATCAGGACGAGCGATCCCAGGTTGCCCAGGAGGGCCGGGACCGGTTCCGCCTGGTGGCCCGAGATCAGGTTCCAGGTGACGAAGACGGTGGTCGGCAGGATGAGGGTGAGCAGCACGCCGACGGTCTTCTGAAGGGCGGTCCAGTACACCGAGGTGCACAGAAGCACCGCGCCGGTGAGGCGGACCAGGACCGCGAGCAGGGAGCTGGGGTGCTCGGACAGGAGCATGATCGCGGGCGGCGAGAGCGTGGTCATCAGGATCGGGACCAGGGGGTGCACCTTGCCGCGCCGCGCGGGCGCGCCCATGCCGCCCCGCCCCGGGTCCCCGGCGGGCCCGTTCTCCATCTCGGCCAGGGCCGTCGCCGCGATCGTACGGGGGTCTCCCAGCGCCGTCAGGACCTCGTTGACCGCGGTGCCGGGGCGTTCGGCGCGCGTCACCTCTATGTGTTCGGCGAGGTCGGCCAGGAGTTCCTGGCGGCGGTCGGCGGGGAGCGCGGAGGCCTCGCGCTCGACGGCGGAGAGGTAGTCGTGTACGGCGTCGGCAGAGGTCTTCATGCGGGGTCTCCGGTGGCGGGGTGCGGGGTGGTCAGGAAGGCGTCGACGGCGTCGCGGAAGCCGGGCCAGACGCGGGTGAACTCGTCGAGCGCGGCCCGGCCGCTGTCGGTGAGCGCGTAGTAGCGGCGGGGCGGGCCGGAGACGGACTCCTGCCAGGTGGTGGTGACCAGGTCGTCGCGGCGGAGCCGGGACAGCAGGGGGTAGACCGTGCCCTGGCTGGTGGCCAGCGCGCCGGATTCCTCCAGGGCGTGGAGGAGTTCCACGCCGTAGCGGGGCCGGTCCCGCATCAGGGCGAGTACGCAGTACTCCAGGACCCCTTTGCGCAGCTGGGCGGCGGCCCGGGCCTGCTTGGTCGAATCACCTGGTTCCATGCAATGCAAGATACCTGGTGGGGCAAGTACATGGAAAGGGGGGACCGCCGCAGGACGAACGGGCTATGACGAGCGGGGCAGGACGAGCGGGCCATGACGAACGGGGCACCGCGTCACACGGCGATCCGTGGTGGGATGACGGCGTGAGCCGCGCCACCGAGGACAGCAACCGCCGGATGCTCCGGGCCCGGGACGCCATGGACCGGGCCTACGCCGACCCGCTGGACATCCCCGCCCTGGCCCGGATCGCCCATGTCTCCGAGGCCCACTTCAACCGCACCTTCCGGGCCACCTTCGGCGAGACCCCCCACCGCTATCTCCAGCGCCGCCGCGTCGAGCGCGCGATGTCCCTGCTCCGCGACAGCGACCGCAGTATCACGGACATCTGCTTCGCGGTCGGCTTCGGCAGTACGGGCACTTTCAGCCGCACCTTTCGCGACATCGTCGGCCACTCGCCCCGCGAGTACCGCAAGCGGACGGCAGCGGCACGCGCGGCCGTGCCGACCTGCTTCACGATGGCGTGGACCCGGCCCGCCAACTGATCAGTTCTGGATAAGTTTTCGCCCGTCGCGCTCACTACCGTAAGAGTCATGTTCAACGCGATCACACACTCCGCCGTCTACGTCCTGGACCAGGACGAAGCCCTCGACTTCTACGTCGGCAAGCTGGGCCTTGAGGTCAACACCGACCTCGACATGGGCTTCATGCGCTGGCTGACCGTCCACGTCCCCGGCCACCCCGAGCGCCAGATCCTGCTGGAGAAGCCCGGCGCCCCGGCCATGTCCGACGAGACGGCGGAGCAGGTCCGCGACCTCGTCACCAAGGGAGCGATGGGCGGCTGGCTCATCCTCGCCACGGATGACTGCCGGAAGACGTACGAGACGCTGCTCGCCCAGGGTGTCGAGTTCACCGAGCCCCCCACGGAGCGCCCCTACGGCATCGACTGCGGACTCCGCGACCCGTTCGGCAACCGGATCCGTTTCACCCAGCCGAAGGGGTGACCGCCGGCCGGAACCGCCCGTACCCACCGCGCACCGGGGGTCGGGCGGTTCCGCGTCCCCCGTTCGCTCGGAGGGCCGCCCGCCCCAGGTCCCCGGGCCGAGGCCCTACCCGGCGGTACGCGGCCCGCCCGCCCCGAACTCCGCCAGCTGCCTCCTGCCCGCCACCGTGAACGGATGATCCGGCCCCAGCCCGGCCTCCCGCCGCGCCACGACGTCCCGCATCAGCTCGACAGCCGCGTCCGTCCGCCCCCGCTGGTGCTCGATACGGGCGAGGAGCTGCCGCGCCGCCAGAGCAATCGGGTAGTCGGGGCCGAAGCGGCGGTCGTACTCCGTGATCACCGACCGGATCCCGGCGTCCGCCTCGTCGTGCCGCCCGAGGACGGTCAGGGCCCGCGCGTGGTTGTGCCGCGCGCCCAGGGTGACGGTGTGCTCGGGACCGAGCCGCCGCGCGCACTCCGACGGCAGGTCGAGCAGGGCTCCGCCCTCCTCGTCGGCCAACTCGTCGGCGCCCAGCGCCGCGAGCATGCTGGACCGGGACCGGAGCGTCAGCGGATGCCCGGCCCCCAGCGCCGCCCGCCGCCCCTCGACCGTGTCCCGCAGGAGCGCGAGACTCTCCTCCCGCCTGCCGAGATTCCCGGTGACGAGCTGGAGCCCGTGCCCACTGTCCAGGGTGTCCGGATCCCCGCCCCCGAACAGCCGCTCCTGTACGGCCCGCACCCGCCGCAACACCGCCTCGGCCTCCTCGTACCGCCCCAGCCGGAACAGCGCCCGCCCGGCCCGCGAGTGCGCGGCCAGCACGAGCCGGTGCTCGCTGCCGAGAGTCCGCTCGGCGAGAGCCGCTGCCGTACGGGAGGTCTCCCACGCGGCGGGATAGTCCCCGGTCCGGTGCAGCGCGACGGCCAGCCGGGTCGCCACGGCCAGGACATCGCCCGTGGTCCCGGGCTCCCGGGACTGCCGCAGCAGCGCGAGCGCGTGGGGCGCGTACAGCCGAAGCCGGGGGTCGTACGGCCCGGCGTCGGGCACCGCCGGGACCGCCGCGTCGAGCAGCCGGGCTGCTGTCGTGTCGAGGACGGCGACCTTCTCCGGCGGCGTCGCGGCGGCGACACTGTCGAGCAGCACCCCATGGCTCTGGACGCACCGCGTGCCCGCGTCGATCAGCTCGGTCAGCGACTGGTCGAGCAGCGCGCGCAGCGCGGTCTCGGTGCGTGTCTGCGGCAGGACGGCACTGATCTCGGGACGGTTCAACAGGGAAAGCGGCAGTGGCTCGGGTGCGAGCCGCGCCAGCAGCCTCAGCAACGCGACCGCCTCGGGCAGTCCACGTGCCTCGAACGCGTCAAGGGTCAGCTGCCAGGTCCGGCCGACCAAGTGGCGCGGGTTCTCCTCGGACAAGACATCAGCTCCCTGGTCGATGAGTCGAACGCGCTCCCCCTCTTCGAGGTGGCGTCCGTAGGCGTCCATCGTCCAGGGATCGAGCACCTGGTGGGAGAGGAAGCCGCCCGCGAGAGTGAGGGCGAGGGGCAGCCGGCCGAGCCGGTCCGCGACCTCGGCCGCCTGTTCCCTCGTGCCGCTCTCCGGCGCCAGATCGCAGAGAACCTGGGCGGCGTCCTCGCGCGGCAGGACTCCGATGTGCGCCAGCTCGGCCCCCGGCCACCAGCGGGCCGCCGCCCGGCGTGTGGTGACCACGACCACTCCGCGCGGGCTGCTGCGGAGCCAGCTGCCGTCCCGGAGGATCTGCGGATCGTCCGCGTTGTCGAGGACGAGCAGCCAGGGCTCGGCGGACCGGTCGAGCCGTTCCCAGACGAGGTCGGCGGCCGGCCGTAAACCGTTCCGCGCGGCCAGCAGTTCAGCGTCATGGGCGCCGCGATCGGCGGCGACGGCGAGCATGCCGGCACGGAGGCTCGCCCGGTCGGAGGCGGTGACCCAGAGACCGATCCGGCCCTGTGCCCCGGTCACGGACTGGAAGAACGCGTGGGCGACGGCTGTCTTGCCGCAGCCGCCCATGCCATGGAGGACAAGGACCTCACCACCTCCGGCCGTGACACTCGCCGTCAGGCGTTCCAGCACTTCGGAGCGGTCGCGCAGCACCACGGGCGTTCGGCCGATCGCCGGACGGCGCACAGAGTCGGGGCCCGCCGGCGCGGGGGCCGCCTCACCGGCGCCGTAGTGATGGTGGTGTTCGCTGATGTGCTGGTCGCCCTGGGCCTGGTAGACTCGGCCGTCGCCCTCGGCACGGCCGTCCATCGGCCCTCTCATCGCTCGTGGATGTGCTGGTCGCCCCCGGCCTGGTAGATCCGGGCGCTGCCGGACGCGGTGGCGCGCTGGGTGATCGCCGACGGGGCTCCGGCCTCCTCGGCGCCCTCGGGGCGCAGCTCGTCCAGCAGATCGCGGAGGGCCTCGACCGCCTCGGGCTGATCGGCGAGCAGCCGTCGCAGCCGCCCCTGCCATTGCAGGCGGAGTTCGTTCAGCGTCTCCTCGTCGTCGGCCGTGTCGGCCCGTACGACGTCCTCCTGGCTCGCGTCCAATTCGGCCGCGACGAGTTCGGCCCGGTGGGGCTGCACTCGCCGCCACAACCGGACGATTCCCTCACGTGACCGCTCCCAGGCGTCCGTTGTCATCAACGTGATCACCGTGGCCCCAGCTGTCTGGGCGAGCAAGGTTAACTCCGGATCCACGCGTTCCCCCAACCGAATTTTCCCGCCATTTTCACGTGCAGATGCATCGGATAATGCTCCCACATCGGGAGTTGATGTGATCACTCCATTGTGACCGGACGAGTATAGTCGCATCGTCGGGTCGAGCGGGCAACAAAACGATTCAGCGGTCTTCAACGTCTGGCATATGCCAGAAGCATGTCGATTTTCTGCCGTGATTTGATGTCCGGCCTGGTCACGCCCACTGTCGGCTTGCTAGCGTTGCTGACGTTCTATGCCGCAAGGGAGGGAGCGCTATGGCCAGGCCGTGGGAAGCGGATCCGACGACAGGATTCAAGAAGCGTCTTGGTAAATCACCCCAGGAATTGGGAGCCACCACCGATGGGCCCGACTGCCCCGATATCTGGGAGCTGGAGAACGGGGACGTCGCCGTCATCGGCCGGGATCTGACGGAATCCCTCGGGAAGTCCCTGCCGCCGGGTGTCTCGGTGGGTTCGGACGAGCGTCTCGTCGTCATTCCGCGCCGCATGATGGTCGCCGCGAAGCCGGACATCCCCAGTGTTTGATTCGTTCCATCGGAGTGAATCCGAACGACTGGCCCGTCCCGACTACCATGCGGACTTCTACCGGGTCCACGGCAGCGGTATCACCGACATGCGCAAGCTGGAGCGCGGACAGCATTTTCAGGAGCGGGGATTCGCGAGCTGGGAAGCCTTCGCCGAAGGAAGGTGGGACGAGGCCCTCTCGCTGATCGAGGAGAAGCGCCCCGTCTACACCGAGCAGTTCCGGAAGACCGGCGAACTCGGTGTCCTGACCCGGCGGCTGCGCGTCGTGGAGTTCCCCGTCACTCCCTATGTCCAGTGGGAACTGCACGTGCTCCGGCTCCAGGTGGAGCTGGGGAACGAGATCCGGGTGATGGACGCCCGGAACATCGCGGACCTTGAGAAGGAACATCCCGTACCCGAGGTCGTGATCCTCGGCGACGAAGTCATGTTCGGGGTCGTCTACGACGACGAGGGCAACGCCGCCGGAGCGAATCGGTACACGGACCGGACGGCTATCGAGGAGACCGCCACCGGATTCGACGTCCTCTACGAGCGTGGCGAGGACTTCATGACATTCTTCGACCGCGAGATCGCGCCGCTCCCCGCGCCGGCCGTCGTTTCCTGAGCGGCCACCGGGTGTGAAGGCCACCCTGTGCGTGCAGAGAAATCATGCGCGCACAGGGTGGCCTTCGAGTTTTTCGCGGAGAATTCGGCGTAACCGTGGCCGGGGCGACCTCAGTTCGCCCCGGCCACAAATACACCGTACCCCTGCCTTTCGGACTCGGCCATTGTTGTGCCCTCCGGCCGAAGAGAGGCAGGTCGGGCCCCGGCCGCAGGTGCGGGGATAGGCGGCCGGGGCCCGGGATCCCCGGCCCTGGGCAGGAAGGGCGGGCCGGGGGAGCCGCCCGCCGCGCTGCACCCGGGTGCGGGGTCAAGTCCTCGTACAGCACCAATGGCGGCGGCAACTGTGTGGAGTGGGCCCCGGCTCACGCTCACTCCCAGGGTGTCGTCCCGGTTCGGGACAGCAAGTGCCCCACCGGCCCGGTCCTGATGCTCTCCGCCACTGCCTTCACCGGCCTCGTGACCCTCGCCCGCGAGGCCGCCCTGTAGCCCGCCGGCGCCGCCAGATACCCACAGCCCCGCCAGGACAATCATCCCGGCGGGGCTGTTCTGTGACCACATGTAATCACCGTGTCATCACTGCGTGATCACATCACGGGTAACTTCTGGCCCTCGCGCACGCTCCGTCGCGAAGCGCCCCCGCCAACTGGGCGCGATCATGACAAAGAGTCGATCGCCTCCCGTGATTGCCTCCGGGCAGTGAGCAAAAGGGAGTTGACCCGTTCCGCTTCCCAGGAAGTCACAGGAGACTCACAGACTCGGACCTGCCTACGATCCCGCTCGACCTTGGGGCCGTAGCCACTGCCCCGTGGAGAACTGGAGGAGTCCGTTGCTTGAGGCGAAGACGGAAAAGCGGGCCAGCAGGCGCCGCCGGGTCCTGGCTCCGGTGGCTCTCGCCGCGTCGGTGCTGACGCTGGGGATCGGTTCGGGAGTGGCCTACGCGGCCGTGACCGACAACATCGTCCCGACCGCCAACTACAGCCCGCGCTGTATAGACGAGGGCAGCGAGCCCGACGCGAACGGCGGGCTCTGTCTGACCGACAACACCGATGTGACCTACTACGGTGACAGCTCCGGCGACAACATGCTGGAGGCCGGCGACAAGGCCACGGTCAACAGTGTGATGGCGAACGAGTACAACCCGACGCAGCTGAACACGAGTTACGACTCGTCGCCCAGCTTCTCCGGCAGCGCTGAGACGGACATCATCTACCAGGAGGGCACGCGCAACCTCGGGTCGAACGTGCTGGGCATGGCCTGGTGCAACGACGCGGTGACCTCGTCCAAGTGCGACCAGGCGTACATCCGGATCCGTCCCGGCAACTACAGCTACGGGATCTCCTGCCACGAGACGGGCCACGCGGTGGGCTTGACCCACGGCGCGCAGGCCGCTCCCCGGCTGCGGCAGAACGACAGCCGGCTCGGCTGCATGCAGACTCCGGTTCCGTCCGGTGCCGGCCTCGGGGCCAACAACCGCGACAACATCAACGCCGCATACTGATCGAGGGGGACCCATGCAACGCCGTACCTACCTGGCAGCCGGCGGCGCGACGATCGCCGTGGCCGCGCTGACCGCGACTCTGCTCACGGGCACGAACGCCCTGTCCAGCTCCGAGGACCGCACCATCGACGCGAGCGGGCCCATCGAGGTCCACGGCATCGACCGTCTGCCCAGTGAGACCGCCGAGGAGTGGGTGGCGTACGCGGACCACGTCGTCTCGGTCACCGCCACGTCCGCGACGGAGGTCCCCGCGACCCCCGAGGAGATCGCCCGTGGTGAGGGCGTCATCGGCCGGAACGTGAACCTGTCCGTGAACAACGTGCTGTGGTCCCGGACCGGGGTCGCCCAGCCCGCCCCCACATCCTGGCAGTACTCGGCCGCCGGCTGGCAGTTCAAGAACGGTGACCTGGTGAACCGCCGGGAGATGGCGATCCACGGCCAGCCGCGCGTCGAGCCCGGACACACCTACATCATGGCCATCGCCTGGCAGGCAGCGCAGTGCGGGGAGGACGGCACCACCCCCGCCGGCTGGATCGGGCTCGGCGGCGGCTCCGAGGTCGCGTTCGAAGGCGGCATCATCGGCAACGGTGAGAATGAGGGCACCGTCACGCCCGCGCAGCCGGTCACCGGAGCGGCCGCCAAGGCGCTGCCCATCGTTCCGCCCATCCAGGAACGGCCGCTGAAGGACTTCATGAAGGGCAAGAGTTCGACCGCCCTGGTGACCGTGCTGAACAGCGTCACGCCCGGTCCGGTGGCCCGCAAGTTCACCCAGCAGAACACGAACTGCCCCTGAGCCTGAGCCCCCTGAGGCCACCCCATGGGCCTGAGGTCCGTCCAGCGATGAACGAAGCCGCCCCCGAAAACGTCAGTGAACGTTTTCGGGGGCGGCTCCGTCGTAGGGGAAACGGGAAGGGCGAAGGATGCGCGGACTACGCGGCACCCGGTCGAGGGCGGCCGGACCGACGGCTCCGGAGGAGACCGAGGACACCGGCCGGCTTCGTGCCGTGCTGCTGATGAGCGGGCTCCCCTGGAATGAGCTGGACGACGGCGTACAGCAGGTACGGCTCAAGCTCCTGGAGGAGCGCGCCCGCAAGGGTGGCGACGGCGGGATCAGGGATGAACGTGCCTGGTCGGCCGTGGTCGCCTCGCGGGTGGCGATGGACTGGCACCGGGAGCGCCGCCGGGAGTCCGGGCTGCGGGAGCGGCTCGCGGCCCGGTGGTCCGTGCGGCCGCCGGTCGAGCACCCGCAGGAGCACCGGACACTGGCGCTCTCGGTCGCCGACGCCCTGGCGCGGCTGACCGCGAACCAGCGGCAGGCGCTCGTTCTGCGCTACTACGCGGACCTGCCCGTACGGGAGATCGCACGGCTGCTGGCCCTCCCCGAGGGCACGGTGAAGAGCCGGTTGCACAAGGCGTGCGCCGCGCTCCGTACCGTACTGACGGCCGGGATGGAGGAGGAGACGGCATGAGCGGACATTCGGGATCGGACGAACTCTCTGAGCAGCAGCTGGAACGGCTGCGGCTGGCGCTCGGGATGATCGGGGACGAGGCGGCGCGCAAGGACCTGGGGTCGGTCTTCGAACTGACCCCGGTGGTACCGCCGGCGCCGGTGGTGTCGCTGGACGCGCGCAGGCGGTCGCGGCGGCGCGGGATGTTCTTCGGCGGCGGCGTGGTCGCGGCGGCCGCCGCGCTGGTGATCGGTCTGGTGGCCTACAACGGATCCGGACCGGGAGACGGGGCCGGTGGCCAGGCGAAGGCCGCCGGGGACTCCTCGGCGGCGCGTGAGGACAAAGGGGCGGCCGGCAGCATGAGCCAGAGCGACGCGGAGGGCGTCGCCTGTGCCCGTCTCATCGCCGAGGGCGACATCGTCTCCGTGCGCGACGCCCCCGAGAAGGGGCGGATCCTGCTCACCCTGGACATCACCAAGTGGATCAAGCCGGACGGGGGGAAGCAGCGGGTCGAGCTGGATCTGGTCGACCCCGCGATCACCGAGGGGCGCCAGGACTACGGTGCCGGGGACAACGTCCTGATCACCGTGCCGACCCGGCGCGACCTGGCGCCGGGCATCTACGCCGAGGGCGGCAAGGAGCGGAAGTTCTTCCAGGACGTCATCTACGGGGTGCTCATGCAGTCGAAGACCACCACCTGCCGGCCGTACTGGAAGAACCCCCCGGGCCCGGATGCCGGTGAGCCGGGGGCGGAGACCGACCCCCGGCACTGACCGGCCCGCGCTAACCCAGCTGCTCCGGCAGCGGCTCCGCGTGCACCACCGTAAGACCGGAAACGGCCCTGGTCAGGGCCACGTACAAGCGTCGCAGCCCCGTCCGCTCGTCCGGTTCGCCCGCGACCACGGCGGCGGGTTCGGCAAGGACCACGTAGTCGTACTCCAGACCCTTCGCCAGGGACACCGGCACCAGGGTCAGCCGGGAGTCGGCGGTGGTCTCCTCGCCGGGGGCGATCGGGGAGTGACCGGCGGCGGCCAGGGCCTTCGCCAGCTCCGGGATGCGGTCGTCGGCGGCGATCAGGCCGATCGAGCCCTCGTGCCGCAGGGACTCCTCGCAGGCGGCGACGACCGCCGTGACCTGGGCGTCCGCGTCGGCGATGTGCTGGATCTCCAGGGAACCGGGGGACTCCCGGACCGAGCTGACCTCGGTCAGCCCGGGGGACATGTGCGGCAGCAGCCGGGAGGCGTACGCGATCACTTCGCGCGGTACGCGGAAGCCGGCCGTCAACTCTTCCACCAGCGCTTCCGGCTTGCCGAGATGGCTCAGGGCCTCGGCCCAGCTGCCGGTGGCCCACGGCGTGGTGCCCTGGGCCAGGTCGCCGAGGACGGTGGCGGAGCCGGTGGAGCAGCGGCGGCCGACAGCCCGGTACTGCATGGGGGAGAGGTCCTGGGCCTCGTCCAGGACGACATGGCCCAGTGAGTGCGTACGTTCCACCAGGTCACGGGCCTCGTCGATGAGGACGGCGTCGGCCCGTGACCACTTCGCGGAACGAGGGCTCCGGGCGGGCTTCGCCCACAGGACGGAGCGCTGTTCGTCTGCCGTGAGCACGCCGTCGGCGTGTTCGGCGAGGAAGTCGGCGTCGGAGAGGAGGCGGAGCACCAGTTTGGCGGGGTCGACGGGCGGCCAGATCGTCTTGACGGCGGCCTTCACGGCGGGGTTGCGGGCGACGGCGTCCTGGACGCGGTCGTCGGGGGCCTCGCCGGACTCCTCCATGCGGACGAGGACGGCGTGCGCGATCCGCTGCGGCAGGGCCTCGCGGGCGGCCCCGTACCGCATGTCCCGGCCCTGCAACTCTTCCACGATCTCGGCGAGTTCGTACGCGGGGATCCGCCACCGCCGGGAGCCCCGGACCACGACGACGGGCTCGGTGGGGGCGGTGACATGGGAGCGGAGGGCGCGGCGGAGCACGGTCGCCATGCGGGCGTCGCCCTTGACGACGGCGGCGGTCGCGTCGTCGGTGCCGCGTACGTCGACGTGGGCGACGAGATCGTCCACGGTGGCCTGCTGGACGGCGAGTTCGCCCAGCGCGGGCAGAACCTGCTCGATGTAGTGGAGGAAGGAGCGGTTGGGGCCGATGACGAGGGTGCCGGTGCGGGCGAGGCGCTCGCGGTGGGCGTAGAGGAGGTAGGCGACCCGGTGCAGGCCGACGGCGGTCTTCCCGGTGCCGGGGCCGCCCTGGACGCAGACCGTCCCGGCGAGTCCCGACCGTACGATCTCGTCCTGCTCGGGCTGGATCGTGGCGACGATGTCGCGCATGGGGCCCACGCGGGGGCGTTCGATCTCGGCCTGGAGCAGCCGGCTGGTGCGGTCGTGCTCCATGGGGTCGGTGAGGTTCTCGTCCTCGTACGCGGTCAACTCGCCGCCGGTGTAGCCGAACCGGCGGCGCAGATCGACGCCCTGCGGGTCCTTGCGGGAGGCGCGGTAGAAGGGCTGGGAGACGGGGGCACGCCAGTCGATCACCATGGGGTCGCCGTCGGCGTCGTGGACATGGCGGCGGCCGATGTAGAAGCGATGGCCCTCGTCGTCCCCGTCCCCGTCCCCGCCGGCGTCCGTGGCCGTGGCGGTGTCCGCGTCCGGGCCCAGGGGGTCCTGGTCGCCGTCGCGGCGGGCGCCGGGCAGGTAGTCCAGGCGGCCGAAGAAGAGGGGCGTGTGGGTGAGGTCCGCCAGCTCCTTGATGCGGTTCTCGATCTGCGACTCAAGTACCGCCGCGTTGACCCAGTTGGCGGTGACGTCGGCGAGGTTGAGGGCGGCGACCTGTTCCCGCATGGTGCGCAGCGCGGAACGGGACGCGGCCAGATGGCCACGCTCCCGGCTCAGCGGATCGTTTGTGCTGGTCAGAGGGGTGGGATCGAGCGCGGACACGGATCGGCCTCCAAGCTGGTGCACGGGCGTGGGGGGCCGGCCGGTTTCCGTCCGGGCGGCGGCGCTCCTCGAACAGGAGGCGGGCAAGACCGGCGATTCTAGCCAGGGGACGGGATCTCGTGCCACGCGGTTGTCGGCGGGAGGGAGGATGCGGGCCTCATCCTCAGGTGCCGCCCCCCGGGAGGAACCCCTATGCCTGTGGTCGTAGAGGCAGGGAGAGCCGTTTCCGTCCGTGGGCCGATGTTTCCCGGGGGCCGGAAAACGACGATGGATACATGACCACAGCGACCTTCAGCCCCAGCGTCCACACCACCCAGCGCACCGACGCGGACAACCACACGCCCAACCGGGCGAGCGGCCCGTTCCAGGCGGTCAAGGTGTTCATGGGCACCCTGTTCAGCGTGGCCGTCCTCGGTGAGTACGCGGAGGACGCGGGCGTCCGGCGCCGCTGACGACGCCCCGGACGCCCCTGCCCGTATCCCTACGTCAACAGCTCGTCCGCGTCCATGATCCGGTACGCGTATCCCTGCTCCGCCAGGAACCGCTGGCGGTGCGCCGCGAAGTCCTGGTCGATCGTGTCCCGCGCGACGACCGAGTAGAAGCGGGCCTCGTGCCCGTCGGCCTTGGGGCGGAGCACCCGCCCGAGCCGCTGCGCCTCCTCCTGCCGGGAGCCGAAGGTGCCCGAGACCTGGATGGCGACCGTCGCCTCCGGAAGGTCGATGGAGAAGTTCGCGACCTTCGAGACCACGAGTACCGAGATCTCCCCCTGCCGGAACGCCTCGAACAGCTTCTCCCGCTGGGCGTTGGACGTCTCACCCTTGATCACGGGCGCGTCCAGATGCTCACCCAGCTCGTCCAGCTGGTCGATGTACTGCCCGATGACCAGCGTCTGCTCGCCCCGATGCTTGGCGACCAGCGCCTCCGTGACCTTCCGCTTGCTCGCCGTGGTGGCGCAGAAGCGGTACTTCTCCTCGCTCTCGGCGGTCGCGTACGCGAGCCGCTCCGACTCGGTGAGATTGACGCGTACCTCGACACAGTCCGCCGGCGCGATATAGCCCTGCGCCTCGATCTCCTTCCAGGGCGCGTCGAAGCGCTTCGGCCCGATCAGCGAGAAGACGTCGGACTCCCGGCCGTCCTCCCGCACCAGGGTGGCGGTCAGACCGAGCCGCCGCCGCGCCTGGAGATCGGCGGTGAACTTGAACACCGGCGCGGGCAGCAGATGCACCTCGTCGTAGACGACCAGGCCCCAGTCGCGGGAGTCGAACAGCTCCAGATGGGGGTAGATCCCCTTCCGCCGGGTCGTCAGCACCTGGTAGGTGGCGATGGTGACCGGGCGGATCTCCTTCTTCGTACCGCTGTACTCGCCGATCTCGTCCTCGGTGAGCGAGGTCCGCTTCACCAGCTCGTGCTTCCACTGGCGGGCGGAGACGGTGTTGGTGACGAGGATCAGGGTCGTGGCCTTGGCCTCGGCCATCGCACCGGCTCCGACCAGCGTCTTTCCGGCGCCACAGGGGAGGACGACCACCCCGGAGCCACCATGCCAGAAGCCCTCGACGGCCTGCCGCTGATAGGGGCGGAGCGCCCAGCCGTCCTCGGCCAGCTCGATGGGGTGGGCCTCGCCGTCGACATACCCGGCGTGGTCCTCGGCGGGCCACCCCAGCTTGAGCAGCGCCTGCTTGATCTGGCCGCGCTCGGAGGGGTGCACGGCCACGGTGTCGTCGTCGATCCGGGTGCCCACCAGGGGCTGGATCTTCTTGGACCGGAGGATCTCCTCCAGTACAGGGCGGTCGGTCGACGTCAGCACGAGCCCGTGGACGGGGTGCTTGCTGAGCGTGAGCCGGCCGTAGCGGGCCATGGTCTCCGCGACGTCGACCAGCAGCGCGTGCGGCACGGGGTAGCGGCTGTACTCCACGAGCGCGTCCACGACCTGCTCGGCGTCGTGCCCGGCGGCCCGCGCGTTCCACAGGCCGAGGGGGGTCACCCGGTAGGTGTGGATGTGCTCGGGGGCGCGCTCCAGCTCGGCGAAGGGCGCGATGGCCCGACGGCAGGCGTCGGCCTGCTCGTGGTCGACCTCCAGGAGGAGGGTTTTGTCGCTTTGAACGATGAGCGGTCCGGTCACGCCTGCGCCCTTTCCGATAAGCCAAACCTCCAGTGTGCCTCATCCGCGAGCGATCACCTCGGGCTCTCGGCGGGTCGCCTGCCTGCTCCTATCCGCCTTCGTAGCCGGTTGGCGTAGTCGATCGTGTCGGCGGCGCTCTTCGTGTCACCCGTCTGCTGGTAGAGGCCGGCGGCGAGCTCCAGGTTTTCCAGGGCCTCGGTGTTGTGGCCCTGCTGGAGAAGGGTGGCCGCGAGGCTCCTGAGTTCGTGGGCCAGGTTGTGATCGTCCTTGCTTTCGAGAAACGCCTCCAGGGCGAGGGTGTGCAGCGCGACGGCCTTCTTCGGCTTGCCCTGCCGCTGGCGTACGAGAGCCATGTTGCCCAAGGTCATGGCTTCACCGCGGCGGTCTCCCAGGCGCCGGAAGACGTCCAGGGCCTCCTGCTGCGCGGTGAGTGCCGCTTCGAACTCTCCGGTAGTGGTCAGCGTGTCGGCAAAGTTGGACAGTCCGATCGCTCTCTCGTGGGGGATGAGCAGGCCGTCGGTTATGTCGAGCGCGCGTTTGTGCAGTTCCAAGGCCTGCTCTGCCTTCCCCTCGTTGCGCGTCGCCTTGGCGAGGCCGCCCAGGGCCTGGGCGTAGCAACGGAGGTCGCCCTGATTTCGGAAGACCTTCATCGCCTTACGGAAGGTTCGGGAAGCCTCCTGCACACGGCCCAGCTCGATCAGTGTCTCGCCGGTGTTGCTCAGGGCACGCGCCACTCCGAGCCGGTCGTCGACGCGCTTGAACAGGTGTGCGGCTTCGGTGTGGGCGGCCACGGCCTCCTCGAACTTGCGCTGCTCGTGGAGCGAGAGACCTAGATTGTTCAGCGCACCGGCCAGGGCGCGGCGTTTTTTGAGCCGTCGGCAGATCCTGATGGCTCTGTGGTGCGTACGGACGGATTTACGCAGCTTGCGCATGTCCCGGAGCACCAGGCCGAGGGAGCTGAGCAGAGCAGCCTGGCGAGAACTGTCCTGCCGCTTTCGGCTCGACCGGATACCTGCGGTCAGCACCCACCTGGCGTCGCCCAGGTAATGCGTCTCCATCAGGAAATTCGCGGTGGGAACCGCAAGAGCCACACACATCAGATGGTCACCGACCCGGTGTGCCCAGAAAACAGCGGCGACCAGAGTGTGCCGTTCGCTCTCCAGCCACTTCAGCGCCGCTGCCCGATCGGCGAAGTGGGGGTCCGGTACAGATCGCGGATGTGTGGGGTGGAAGAGTGTCTCACAGGCGAGCGTGGTCATTTCGTGGAGATAGGCGAGCAGACGCATGAGGCCCTCGCCCCAGGAATCGTCGCCGGACATGAGCTGATTTCGTGAGTAGAGGCGTACGAGACTGTGCTGCTGCCAGCGACCGAACGGCTCTCGTGACTCGACCAGGTGCCGACGGTCCAGGTCCAGCAGAAGCCGTTCGGTTTCCTCGATGCTTCCGCCGTACAACTGGGCCGTAGCCTCGGTGGAGAAGTTCGCTCCGGGGTGCAGGGATATCAGCCGGAAAAGCCTGGCCTGATCTTCGGTGAGTCTGGGATAGGACAGTTCGAAGGCCGCGGTCACGGCACGTTCTTCCCGGCTCAGCAAGGAGAGTCTGGAGTGCGCGTTCTCGAGACTTCGGCGGAGGTGGGACAGCGGCCGGGGCGGCACGTCCACCAGCAGGGACGCCAGGATACGCAGGGCCAGCGGCAGGCCACCGCACAGCGCGACGAGCCGCTCGGCCTCGCCTGCCTCGTCCGCCACCCGCGTGTCCTCGGGCAGAGCTGTACGGACGGCATCGCTCAGCAGCTCCCGCCCCTCGTCGGCGGGCAGTTCCCGCAAGGTCAGCGTCAGCGCGTCCAGTTCCGCGAGGGAGTGCCGCGAGGACACGAGCGTCGCCGTGCTCCCGTCGCTCGGCAGAAGGTGGTGGACCTTGTCGCTGGCGGGTACGTCGTCCAGGACGACCAGAACCCGTCGTCCGGCAGCGGCGAGCGCGGCGAGCGCGGAACGGTACACGGACGTGCGCTCATCGATCCCGGGGGGAATGTGTTCCGGGGGTATTCCGAGTGCTCTCAGCAGGGTGCCGAGTGCCCGCTTCGGCGACACGGTGCGCTCGGCGTCGTAGCCGTGCAGATCGGCGAAGAGGACTCCACCGGGGAACCAGTCCTCTTCCCGGAGCGCCCTATGGGCGGCCTGGAGCACGAGCTCGGTCTTGCCCGTACCCGCCAGTCCGGCCACCATGACCGTGCCGGCCGTCCCGCCCGGCGCCGGCGGCGCCAGGGCTGAGAGAGTCTGTTCCAGCTGGGCGTGGCGCCCCGCGAAGGTCGGCGACCGCCGGGGAAGTCCGGCGAGCGCGGGATCCGGGCGGTCCGGCAGCGTGAGGTTGACAGTCCGTCCCTGGACGACGAAACCGAAGAAGACACCTCCGCTGATGTGGTTCTCGGTTCTGTCCGTCATTTCCCCGCCTGCCAGTGTCGGGCGACGGCTCTGCTGAAAGCGAGCACCTCAGCGGTGGTGAAGGTGCTCCGGTTCTGCTCGGTGACCACATAGCCCAGCTCGCGCCAGGCGTGGAGAAACGCGGGTTCGATACCCATCTCGGCCGCGCGTTCCGTCATGTCCAGCAGCATGTTGTCGATGTACTCCCAGGTAAGACGGGTGGGCTCGTCGGCGTCGGGGTCAAAGAACAACGGGTCGCCCGGCCCTGGGTCGCGTCCGAATTTCTCCCGGAAGGCAACCCGCTGGCCTGCCAGGGCTTCCTTCAGTTCTTGTCCATGTGGGGAATCCGTCGATATCCGCACCACGGAACTGCCATCTGCGTTCCAGATGCGCTCGACGGGACGGTCGAATCGGCGGAGCGAGGGTGTGGCCCCGCCGGACTTCTTGCGGATCTTCTCCCGCACTGTGTCGCGCACGGCTTCGCGCCGCTTCGCCCAGCGGTCGTCCGACTCCTGCGGTGTGCTGTCCGAGCCGTCGGCGCTTTCGGTGTCCTCAAGATCGTCGGACTGTCCGCGAGCGACGGCGCTCAGATGCATCCGGGTTCGCATCCCCACCCAGTCCAGCAGGTCCGGAGTGATCACGCCGTCCAGGGCGGACACCTGAGGAATGCCCAGCTCGAAGGCGAGTCGCGGCAGGGCGAGACCGGGCGAACTGGTCCAGAGCAGGGCTTCCGACGGGATCGGCTCGGTGAAGGCGGGTACGGCGAAGAGGCGCCCGAGGGTCTCGGAGACGGACATCTCCAGCTCGGGAGCGACAATAAGGATGTCGAGGACCGGCACCAGCGGCGATGCCTCGTCCAGGGAGGAAGCCCACGCCGAGGCATGTTCGCCCATGTCCTCCAGAAGCTCGCCGGGCTTCGTCAGGAGTGCCGCGTACAAGGCCGCCAGCAGTAGTCCGGATTCCTCCCTCACCGGCAGCTCGTCGTCATGGAACCGGTGCAGCCCGTCGCGGAGAACGGCCTGCGGTGTGTCATCGGCCCACCGTTTGTCGTCCCGGCCCTTCCAGAAGCGCTTGACCCGCTGCTTCGCATCAACCGGCGGGTCGGGGAGCGGCAGATCCGGTGACGGCCCGAAGACCGCACGGCAGTCCTGGAGGGCCGGACCGGGCAGCAGTCGGCGAGGCAGGCGGCGCTGGTCGAGTCCGGCCGTTTCCAGCCGGCCGATGAGCGCCAGCATCAGCCTCCCGTCGTCCACCGGGAGCCCCAGATCCTCGCTCGCCGCGACGGCCTCGCGGAAGAAGCGCAGGATGCCCTTCCCGTGCACGGTGCCGCGCAGCAGGCGAAGCCAGGCGTCACGCGCGTTGGCGAACTCGAACTCGTCACTGAACGATTTGGGCCAGACCGTTCCCAGGAACAGCGTGTCCAACGGGTCCATCTCCTGGTACCAGTACGGAGTGGTCCCCTCCTGTTGGGCGATACCCAGCGCTCCGTAGCCGAAAGCGTAGGCGCCGGCCAGGCTGAGCTTCCCTGGTTCGTTCGAGCGCAGCAGCCGTCCGAGTGCCGCGTCGCCAAGGGCCTGTGGGCCATCGCCGGCCGCCGCTTCGGCTGAGACGGCTCTCGCCGCTCCCTGCGCCCGCTGTTTCCGCTTCTTCCTCGATGCCTTCCCCATATCGCCCTCCCAGGCGCGAGGAGGACGCGCCGAACCGGGTCCGGTCACGTTGTCCAGGAAACCTCGACACATGGAACAACGAATCCGTTGTGTGGGAGCGGGGGTGTGTCGGGCGGGTCTCATCGGAGGGCGTCCCGCGCTCGGGCGGGTGCATTCCGGCTTGACCGCAGGAACGATGAGCGGTCCGGTCGCGGCTGCGCCCTTTCCGGTAAGACGATCAGTGTGCCGCACGGGTGTCCGTCTCCGCAGGCGATCCCTGGCGACCAGTACTCGTGAGGGTGAACGCCACTGGTTGTTGCGCCAAAGGGGCGGTACCGTCAAAGTCTGACGGAAAACACCGCTCAACGACAGCTTGCAGCGCTTGAGGAGGAGGTTGCCGTGCTCTTGCGGTTCCAGGTGACCAATCACGCGTCGTTGCGGGACGAGCAGGAGTTGTCGCTGATCGCCTCCGACCGCCATCCGGGACGCGCCGAACGCGAGCTGGCCAATGGCGAGCACAGCGTCGTCCCCGTCGTGGCGGTCTACGGTCAGAACGCCTCCGGGAAGTCCAATGTCATCGACGCGATCGAGTGGATGCGCGGGGCCGTGCTCTCGTCCTTCCGGAGCTGGGATCCGACGGTCGGTGTCCCCCGGCGGCCCTTCGCGCTGCGCCAGGACGCCGGCGCGTGGCCGAGCACGTTCAGTATGGATTTCGCCCTGGACGGGGTGCACTACGAATTCGGGTTCACCGTCGACGACGACCGTGTGACCGAGGAATGGCTGTACTTCCATCCGGACCGCAAGGCCAATCGCCTGTACGAGCGCACGGGCGACTCCGTGGTCTTCGGACGTTCCCTGACCGGGCGGAAGAAGGCCATCGCCGAACTGCTCCGGCCGAACAGCCTGTATCTCTCGGTCGCCGCCGCACATGGTCACCCCCGGCTCAGCGAGGTCTACCGGTGGTTCCAGCACGGGCTGCGGCTGGCGACCGACCGGAACTTCCGGGGGCGGCTGGACCACACCGTACGACTGCTGCTCGACACGCGGGACAAGAACGACTCCGCAGTGGTCGATCTGCTGCGCTTCGCGGATCTTGGGGTCTCCGGTCTGGAGATCGAGGAACCGGACGAGAGCGTGCTGGACGAGTACCGCCGCATCACGCAGGCGATGCGGGATGTCCTCGGCGACAAGGTGCGGGTCGAGATGCCGGGCCCGCGTTCGGTGCGGGTGAATCACCGTACGGGTGAGGGGGTCTTTCCCCTGGATCTCGCGGACGAGTCGAGCGGAACCCGGACCTGGATCGGGATTCTGGGACCGGTGGTGAGTGCCCTGGCCGAGGGAACCGTCCTGTGCGTGGACGAACTCGACGCCCGGTTGCACCCCCATCTGGTGGACGCGCTCGTCGGCATCTTCCAGTCGCCCCATCTAAACCCGTCCGGAGCGCAGCTGCTGTTCAGCACTCATGAGGCGGCGCTGCTGGGGAAGAACGTCCGGACCGAGCTGTACCGGGACCAGGTCTGGTTCACCGAGAAGGATCCCGAATCCCTCGCGACCCGGCTCTTCCCGATGACGGAATTCCATGTGCGCGATTCGGTCGAGAACCTGGAGAAGCGTTATCTCGCGGGCCGTTACGGTGCGGTTCCGCATCTGGACGACGATGTGCTGAGGGGTATTTCCCTGGCGGTCGGAGGGGCTTGAGTGGGACGTCGGGGGAAGCCGCTGAAGCGGCCAGGCAGTTTACGGCCGGAGCAGCTGAGGTTTCTGATCTACTGCGAGGGCGAGTGCACGGAGGACCAGTACTTCAAGGGGCTGCGCAGCGAACTCCGGTCCCTGCCGGTGACGATCTGCCTCGGCGGGACCCACGGAGAACCGAAGTCGCTGGTCCGGGCCGCGATCAAACACAAGGAGCGGGCGTCGGCGTCGGCCGATGACCGCTTCACGGCGTACGACGAGGTGTGGTGCGTCGTGGATGTCGAGGCGCCGAAGCAGCACGCGTCGCTCACGGAGGCCCTGGCCCTGGCGGAGAAGGCGGATGTCAGGGTCGCGCTGACCAACCCCTGCTTCGAGTTGTGGATCCTGCTGCATTTCCGGGACGTCGCCGGCTTCCACACGTCCGACGACATGCAGCGGGCCCTGGAGCGGGCGGCCGACTGCGGATACCGGGTCGGCCGGAAGCATCTCGACTACCGCGAGGTGGCCGGGCCGGAAGGCCGGAACCACCTGGTCGCCGGGGAACGGGCGCGAGGGCTGCGGTCGCGCAGCGCGGACGGCTACCGGGCGAACCCCTGGACGGACGTGGACCGGCTGGTGGATCTGCTGCGTCAGGCGCGGGCGCGGGGCTGAGTATCCCGGCAGGTGCGGATGAGTACGCGTACGGTGCCCGCGCGGCGGGTCGGCAGGTTGGCTGGGGGCATGACGTACGGATACGGGCCGCAGGGTCCCCAAGGACCGCAGCAGGGACCTCAGGGACCTCAGGGGCCGCATGGGTACGGACCCCAGGGGCCGCAGGGGCCCCACGGGTACGGGCCCCAGGGCTTCGGAGCGCCGTCCGCGCCCGGGTTCGGGCCCGGGCCCGGGGCGGTTCCCGGGCCCGTGCCGGGGGCGGGAAACCCGGCGGATCGGCGGTGGTGGGTGGCGCCCGCCGCCGGGTCGGTCGCCGCGCCCCTGCTCGCGTACGCCGACTACACCGGTTTCGGCGAGCGGATCCCCCTCGCCCTGGCGCTCGCCTATCTGGTGCCCCTGTTCTTCGTGGCGCTGAGCTGGTTCGGCGAGCGGACCCTGCGGACGCGGACGCGGCGGATCGCCCTCGCGATCGGGGGGAGCGGGCTCGCGTTCGTGCTCATGGACGCCGTGATGGGGCTGCTGGCGGTGGGGTGGCTGGTGTCGAACGTCGTCAAGGCGTTCTAGGGACGTCCATGCAGGTCAGGCCAGTGTGATCGTCCAGTCGACCAGGCAGTCGATCATGATCAGGCCCGGGCCCGGCAGCGAGACCGGGCCCCGGAACGGGCCGGGGCCGAAGCGGACCCTCCTGGCGTTTCCGCCGTCGAACGCGAGATGGTCGACGTTCGCGTAGCCCTCGCCCGTCTCCAGCCGGATCCGGGTCTCCGGGCCGGTGTGGCGGAGTACGGCGGGCCGCTTGCCCGAGGCCGTGCGCAGTTCGGGCAGGGTGGCGGAGTTCCCGAACCCCAGCCGCCAGCGCGGGAGCACCGAACCCCCCGATACCGGCTTCACGATCCTGACGTGCGTGTACTTCCTCGGCACCACGGTCCGGCCGGGCGTCCCGCCGTACGTCTGGGTGAACAGCAGGGCGCCCCGCTCCAGCCGGTCCGGGGTGTCGATCACTCCGTAGACGTAGAAGGACGACAGCGGGCCGCCCTTGACCTCCATCAGCGTGGCCAGGCCCGTCCGGGCGTGCCGCACCGGAACCGTGGAGCCGCCCCAGCCCCGGTGGGACAGGTCTATGAGATCCATGGGGCGAGTGTGGCATTCACCCGCCCCCCGGGTCATCCGACGTGTCCTCAAGGTGCCGGCGGGTCAGGACAGTTCGTCCGCCAGGTCCGCGACACCCGTGATCCGGTGCAGCGGATACGTGCGCACCTCGTCCGCCGTGTGGTCGTACGCCGTCACGAAGCCGCCCTCGACCCGCACCGGGGCGATCACGCGCTGGCTCGCCGCCCCCTCCGCGTTGACGTAGCCGATCCACAGGGCCGAGCCCGTCATCACCGCCGCCTGCACGGTGGCCAGGGTCTCCGCCGCCGACGAACGCGGGAGGGCGCCCGGCCGGCGCGCGGTGGCCGGGCCCGGCTCGGTGCGCGGGGCCACCGTCGCCGCCAGGTCGCCCGCCCGGATGGCGCGGACCGCCATGCGCAGCAGTGGGGCATCCGGGACCGGGGGACCCTCGGGGACCGGGGCCGGAGGGGTACGCGGCGGAGTGCGCCGGGCGTGGGCGCGGGCGATCACCACATCGCCGTCCGCCGACTCGGCCGCCGGGGCGTACCCCATCGACCGCAGCCCTCCGATCACCGTGCCCGGGTCGGCCTGCGCCGCCACCACCGTCGGCGCGAGTCGGCGCAGCCCCAGGCCCAGGGAGCGCTTGTCGGCCAGGATCTCGTCCAGCATGGCGTCGTCGTCGCAGCGCAGATACGCCGACGCCGCGCCGATCCGCAGCCGGCCGTGGCGGCGGGCCACGTCGTCGATGAGATAGCTGAGCGGCTGCGGTACCGGTGTACGCGAATGGGCCGCCAGGAAGGTGTGCAGGTCGACCGCCGTGCGGCCCGCGTCCAGCGCCCTGCGGACCGAGCCGGGCGTGAAGCGGTACACCGTCGCCCCGCCCTTGGACTCGACGTCCGCGAGCACCGCCAGCGTCTCCGCCAGCGGCCGTTCCAGCGGGCCGGGCGCGACGGCCGTCAGGTCCGCCTGGAGCAGGATGTGATCGAGCGGCACGATCAGCAGCGGCGCCAGGGCGAGCGCGGCGGCGGCCTGGGCCGCGCCCCGCTCGACCGTGGTCAGCGGAACGGCCTCCGGCGCGGGCCCCGGCGCCTGGTCCGGCGGACCGAGCAGAGCGCGGCCGTGGACGGAGAGCGCACCGCGCCCGGTGACACCCAGCGCCTCCGCCTCGCTCAGCGTCCACGCGGCCATCCGGGCCCGCGGGTCCACCAGCGGATCCCCGGCGGCACCGGCCCGTACCGGGCGTTCCCAGCGCAGCCGGGCGAGCACGCTCTCCGCCTCGGCGGCCGTCCCCGGGGGCAGCTCCGCGAGCAGCGCCAGCACCCGCTGCCGTACCTCGGGGGCCGCCGAGCGGTCCAGGCCGGGGCCGAGCGCCGACAGCGGGCGGCCCTTGGCGTCCTGGCCGCCCACCAGGCCCGGGACCCGGGTGGCGGTCAGCCAGGCGTCCGCGAGCAGGGCCCACCGCTCCCCGGCGGGCCGGTCCAGCCACTCGTCGTACACCGGCGTCGGCGCGTACCGCTCGTCCGCCTCGCCGTCCGCCGCGAGCAGCCCCGCCGCGTAGGCCACTTCCAGCCAGAACGCGGCCATCGGCTCGCCGACGTCCAGCGCGGCGGCGGTCCGCTTGAGGTCCCGGACCGCGAGACCGCCCGCGCGGAGCACCGGTGGCCCGCCCTCGTGCCAGTCGCGCAGCAGTTCCTCGACCATCCCCAGCGCGGCGAACGCCTGGCCCGCCGCCGCACTGTCCACAACCTGTGGACGGCCGGTGCCGACCGTCGCCGCCGGCACCAGGGCCGGCGGCACCGGCTCCGGCGTCCGGTGCGCGCGGCCCGCCCGCAGATGCAGCGCCGCCTCACGCGGCAGCACCAGCGTCCGCGGCGACGTGGGCAACAGCAGCCCCCGGTCCCGCAGCCAGCGCACCGGCGGTGTCGGTTCGGCCGTGACCTCCCCGTACGGCGGGCCCCACACCAGCCGGTCCAGGACCGCCAGCGCGCCGGATGGGGCGGTGTCCAGAAGGTCCGCCATCCGGGTCCGGTCGGTGAACAGGGCCGTCAACGCGACGACCGCCGACACCGGATCGTGGGTGCTGGGCAGCCCGGCGGCATGGAGGATCTCCTGGATCCGGCCCGGGGACATGCCCGACGTGGCCTCGGCCACCGTCGGCCCCAGACCGGTCGGCGAGGGCCGGCCCGGCGCCGGGGCCAGCAGCTCCCGCGCGGTGCGGACCAGCCGCAGCCGGCCGTCACCGCCCCACACGAGCGCCCGGTCGCGCAGCGCCGCCACCGCGCCCGGCAGCGCGGCTTCGACCTCCGGATCGCCGTCGTCGCCGGTCAGAAGGGTGAGAAGAGCCGGATAAGGGGCCGCGTCGGGCGCGATGGCCAGCGCCTCCGCGACCTGGAGGGTGAACCGGTCGAGCCGTTCCAAGGCCCGCAGGACGGAGGCACGGGTGCCCGCCCGGGTGGCCAGCTGGGTCAGATCGGCGGGTACGGGGTTGAGCAGATCGGGCCGGGCGCGCAGCAGCGCGGCCAGCTCCTCGTCGCCTCGGCCGCGCAGGGCTTCGGCGAGGGTGCGCGGGCCGCTGCCTGCGTCGGTGTCCACGGGTGCTTCGGGCGTTGTCCCCATCCGCCCCACGGTAGTCGCTGGCGAGCGCCGCGACAGTCCCCCGAGCCCGTGGGGCGCGCTACGGTCGGCGGGAGGCAGTGGGCAATGTCGGGCAGCGTCAAGGGGAACGGCCGTGGGGATCGAGAGCGACCAGCTCGTCTACGACTATCTGAGCCGGGTCGGGGATCTGGCCCATCAGCGCCAGTTGCCGTCGGGCGCGCGCAGGGAACTGGTCGCGGGACTGCGGGGGGAGATCGACCGGCAGCGGGCGGCGGCGGGGCCCGACAGCCCGGCGGCGGTACGCAGGATCCTGGGGCGGCTCGGTACGCCGGACGAGGTGGTGACGGCGGCCGGCGACGGCTCGGGGTCCGTTCCCCGTCCCGGCCCCACCGTCCCGGATGCCGCTTCCGCTTCCGGTTCCGGTTCCGGCGGGCGGGGGTTGCGGCGCTGGATCCCCGGCCCGCGCCCGGAGACGGCCGCCACCGAGCCGTCCGCTTCGGGGCCGGTACCGGGCTCCGATACGGGTACGGGGTCGGGTACGGGATCTGGGCCGGGTACGGGTACGAGGCCGGGCACGCGCGGCGTTCGGCGCTGGATCCCCGGCCCGCGCACCTCCGCCAACGGCGCCCCCGCCCCTGAGGCGCCCGCCCCCGCCACGCCCGGGCCCGCCCTCGGCGGCACGCCGCCCCACCTCGCGGGCCTGGACGAACGCGGCAGCGGCGGCCAGGACACCGACTGGTGGGACATCGCCCCCCGCCCGTTCGGACCGGGGGAGCACGTCGCCGGATTCACCGGCGGGGTCGAGATCCCCGAGATACTGGCGCCGCCGCGCCGGGACGACGAGGAGGCCCCCGACGCTCCCGCCCCCGGCCTCCCGGACGCCCCGGCGACCGGCGGCCCGGTCGACCTCACCAAGGAAGCGGCCCCGGCCTCCGACGAGGAGGGCGACGCACCGCCCCGCCGGCCCGTGCGCCGGCTGCTCGCCCGGCTGCGGCGGCGTCCCGTGGCCCCGGCGGACGACGACGGCGCGGCCCCCGACACCACCGCCGCCGCGCCCGGATTCCACCCCGGCGGCGTGGTCCCGGTGCTCGCCGCCGCCCTGCTGGTCGCGGGCGCGGTCCTCGCCTCCTGGGTCGCGCTCGGCATCGGCTGGCTGCTGGCCTGGGGCTTCTGCCGGCTCTCCGACCGGGAGCGGAAGTTCGCCGTCCTGGGGATCCCGGGAGTGGCGGCCGCCGTCGGACTTCTGTGGATCTGGGGCCGGGAGGACGGCCGCTGGGGCGAGCCCGTCCCGGCGGACGGGATGGGGGACGCGCTCTCCGCCGCCGCGCCCTGGCTCATCAAGGGCGCCGCCGTGGCCTCCGCGCTCTTCGTCCTCTGGCGCGCCCGCCGCCGCTGACGGCCGGTCCCGGAGGGCCCCGGGGCGAACTGTGTTCCAGCTTCTCGCCTTTTTGCGAACGGCTGCGGGGTCGCGGAAGCGCTGGGTACGGTGTCGTACTGTGCCTCGAACTGACGGAAAGTCTGCAATGTCGGAATCTGCGGAAGTGGGTAAAAACGCTGCCCTGCCGCGATAGAGCCCCAGGTCGCGAAGGGCGCTCCCCGCGTGTGCGGGGATGGTCCCCGGCGACTTGGCCACATGGACGGGGGGATTGGGCGCTCCCCGCGTGTGCGGGGATGGTCCCGGCACGTCGCTCAAGGAGGCGTTGGACTTGATGCGCTCCCCGCGTGTGCGGGGATGGTCCCGAGCGGGTGAAGGAGGCGCGGCAGATGCCGGAGTGCTCCCCGCGCACGCGGGGATGGCCCCTCGGCGGCCTCGGAGTCGAAGTGGTTGCCCCGGGTGCTCCCCGCGCGCGGGGATGGTCCCGAGCTTGGACCGCTCCTTCACCAGGTCCGCGAGTGCTCCCCGCGTCTGCGGGGATGGTCCCGACCAGATGGTGTACGACCTGGTCCTCGGTGGGTGCTCCCCGCGCATGCGGGGGATCTCCCGCCCACGCGCCATCAACCGTGCCCCCACCTCCCCCCAGCCGCTCGCCGCACCCCCGCACGGCCGTCGCCCCGATGCCGCGATCGGGTGGTTTTCCGCCCGTCCGGCCCGTGAATCAAGGAACGGGGCGCAGAGTTGTCGCCGACCGGCCCGGCCGGACCCTTCGGATGTACGACCCGCATACCGCCGGCGCATGCCCGTCTGCCTCGTACACCCGTACAAGGGACGGTTTTTCGAGAAGAGGACAGCGCCATGCAGAACACCGCCCACCGGCTGGCCGCCCCGACGGCCGCCGCCGTGCTCGCCCTGGGAGCCGCCCTCGCGGGCGCCGTGCCCGCGCACGCCGCCGGCCCCACGCCCCTGCGGTGCGAACGGGTCGGCTCGCCCGCCGACGACCCCGCCATCGGGGCCCTGGCCGCGCTCCTGGGCATCACCGTCCAGGACATCAGCGGCCCCGTGGGCCTCGACTGCACCGAGGTCCCGGGCGGCGACGGCCGGGTGAACTTCTGCGCCACCCAGAACTACGGCGTCCTCGCCGTCGGCGACCGCCCCAGCGGCCGCACCTGCCGCTGAGCGCCGAGGAGCGCCGAGGAGCGCAGAGGAGCGCCGAGGAGCGCCGAGGAGCCGCTACTCCTTCGACAGCTGAGGCGGCACCGGCACCGGCACCGACCCGTACGGCGCCCCCGGCACCACCAGCGGCGAGCCCGTCACCGGATCCGGCACCACGACCGCCGCCAGGCCGAAGACCTCGCGTACCAGCTCCTCCGTGACGACCTCCCCAGGCGGGCCCTCGGCCACGATCCGGCCCCCCTTCATCGCGATGAGGTGGTCCGCGTACCGGGCGGCCTGGTTGAGGTCGTGCAGGACGGCCACGACCGTGCGGCCCCGCTCCCGGTTGAGCCGGCGCACCAGGTCCAGCACCTCGACCTGGTGGGAGATGTCGAGGAACGTCGTCGGCTCGTCCAGCAGCAGGACATCCGTCTCCTGCGCCAGCGCCATCGCGATCCACACCCGCTGCCGCTGCCCGCCGGACAGCTCGTCCACGGACCGGTCGGCCAGCGCGCCCACGTCCGTACGCTCCATCGCGTCCGTGACGGCCCGCTCGTCCTCCTCGGACCACTGCCGCCACCACGCCTGGTGCGGCTGGCGGCCCCGCGACACCAGATCGGCCACGGTGATCGCCTCGGGCGCCACCGGCGACTGCGGCAGCAGCCCGACCGACTGGGCGATCCGCTTCGTCGGCAGCTTCGCCAGCTCCGTGCCGTCCAGCAGGACCGCCCCGCCGCGCGGCTTCAGTAGCCGGCCCAGCGCGCGCAGCGTGGTCGACTTGCCGCAGGCGTTGGGGCCGACGATGACGGTGACCTTCCCGTCGGGGACGGCCAGGTCCAGGTCCTCGACGACGACGCGGTCCTCGTAGGCGAGCGTCAGCTCGCGCGCGGTGAGCCTGCTCACGATGTCGATGTCCTTCCCGAGGTGCGGCCGCGCACGAGCAGCCAGATCAGATAGGGGGCCCCGACGGCGGCCGTCAGCACGCCGACGGGCAGTTCGGAGGGGGCGAGGAGCCTGCGGGCGAGCAGATCCCCGAGGACGACGATCACCGCGCCCAGCAGCGCCGACGAGACCAGCGGGATCTGCGCGGTACGGGTGAGTCTGCGGGCGACCTGCGGGGCGAGCAGCGCGACGAAGTCGATCGGCCCCGCCGCGCCCGTCGTCACGGACGCGAGGACGACACCGACGACGACCAGTCCGGTACGGGTGCGGTCCAGCCGGACCCCCAGCGCGGTGGCGGTGTCGTCGTCCAGGGACACGTTCCGCTGCGCGCGGGCCGCCCACAGCACGGCGGGCAGCAGGAGCAGCAGCGTCCAGTACAGCGGCGTGGCCTCCTCCCAGCCGCGCCCGTTGAGGGAGCCGGTCATCCAGATCTGCGCCTGCGCAGCGACGACGTGGTCGGTCTTGGTGAGCAGCAGCATGGTGACGGACCGCAGGGCGACCGCGAAGCCGATGCCGATGAGGACGAACCGGGTGGCGTGCAGTCCGCCGCGCCAGGCGAAGAGATAGATCAGGGCGGCGGCGAGGAGTCCGCCGGCGATCGAGAAGTACGGCAGCAGGGTGTGGGAGGCGACGCCGAGGGTGAGACCGGCGACGGTGACGGCGGTGGCGCCCTGGCTGATGCCGATGATGTCGGGGCTGGCGAGCGGGTTGCGGGCGACGGTCTGGATCAGCGCTCCGGCGACGCCGAACGCGAGCCCGACGAGGAGCCCCACCGTCATCCGGGGCAGCCGCAGCTCCCCGACGACGAGTTCGTGGGGGGTCTCCTGGCCGGTGAGGACCTTCACGACCTCGGCGGGGGCGATGAACGTCTCGCCGACGGAGAGGTACGCGACGCAGACGGCGGCCAGGACGGCGGCCAGGGCGCCGGCGGTGACGGCGGACCGCCGGTGCAGCAGGAACGCGGCACGCCCGGCCCGTACGACCGTGTATCCGGCGGGGCGGATCCCGGCGGCGCTCCGGGGGCGCTTTTCGAGCCGAGTCGGCACGATGCTCACGCGGGGACCGCCTTCCGCCGGACCAGGGCCACCAGGAAGGGCACCCCGATCAGGGCCGTTGTCACTCCGGCGGGTATCTCGCCGGGCGGGAGGACCACACGGCCGACCACATCGGCCACCAGCAGCATCGTGGGCCCCAGCAGCGCGGCGAGCGGCAGCACCCAGCGGTGGTCGGTGCCGACGAGGGCGCGGGCGATATGGGGAACGGCCAGGCCGATGAAGGCGATCGGCCCGGCGGCCGCGACCCCGGCGCCCGTGAGGACGGTCGCGCCGATGCCGCCGGTGATGCGGATCGCGGCGACGTTCTGGCCGAGGCCGGTGGCCATGTCGTCGCCGAGTGCGAGGGCGTCCAGGCCCCGGGCGGCCATGGCGACCAGCACCACGCCCACCACCATGAACGGCCAGACCTGGGAGACGATCTCGGCGTCCCGGCCCGCGACCGAACCCACCTGCCAGAAGCGGAACTCGTCCAGCGTCGCGGCCTTCACGGAGAGGATGCCGGTCGTGACGGCCGCGAGCAGGGCGTTGATGGCGGCGCCGCCGAGGGCGAGTTTCACCGGGGTCGCGCCGCCCCGGCCCCGGGAGGCGATCGCGTACACGGCGACGGAGGCGAGCGCCGCGCCCACGAAGCCGAACCAGATGTAGCCGCCGAGGGTGTGCGTTCCGGCGAAGGCGATGGCGATGACGACGCCGACCGAGGCGCCCTGGCTGATGCCGAGGATGGCGGGGTCGGCGATCGGGTTGCGGGTGATGCCCTGGGTGACGGTGCCGGCCAGCGCGAGGGCCGCGCCGACCATCACGGCGATGAGCGTGCGAGGCACCCGCATCTCCGTGACGACGCGGGCGTCGTCCGATGTGCCGCCGTTCAGGAGGGCGTCGAAGACGGCGGACGGCGCGATCGAGCGGGCCCCGACCGCGAAGCTGAGCAGAGCCGCGACCAGGAGGGCCACGACGGCTGCCGCCGTCCACCCGATGCGGCGGACCGCGAGCGCGCGTCTGGCTGACATGGAACCCCATCGGTGGTGCGGATGAGTAAGGTTTGGTAAGGCTTGGCTCACTATAAAGGGCGGGTGTATGGGGCACGGATGGGCACAATGGGCCTGTGACCTCGCAGACTCCGCACCCCGCCCCGCATCCCGCCCCCCGCCCGGCCTCGTCCGTTGGCTCCATGGCCGCTGACTCCACGGCCCTGGACTCCATAGCCGGCGCGGACGACCGGCCCGCCCCGGCGTTCACCGTCGGCTTCGACCTCGACATGACGCTGATCGACTCCCGGCCGGGCATCGCGGCGGCCTACCGGGCGCTCTCGGCGGAGACAGGGGTGTGGATCGACGCGGACCTCGCAGTCACCCGGCTGGGCCCGCCGCTGGAACAGGAGCTGGCCCACTGGTTCCCCGATGATCAGATTCAGGCCATGGGCGATCGTTACCGCGCGTTGTACCCGGCGTACGCGATCGAGCCGAGCACCGCGCTGCCCGGCGCGCGGGAGGCCGTCGCCGCCGTGCGCGCGGCGGGCGGGCGCGCGATCGTCGTCACCGCCAAGCACGAGCCGAACGCCCGGCTCCATCTGGAGCACCTGGGCATCGTCCCCGACGCGGTCGTCGGCTGGCTCTGGGCGGAGGCCAAGGCCGAGGCGCTGCGCGCGTACGGAGCGCGGGTGTACGTGGGCGACCACCTCGGCGATGTGCGCGGGGCACACACCGCCGACGCCCTGTCAGTCGCCGTCCCCACCGGCCCCTGCACCGCCGATGAGCTGCGGAAAGCCGGCGCGGATGCGGTACTGGCCGATCTCACCGAGTTCCCCGCGTGGCTGCGGGGGCATCTGGCCCGGCACGGTTCCTGAACGCTAGGAGACCGCTTTGGCGGCCCGTCGCTGGGCGGCGATCGAGCGCATGACACCCGCGCCGGAGATGGCGAACCCGACGCCCATCAGCATGCACACGGCCCAGGCGATCGGGGGGAACGGGTCGGTGCCGAGGAACAGTGGTGCCATAGTGGCGAGAGTGGCCACAGCGCCGACGATGAAGACGATGCCGCCGATACGGACCAGCCGGTCACCCGGGGCGTCAGGAGTAGCAGTCATCCAGCCAGGGTAGTTCCCCACGGGGAGGAACCGATCGGCGACGTCTTGTCAGCGGCCCCTGGACCATTAGCCTTGGGTTGGGCGGGTCAGACGACCCGCTGTGGTGCTTCCAGGGCTGGTATTCGGCGATGCGGCGAGTCGGCGAGTCGGCTTCCGGTGGCTCCCATCGCCCCAACGAGTACGAATGACGAGGACAGACGTGCCTACCGGCAAGGTCAAGTGGTTCAACAGTGAGAAGGGCTTCGGCTTTCTCTCCCGTGACGACGGCGGCGACGTCTTCGTCCACTCGTCAGTGCTGCCCGACGGGGTCGACTCCCTCAAGCCCGGTCAGCGTGTCGAGTTCGGCGTGGTCGCCGGCCAGCGCGGTGACCAGGCACTGTCCGTGACGGTTCTGGAGCCCACCCCCTCGGTGGCGGCCGCCCAGCGGCGCAAGCCCGACGAGCTGGCGTCCATCGTGCAGGACCTCACGACCCTCCTGGAGAACGTGACACAGCAGCTGGAGCGCGGCCGGTACCCGGACAAGGCGCACGGCTCGAAGATCGCCGACATGCTCCGGGCGGTGGCGGACCAGCTGGACGTCTGAGCGGCGCGGCAGGCGCGGCAGAAGCGACAGGCGCGCCGGGCGCGGCAGACGCGCCGGGAAGCGGGAAGTGCGGGGACGGACCGATGGCCGTCCCCGATGGTGTACCGGGGGTCGTCCCCGGTGGTGTACCGGGGGCCCGGTCAGACGAAGTCGAGGGCCCCCGGCGCCGGCGCGGGCACCAGACCCTCCGCCGCGGCCCGGGTGAGCAGCCCCCGTACCGCCGCGTAACCGTCCTCCCCGAGGCCCGCCGTGAACTCGTTCACGTACAGACCGATGTGCTGATCGGCGACGGCGGGATCCATCTCCTGCGCATGGGCGCGGACATAGGGCCGGGACGCCTCCGGGTCGTCCCAGGCCATCCGCACGGACGTACGGATCGACTCGGCGAGCGCGCGCAGCCTCTCCGTGCCCAGCGACCGGCGGGCGATGATCGCGCCGAGCGGGATGGGCAGGCCGGTGCCGCTCTCCCAGTGCTCGCCCAGGTCGGCGAGGCGGCGCAGCCCGTACCCCTGATAGGTGAACCGGGCCTCGTGGATCACCAGACCGGCGTCCACCCGGCCGTCGCGGACCGCCGGCATGATCTCGTGGAACGGGAGGACGACGACCTCACCGACCCCGCCGGGCACCTGCTCGGCGGCCCAGAGCCGGAAGAGGAGATACGCGGTCGACCGCTCGCTGGGGACGGCGACGGTGCGGCCCGTGAGATCGAGGCCCGGCTCCCGGGAGAGCACCAGCGGCCCGCAGCCCCGGCCCAGGGCGCCGCCGCAGGGCAGCAGGGCGTACTCGTCCAGGACCCACGGCAGCACCGCGTAGGACACCTTCAGGACATCGCCCTCGCCGCGCTCGGCCATGCCGTTGGTGATGTCGATGTCCGCGAAGGTCACATCCAGCGCGGGGGCGCCCGGGACCCGGCCATGGGCGAGGGCGTCGAAGACGAAAGTGTCGTTGGGGCACGGAGAGTAGGCGATGCTCAGGGTCACGGCTGCTCCTCGGGCTCTTCGGACTCTTCGGGCTCTTCGCGGGCCGGCAGGAACTCTGCCGTCGTGAGCAGGTCGGGGGCCAGGTCGTGGAACCCGGTCACCAGCGCCGCCAGGGCGTCCCCGATCCGCCAGGCGGCACGGTCGCGCGGGCCCACCGCGTTCGAGACCGCCCGGATCTCCAGCACCGGCACACCCTGCCCGGCGGCGGCCTCGGCGACCCCGAACCCCTCCATCGCCTCGGCGGCGGCCCGGGGGTGACGCGCGCTCAGGGCAGCGGCGCGGGCGGCCGTCCCGGTGACCGTGGAGACCGTCAGCACGGGCGCGCACACGGCCCCGGTCACCCGGGCGGCCCGCGCGGCCAGCGCGGCGGGCGGCAGATGCGTGGTCCGGCCGAAGCCCAGCTCGTCCACGGTCAGAAAGCCGTCGGGGGTCTCGGCCCCGAGGTCGGCGGCGGTGATCGCGTCGGCGACCACCAGCGAGCCGACGGGGGCCCACCGGGGGAAACCGCCGCCGATGCCCGCCGACACGACCAGGCCGTACGGGGTGCCCGCGGCGGCGGCCAGCGCCAGCTCCCGGGCGGTCGACGCGGCCGCGGCGGCCGGTCCGACCCCGCCCGCCAGCGTCCGCAACAGCCCTCCGTCGCCGACGTCGGCGGCGCCGGACATGCCGATACCGGTGGCGACCGCCTCGGCCTCCGCCGCCACCGCCGTCACCACCAGGACGCGCACGGGGCGCCCCGCCCGGCCGGCCGTCACTTCTTTTCGAGCGTGAAGGTCCAGATGCCGATGAGCTTCTTGCCGTTGGTCTCCACGATGCTGATCTTCGTCTTGCTCGGGGCCTGGCCCGTCTGCGAGGTGAAGAACGCGCTCGCCGGGATGGACCGGTACGTCTTCTTGTACGGCTCCTGCTCGGCCGGCTGGCCGCCGATGAAGAGGGTCCAGCCGTTCTCGGCGATCTCCGGGTCCACGCCGAAGCGGATCTTGTCGTCGAGCGCGACCTTCACGGTCTTGCCCGGCTTGTCGTTCAGGCAGCCCTGGACCAGGGACTCCTTGATGGCGCTGCCGTCGTTGTAGCAGGCGGCCTCGGAGTTCACGGACTCCGTCCCGACCGTCACGGTCGCGAGCGGCGTCGGCTTCTCGCACGCCGAGAGGGTGAGGAGCCCGGCCGCGACGACGGCGGTGATGGCGGCGGCCCGACGGCACTTGCCGGAGATGAACGCAACGGTCATGGCCAGAAGGCTATCGGTCCCGCCCCGCCAACCCGCGCGGGGGTCCGGCGTGCCGCCGGGCTCACACCGCCGCCCGTGGGCGGCTTGGGGGTGTTCGCGCCGATTGGGCATTACGCCGTACGGGTCTTTCGCGCCGTACGTTCGCGCCGTCCGGACGGCTACGCCACCCGGGGGCGGGCCCGGCCGCCGTGCCGGGCCGCCGCGAGCAGCCCCCGCACCGAGACCGCCGCGCCCGCGCAGACGATCCCCGCCGCCACCGCCATGCCCAGCACCCCGTTCAGCGGCAGCACGATCCCGATCGCGCCACCCACCACCCACGACATCTGCAACAGCGTCTCGGAACGGGCGAACGCCGACGTCCGCACCTCCTCCGGGACATCACGCTGGATCAGCGCGTCCAGGGACAGCTTCGCCAGCGCCTGGCAGAAACCCGCCGTCGCCGCGAGGACCGCGACCATCCCCGCCCCGAAGAACACCCCCGCCAGCACCGCCGCCGTCAGCACCACACCGAGCACCGTCGCGATGATCGCCTCCGGACCCCGGTCCCGCAGCCAGGCCCCGACCGTCGTCCCGCACGCATTGCCGAGCCCCGCCGCGACCCCCGCCATCGCCAGCGACACCGCCGCGCTCTGACCGGCCAGCGGATGCTCCCTGAGCAGGAACGCCAGAAAGAAGATGAGAAACCCGGAGAGCATCCGGAACGAGGAATTCGCCTGGAGGCCGTGCAACACCGACGGGCCCACCGTCCGCAGCCCCGGCCGGCGCCGGCCCGGCGGCAGGATCAGCGCCTTGCGCTCACCCTTCGCGGAATCCACCTTCGGCGGCAGCCGCAACGCCCAGAACGTCCCCAGCGCGAACAGCGCGCACGCCCCGTACAGCGGCCACTGCGGGCCGATCCGGTGCAGCCCCGCACCGACCGGGGCCGCCAGGCCCGTCGCCAGCAGCCCCGCGAGCGTCACCCGCGAATTCGCCCGCACCAGCGAGAACCGGGGCGGCAGCAGCCGGGGCACCACCGCGCTGCGGATCACCCCGTACGCCTTCGACGAGACCAGCACCCCCAGCGCCGCCGGATACAACTCAAGCCCACCGGTCGCGACCGCCCCCGACAGCCCCAGCGCCAGCAGCGCCCGCGCCAGCATCGCCCCCGCCATCGCGGCCCGCCGGCCATGCGGGATCCGGTCCAGCAGCGGGCCGATCACCGGCGCCAGCAGCGCGAACGGAGCGAGGGTGATCGCGAGGTACAGGGTCACCCGGCCGCGTGCCTCGTCCGTGGGTACGGAGAAGAAGACCGTGGACGCCAGCGCCACCGTGATCATGACATCGCCGGCGCCGTTCACCGCGTGCAGCTCGATCAGCCGCCCGAGCCCCGACTCGCCCGCGCCCTGGGCGTGCGTCGCCCGCCGAATACCCCGCGCCGGGCCCGTGAACGGCAGCCGCAGCGCACGTCCCACCGCCCGGCACGCTCTCCCGAACGGTCCGGGCCCCTCGGACGACCTGGCGGCGGCCACCCCGCCATACTGCCCCAAGGACCCGCCCGAGGAGGCGCGATACGGTCCGCCGGACCGTCGGATGCCCCCTGGTCGGTGCATGCAGGTGGGCTCCGAGCTGCGAACGGGGTAGCGTGCGTAGCGCGCCACCGGCGACTGTGCCCGGCCGCGCGCCTCTTCGGCATCCCGCAGAATGGATGACGTGAGGTGCGCCCGGGACCGGCCCGGTCCGGGCGTGGACGTCGATGCGGCCCCCTGGTCCGCTCCGCCCGCCGCCCGGACCACCACGACTCGGCAGCGCACCCTTGAGACGGCGTAGGAGAGAAGCGAGACCCTGTGAGTGCTGCGACGCGAAGCCGAACCCCCGACCGTCTGTGCGCCGAGGCGGTGGACCTCGCCCGGTCGGCGGCCGAGGAGGCCGCGGCACCGGGGAAGGTGGGCGAGCATGTGTCCCTGGTGTCCGAAGGAGACCGGGTCGTCACGCACTTCTTCGGCTGCGAGGAGCCCGGCTACCGGGGCTGGCGCTGGGCGGTGACCGTCGCACGCGCCTCCCGCGCGAAGAACGTCACCATCGACGAAACCGTCCTCCTGCCCGGGCCCGACGCGCTGCTCGCGCCCGAGTGGGTGCCCTGGAGCGAGCGGCTGCGCCCCGGCGACATGGGCCCCGGCGATCTCCTCCCCACCGCCGCCGACGACGCCCGCCTCGAACCCGGCTACACCGGCGAGGACACCCCCCCGCCCAACTCCGTCCTGGAACGGACCAGCCACGACCTGGCCGAACGCGTCGACGCCGAGGACGCGGAACTCACCGACCGCACCCCCGCGGACGCCGCGTCCAACGGCCGCGCGGAGATCGCCGCCCTCGCCGAGGAACTGGGCCTGCGCAGGGCCCGCGTCCTCTCCCGCTACGGCCTGCGCATCGCCGCCGACCGCTGGGACGAGGCCTTCGGCGCCCGCACCGCCATGGCACAGGCCGCCCCCGCGTCCTGCGCCACCTGCGGATTCCTGGTGCCCGTCGCCGGGTCGCTGCGGCAGTCGTTCGGGATCTGCGCCAACGAGTTCGCACCGGCGGACGGGCGGATCGTGTCCCTGTCGTACGGATGCGGGGGGCACTCGGAGGCGGCCGTGATGCCGGCGACGCCGAAGCCGGCGCCGCCGGTGCTGGACTCGCTGGAGCCGGACGAGTTTCCGCTGTATGCGGGGGCGGAGGAGGGGTCGGGGCGCGCCTGACGGTGCGGGTTGCCGCGGGGCGGGTGGGTGCGCGGGTTCTCCCGCACCGTGCGGGTCTGTTGTCGGGGACCAGTCCCCGAGCCCCTGCGCCTCAAGCGCCGGCGGGGCTGGTTTTTGTGCGGGCTCTTGTCGGGGGCCAGCCCCCGAGGCCCCCGCGCCTCAAACGCCGGCGAGGCTGGATTTTGCCGGGTGATCGTCGGCGAGGCGGGTTTGTGCGGGTCGACGTTGACGGGGCGGGTTTGTGCGGGTCGGCCCGGCCTCGGGTGGTGGTGCGGGTTGGCGGGGCCTCCGGGCTCACCTCCTCGGGGTCGGCGAGCGTGTTCACGGGGTTGTGTGCGGGTCGGCCTCCGCCGATCCCCTGCGGGGGCGACCCTGCACCCCCGCCCACGGACCAGGTACGGGGCGGCCGGTACCCCAGCTGGGGGGAAAAGGGTGCGGGCTCCGGTTTCGTCTCGGGTCGGTCCGGGTGGGCTTCGGACGAGGGTCGGTCCCGCACCTCGCCCTTCGTGGGGGCCGGGGATGTCGTGGCTGGGCCGGGGTGCTGGGCCTGGCCCATGTCCTTCCCCCCCCCGTTCGGGCCGATGACACTGTGTGCGGTGAGCTGGTGGGTGTTCCTGGGGTGTGTGGGTGGGGGGTGCAGGGTCGCCCCCGCAGGGGATCGGCGGGAAGTCCGGCTTGCGCTGGACGGAGGACCCGTAGTCCGCCGACCCCGAGGAGGTGAGCCCGGAGGCCCCCGCCAACCCGCCACCGGACAACCACCCGCACCCCACCCCCGAAGGCACCGGCAACCCGCACAAAACCAGCTCCGCTGGCGACCACCCGGCAAAATTCAGCCTCGCCGGCGATTGAGGCGCGGGGGCCTCGGGGGCTGGCCCCCGACAAGAGCCCGCACAAAAACCAGCCCCCTGGGGGCACCGGCAACCCGAGCAAAAACCAGCCCCGCCGGCGTTTGAGGCGCAGGGGCTCGGGGACTGGTCCCCGACGATCACCCGCACAAATCAAGCCCGTCCGGCGTTTGAGGACGGACCCGTACCCCGCCCGGGGTGACCGACACAACCGACCCGCATGGCTGCCCACGGACCCGCACCCCGTCTGGGGTGACCGACCACAACCGCCCCGCACCCCATCGCAAGGTACCTTCGGCCCCCCGAGCCCGCGAGGCTCGCAGGTCTGACCCCCAGAGAGCGGAGCACACCGTGAGCGTCACGACGACAGAGCCGGCCGACCCCTTCGGGACGGCGCGTCTGCGCCGCAGAGTGCTCGACTCGTGGGGCGCGGGCCCCGCGCGGTTCCGGGAGGACGCGAATGCCGAGGAGGATCTCGTCCTCGGCGGCTACCGTGACCGTCTCGTCGTCGAACTCGCCCAGAACGCCGCCGACGCAGCCGCCCGCGCCGGCGTCCCGGGCCGTCTGCGGCTCACGCTGAAGCCCACCGAGGGCGACTCCCCGGCGGTGCTCGCGGCGGCCAATACGGGTGCTCCTCTGGACGCGGCGGGTGTCGAGTCCCTGAGCACGCTGCGCGCGTCCGCCAAGCGGGACGCGCAGGACCGTAGTGTGGGCCGTTTCGGTGTCGGGTTCGCCGCCGTGCTCGCGGTGAGTGACGAACCGGCCGTCACCGGCCGTCACGGTGGTGTCCGCTGGTCGCTCGTGGAGGCCCGGGAGCTGACGGCCGGTGCGGCGGCCCACAGCCCGGGTCTGGGCGAGGAGCTGCGCCGCAGGGACGGGCATGTGCCGCTGCTGCGGCTGCCGCTGCCCGCCGAGGGCACCGCTCCGGACGGCTACGACACGGTCGTGGTCCTCCCGTTGCGTGACGGTGCCGCCGTCGATGTGGTGGAGCGGCTGCTGGACGGCGCCGACGATGCTCTCCTGCTGGCGCTCCCCGGCCTGGCGGAGATCGTCGTGGAGACCCCGGCGGGCGTCCGGAGGCTGCTCAGGCAGGCGGACACGCCGGGTCTCACCGGCATCGAGGACAGCGAACGCGGCACCACGCTCTGGCGCACCGTCACGCACACCGGCCCCATCGACGCGGACCTCCTGCGCGACCGCCCCCGCGAGGAGCGGCTGCGTCCGCACTGGACGGTCACGTGGGCCGTCCCGGTGGACGCCGACGGCACCCCCGCCCACCCCCGTACCGCGCCGGTGGTCCACGCCCCCACCCCCACCGACGAGCCGCTCGGCCTCCCCGCGCTGCTGATCGCGTCGCTGCCGCTGGACACGACCCGCCGCCACCCCGCACCCGGCCCGCTGACGGACTTCCTGGTGGCGCGCGCGGCCGAGGCGTACGCGGAACTCGTCGGCGGCTGGCAGCCGGTGAGCACCGGCACCATCGACCTGGTGCCGGGCCCGCTCGGCAGGGGCGGTCTGGACGGCGCGCTGCGGGCGGCCGTCCTGGAGCTGCTGCCCCGTACGGCCTTCCTGGCGCCGGCCGTCCCGACCACCGATGAAGGGGACGACGGCGGGAGCGGGCTGCCCGCGCGCCCCCGCCCGCCCGCGCTGCGCCCCATCGAGGCCGAGGTGGTCGAGGGCGCGGGCGCCGAGACCGTGCGGGTGCTCGCGGAGGTGCTGCCGAGTCTGCTGCCCGCCGGTCTGGAGCGCCGTTCGGAGCTGCGGACGCTCGGTGTCGCCCGGGTCCCGCTGACCGAGGCGATCGACCGGCTGGCCGGTCTGGAGCGCGGACCGGCCTGGTGGCGGGCGCTGTACGACAGCCTCGCGGGCGTCGACCCGGACCGGCTGACGGGTCTGCCCGTCCCGCTCACCGACGGCCGGACCGTCATCGGCCCCCGCCAGGTGCTGCTGCCGCTGGCCGAGACCCCGCCGCACCTCACCCGCCTCGGCCTGAAGGTCGCCCACCCGGACGCCGCCCACCCCCTGCTGGAGAAGCTGGGCGCGCTCCCCGCGACCCCCCGGGCCGTGCTGACGACCCCCCAGATCCGGGCCGCCGTCGCGGCCTCCCTCGACGCGGACGACATCTGGGACGAGGACGCCGACACTCCGGACGCCGCCGAACTCGCCGAGACCGTCCTCACCCTCGTCCGCGACGCCGGCCTGGAGCCCGGTGACGAGCCCTGGCTCGGCGCCCTCGCCCTCCCCGACGAGGACGGCGAGCCCACCCCGGCGGGCGAGCTGGTGCTGCCCGGCAGCCCGTTCGCCCAGGTGATGCGCGCGGACGAACTCGCCCTGGTCGACGCGGACCTCGCCGGACGCTGGGGCGAGCAGCCGCTCGCCGCCTGCGGGGTCCTCGCGACGTTCGCCCTCGTCCGCGCCACCGACGTGGTGCTCGACCCCGACGAGCTGGAGCCCCGGGACGCCGACTACGCGGAGCCCGACGACGCCGGTCTCCTCGACGCCGTCGACGTCTGGTGCGAGGACGTCCTCGACCGGCTCCCTGAGACGCCCGTACCGCCGGTGGCGACCGAGATCACCGCCGTCCGCGATCTCGACCTCGTGGACGACGACCACTGGCCCCAGGCCCTCGCGATGCTCGCCCTCCCGCCGCTGCGGGACGCGCTCACCGAGCCCGTGCGGGTGCTGCTCCCGGACGGTACGACCGAGACCGTACGCCCGTACACGGCCTGGTGGCTGCGCGATCACCCGGTGCTCGGCGGCCGCCGCCCCGCCGGTCTGCGGGCCGCCGGCGGCGATCCCCTCCTCGCGGGCCTGTACGAGGCCGTGGACGCCTCCGGCTTCGACGACGCGCTCGTCCTGCGCGCGCTGGGGGTGCGCACCTCGGTCGCGGCGCTCCTGGACGAGCCCGGGGGCGCGGCGGAGCTGCTGGGCCGGCTCGCCGACCCGGAGCTGCCCGTACGCGCGGCGCAGCTCCACGGTCTGCACACGGCCCTCGCCGATCTGGACCCGGAGCAGGTGACCCTCCCCGACGACCTCCGCGCGGTCGTGGACGGCGAGGTCCGGGTCGTGGACGCGGCCGACGCGCTCGTCGCGGACGCCCCCGATCTGCTGCCGCTGGCGGCCGGCCGCGCGCTGCTGCCGGTGGCGCCGGAGCGCGCCGCCGATCTGGCGGAGCTGTTCCAGGTGCGCCGGCTGAGCGAGGCGGTTCAGGCGCCGGTGGATCCGGCGGGGGAGGAACACCCGGTGCCCGACCCGGTACGGGTGCTGCTGGGTCCGGCGACCCCGGATTCGTACGTCGAGCACGAGGAGATCGTCGTGGACGGGGTGGAGCTGGACTGGCGCCGCACTCCCGACGGCGTGGTGCACGCGGCGACGGTGGAGGGCGTGGCCGCCGGTCTGGCGTGGGCGGCGGGGCAGTGGCCGCGCCGCTTCGAGGTGGCGGCGCTGCTGGAGGACCCGTCGCGGACGGAGGAACTGGCCCGGGACCGCTGGTTCGACCCGCGCCCGTAACCGACCGCGCGCCGAGCACGGGCCACGACCGCACCGAGCACGGGGCCCCGCCGCACCCAACAGGGCCGCCGCCGGGGCCCCGGCCGGAACCGGGGCCCCACCCCCTCAGCGCACGTCGACGTAGACCCCCGCCGACACCTTCGCCGCCGTCGTCGTGCTCGCGGGCACCGACCACCGCCAGTACCCGTCCGTGTCCGCCCTGGGCGCCGCCTTCAGCCGCCCCTTGGCGTCCGTGGTCGCCTCCCCGGCCCGTACGTACGTGTCGGTGCCCTTCTTGCGGAACTCCAGCCGCACGGACCGCTTCGGCAGCGCCGCCCACTGCCCCGTCGCCCAGTCGGCGGCCTGGGCGGCGCCGGTCACGGTGAACGCCCGGCCCCGGGTCACCCTCCCGTCGGGCCCGTCGGCGGTCGTGTTCCCGAGCCGCAGGATCCGGGTGGTGGCGGCGCCGCCGCGGCTGCTGTGGCCGGTGCCGGTGGCACGGGCGTACGCGGACACCCGCCACTCGCCCGCGAACGCGTCGCGCCCCAGGTCGGTGTGGGCATTGAGGGCGAACCAGGCCGTGCACGCCGATGTGCTCGCGTTCTTGCGCACGCACTGCGGGCTGCTCGTCGTCAGGACCGCGGCGGGCTTGGTGAACGAGCCCCGGTACAGCCGTACGCCGCTGCCCTCGATCCCCGTGGGGTGGTGGACGGTGTACTTCACCGCGTACGTCCGCCCCGGGTTGTCCCACAGGTCCGGCACCACCGGCTTCCCGCCGTGCACGGACACCTGCGAGATCCGGATCGGCCCGGCGTGCTCGTCCGACACCGCCGCCGGACCGCCGAAGGCCCGGACGAGGGTACGGGTCAGGGTGGTCCCGTCCGCGCCGCGCACGCCCGCCCGCAGCGAGACGTACCGGGCCCCGGGCGGCACGGTGAAGGTCGCGTTCTTCCGGTACGTGAGCGGCCCGTTCAGCGTCAGCGGCGTCCAGGTGGAGCCGTCGTCGGTGGAGTACGCGAGCGAGGTGGGCACCGCCGCGAGCCGGGCGACCCGCGAGGAGGCCGTGACGGTGACGGTGACGGGCGCGCTCCCGGCGGTGTTCCGGAGGTCGAGCCCGGAGACCCGCAGATGCGCGTCGGTCAGCGGCAGCTCACCGGGGCGGACGTGCGGCCCGCCGGGGGTGAAGGTCCACGCGCTGGTCTGGCTGCGCGTGTACCGCCGGGGGCTGTCGGTGTGCCGCACGGTCTGCGTCAGGGTGTGCGGGACACCCCCCTCCCGCAGGTCGACCCGCCAGGGCGTGCCGAGCGCCCGGCCCCGGCCCTCCGCGAGGACCGTCCCGCCGGTGGTGAGCAGCAGATCCTCCACGGCGTCGGGGTCGGTTCCCTGGCTGTTCCAGGCGTCGCCGAAGGCGCACGGCTCGGCGAAGACCAGCCGGGTGCCGTCGAGTTCGCTCCGGGGGAATTCGCAGGCCGTCACCCCGTACGGGGCCGCCCCGATGATCCGTCCCGGGTTCTGGCCGGGGACGAGGACGTCCTCGTACAGCCGCAGGTCGGGCCCGTCGGGGGAGTCCAGGGAACGGGAGATGCGCGCGCGGGGGGTCGCGTACTCGGTGATCGTCGCCGGCAGCCGGACGGGGGTGGTGACGACGGATCCGGTGTTCATGCCCAGCCGCAGGCCCGTCGACAGCCAGCCGACGGTGTCCGTACCGGGGGACCGCAGCGTCAGGACGGTCCGCGACAGGTCGGCCTTGCGGACGGTGGCCCGGGGCGTGGCCGGGATCCGGTCCTTGAAGACCTTGACCAGGTCGTACCGGTAGGGGCTGGGGACGTTGGCCGACGAACCCTTCTTCTCCAGCACGTCGTGGATCCGCAGCTCCATCCCCTTCAGCGCGAAGGGGGTGACGTACACCCGGTGGGCGCCGCCGCCCATGAAGCCGACGACCTCGCCGTTCGGCAGCAGGATCGATACGGCGGAACTGGCCCGGCGGGCGCTCGTGTCGTCGGCGGTGACGGCCGTCTCGCGGGCCGCCTTCCCGTCCATGGTGACGGTCAGGGCCCGGTCCTTGACGGTGAAGGTGCGGGAGAGGAGGTGGTCGGGCGCGAGCATCCGGCTGTACATGCCGATGACGAGATAGTCGCCGGGGGGCAGCGACACCGTGCCGTCGGTGCCGTGCTGGTCCTCGCGGACCTCGTGGTACTGCCAGGTCTTGCGGTTCCAGACCTGGATGACCGGCCCGGCGGCGGTCGCGCCCGTCAGCGTGATCCGCACTTTGTGGCGGCCCGCGCGGGCCGCCGGGGCACTGCGCGCCGCCGGGTCGGTGACCAGCGTGGACGCGGGCAGCGCCCGGTCCTGCCCGGCCGGGCTCAGCGTCAGTTCGCCGCCGCGCCGGACGAAGGCGTACCGCCCGGCCGTGTCCTGTCCGGTCCGGGGTACGAGCCGTACGGCCCGCTCCCCGCCCCCATCGGCGCCCCCGTCGGCGGGGGCGAGCGCCGCCCGGTCGCCGGTGGCCAGCGCGACGCTGCCGCTGCCGCTGCCGCTGCCGGACTTCGGTGTGACGGAGGCCGGCTCAGGTGCCGCGGTCGCCGGTCCACCGGGTACGAGCAGCGCGGCGGCGAGGGCGGCCGCCACGGCGCCCCCGGTGGCCGCCCTGGCTCTCCTGTCGTGGGCGTCGTGCCTGTAGTGCCGCATACGTCGGCGGTCTCCCCTCCATACCCCTGGCGCTGCGCACTTCCCGGGGCCGGCGCGGCCGACGGAGGGAGCGCCCCCTGATCCGGAGGGCACAGTACCGCCCACCCGTGTGCATCCGTACCGTCAGGCGGTCAGGCGGGGAAGCGGCGGTCCACCCACCGCCAGGCGATCTCCACCAGGGCGGCGGCGACCACAGCGATCGCGACCGCCGTCCACGGCAGCACCGTCCCCACCAGCTTCAGCGCGAAGAACTCCTGCAACCAGGGCACGGTCAGCACCAGCAGAAAGCCCAGTCCCATCGTCGCCACGAGCGCGATCCGCCACCAGGTGTAGGGCCGGGCGATGATCGCGAGCACCCACATCGCGATGAGGAACAGCGTCAGCGTCGCCGCGCTGGTCTCCGCGTCCAGCGCGCCGGGCCCGCTGTAGTGGGAACGGGCCAGCAGATACGTGGTGAAGGTGCCCGCCGCCGCGATGATCCCGGCCGGGATCGAGTACCGCATCACCCGCCGGACGAAGTGCGGCTTCGCCCGCTCCCGGTTGGGCGCGAGGGCGAGGAAGAAGGCGGGGACACCGATGGTCAGCGTGGACAGCAGCGCCAGATGCCGGGGCAGGAAGGGGTATTCGACCTGGCTGCACACCACCAGGATCGCCAGCAGCACCGAGTACACCGTCTTGGTCAGGAAGAGGGTGGCGACCCGGGTGATGTTGCCGATCACCCGCCGCCCCTCGGCGACCACGGACGGGAGGGTGGCGAAGCTGTTGTTCAGCAGCACGATCTGGGCGACCGCCCGGGTGGCCTCGGAGCCGGAGCCCATGGCGACCCCGATGTCGGCGTCCTTCAGCGCGAGGACGTCGTTGACGCCGTCGCCGGTCATGGCGACGGTGTGGCCCCGGGCCTGGAGCGCGCCGACCATGTCCCGCTTCTGCCGTGGGGTGACCCGGCCGAAGACCGTGTGGGCGTCGAGGGCCGCGCCGAGGGCGTCCCGTCCTTCGGGCAGGGTCCGCGCGTCCACGGTGTCCGCAGCGCCCGGCAGCCCCAGCTGTCCGGCCACCGCGCCGACGGAGACGGCGTTGTCCCCGGAAATGATCTTCGTATGGACGTCCTGCTCGGCGAAGTAGCCCAGGGTGGCGGAGGCGTCGGGGCGCAGCCGCTGTTCCAGGACGACCAGGGCGGTCGGGGTCAGGTTCTGTGCAATGCCGACGTCATCGAACGGGTTGCCGGTCCGGCCGTCGGTCCGGGCCAGGAGCAGCACCCGCAGCCCCCGCTCGTTGAGCCGCGTGGTCTCGGTGAGCGCCGGTGACCCGTCCGGGAGGAGGATGTCGGGGGCGCCCAGCAGCCAGGTGGACTCGGTGCCTTGGGGCTCGCGCAGCCGGGCCCCGCTGTACTTGCGGGCCGAGGAGAAGGGCAGGGCGTCGGCGGTGCTCCAGCCGGGCTCCGCCGGGAAGGCGGCCACGACGGCCGCGAGCGAGGCATTGGGCCGGGGGTCGGAGGCGCCGAACGCGCCCAGCACGGCCCGGACATACGTGGGTTCCGCCCCGTCCAGGGGGCGGACCTCGCCGACATCCATCCCGCCCTCGGTCAGTGTGCCGGTCTTGTCCAGGCAGACGACGTCCACCCGGGCCAGCCCCTCGATCGCGGGCAGCTCCTGCACCAGGCACTGCCGGCGCCCCAGCCGGATGACGCCGACGGCGAAGGCGATGGAGGTCAGCAGCACCAGACCCTCGGGGATCATCGGCACGATCCCGCCGACGGTCCGGGCGACGGAGTCCTGGAAGTCGTTGTTCTTCACCACCAGCTGGCTGATGACCAGTCCGGTCGCGGTCGGGACCAGCATCCAGGTCACGTACTTCAGGATGAGGCTGATGCCGTTGCGCAGCTCGGAGTTGACGAGGGTGAAGCGGGACGCCTCCTCCGCGAGCTGGGCCGCGTACGCCTCCCGGCCGACGCGGGTCGCGGTGAACGCGCCGCCGCCCGCGACCACGAAGCTGCCGGACATCACCGGGTCGCCGGGCCGCTTGACCACCGGGTCCGCCTCGCCGGTGAGGAGGGACTCGTCGATCTCCAGGGCGTCCGCCTCGACCACCTCGCCGTCGACCACGACCTTGTCGCCGGGACCCAGCTCCACCAGGTCTCCGAGGACGATCGCGGACGTGGACACCTCGGCCGGCACGCCGTCGCGGCGGACCGTGGGCCGGGCCTCGCCGATGACCGCGAGCCCGTCCAGGGTCTTCTTGGCGCGCAGCTCCTGCACGATGCCGATGCCGGTGTTGGCGATGATGATCCAGCCGAACAGGCTGTCCTGGAACGGGGCGACCACGAGCATGATCGCCCAGAGCACGCCGATCAGGGCGTTGAACCGGGTGAGGACGTTGGCCCGGACGATGTCGGCGACGGAGCGGGAGGAGCGGACGGGTACGTCGTTGACCTCGCCGCGCGCGATCCGCCCGGCGACCTCGGCGGCGGTCAGCCCGCTCGCCCGCTCGCCCGTCCCCGTCTCCCCCTTCTCCACGGCCGCGTCTCGTGCCGCCGGGCAGCGCATCGGGTGGACGGGGTCCAGTTCGGAGCCGGCGTCGATGCCGTGCCGGGGCGGCTTCATGGGGTGGACGGGGTCGAGTTCCGGTCCCGCGTCGATGAGGCCCCGCCGGGGTGCCGCCGGGTCCCGGGGGCCCGGGTCCCGGGGCCGGGCCGTCCGGGGGCCGGTGTCCCGCCCGCCCCTGCCCTGCGGCTGCCCGCTGCCACCGGATGCCGGACCGTCCGGTTCACGGTCGCCGTCCGTGTCGATCCCTGCCCGCTCGGTCATGATTCGTACGGTACGGGCGCGCGGGTCCGCTCACCCCCTGGACTGGCCTGAAACGGGTGGTGAACGGGTGGTGCCGGAGGACGACCCGGGAGGCCGTGGCTCAGCGGGCCGGCGGGTGCTCCGCCTCGGCCAGGGCCTCGGCCGCCGCCCGCTTGATCGCGGCGTCGCGCCTGCGGACGTACCAGATGCCGATGAGCCCGAGGCCGGCCCCGGCCAGACAGGTCCAGACCCACCACAGCAGATCGCGTTCCTCGAACCAGCCGTAGAACGGGATCTGCACCAGGAAGAGGACGAACCAGATGATCGTGCCACCGGTGATGGTGGCGACGACGGGCCCCTCCAGGGGCTCGGGCGCCTCGTGCTTGGGGGTCCACTTCGCCATGCCCACAGTCTAGGCACCCGGCCGATCCGGCCTCCGGCCCCGGCGAGAGCCCGGCCGAACCCCACTCTTTGCCCCGTCGGAGGCCAAGCGCCCCATGGGTCTACGCGCGAAGATGGCGATCTTTCCCTTATATGTTCATACTGAAACAGTTTGCTTCTGACCTGTTTCATTCGTAGAAACACACAAAGGTCGCCCTCGCTCCACCTTCTGCTCCACCCCCTGTTCCACCCCCGCCGGACCCAAGCCGCAAATGAGGACGGAATGACCCCGACGGCCTCCGCCGCCGCCCCCGAGCATCAGCCGAAGGGCCCTTCCAGCGGCCTGGACCGCTATTTCAAGATCTCCGAGCGTGGTTCGACGGTCGCCCGCGAAGTGCGGGGCGGATTCGCCACCTTCTTCGCGATGGCGTACATCATCGTGCTGAACCCGATCATCCTCGGCAGCGCCGTGGACATGAACGGCGCCCGGCTCGACAACGCCCAGCTGGTCACCGCGACCGTGCTGACCGCCGCGTTCTCCACGCTCCTCATGGGCGTCATCGGCAACGTCCCCATCGCGCTCGCCGCCGGCCTCGGCGTGAACACCGTCGTCGCCCTCCAGCTCGCCCCCCGGATGACCTGGCCCGACGCCATGGGCATGGTGGTCCTCGCGGGCTTCGTGGTGATGCTGCTCGTCGCCACGGGCCTGCGGGAGCGGGTGATGAGCGCCGTACCCGGCAGCCTCCGCAAGGGCATCGCCATCGGTATCGGCCTCTTCATCATGCTGATCGGCCTGGTCGACGCGGGCTTCGTCTCCCGGATCCCGGACGCCGCCCAGACCACCGTCCCGCTCACCCTCGGCCACGGCGGCCACCTGGTGGGCTGGCCGGTCCTGGTCTTCGTCCTCGGCGCGCTGCTCACCCTCGTACTGATCATCCGCAAGGTCCAGGGCGCGATCCTGATCTCCATCGTGGTGATGACCGTCGTCGCCATCGTCATCGAGGCCGTGGCGGAGCTGCCGAAGGGCAGCTGGGGCCTGACCACCCCGCAGTGGCCGGGCAACCCGGTCTCCTCGCCCGACTTCGGTCTGGTCGGCGAGGTCAGCCTGTTCGGCGGCTTCGAGAAGGTCGGCATCCTCACCGGCTCGCTCTTCGTCTTCACCGTCCTGCTCTCCTGCTTCTTCGACGCGATGGGCACGATCCTCGGCGTCGGCGACGAGGCGAAGCTGCTGGACAAGGACGGCAATCTGCCGGGCATCAACAAGGTGCTGATCGTGGACGGCATCGCCGTCGCCTCCGGCGGCGCCACCTCCTCCTCCGCGACCACCTGCTTCGTGGAGTCCACGGCGGGCGTCGGCGAGGGCGCCCGCACGGGTCTGGCCTCGGTGGTCACCGGCGCGCTGTTCTCCGTGGCGCTCTTCCTGACCCCGCTGGCGACGATGGTCCCCTCCCAGGCCGCCACCCCCGCCCTGCTGGCGGTCGGCTTCCTGATCCTGGCCGGGTCGATCCGGGACATCGACTGGAGCGACTGGACGCTCGCCGTCCCCGCGTTCCTGGCGATGGTGATGATGCCGTTCACCTACTCGATCACCAACGGCATCGGGATCGGCTTCATCACCTTCTGTGTGCTGCGGCTGGCCGTCGGCCGGGGCCGTGAGGTGCCGGCCGCGATGTACGCGGTGTCGGCGGTCTTCGTCTTCTACTACGCGATGCCGGCGCTGGGCCTGACGTAAGGCCCGCGCGCCGCCCGGCGACGTGCCGCGCCCGGGGTGCCGGGGTCCCTGTGACCTCCGGCGCCCCGGGCGCTCGTCGTTCCGCTACCGCGCTTCACCCTGGTCCTGTCGGGCCGTGGAAGCGGCCTGTCCGCCGCAGCCCTGTCCGGCCGTGGACGCGGTCCGTTCACCGGGGTCCTGTCCGGCCGTAGAAGCGGTCCGTCTCCTCCACGGCCGTCTTGAAGCGTTCGTCGAAGTCGTTCCGCTTGAGCGTGGCGATCACATAGTCCTGGACGCTCATACGGCGTTTCGCCGCGTGCTCCCGGATGCGTTCCAGCAGCTCACCGTCTATCCGCAGGCTGAGCACAGTCGATCCCATCCGCCCAGGGTCCCCCGCCCCACCGGTGCCGGGCTGATTTCCCTACGCATCTCACCCGTATGGGTGAAAACAGCTGCGGTGGCCCGGGCGATCTGCTGCGGCGGCCCCGAGTGGTCTTTAGAGAGAGTAATGAGTTATGCTAACAAACATGTCTGACCAAGCCCACGGCGGCGCCGATCACGCCGCCCGCGCGGAGGCCGAGAACGCCGCCGCGATCAGCGCTCTGCGCTCGGCCGTGATGCGGCTCGGCCGCCGGCTGAAGCACCAGCGCGTCGATGAATCGCTGAGCCCCACCGAGATGTCGGTGCTCGGCACCCTCGCCCGCTGCGGCTCCGCCACGCCGGGCGAGCTGGCCCGCAAGGAGCACGTCCAGCCGCCGTCCATGACCAGGATCGTGGCGCTGCTGGAGGCCAAGGGACTGGTCCGGCTCGACCCCCACCCCGAGGACCGCCGGCAGAAGGTCGTCAGGCAGACCGAGCAGGCCGAGGCCATGCTCGAAGAGAGCCGCCGCAAGCGGAACGTCTGGCTGGCGAAGCTCGCCGAGGGCCTGGACGAGGACGAATGGGCCACGCTCCGTGCCGCCGCCCCGATCCTGGAGAAGCTCGCACACCTGTAGAAACCACCGTCGAGGAGGCGAACACTTTTGCGTACGGGACCCGGAGCAGACTCCGCACCCGCACCCGCCCCTACCACCATGTTCAGCTCATTGAAGATCCGGAACTATCGGCTCTTCGCCGCAGGCGCCCTCATATCCAACACCGGCACCTGGATGCAGCGCATCGCCCAGGACTGGCTGGTGCTCACCCTCACCGGGTCCGCCTCCGCCGTCGGTATCACCGTCGCGCTCCAGTTCCTGCCGATGCTGCTGTTCGGCCTGTACGGAGGGGTACTGGCGGACCGGCTGCCGAAGCGACCCCTGCTGCTGGGCACCCAGTCCGCGATGGCGCTGACTGGTCTCGCGCTCGCCGTGCTCACCCTCAGCGGCCAGGTCCAGGTCTGGCACGTCTATCTGACCGCCTTCCTCCTCGGCCTCGTCACCGTCGTCGACAACCCGGCCCGGCAGACTTTCGTCTCCGAGATGGTCGGCCCCGACCAGCTCGCCAACGCGGTCAGCCTCAACTCCGCCAACTTCCAGTCCGCCCGCCTGGTCGGACCCGCCGTCGCCGGTGTGCTGATCACCGCCGTCGGCAGTGGTTACGCCTTCCTCTTCAACGGGCTCTCCTTCCTCGCGCCCATCGCGGCGCTGCTCCTGATGCGCACCGCCGACCTGCACGGTTCCGTGCGCACACCGCGCGGCAAGGGGCAGTTGCGGGAGGGCCTGCGCTATGTCTCCGCCCACCCCGAGCTGATCTGGCCCATCGTCCTCGTCGGCTTCGTCGGCACCTTCGGTTTCAACTTCCCGATCTGGCTGACCGCGTTCGTGCACGAGGAGTTCCACGCGGGCGCCGAGGCGTACGGGCTGCTCAACAGCCTGATGGCCGTCGGGTCGCTCGCGGGCGCGCTGCTCGCGGCCCGGCGCGGCGCCTCCCGGCTGCGGATCATGGTCGGGGCGGCGCTGCTCTTCGGCGCGCTGGAGGCCCTGGCCGCCTTCGCGCCCGGCTTCTGGCTCTTCGCCCTGCTGATGGTGCTGGTCGGCATGTTCGGTCTGACGGTCAACGTCACGGCCAACTCCAGCATCCAGACCGCGACGGACCCGGCCGTCCGGGGCCGGGTGATGAGCCTGTTCATGATGGTCTTCGTCGGCGGTACGCCCATCGGCGGCCCGCTCTTCGGCTGGCTCACCGATGTCTACGGCCCCCGGGTCAGCCTCGCGATCGGCGGGCTGATCTCGCTGGTGGCGGCGGTCGCGGTGGGCCTGCTGCTGGCCCGTGCGGGCAATCTGCGGCTCAAGGTCGACCTTCGCAGGGGGCGGAAACATCTCGCCTTCGTCCCGAGACAGCAAAAGGAGCGGCTCACGGCGGCGGCGTGAGCCGTGAACGGGTGTCCGGGTCCGGGCGTCCGGGTGTCCGGGTGTCCGGGTGTCCGGGTCCGGGCGTCCGGGCCTGAGTCGGGGCCGAGGCGGGGCGAGCGGTGGGACCGAGGCCCGTACCGGGACCGGCCCGGACCTGGGTCATTGCGGAGCCCCGGATTCCATGCGTACGGAGAAGCGACGCAGGGCACGCGCCTGGCTACGTTGGGTGCTCGACGGGAGGGGTCGCCACCCCTCCGCACCCCCTTCATGCGTCACCGGGAGCCTTCGATGCGTCGTCTCGCCGTCACCCTCGCCACGCTCGCCGCAGCCGCCACACTGACCGTCGCCGTCCCCACGTCCGCCCACGCGGCCAACGGCGTCCTGGTCGTCAACGAGCAGGTGGTACCGCAGCCCAGCGGCTGTTACGCCAGCGAGTGGGCCCCGCTGTTCGTGAGCAACTACACCGACGAACCTGTCTTCATCCTGTCCGGCCCCGACTGCGACGGGGAGCTGATCGACGTCGTCTGGCCCGGCGACTCGACCATCTCGGAGTTCGGCGGCAGCGTCTACGTCAACTGACGGGAACCCGGCGACCGGGCAGCGGCCGGCCGGGACCCCCGCCGCCCGCTTCCCGGCGCCTCCCTGGCCGATACGGGACGACTCCCCGCTACGGGCCCACCCCCGTGGGACAGACTCGGGACATGAGACTCTTCGCCGCCGTCCTGCCCCCGCCCGGCGCCGCCACCGAGCTGGAGCCGGTCATCGACCGGCTGAGAGCCCTCCCCGGCGCGGACCGGCTGCGCTGGACCGGCCGCCCCGGATGGCACTTCACCCTCGCCTTCATGGGCGAGGTCGACACGGCCGTCCTGCCCGAACTGCGCACCCGCCTCGGCCGCGCCGCCCACCGCACGGACCCCTTCCCGCTCCGGTTCCACGGCGGCGGCGAGTTCGGCGGCCGCGTGCTGTGGGCCGGGGCCGCCGGCGGCATCGACGGGCTGCGGCTGCTCGCGGAACGCTCGTACGCGGCGGCCGCCCGCTCGGGCGTCCCGTTGGAGGAGCACCGCCGCTACCGCGCCCACCTCACCATCGCCCGCAGCCGGGTCACCACCGACCTGGGCGCCTTCCTGGCGGCGCTGGCCCCCTTCGAGGGGACCCCCTGGGAGGTGACCCGGCTGGCGCTGGTCCGCAGCAATCTGCCGACCGGCGGCACCCCCGGTGAGCAGCCCCGCTACGAGACGGTCGACAGCTGGCCCCTGGGCGCGGGCCCGGTCCTGCCCCCGGGTTAACCTCGTTCGGTGAACTCCAAGACCCGTAACAAGATCATGGCTGCTGTGCTCGTGCTGATGTTCGTGGTGGTGGCCGTCGCCGCCGCCTTCGGAGGCTGACGGCCCCGCGCGGCGGCCGCCGGCACCGCGACCGCGCCCCCTCCCGGCGCCGTGCCGGGAGGGATACGCGTACCCGCGCGTGCCGCGTGGACCGGCGGGCCGTGCGCCGCCCCGGTCCGGCCGGCCCGGTCTACCAGGCGAACGCCTCCGGCGACGGCCCCGGCCCCGGGAAGATCTCGTCCAGGCCGTCCAGCAGCTCCTGCCCCAGTTCGAGATCGACGGCCCGCAGCGCGCTGTCCAGCTGCTCCGCCGTCCTCGGCCCGACGATCGGCCCGGTGACCCCGGGCCGGGTCAGCAGCCACGCGAGGGCGGCCTCGCCGGGTGCGAGCCCGTGCTTGTCGAGCAGGTCCTCGTACGCCTGGACCTTCTCGCGGACCTCCGGCTTCTTCAGCTCGTCGGCGGCCCGCCCGGTGGCGCGCCGCCCGCCCGCCTCCTGCTTCTTGATCACCCCGCCCAGCAGTCCGCCGTGCAGCGGCGACCAGGGGATGACCCCGAGCCCGTACTCCTGAGCGGCCGGGACGATCTCCATCTCGGCCCGCCGCTCCATGAGGTTGTACAGGCACTGCTCGCTGACCAGCCCGTACGAGCCCCGCCGCCGGGCCTCCTCGTTCGCCTGGGCGATCCGCCAGCCCGGGAAGTTGGACGAGCCCGCGTAGAGGATCTTGCCCTGCTGGACCAGGGTGTCGACCGCCTGCCAGACCTCCTCCACCGGGGTCAGCCGGTCGATGTGGTGGAACTGGTAGAGATCGATGTGGTCCGTGCCGAGCCGCTTCAGGCTGGCGTCGACGGCCCGCCGGATGTTCAGCGCGGAGAGCCGGTCGAAGTTGGGCCACGGCGCGCCCTCGGGGCTCATGTCCCCGTACCCCTTGGTCGCGAGCACGACCTTCTCGCGCCGCCCGCCGCCCTGCGCCAGCCAGCTCCCGATGATCTCCTCGGTGCGGCCCTTGTTCTCGCCCCACCCGTACACGTTCGCGGTGTCGAAGAAGTTGATGCCCGCGCCGAGCGCGGCGTCCATGATCGCGTGGCTGTCGCCCTCGTCCGTGAGGGGGCCGAAGTTCATCGTCCCCAGAACGATCCGGCTGACCTTGAGTCCCGTGCGTCCGAGCTGTGTGTACTCCATGGACATCAAGCCAACGCCTTGGAGCGCACTCGATGCAAGGGCATTCGGAACGCGTCCACCGGGGCTGGGGTGCGGCCCGCCTCCCTGCGGAGGACGATGGGAAGGGGCGGGAACACCGGATGTGAGCGCGATGGTTGAGGGCTCAAAGACAGGCGCGACCGGGACGGGCGCGACCGGTTCGACGGCCGGCTCGAAGACCCGGCGGGGCAAGTCCGCCGGGCAGCCCCGGCACCGTGTGCGGATCCCCGGGTTCGCCCGGGACGGCGGCGAGGTCGGCCTCGGTGATGTCGTCACCCGGATGACCACGGCCGTCGGCGTGCGCCCCTGCGGGGGCTGCGGACGCAGGGCCGACGCCCTGAACCGGTGGATGGCCGTCGGCGGCCGCCGCGCGCCGCGCTAGCGCCGGTCCCGTGTTTTCAGAGCGCTCCCGGTTTTCAGAGCGTTCCCGCCCGGCAGCGCGAGGCAGTGGCTGTGCGAGCAGTGACCGCGCGAGACAGTGACCGGAGGAGTGAGCGATGCAGTCCGAACCGTCGGAACCGCCGGCACCGTCGGCACCGGCCGAACCGATCCAGAGCGCGACGACCCCCCTCGCCGGTGCGGAGGTGCGCCCGCCGCCCGCCGAGGACGGCCCGGCCGGCCCCGGGAGCGCCGTCACCCAGGCGGGCTGCGGCTGCGGCGACCCAGCCGACACCGCCGACGAGGCGGGCTGCGGCTGCCATCCCCACGGCCCCCACGGGCAGCACGGCCCCCATGGTCACCACGGCCATCACGGTCACCACGGCTGTGGCGGCCACCACGAGCATCACGGCTGCCACGATCACCACGGCGACGGCCACGGCCACGGCCACGATCACCACGGCCACCACTGCGGCCATCACGGCGGCCATGACCACCACGGGTACGGGCCTGGCGACCCGCAGTTCGTCTACGTCCTCGGCCGCGTCCACGCCGTCTTCCCCGACATCTCCGTCCAGCACGAGTTCCTCCAGGTCGCGGCGGAGACCGAGGACCACGGGGCCCCCGACCGCACCGACGCCGAAGCCGTCTACCGGGTCCTCTCCGACCCCGCCAACCGCTACCTCGCCCGCCAGGTCTGCTACGTCCTCTCCGTCCAGGGAGTCGACACGTACATCCTGGAAGCGGCCGACCCCGTCGAGCTGGACGAACTCGTCGAAGCCCTGCGCCCCGTCCGTGACCAGCGCGACCTGGCCGTCGTCGTCGGCGTCCTCGGCCCCGTCGCCCACCCCTCCCGCTGCCAGGGCCTCGCCGTGCCCGTCGTCGACGTCGCCAAGATCTGGGCGTTCGACCGCAAGGACCTGATCAAGGCGATCGAGCCCCCGGCCGGCACCCCGCGCAAACAGTTCCGGAAGTCGGCCCGCGCGCTCCTCGACCGTCTGCTCCAACTCGCCGACAACGCCGGCACGAGCCCCGCCGACCGGGCGCTGACCTATGTCACCGTCCGCGACGAGGAGATCTACCAGCGGACCAACGAGGCGTACGCCGAGGGCTACACGCTCTCGGCGGTCGACACCGTGCCCTCCCGGCTCTCCGGCCCCCAGACCGTGATCACCGTGATCTTCTCCTTCACCCACCGCAGCACCAATGTCACCGAGAAATGCTCGGTCCGGGTCGGAGTCGAGGGACTGTTCCCGTACTTGGTGACCCCGCTCCAGAGCTACTACGACCGCTGAAAGAGAAGAAGCCGGCAGAGAAGAAGAAGGCGAACGGACATGACCCTCCCCGGATTCGCCGCCACCCGGGCGGCCCCCGGCGGCCCGCACCACGGCGGCAGCGCACGAGCCCGCCCGGCGGACCGTGCCGATCGCGTACTGCTCCAGCAGTTCACCTGTGAGGAGGAAATGGGCCCGCCCTGCTACAACTCGGTCTGCAAGAGATACGCGCACGACCCCGAGAGCATGCGCCACTGCATGGAGAAGTGCGTCCACGACCGGTGCGCCGTCTGAGACGGCGAACGTGTCCCGCCGGGCCCGGCCCGTGCGGGGCACCCCCGTGACCGAACAGCCCGAACAGCCCCCGGACGGCCGCTCGTGGAACCCCTGGACCAAGTCGGACTCACCCGCCTGCGGGAGCGGACGACGGGCCGCCCCTCGGTGGTCGTCGCCCTGATCGACGGCCGCGTCGACCCGGCCGCCGCGCGGGCGACCGTACGCGAACTCCGCCCCGGCACCCGCCCCGGCGCCCCGGACGCCTGCGGCCGCGACGACGTCTGCTGCGCCCACGGCACGTTCGTCGCCGCCCTGCTGGCCGCCGCCCCCGGCGGCATCTGCCCCGGCTGCACCCTGCTCGTACGCCCCCTCTTCACCGACCAGGCCGCTTCCGGGCGCCCGGGGACCTGTCTCACCGGCGTACGAACCGGCGAACTCGCCACCGCCATCACCGAGGCCGTCGACGCGGGCGCGCACGTCCTCAACCTGAGCCTCGCCCAGCCCGCCCCCTCCCCCTCCGGCGCCCGTGACGGCGCCCTCGAAACGGCTCTCGACCACGCCGCCGACCGGGGCACGATCGTCGTGGTGGCCGCCGGCAACCAGGGCCGGGTGGGCGCGACGGTCCTCACCGCCCACCCGTGGACGATCCCGGTCGTGGCGTACGACCGCACCGGCCGCCCCCTGCCCCAGTCCAACCTGGGCCGCTCCATCGGCCGCGACGGCATCGGCGCCCCCGGCGACCGGATCACCGCCCCGGGCAGCCGCGCCTGCCTGAGCGGTACGAGCGCGGCCGCGCCCTTCGTCACGGGCACGGCCGCGCTGCTGCTCTCCGCCGTCCCGGGGGCGACCCCGGCGGCCGTCCGGTACGCGCTGACCCACACCCCGGGCCGCCGCACCTCGGTCGTGCCGCCGCTGCTGGACGCGTGGACCGCCCGCACACTGCTGAGTACGGTCAGCAGGTGACGCGAACACCGCCGTGACGATTCGGGCGGGAGGGAGTTGGAGCAGGGAAGGCGCCTGCGACCCGTACAGCGGCCTGTACGGCGGATCGACGCAGGCGGCACGGCCCGGACAGACGTTGGGCAGGCAGGGGGGCCATTCCACATGACCGTGTTGATCCTCACCGGCCGGGACGACGTGACCACCGACCTGGTGGTCCGGCGGCTCGCCGAGAAGCACCGGACGGTGCACCGGCTCACTTTCGACGACGACGTGATCCTCAGCGGCACTCCGGGCCAGATCACGATCAAGGACGCTCACCGCGTCACGACCAACCCCAGGAGCGTGTACTGGCGCAGCCCCGGACCCGTCCAGTCCGAGCGGGCCAAGGCGCTGGTCGGCCTGTTGCGGACCCTTCCCGACCTGGTGTGGGTCAACCACCCCGACAACAACGAGCGGGCGCGGCACAAACCGGGACAGCTCACCGTCGCGGAGGAGTGCGGCTTCCTCGTACCCGACACGCTGATCTCCAACGACCCGGACGAGATCCGCGTCTTCCACCGAAACCACCCGGATCACATCGCCAAGCCGCTGCACCAGGGCGAGGTGTTCATCCCGTTGGGGAACGGCATGGTCCACCAGCGCCGGATCTTCAAGAGGTACGACATCCGGGTCACGGTGGTCGGGGGACGGCTCTTCCCGTGCCGGATCCGGTCCGGCCTGCTGGACTGGCGGGAGGACCCGGAGGCCGTGTACGAGCCGGCGGCGGCGCCGCGCGAGATCGTGAAGGCGATCTACCGTTTCATGGAGTGGTACGGGCTGTACTACGCGGCGTTCGACTTCGCTGTATCGGCGGCGGGTCCGTGGTACTTCCTGGAGTGCAATCCGGACGGCCAGTTCGGCTGGCTGGAGCGGAGGACGGGGCTGTCGATCTCGTCGGCGCTGGCGACGCTGCTGGCGGAGGAGCCGGACATCCAGAGCGATCTGAACTCGCGGGTGGGGGAGCACCGGCGTTCCAGCGGCCAGGGATAAGGGGAAGGGGAAGGGCCCCGGGCGCGGGATCACGCGTCCGGGGCCCTTCGGCTGTGCGTTTACGCGGTCAGTTCACGGACGAACGCGGTCCAGGTGTCCGCACGGAAGACGAGCGGGGTGCCGTGGGGGACCTTGCTGTCGCGGACGGGGACGAGGCCGGGGAGGTCGTCGCTGACCTCCAGGCATTCACCGCCGCTGCCGCCGCTGTGACTGGACTTGCGCCAGCGCAGTTCACTGATCATGTGCGGTGCTCCTCACGTGGTCAGTTCATTGAGGAAAGAGTCCCAAGAGGAGGTGCGGAAGACGAGGGTGGGACCGGCCACGACCTTGCTGTCGCGGACGGGGACGAGCCCGGGGAAGTCGGCGGAGACCTCCACGCAGTCGCCGCCGCTGCCGCCGCTGTAGCTGGACTTCGTCCACCGGGCCTGGCGAAGCCGGTGCTCACTGATCACTTTCGAACTCCTTTGCCACGTGCTCAAGCAGGGCCAGCGACGACGCCATGGGCAGCGCGTCCCCCAGGGCGAGATCGTAGGACGAGTCGATGTCGCGCACGATGGCCGGATGGTCGTGAATGCGCCCAGTTTTCAGCCCCTCGACATAGGCCACCGGGGGCGCGTCCTCGAAGCGAAGGAGCCACACCATGCTCTCCAACAGGGCGTGTGCACCGATCTCCATGGGGAGGATGTGCAGCCGGATCCGGCCCTGGCGGGCGAGGTCCGCGATGTGCCGTAACTGTTCGGCCATGACGGCGCGACCGCCGACCGGGCGACGGATGGCGGCCTCGTCCAGGAGCACCCAGAACTCGCGGTCGGGGTCCTTGAGCAGGGCGGATCGCTCCATCCGGATCCCTACGCTACGGTCTATGCCCTCTTTGGTGTAGTTGGCGTGGAAGGCTTCAAACACTGCCCGGGCGTAATCGGGGGTCTGGAGGATCCCGGGGATCAGGGCGGCTCCGTAGTACTTGAGCACGCGGGCGAGGGCCTCCAGCTCGGCGGCCGTGGCGAAGTGGTCCGGAAATCGACCCTCGTCCATTGACTTCCGCCAGCGGTGGAAGAAGCCGTCCGTCCCGAGGATCTGATCCAGCCGCTTCGCGTCGTCGGGCCGGGGGCGCCGTCGCCCCGCCTCGAAGTGGGCGATCATCTGCGGCGAGATCACGCACTGCTCACCCAGCTGCGCCTGGGTCAGCCCCGCCTTGTTCCTGCGTCGGGCCAGCTCATCGCCGTAGAACTCCTGCGGCGACCGATGCCGGCTGTCGTCTTTGTCAGCCATGCCGACCAACACCCTTCTCTCCATTGAGGCTTGGAGGGGTCTCACGTCTTCCGCAGGCTAGCGCCCAGGGGCGACGATGTATGCACGTTCCGCAACAACACACCCCGAAAGAGGTGAAGTTTCGTGTTTCCCCCGAAAAACCGCGCGCACGGGACCGAGCCGCCGCACCGGCAGCCGCTCCGCCACGAGTCCGAGGCCGCGTGGACGGTGACCCGTACGCTCGGCGGCCGGGTCGATCTGGTGGACTTCCACGACGGTGACGCCGCGCAGGTCTACATCCCGCTGACGGTGTCGGACGGCGCCATGGGCCGGGCGACGGGCCTGTACCTGGCCCCGTACGAGGCGGAGGTGCTGGCGGCCGAGCTGATCGCGGCCCTGCGCGCGGCGAATGAGATGCGCAGGCCCCAGCCGTTCCGCCGAAATCAGGCCGGGGGGCCGGAATGAGTCTTAGGCGCCCTCTGCGGCGTCGGCTGCGTCGCTGCATAGCCACGCTCTACGTGCTGGTCTACCTGGGCTCGGTCGCGCTGTTACTGACCAGCGTGCTGCGCCCGCGCCTGTACGACTCGTTCGTCCAGGCACTCTGAAAAGCCCCCGGTCCGCCCCTGCCCCTGAGGCGGCCCGGGTCCCCGCCCCGGCCGGGCCCACGCCTCCCCGGCCGGGGCACTTCTGTGCGGTCCGTCAGTTGTTCCGGTTTTTCCGGTTCAGGACGGCCACTTCGGCGGTGGCGGATTTTCCGTTCCGGAGGAACCGCAGATGGAGTTCGTCGTCCACGAGATCCAGGGTGACGGTGAGGCTCTCCAGGGGGGAGGGAGGGCCGGGGGTGTCCGTTTCCAGTACGGCGGCGCAGGCGGCGTTGTCGTTGGTGGCGCTGTCGGCGGTGGCCCGCCGGCCGTCGAGGGACTGGAACCGGAGGTCCCCGTCGCAGAGGATCCGCCCGTCGGCGGGGTCGCGGGCGTACCAGGCACCCATGGAGGCGCCGGGCTCGGCGGTCATGCTGATGTCGGCTTCCAGGGCCCCTGGCCGGGAGTTCTCGACGTCCTGGTGGAAGGCGGTCATGCCCTGCCATGTGCCGTTGAAGTCGGAGCTGCGGGTGTTCGGTCTGTTCGGTTTGTTCGCGGGCTCGTCCCTGAAGTAGTAGGGCAGGAACTGGTCGGCGGCCCAGGTGCAGATCAGGGCGAGGAGGAGGGGGAGCAGCAGCCGGTAGGGGTGCCTTTTGGCGGGGCTCGGTGTCCGCGTCCGGGTCGGTGTCCGTGCGGGTGGGTCGTCGGGTTCGGTGCGGGGGCCGGTGACCTGTTCCGGGGTGTGCGGCTTCGGTATCTCCTGGGGCTCCAGATTCAGCAGGGCGACGGCCGCCCGGGAGACCTCTTCGACCACGGCAGGGGGGAGCCACCCCGTACCCACCGGGGCGGTTGTGCCGTCCGGGGTGAGAGAGTCGAGGATTTCGGCGGGGGACGGGCGATCGGCGGGGTCCTTGGCCAGGCAGGCGGCCACGATGTCGCTGACGACCGGGTCCATGGGCCCGAGCAGGGGCTCGTCGTGGACCACTTGGTAGAGGAGCGCGTGGGCGGAGGTACCCGGGAACGGGGACCGGCCAGTGGCCGCGTAGGCGAGGACGGCGCCGAGGGCGAAGACGTCGGACGCGCCCGTGACCGTACCGCCGGAGACGGCCTCGGGGGAGATGTAGCCGGGCGTCCCGATGGGGCCGGCGGTGCTGAGGCTGGAGGTGGCGGTCTCCAGGGCGCGGACGATGCCGAAGTCGATGAGGAGGGGCCCGTCGAGGGTGAGCAGTACGTTGGCGGGTTTCACATCGCGATGCACGAGCCCGAGGGCATGCACGACCCCCAGCGCTTCGGCGAGCCCGGCCCCCAGCCCCCGGACGGATCGCGCGGGCAGGGGCCCATGGTCACTGACGGCCCGGGAGACGGAGGGCGCGGCGACGTACTCGGTGGCGACCCAGGGCGCTTCGGCACCGGGATCGGCGTCGAGGACGGGGGTGGTCCACCGCCCGCCGACCCGCCGCAGGGAGTCGACCTCGCGCCGGAAGCGCTCGCGGAACTCGCCGTCGAAGGCGATGTGCGGATGAACAACCTTGATGGCGACGGTCCGCCCCCCGACACTCCGCCCGAGATAGACCCGTCCCATCCCCCCGGCATCGAGCCGCCCGAGCAGCCGATACGGCCCGATGCGGCGCGGTGCGCTCGGCTCCAGCGGCTGCATCCATCCTCCTCACGACTGCGCCGCGCACGTCCGGCTTTCGGCTTCCGGAAAGCTAGCGCACCCGCGTTGCTCCCAGGGAGAGTTCGGGGGAAACCGGCGAGGTGGCGCCGTACCCCACGTAACTCTTCCAGGCCGCAGCCGAACGTTTCGATGTCCTCGGGGGATCATCATGCTTTGCGCCTGGCGGCCTTGGGGCCTGGCTGGGGGTGAACGGCTGCGTTGTGGGGGGCTGGGGTGGGTACTGTGGCCTCGGTCGTGCCTGGGCCGACGGAAAGTCCGTGATGCCGGTATCTGCGGAAGTGGTCAAAAACGCTGGGGCGCGCCGATAAAGCCCCAGGTCGCGAGCGGTGGTCCCCGCGCACGCGGGGATGGTCCCTCCTGGCACACGCACATTCACGCGGTCGTGTGGTGGTCCCCGCGCACGCGGGGATGGTCCCGGGACCGTCGACCTTCGCACGGGCCGACTCCGGTGGTCCCCGCGCACGCGGGGATGGTCCCCCTTCGGGCGACTACGGGTGGCCGGTACGGCCGTGGTCCCCGCACACGCGGGGGATGGTCCCTGTGGCGGCACACTCGCCGTTGATCGAGAAGTGTGGTCCCCGCGCACGCGGGGATGGTTTCTAGGTTCAACATCTCAGCAGACGGCAATGGTCGGAGTTGGTCAGCGATCTTGCGCGGAAGTCCTCACGGAAGATCACTCGTTCGGGGATCCTCCGTGAGGACTTGCTTCCGGCGGCGGAGCGTCCCGGCCTCGCTATCGCCCAGGGCTGACCAACTCGGCGAGGAAGGCGGCGTTGGTATCGGTGTCGTGCCCGAGAGTGATGCCGTGGCGGGGCAGGCCGGACAAGCGCTGGGCGAGGTCGTGGTGTTGGGCCTTACCGTCGTTGTCCAGGGTTGGGAGGAGACTGAACACATCCGGGTAGCGGTCTTCCGTTCCTTCGGTGAAGAAGTCGACGGTGGTCAGCTCCCGGCCGTCATCGACCGCCGCCGGACCGGTGCCGGGGCTGATGCGAGGGAAGAGAAGCCGGGCGGCCAGGCCCTTGGTTGCCAGGGGCATTCCGAGCCAGGTGGCGAGTTGGTCGGGGAAGAACTGGGGCTTGAGTTCCTTGCCGTTCTCGTTCCGCAGTGGCTCGCGGGAGCCTGTGGTGAGGGCGTCGGTGACGCGTTGGTGCTGGGTGGGGTGCAGGCACTGGCCCGACAAGGCCCGGTGGCGGACGCCGTCGTAGAGGCCGAGCGCGTCGAGAAGCCCGAGCCCGATGCCGGCGGCCGCCGGCCAGGGCAGCACCCGCAGACGCCCGTCCTCGGTGTCGGGGCGGATGAAGACGCGGTCGTTGGCCAGCAGGCGCCAGCCCCGCGCGGGCGAGCAGCAGGCCCGTGGTGGTCTTCCCGGCGCCCTTCCCGCCAAGGGTGAGAACCATGCCGTCATCCTTGACGGCGGCGGAGGCGTGGAGGATCAGCGCGGATCTTGTGGTCCGTGTCTGCGAGAAGGCGTTGCTCGGCGAGGTCGAGTCAGGGAACGACCACAGTGGGAGCGGCCTTGGACTGGGCTGCCCCGTACAACGGCCGCTGGTGCGCTACCGCGCGCGGGTTCGTTCCCAATGAGCCCCTTGCGCTTCTATGGCATGCAGCATGCTCCGATCTCGGCGGTGTCCGTACACGAATTACCGGTACGGTTCGGCTCAGACGCGATGTTCGAAAGCCTGCTCCGGGCGCTGGGGAGGCGTTCACTGCGCAGAGTCCGCGACGGACAGCCGCACCTGTATTGGAGGGCTGAGCCTTGAGGGGTGTATCTAGGTTATTTGCAGGGGCTTTTGGGATCTTGGTCATTCTGGCTTCCTCAAGCTCTGCTCACGCTGCGCCGCCACCGCAGTGGAACAAGAACAAGAAGTGTCAGCAGGAGGACTTGGAAGGTCGTGTCGTTCTCACTCGCCACGGGAACGGCGAACTAGGATGGCGCCATTTCTCGGGCAGGCACAACATCAAGAAGTGCAGAGTTGTCAACGGGCCGATCAACGGCAAGCCGGACAAGGTGACCGGTGCCCGCCTGGAGTACTGGGGCTACGCCATCAACGGATCACGGCAGGTGAAGATCGTCGTCATCGCTCAGCACTCGCGTAAAACCGCCGATGGGAGGTATGACGCCGGGCGCGGCCAGAAGATCGGTGTCATTACTGCCTACTGCAAGGGCATGAACAGATGCCCGGACTGGGTTAATGAGTGAGATTGAATGTATGAGGAAAGCGCTGAGCAGCAGGCGGAGATCACCAGTCTGCTGCTCTACTACATCCAGGCACCTTTTGTTGGGGTCAGCTGCGTGAGGGGGGTTCTCCCTTCTCCGGTGGCAGCGGACTCGGTACGCATTGTTACCGGCGAGGCGAATGCCTATGCCTTCACCCACCCTGGCGATCTGCGAGTCTACGAAATCCCGCTTCACGTAAATGGGGAACTCCTCACAGGATATGGCGTTGTTGAAATCCTGCGAGCTTTGCACACTGGTACACACATCGTTCCGAGCGTCCGTCTCGGCAGAGTCATGGGCATGCCTCTGATCCAGGTCGACGCGGCAGCCGCCAGGGCCAGGGCTGCGGAATCGGATGACAGAGCCCTCGTCATCCTCCGCACTCTCGTGCACCCGGTCACCGAGGCGGAGCCTGATCCGCGTTTGCTCGGATTCCTCTGCCAAGAGCCGGATCGGTTGCGGCTTTACCTCGACACGGAGGAAAGCCCTGTTGTGCTTGCGGCCGACGTCCGGCCGTCCGGCGCTCTGACTGCCCTGCTCGCGGCTCTGCCATCTCTGATCACTGAGGAGGAGAGGATGACGGCCAGCGAGATGGACCCGCACGCCGCGCACGAGATCGACCTCACCTACTGGTAGCTGGGGTGGCACGCTCAGCCTGTTACCCCGGCGCGAGCCTGGCGGCGGACGACTCTGCGGGCCTCCGCGTGATGCCCCCGCGCTACCCCGCAGCCTGCTTGCCTCTGGTTTTGCGTTCCGTTGGAACGGCTGTGTTGTCGCTGTTGGGGTGGGTACGGTGGCCTCGGTTGCTCTCGAACCTGTGGAAGGTCCGTAATGTCGCGATCTTTGGAAGTGGTAAAAAACGCTGCGGTGCCGCGATAAAGCCCCAGGTCGCGTGCTCTGCTCCCCGCCCGCGCGGGGATGGTCCCCCCAGAAGCGTGGAGAGCGTGGTGCTGTGCAGCTGCTCCCCGCCCGCGCGGGGATGGTCCCTTCGGTCGACAGCTGAGTTCCGTCTTCCGGCCCTGCTCCCCGCCCGCGCGGGGATGGTCCCCCTGACGCCCCCCCGCAAAGGCCCTGGCGTCCCCTGCTCCCCGCCCGCGCGGGGATGGTCCCTTCGGCGTGCTCGTGCAGGGCGAGGGTCAGGCCTGCTCCCCGCCCGCGCGGGGATGGTCCCGGCGAGCACCTTCTCATCGGCGGACGGCTCGCCTGCTCCCCGCCCGCGCGGGGATGGTCCCAGCGCCGTGAGAGCGTCGCCGTCGCCGGTCGGCTGCTCCCCGCCCGCGCGGGGATGGTCCCAACGCCCGCCGAATCCCGGCTCGTGGCGGCCGCTGCTCCCCGCCCGCGCGGGGATGGTCCCGTCGAGGAAGACGCCTGGGACGTCCTGCGGATCTGCTCCCCGCACGCGCGGGGATGGTCCCCCGAAGCCCTCGCCCAGGCGGAGCAGTGCGCCCTGCTCCCTGCACGCGCGGGGATGGTCCCGGTCGCGACCAGGCCTCCCCCGGTGACCGGGGCTGCTCCCTGCACGCGCGGGGATGGTCCCCCGGCCTCCTTCTGGAAGACCTCCATGGCGGCCTGCTCCCCGCACGCGCGGGGATGGCCCCGCTCACGCGCTCGTGGCGTTCACCCGGGGCACGTGCTCCCCGCCCGCGCGGGGTCTCCCCACAAGCAGGGCGCACACGACCACTCGCCCCCAACCTGCAACCACACCAACTCAACTCCCCCAGAAGGCATCTGGCACACAGCACCACCCGCATCCACTGGCTACGCTGCCCACATGATCGACGCGCCCCGCACGTACCACGACCTGCTGCCCGGCGGCCCCTCCCAAGGCTGGGAGCCCGTCACCGGAGGCGAATCCGGAGCCGCCGTGTTCCGGTCCGCCGACGGGTCCCGGTACGCCAAGTGCGTCCCCGCCGACCCGGCCGCGCTGCGCGAGTTGGAGGCTGAGCGGGACCGGGTCGCCTGGCTCGCCGGGCAGGGGGTGCCGGGGCCCCGGGCTGTCGACTGGCGGGTGCGTGGCTTCGCAGCATGTCTGGTGACCAGCGCGGTGCCAGGTGTGCCCGCCGACCGACTGTCGGCGGATCGGCTCGCGGCGGCCTGGGGGCGGATCGCCGATGCCGTACGGAAGTTGCACGCGCTGCCCGTCTCCGAGTGCCCCTTCGAGCGCGGACTCGGGCGGATGTTCGAGCTGGCGCGGGATGTCGTCGCGCGAGGTGCCGTCGAGGCGGACTTTCTGCCCGAGGAGCAGCGGGACATGCCCCCCGCCGAACTGCTCGCGCGGCTCGTGCCGCAGCTCGATCAGCGGATCGCGCAGGAAGCCGCCACGGCCGTGGTCTGTCACGGGGACCTGTGCCTGCCGAACATCGTCCTGGACCCGGAGACCCTGGACGTGAACGGCTTCATCGACCTCGGCCGGCTCGGGCGGGCCGACCCGTACGCGGATATCTCGCTTCTCCTCGCCAACGCGCGCGAGACCTGGCCCGACGAGGAGCGGGCGCGGGCCGCCGACGAGGAGTTCGCCGAGCGGTACGGGGTGGTCCTCGACCGGGAACGGCAGCGGTTCTATCTCCATCTCGACCCGCTGACCTGGGGGTGAGCCGGGACGCCCCGGTCAGTCTCGGGGGAATCCGTCGGTCGCCAGCGTCAGCCCCACCGCCGTGCCCGTGAGGTCGACGGGGTCACCGAAGTCGACCCGCCTCTCCATCGTGTACTCCCCGTCCTTGGGGTTCGTGGAGAGCAGGCACCGGCCGGTGTACGGGTCGATGATCAGATAGGCGGGGACCTCCGCCACCGCGTACGCGTCCCGCTTGGGGCCGTAGTCGTTCACGCCGGTGCTCTCGGAGATGACCTCGGCGACGAACTCGACGTCCTCGTAACGCCACCGGCCGTCCTCATCGGGCTTCGAGCCGTCCCGCAGCTTCGCCACATCGGGGCAGAAGCCGTTCAAGTGGCCGGGGAAGTCGATTCGTACGTCCGACAGGGCGATTACATCCATGCCGAACTCGTCCTCAAGAGCCCTGACGACTCTCCGGATGATCTGCCAGTGCGTGTTGCGCTGTGGCGACATGAAGACGGCTCCCCTGACGATCTCGACCCTGTATCCGTCGGGGATGGGTTCGAGCTGCTGGAAAAGCCTGTCCAGCCTGCTCGCGTCGGTGTTGCCGGCCATGTCGATCCTGTCCTCAACGACGGTCACGTGGCACTCCCTCCCCGCTGCCGCCTCGAACGCAGGCAGTCGCCTCGTACAACGATACGCACGCCCCAAGGTCACGCTCCGGTGACTTTCCGGCCCGGCCCGTCCCTGCCGTGAACCAATCGGAACGCTGCGGTCAACAGCAGGATGACAGGCTTGCCCTTGACCCGTGGAGCTGATGTGACCGGACCGCCGGCCGTCCCCGAGCCGGATGACGCCGAGGTGGTCGCCCGATCGTGGGAGCTGCCCGACGCGTTCGCGGTGCTCTACGACCGTCACGCACCCGATATTCACCGGTATGCCGTGCGGCGGCTGGGGGAGAGCGTGGCCGAGGACATCATGGCCGAGACCTTTCTCATCGCGTTCCGGAGCCGGCGGCGGTACGACCTGTCCCGGCGGAGTGCGCGGCCGTGGCTGTACGGGATCGCGGCGAAGCTGATCGGGGGGCACCGGCGCAGGGAGGAGCGGGCGCTGCGGGCCATGGCCCGGACGGGTGAGGATCCGCTCGCGGAGGCGTGGAGCGACCGGGCCGACGAGCGGATCGCCGAGCGGATCGCCGTGCAGGCGCCGCTCGCCGGGGCGCTGGCCGGGCTCTCGCCCGGGGACCGGCATGTTCTGCTGCTCGTGGCCTGGGCCGATCTCAGTTATCAGGATGTCGCCGAGGCGCTGCGGATTCCGCTGGGTACCGTACGGTCCCGGCTCAACCGGGCGCGGCGCAAGGTGCGGGCCGCGCTCATCGCCGATCCCGCTTTTCTTCTCGACGGCACGGAGCTGACCCCGGCATGGACGAGCTGAACCGCGTGCGCGGGCTGCGCGCGCACCCCCCGGCTCCCGATCACGCGGTGATCGCGGCGGGTCGGCGCCAGCTCGCCGACGCCATCGCGGAGGACCGGCGTACCCGGGCCGGGGGCCGCTACCGGCGGCGGCTGCGGCGGCTCGCCGGCGACTGGCGGGTCACCGCACTGGGCGCCGCCACCGCCGTGGCCCTCGCCGCCGTCCTCGCCACACAGATCACCAGCGAGACGACGGGACAGCCCGAGTTGCCGGCAGCGGGCGGGTCCGGCGGGACCGCCGGAGTGCTGGAGCGCGCCGCCGAAGTCGTCGCGCGGCAGCCTGATCCCCCCGTACCGGCCGCCGGTCAGTGGATCTACACCCGGAGTGTCCAGTCCGATCAGCCCGCCCGGCAGCGGCCCGGCACCACTTACCAGCAGTCCCTGACCATGCCCGGCGACGGCCACGGCGAGCCCGAGCACTGGATTCCGTTCACCCTCGGGGACGGCGACACCCGCCCCGGCACCACCGGCGCTCTCTCCCCGTACGCCCTGTACGAGGCCGTCGCCGCGCTCCCCGAGGAACCGCTGCTCGTCGTCCGCGAGGCCCGCGAGATCTTCCCCGCGCTGCGGAAACCCGGGGACGAGCCCGGCGGGCAGTTCGCCGAGAGCCCCGACGAACACGCGTTCCGGGCACTCGGCGAGGTCGTCGCGTCGTACCCGCTGCCCACCGCGTCACTCGCACGGGTCTACCGCGCGCTCGCGACCGTGCCCGGTGTCGTCGTCCACGAGGACTTCGTGGTAGACGCGGCGGGCCGCCGGGCCATCGCCATCACCCGGGCCGACCGGGCCGACCGGGCCGCGACCCTCCGCAGCGAGATCCTGATCGATCCCCGCGACTACCGCTATCTGGGTCAGCGGACCGTCGCCGGACGGGATGCCGGCCAGGACGGCGACGGAAGCGCCGACAGGAACGGCGGCAGGCACGCCGACGGCAACGGCGGCCCGGAAACGGAACGCATCTCGGAAGGAGACGTCCTCTACAGCGAGGCCCGAATCGCGGTGGCGGTGGTGGACCGGGAGGGTCAACGACCATGACCCCGGGGGATGAGCCGCGTCAAGGCGGCGCGGTGTCCCCGGTTCCCCAGCCGTCTGCCCGCGCACTATGTAGCTCTCACGTCACAGCGGGGGCGGTGCGCCCGAGTCATCGGGGCACAGCGACCCAGAGCTAGGAAAGCAGCGATGTCACAGATTTCGATTGTCGTTCCGTGCTTCAACGAGAGTGAGGTGATCGAAACCTTCCACACCACCCTCGTCGGTGTGCTGGAACCGACCGGGCGGGAGTACGAGATCTGCTACGTCGACGACGGCAGCAGCGACCACACCCGCGCCCATCTCCAGGAACTCGCGTCCGCCGACCGACGGACGCGGTACACCTCCTTCAGCCGCAACTTCGGCAAGGAGTCGGCGATGCTCGCGGGGCTGCGGATGTCCCGGGGGGAAGCCGTCGTCCTCATGGACGCGGACCTCCAGCACCCGCCCGGCCTCATCCCCCGGATGCTCGAACTCCAGGGCCACGGCTACGACCAGGTCGTCGCCCAGCGGGACCGCTCCGGCGACGGGATGGTCCGGACCATGCTGAGCCAGGCGTACTACCGGCTGGTCCGGCGCTTCATGGACGTCGAGGTCGTCGACGGCGCCGGTGATTTCCGGCTGCTGTCGCGGCGGGCCGTCAACGCCCTGCTGTCGCTCCCGGAGAGCAATCGGTTCTCCAAGGGGATGTTCTCCTGGATCGGGTTCGACACGGTCACCTTCCAGTACGAGAACGTGCAGCGCGCCGCCGGCCAGTCCAAGTGGGGCGGCCGCCGGCTCCTCAACTACGGCATCGACGGGCTGCTCTCCTTCAACAGCCGCCCGCTGCGGATGGCGATCCACGGCGGGCTGTGGCTCTTCCTCTCCGCCCTCGCCTACGCGCTCTGGATCATCGTGAACGTCCTCGTGGACGGGGTCGACACCCCCGGCTACGCCACCCTCGTCGCCGTCATCATCGGGATGAGCGGGGTGCAGATCGCGACCCTGGGGATCATCGGCGAGTATGTGGGTCGCATCTATCACGAGGCCAAACGCCGGCCCCACTACGTGGTCCGCGAGACCAGCGGGGCCGGTGGGGCAGGCGGGACCGGCGGGAACGGTGACCTCGGCGAGGACGGCAGGACCGGAGGGGCGGCGGCCGACGACCGCCTCCCCACCGGCACCACCGGCGCCACCAGCCCCGGCACCGCCGGCCCCGGCACCGGCGATCAGCAGCTCGCTCTGCCGGACAGCGCGCTCGCCGGGCCGCCCGGCCGCCGTACCGGCAAAGGACAGTGGTGAACCCATGGCCATAGGAACGACCGAGACCGCCTCCGCCGCCGCGCCCGACCCGGCCGGCGGCGGCCCCGGGGGAGGGGACCGCCGCCCCTCCTGGCCGTTCGCGCTCGCGCTCCTGCCGGTGGGGCTGTTCCTCCTCGCCTCCTGGTACGGGCGCCATGTGCGGCCCAGCGCCGACGAGTGGTGCTTCCTGCCGCACGTGCGCGACGAGGGCGTTCTCGGACTGATCGACAAGTTCTGGACCCTCGACAACGGCCGCCTCGGCAACGGCCTCCTCGTCGGCCTGTACGCGGAATTCCCCGTCGCCGGACACCAGTGGTACGGGCCCGTCAGCGTCGCCGTGATGCTCCTGCTGCTCTGGGGGGTCACCGCCGCGCTGCTGCGCCGGGCCGTGGTGACCGTCCCGCGCGGGGTGCCGCTGCTGGTGGCCGGGATGGTCGCCACCGTCTTCCTCTTCGCGACGCCCAACACGTACAAGACGTTCTACTGGCCCGCCGCCTCCGTCTCGCACACCCTGGCGCCGGTGCTCTGCGTCGCCGCCGCGATCCCGCTGCTGCGCGGGCGCGGCCGCCGGGGCCGGATCACCGCGCTCGCGGTCGCCGCCGGGGCGGGCGTGTTCATGGGCACCCTCTCCGAGGAGGCGTCCGTCGTCTCGCTCGTCGTCCTCGGCGGGGTCGTCCTCTTCGCGCCGCTGCTCCTCGCCGAACGGGTCCGCCGCACCGCGCGGATCTGGGCCGTCACCGGCGGCGTGGGCATCCTGGTGGGGACGCTGATCCTCTACACCTCGCCCGGCTCCCGCAACCGCCGGGAGCGGTTCGACGCCGAGCGCATGTCGATGCTCTCCCCGGAGGCCCTGGGCGGCTCGCTGCGGGGCTTCCTGGAGATCCTCGCCATCACCGTCACGAATTGGCAGTACGTGGGTGCCGTGGCCGCGGGTGTGCTCCTCGGGCTGCTCGCGCGAGGCGGAAGCGGTGCCGGCGGCGGGGTGCTGCTGCCGCTGCGCGCCCGCGTCGTGCTGCCGCTGATGGCCGCCGCGTTCCTGGTCTCCGGCTACCTGTGCACCGTGATCACATACCCCGTCTTCCAGGAGCGGGTGGTCACCACCGAGCGCACCTGGAACGACTATCTGCTCGTCTGGGTGGTCCTGCTGGTCGCCGCCGGAGGCTTCCTCGGCCGGTGGCTGCGGGGCCGGGGGAGCGCGGTCGTACCGGCCGCCCTCGCGGGCGCGGCCCTGGCGTGCGTCGCGAGCGTGGTGGGGGTGGCCGTGCCGCTGGTGGACCTCGCGGACCGGATGGAGGTCCGGGCCGAGCGCTGGGACCGGCAGGACGCCCATCTGCGGGCGGCGGCCGCGCGGGGCGAGACGGTCATGCCGTACACCCCGACCAAGGTGGGGAAGATGCTGGAGCCCTTCTCGCAGAACGGGAAGCGGAAGTGGCCGGCGCAGTGCGTCGCCGACTACTACGACCTGGAGAAGGTGGTGTACGCGCCCGAGCCGCGCTGGTGAGGTGACCGGTCTTCGGACATCGGCGTACGGCCCGGGCCCGCGACCCTGCACCAGGTCGCGGGCCCGGGCCGTACGCGGGGCCGTACGCGGGGCCGTACGCGGGGCCGTACGCGGGGCCGTACGCGGGGCCGTACGCGGGGTCAGCCGCGCAGGAAGGACAGCACCTCGCGCTCGAACCGGTCCGCCGCCTCCCACTGCGGCAGATGCCCGACGCCCGCCAGCTCCACCAGCCGCGAGCCGGGGATCGCGGCGGCCGCCCGCCGCCCGAGGACGGGGAAGTTCCCCAACTTGGCCCGGTTCTCGGGAGTCGCGTACGACTTGCCCACCGCCGCCCGGTCCTCCTGCCCGATGACCAGCAGCACCGGCAGCCGCAGCCGGGGCAGGTCCGCGACGACGGGCTGGTGGTAGGCCATCTGGTACGTGTGGGCCGAGGCCAGCGCCCAGCGCGGGTACTCGCCCCCGAGGGTCACCCGGTACCGCAGCTCCACATGGCGCTCGTACGCCCGCCGCCAGTGCACCACGTACGAGCGGTAGAAGGCCCGGATGCCGGCGAGGTCCGTGTTGGCCAGCTCGTCGGCGAAGAGGCGCTCGGTGGTGTGGGCGGGGACCAGCTCGCGGTAGTCCTCCAGGCCCACCGGGTTGGCGAGGACCAGCCGCCCGGTGCGGTCCGGGTGCTCCAGGGCGAAGCGGACGCCGAGCATGCCGCCCAGGGAGTGGCCGATCACATCGGCGCGGGCGATGCCCAGGTGGTCGAGGAGGGCGGCCGTGTTCGCCGCCAGCAGCTCGAAGCCGTAGTCCAGCGCGGGCTTGGCGGAGCGGCCGAAACCGACCTGGTCGGGGACGACGACCCGGTGCCCGGCGGCGGCGAGCGCGCGGGCGGTGGGCTCCCAGGCGCCGCCGTCGAAGTTCTTGCCGTGGAGGAGGAGCACGGTCCGGCCGGTGGCGGGCGCGGGGCCGGTGGGTGCGAGATCCGTGTACGCCATGTTCACGGTCTCGCCCTGGTTGACGAGGCGGAGGAAACGCACCGGGAAGGCGGAGGGGTAGCCCTCCATCGCGATGCCGAGAGGGATGTCGTAGGCGGGGGTCGTACGGGCTGTGGCCTGTGCGGCCTGTGCGGCCTGTGCGGCGTGCGCGGTGCCGAGCGCGGCGGCGGCGCCCGCGCCCACGCCCACGGTCAGAAAGGAGCGGCGGGTGTTCATGGGGATCCCTCCAGCGGTCCAAGGTGCTGCCGGGGAGGAGGAGTTGAATGTGCCACCCGGGGTTCCCGCGCCCGGGGTTCCCGCGCCCCCTGTTCCCGTATGGCCGCGCCCGGGTTCCCCCCGGCCCCCGACCCGCGTTCAGAGGCCGGTGTACGGGCCGCCCAGCCCCCACGCCTGATGCATCGCCGTCGCGTACGCGGCTGCCAGCCGGTGCTCCCCGTACGGGCTCGGGTGCGTCCCGTCGTACGTGTCCGGGCGCCCGGGATCGGCGTCCCACCCCTCGGGCGGGGACGCGAGCAGCAGCGGCGACGACGGCGAGTCCAGGTCCGCGACCGTCTTCGCCAGCAGCTCGTTGAAACGCTCGCACTCCGCCGCGAACGGCGCGTCACCACGGGCCCGGACATTGGGGAGTACCGGCAGCAGCACCATGCGGACGTGCGGCTCCGCCGCGCGCGCCCCGGCGACGAAGGCCCGTACATTCGCGGCGGTCTGCTCGCTGTTGGTGTAGAAACCCAGGTCGATCAGGCCCAGCGAGACCAGCAGCACCTGGGCGCGGTGCGCGGCCACCGCCTCCCCGATCACCGGGGCCATGTGCAGCCAGCCCTCGCCCCAGCCCGCGAGATGGCGGCGGGCGCCGGCCGGGAAGCCGTCGTCGGCGTACGCGGTGGAGACGGCCGCGTCCGCCCCGGCGTCGTACAGCTCCGTGCGCGGCCCGGTGATCGCGTACCGCCCGGGTAGCGTCGATTCGAGGTGCTGCCACATCCGGTGGCGCCAGGTGAAGTCGCCGGCGTGCCCGATGGTCATGCTGTCGCCGACGAAGAGAAAACGCATGGGGGCATGATGACCGATTCCTCCGCACGCCCGCGATGTGAGACCGGCCACGGGCCTACCGGCCACCCCGCACCCCCGATCGCCTCGATCACCCAGCTCGACCTGGGGTATTTCATCCGTCCCGCGAGCGAGGCGGGCGGCGGGCACCCCCGGGCCGAACCCGCGTACGCCTATCTGGTGCGGCGGCCCGAGGGACTGCTGCTCTTCGACAGCGGCATCGGCACGGGCGACGCCGGGGCCGATGCCCACTACCGGCCGCGCCGCCGCCCGCTGGTCGCGGCGCTGGCCGCCGCCGGGGTGCGGCCCGGGGACATCGCGCTCGTCGTCAACTGCCATCTCCACTTCGACCACTGCGGCGGCAACCCGCTCTTCCCCGGGGTCCCGATCGCCGTGCAGCGCACGGAACTGGCCACCGCCCGGCGGGGCGAGTACACCATCGACGCCCTGATCGACTTTCCCGGCGCGGTGTACGAGGAGGTGGACGGCGAGGCGGAGTTGTGGCCGGGGGTCCGGCTCGTGCCCACGCCCGGCCACACCGACGGGCACCAGTCGCTGATCGTCCTACCGGCCGAGGCAACCGGGGAGGGCGGGGGAGCGGTGGTGCTCGCGGGGCAGGCGTACGACTTCGCGTCCGAGTACACCGTGGCCGAGTTGGCGCGTATCGCCGTCGCGGACGGCCTGGAACCGCCGCTTCCGCCGTACCGGCCGTGGCTGGAACGGCTCGCGGAGTTCGCACCGCGACGGGTGTGGTTCGCCCACGACGCGGCGGTGTGGGAGCCGGCGGGCCGACCTGGGCTCCCGGGGGTGCGCACCTGCGGGCTCCCGGGGGTGCGCACGGAGGCTCCCGAGGCGTGAGCGGGGGCGCATGGGCACTGCTCACAGACCGCTCACATCGAGTCGACGGCGGGGATGGCAGTCTGGGGGCATGCGTTCGTATCCGTACGTCACCGGTGCCGCCACCCTGCTGCTCGTGGCCGGTTCCGCCGCCGCGCCCGCCACCGCCGCCGACCACTCCGGCTTCACCCTCAAGGACTCCAGGATCACCGAGTCCAGCGGCCTCGCCGCGAGCCGCGCCCACCCGGGGGTGTACTGGACGCACAACGACCAGGACGCGGCGCGGATCTTCGCTGTCGACGGCAGGAGCGGGAAGACGGTCGCGACGCTCACCTTCACCGGCGTCGGCAAGCCCCGGGACATGGAGGCCATCTCGGTCGGCCCCGACGGGCAGATCTACATCGGCGACATCGGCGACAACCTCAACGGCAGCTGGGACCATGTCTGGATCTACTCGCTGCCTGAGCCCAAGACCCTGCGGAACGCGACCGTCCAGGCCAAGCAGTACACCGTGCGGTACGAGGACGGCGCGCGCGACGCCGAGGCGCTGATGATCCACCCGAAGACCGGCCGGGCCTACATCGCCTCCAAGAACCAGAACGGCGGCAAGCTCTACGAGGGCCCCGCGAAGCTCTCCACCTCCGGGAACAACATCTTCCGCGAGGTCCAGGACGATCTGCCGTGGGTCACGGACGGCGCCTTCTCGCCGGACGGCAAGCAGCTGGTGCTGCGCTCGTACTTCAGCGCCCGGGGATACGTGTGGAAGGACGGCCGCCTCGGCGCCGACCACCGGGTCAAGGTCCCGATCCAGGGGCAGTCGGAGTCCGTCACGTACACCGCGGACGGGTCGGCGCTGCTGTTCGGCTCCGAGGGGCAGGGCAGCGAGGTCGAGCGGATCGAGGTCGAGGGCGGCGACGGCGGGGGCAAGGGGTCCGGCGGAGGCTCGGGGTCCGGCGGGGAGGGCGACGGCGAGGGCCTGGTCGAGCGGAACGGCTTCACCAACGCGGTGCTCGGTCTGGGGCTGCTGGTGCTGCTCTACTTCGGCGGGCGGAAGCTGCTGAGCAAGTAGGCCGGCCGGCCGAGGGGGGCGGCCCCCGGCGCGGGCGGGCGGGCCGGAGGACCCGTTCCGTCCCTCTAGGCGCCCCCGCCCCTCTCCCCGCCCCTCCCCTTGTCCCGCTCCTCGGCCCGCTCCTCGATCAGTACCGCGATGCCGTCCACGATCCGCTTCAGCCCGAACTCGAAATGGTCGAAGTCACGGCTGAAGGTCTCCTCGCTCAGCGTGGCCGAGACGGGGTACTCCCCGGACCGCATCGCCCGCTCCAGATAGGGCGCCTGCTGCGCCCAGAACTCCTCCTCCGACTGGCCGGTGGCCTCCCGGGCCTCCGCCGCCTCGATCTCCGTGCGCGCGATGCCCGTGACGAAGCCCTGCACCATGATGACGACGGAGATCAGCTCGGGGTCCCGCAGACCGGTGGACCGGAGGCCGCTCAGCGCCGTCTCCAGCGCCCGCAGTGAGCTGGGGCCGAGGACGGCGCGCGCCTGGCTGATCTTGAGCAGCCAGGGGTGGGCCCGGTAGAGCTGGAGATGGCCACGGGCCATGGCGTCGACGGTGCTCCGCCAGACGCACCCCTCACCGCCCTGGCCCCCGGCTCCGCCGTCGTCGGCCGTGGGCGCGAGGTCGGGGTCGCTGACGTGGTTCAGCATCAGATCGAGGAGTTCGGCCTTGCCGGGGACGTACCGGTACAGGCTCATCGTGCCGGTGCCCAGCTCGGTGGCGATCCGGCGCATCGAGACCGCGCCGATCCCCTCGGCGTCGGCGACGGCGACGGCGGTGGCCACGATCCGGTTGAGGGCCAGCGCCGGCTTGGGCCCCCGGGTCGGCCGGTCGGCCGTTCCCCACAGCAGCCCCAGAGTGCGGTCGAGGTCGCCGCTGCCGCTCGTCTCGGTGGTCATGGCCTCACTTTAAAGCGCGCCGGACTCCTCGCGGGGACCGCCCCGGATTAAAACTGGGTACGCCGTACTCGATGGGGGTACGCTGTACCCAGTTACTTCGGGGGGGACACCGTGCGATGCCGTGGCTCCTCCCTGCCCGCCGCCCTGACCTGCGTCGACACCAGGAGGATCCATGACCGACCACGCCGTGCACGCCGAAGCGCTGGAGAAGCGGTACGGCGAGAAGCGCGCCCTGGACGGCTTCGACCTGGCCGTGCGGCCGGGCACGGTCCACGGGCTGCTCGGGCCGAACGGCGCGGGCAAGACCACCGCCGTCCGGGCCCTGGCCACGCTGCTGAGGTTCGACGGCGGACGGGCCCGGGTCGCCGGTATCGACGTGGCGAAGGAGCCCCGCCGGGTGCGCGGCCGGATCGGCGTCACCGGCCAGTACGCGGCTGTGGACGAACTGCTGACGGGCCGCCAGAACCTGGAGATGTTCGGCCGCCTCTTCCACCTGGGCGGCCGTCGGGCCGCCCGCCGCGCCACCGAACTGCTGGAACGGTTCGACCTGCTGGAGGCGGCGGACCTGAGCGCGGGCGGCTACAGCGGCGGCATGCGCCGCCGGCTGGACCTGGCCGCGTCCATGATCCTCGCCCCGGACGTGCTCTTCCTCGACGAGCCGACCACCGGGCTCGATCCGCGCGGCCGGGGCGAGGTGTGGGAGGCCGTGCGCAGCCTGGTCGAGGGCGGCACCACGGTCCTGCTGACCACGCAGTACCTGGAGGAGGCGGACCGGCTCGCCTCCCGGATCACCGTGATCGACCGGGGCCGGGCCATCGCCGACGACACCCCGGACCGGCTCAAAGGCAGGGTCGGCGGGGACCGGATCGAGGTCGTCGTCACCGACCCGGCCGATCTGGAGCGGGCGACGGCCGTGGTCGCGCGGGTCGCGGACAGCGTCCCGGAGACGGACCCCTTTGAACGCCGGGTGCACGCCCCGGTGACCGACCGGGTCGCGGCCCTGACCGAGGTGGCCCGCACCCTTCAGGACCAGCTGATCGCCGTGGAGGACATCGGGCTGCGCAGGCCCAGCCTGGACGACGTCTTCATGCGGCTCACCGGACACCGTACGGAGGACCGTACGGCGAGCGAGAAGGAGACCGCGGCATGACCGGGACCCTGCACACCTCCGCCACCCCCGCCCCGCCGAAGGCCGCCACCGCCGTCGCCGGGCCGGTCGACCTGACCGTCCCGGGACCGGGCGAACGCCGGCTCTACTGGACGGCCGTGGACTGCTGGAACGTGATCCGCCGGGGCCTCACCCACTACCGGCGCCAGCCCGTCTTCGCGGTCTGGCAGCTCGGCTTCCCGATCATGTCGGTGCTGCTGTACGCGTATGTCTTCGGCGGCGCGATGAAGTCCCCCGGCGGCGGGGACTACCAGGACTTCCTGATGCCGGGGATGTTCGTGATGACGATGGCGTTCGGCTTCATGAGCACGGCCATGGCCGTGGTGAACGACATCACGAAGGGCGTCGTCGACCGCTTCCGCTCGATGCCGATGGCCCCGTCGGCGGTGGTCGCCGGACGCGGCGGCAACGACCTGATCGTCGCGGTCGCCGAACTGGCGATCCTCGCGGCGACGGCCGTCCTCACCGGCTGGCGCACGGACGGCGGCTTCCTGGCCACGCTCGCGGCCTTCGGGCTGCTGCTGTGGCTGCGCTTCTGCCTGATCTGGGTCGGCGTCTGGCTGGGCCTGCTGGTCCCGAACCCGGAGGCGGCGGGCGGCCTCTACGCCGTCGTCTTCCCGCTGACGATGATCTCCAGCATCTTCGTCCCGCCGTCCTCGATGCCCGACTGGCTGGGCACGGTCGCCGCCTGGAACCCCATCTCCTCGACGGCCGCCGCCACCCGGGACCTCTTCGGCAACCCGGTCGCGAGCGACGGCAGCTGGATCCAGGAGAACGCGCTGCTCATGGCGGCCGTCTGGCCGCTGGCGATCACGGCGGTCTTCCTGCCGCTGGCGGTCCGCCGCTTCCAGCGCCTGAGCCGCTGAGCCGCTGGATCTCTGGGCCCGGGCCCGGTCGTTCGGGCCGGGGCCCGGCGCCTTCAGCTCTGACGCCTCGCACCTGCTTTGAGCAGGGCTTCGACGTCGAGCTTGACCTCGGCGCCGATGGATTCGGGGAGGGTGACGTGCTCGCCGGGGGCGTGGATCTGGTGGTGGGTGTAGTCGGCGCCCTCGGGGTCGGTGAGGACGTGGAGGCGCTGGTGTTTGCGGTCCACGATCACGTAGACGGGGATGCCGGCCTCGGCGTAGGCATTGACCTTCTGGCGCAGGTCCGTGTGGTAGTTGCTGGAGGTGACCTCCAGCACGAGGCGGAAGACGGCGGGGTCGTAGCAGTTGGCCTTGATGTGGTGTGCGTCGGCGTCGGCGTCGACCACGGCGAGATCCGGAATGGCGTAGTCGTCCGAGCCGGTCGGCAGCCAGACCGCTATGCCCTGGATGACCTCTGTCTCTCCGCCATCGAGCCCTGCCGTCATGAAAGGACTCATCAGCTTGGTGAGCGCCCGGCCGTGGGCGAAGTCCGGACTGGGAGCCACGGTGAGGATGCCTCCAATGATCTCGACGCGCCAACCGGGATGCGCCTGGCTGAGGCTGTCCGCCATGGCCAGCAGGTCGACTCTCGGCTGGTCGTCCCAGGGGTGCTCGACTGCTGCTGCAGACATAAGGGCCTCCTGAGGGCTGGTGTCGAGACCATCATGGTAGGCAGATCCGCTTGCCCGTGTCCCGTAACCGATCGCTCACCCGTACGAGTGAGGGCCCCCGCGGACGCATCCGCCGGGGCCCTCACCCTCGTACCGTCTCAGCAGGTCACAGCTGTTCGATCACATAGTCCACGCACGCCGTGAGCGCCTGGACGTCGGCCGGGTCGATCGCCGGGAACATCGCGATCCGCAGCTGGTTGCGGCCCAGCTTGCGGTAGGGCTCCGTGTCCACGATGCCGTTGGCGCGCAGCACCTTGGCGACGGCGGCGGCGTCGATGTCGTTCTCGAAGTCGATCGTGCCGATGACCTGGGAGCGCTTGGCCGGGTCCGTGACGAACGGGGTCGCGTGCTTCGACTGCTCCGCCCAGCCGTACAGCGCCCGCGCGGAGGCGGCGGTGCGCTCCACGGCCCAGTCCAGGCCGCCCTGGCCGTTGATCCACTTCAGCTGCTCGTTGAGCAGGAAGAGGGTGGAGAGCGCGGGCGTGTTGTACGTCTGGTTCTTCAGCGAGTTGTCGATCGCGGTCGGCAGGCTGAAGAACTCCGGGATGTGCCGGCCGGAGGCGTGGATACGGGCCGCGCGCTCCAGGGCCGCCGGGGAGAAGACGCCGAGCCACAGGCCGCCGTCGGCGGCGAAGGACTTCTGCGGGGCGAAGTAGTAGACGTCGCTCTGGGCGATGTCCACGGGCAGGCCGCCCGCGCCCGAGGTGGCGTCGACCAGGACGAGGGCGCCCTCGTCGGCGCCCGTGACGCGCTGGATCGGCGCGGCGACGCCGGTCGAGGTCTCGTTGTGGGTCAGCGCGTACACGTCGGTGCCGGACTCGGCCACCGGCTCCGGGTGGGTGCCCGGGTCGGAGGAGACGACGGTCGGGTCGGCCAGCCACGGGGCCAGCTTCGCGGCCTTCGCGAACTTGGAGGAGAACTCGCCGAACGTCAGGTGCTGGGACTTGTTCTCGATCAGGCCGTGGGTCGCGATGTCCCAGAAGGCGGTGGAGCCGCCGTTGCCGAGGATCACCTCGTAACCCTCGGGCAGCGAGAACAGGTCACGTACCCCGTCGCGGACCTCTCCGACCAGGTTCTTCACCGGGGCCTGCCGGTGAGAGGTGCCGAGGAGGGAGGAGCCGGTGGCGGCGAGGGCGTCCAGCGCCTCCGTGCGCACCTTGGAGGGGCCCGCGCCGAAACGGCCGTCGGCGGGCTTGATGTCAGCGGGAATCTGGATATCAGCCACGAACGGGAGCGTATCCGGTCCCCGGGGCGCGCCGTCGCACGGTCCGTCGGCTGAGACGCCGCGTCCACGAGACGACCCACGGGGCCGGGCGGCGGCCGGCCCCGTCAGCTCTTCTGGTGCAGCGACAGCGCGTGCAGATGTTCCACCAGGGCGATCAGGACGAACTTGCTGGACGAGTGGTCCCGCGCGTCGAACTCCACCAGCGGCACGTCCGCGTCCAGCGCCAGCGCCTGCCGGATGTGCTCGTCGCTGTGGAGCGGGCCGCCGAAGTCGTTGACCGCCACGATGTACGGCATCCCGTGGTGGTCCAGCCGGTCCAGCGCGTACCAGGCCTCGGTCAGCCGGCGGGTGTCCACCAGCACCACCGCCCCGATCGTCCCCGACAGCAGCCGCTCCCACAGGAACCAGAACCGCTCCTGCCCCGGCGCGCCGAAGAGATAGAGGATGCTCCGGTGGTCGATCGTGATCCGGCCGAAGTCGAAGGCGACCGTGGTGGCGTTCTTCGCGGCGATCCGGCTCACGTCGTCCACGCTGCGGCCGACGCGGCTCATCACCTCCTCGGTGTGCAGCGGCCGTATCTCGCTGACCGAGCGCACCATGGTCGTCTTGCCGACGCCGAAGCCGCCGACAACGGCGATCTTCAAGGCGTAGTCCGCCTGCCCGGGAGGGAGTACCGGGCAGTGCTCGGCCGCGGGGGCCGCTCGCGTGTCGCGGGTCATCGCTGGTGGGCGGTGCCGGTCATCGAGTGTTGCCTTCCGAGGGGTGGCGGGGGCATAACTGGAGCCGCTTGTTCCTGATCAAGTGTTCGTCACTATAGGAGAGTTGGCGATCACTTTGGGCGCCACCCCCTTGCTTTGCCAAGAGCCGTACCGGCACAAGGATCGCGGCCACCGTGTTTCGGCGCCGTAAGGCCGCCCCCGGCGGGCATGCTGATCACCATGGCCGAACTTCCCCCGGCGCCCGAACTGGCTGACGCGCTCCGGCGCGCGCTCCGGGGCGAAACCGACTTCTCCGTCACCGCCCGTGCTCTGACCACGATGGACGCGTCCAACTACCGGCGGGTCCCGCTCGGCGTCGTCGCCCCGCGCGACGCCGACGACGTGGCGGCGGCCCTCGCGGTCTGCCGGCGGTACGGCGTGCCCGTCGTGGCGCGCGGCGGTGGTACGTCGATCGCGGGCCAGGCCACTGGTACCGGCGTCGTGCTCGACTTCACCCGCCACATGAACGCCGTGGTTGACGTGGATCCAGCCACCCGGACCGCCGTGGTCCAGCCAGGTCTGGTCCTGGACACCCTTCAGGCCGCCGTCCGCCCCCACGGGCTCGCCTTCGGCCCCGACCCCTCCACCCACTCCCGCTGCACCCTCGGCGGAATGATCGGCAACAACGCCTGCGGGGCCCACTCCGTCGCCTGGGGCACCACCGCCGACAACGTCCGCTCCCTCTCCGTGATCACCTACCGGGGCGACACCCACCGGCTGGAACGCGCCACCTCCGACCCTTCCGCCATCTCCGACCCTTCCGCCGCCGCTGCCCCTTCCGCCGCCGTGGGGCCCGCCGGTGTGCGCGACCTCGTCGACGGCAACCTCGCCGCCCTCCGCACCGGCTACCCGCCCGGACTGCCCCGCCGGATCTCCGGCTACGCCCTGGACGCGCTGCTCCCGGAGCGCGGCCCCGACCCGGCGCGGGCCTACTGCGGCAGCGAGGGCACCCTCGCCGTCCTCACCGAGGCCGTGGTCCACCTCGTGGAGCCGCCCGCCGCACGGGCGCTCGCCGTCCTCGGGTACGCGGACGAGAGCGCGGCGGCGGACGCGGCCCCCGCGCTGCTGCCGCTGGGGCCGCTCACCGTCGAGGGCATGGCCGACGATCTGGTCCCCGCCCTTTCCGGAGGTTCCGGATCGCTGCCGCGCGGCCGGGCGTGGCTCTTCGTGGAGACCGGCGGCGAGACGGCGGCCGAGGCCCGCTCCCGGGCGGAGGCGATCGTCCGCGCGGGCTCCCCGCTCGCCGGGGCCGTGGTCGGTGACCCGGTCGGCATGCGGGCGCTGTGGCGGATCCGCGAGGACGCGGCCGGCACCGCCACCCGCACCCGGGACGGCCGGGAGGCCTGGCCCGGCTGGGAGGACTGCGCGGTGCCGCCCGCCCGCCTCGGCGCCTATCTGCGGGACTTCCGTACGCTGCTGACCTCGTACGGACTGCGCGGCACGCCCTTCGGCCACTTCGGCGAGGGCTGCGTCCACGTCCGGATCGACTTCGACCTGACGAGCGAGAACGGCGTCCGCCGCTTCCGCGCCTTCTCCGAGGAGATCGCCGCCCTGGTCGTCTCCCACGGCGGCTCGCTCTCCGGCGAACATGGCGACGGACAAGCCCGCGCGGAGCTGCTGCCGAAGATGTACGGCGACGAACTCGTCGGCCTCTTCGGCCGGTTCAAGGACCTCTGGGACCCCGACGGCGGTCTCAACCCGGGCGTGCTCGTCCGCCCGGCGCCCCTCGACCGGAACCTCCGTTTCGCCGTACTGCCGCGCCGGCCCGTCGATGTCATCCTCGGCTACCGGGACGACGGCGGCGACTTCGCGGGCGCGGTCCGGCGGTGCGTCGGCGTCGCCAAGTGCCGTACGGAGCAACCGGACCCGTCGTCCGTGATGTGCCCCTCGTACCGGGTCACCCGCGAGGAGGCCCACTCCACCCGGGGCCGCGCCCGCCTGCTGCACGAGATGCTGGCGGGGGAGCTGGTACGGGACGGCTGGCGCTCCCGCGAGGTCCGGGACGCGCTCGATCTCTGTCTGGCGTGCAAGGGGTGCCGCAGCGACTGCCCGGTCGGCGTCGACATGGCCCTGTACAAAGCGGAGTTCCTGCACCACCACTACGCGGGACGGCTGCGGCCCCGGGCCCACTACGCGCTGGGCCGGCTCCCGTTCTGGCTGCGGCTCGCCTCGCCCCTCGCGGCCGTGCTCAACCCCCTGGGCCGCACCCGGCTCGCCGCCCTCGCACTGCGGGCGGCCGGGCTCACCCCCCAGCGCCCGCTGCCACCGCTGGCCCGGACCCCCTTCCGGCGCTCCCTGCGGGGGGCCGGCGCGCTCCCCGCGCCGGGGGCCGGGCCGCGCGTACTGCTCTGGCCGGACACCTTCACCGAGTACCTGTCCCCTCAGGTCGGGCACGCGGCCCTGCGGGTGCTGGGCGCGGCCGGTGTGGGCGTGGCGCTGCCCCCGGGCCGGGTCTGCTGCGGGCTCACCTACCTCTCCACCGGGCAGCTCGACCGGGCCCGGCGGGTGCTGCGCCGGACACTTCAGGTGGTCGACCCTGTGCTGCGGGACGGCACCACCGTCACCGTGCTGGAGCCGAGTTGCGCGGCGGCCCTCCGCACGGACCTGCCGGAACTGCTGCCCGACGACCCCCGCGCGACGCGCCTCGCGGGCGCGGTCCGCACCTTCGCCCAGACCCTGGCGGAGCGTACCCCGCAGTGGACCCCGCCCCGCCTGGACCGCCCGGTCGCCGGCCAGACCCACTGCCACCAGCACGCGGTCCTCGGCGACACGGCGGAGCGCGCCCTGCGCGACCGGGCCGGCCTGACCGGTGACCTCAGCGGCGGCTGCTGCGGCCTGGCGGGCAACTTCGGCTTCGAGAAGGGCCACTTCGCGATCTCGTCCGCCTGCGCGGAGGAACAGCTGCTGCCGTCGGTCCGCTCGGCGCCGCCGGGCGCGGTGCTGCTGGCCGACGGCTATTCGTGCCGTACACAGCTGGAGCAGCTGGGCGGGGTGCGGGCGCGGCACCTGGCGGAGGTGCTGGCGGACGCGCTGGGGGAGGGGCTGACAGTGGGTCGGGCGGCGGGGCAGGAGCGCTGAGCGGGGAATTTCCTGGATTTACGCCGTGATAGGCGTGCGGCTTCGGTTCCCTGGCGGTTGTCCTGTAGAATTCTCTGCTTTTCCTGGAGTGTGATGATGAATTCTTCACGCGATGGGGTTCACGATGGCGATCCAGGTGGCGGCGGTGGCGTGATGGAGCGCCTGGTGCGGCCTTGATGGAATGTGAAGCTCCTGTTTCCTATCACTGTGCGATGGCCCAGGCCAGCAGCTTCATAGTTGAGTGATTGTCGCTCGGAAGAAGAAATTCCGCCATATGTGAAGGGTTCTTTTCTTGCGGATCGGAATGAGCCAGACGGCGCTGAACAACTTCTTTTGACGGCTGGGATAGAGCATCGTCATCGGTGTCGCCGTGTCACTGGGGTGCGGTGATCGCCAACTCCATAACGCCCGACGCAGGTCCGGTGTATGGAATGGGGTTCCCTTCGCGATTGAATCTGGGGAAAAAATTGAAGCGTCAACTCACAGCTCTTCTGCCCGCCGTCGCCGCTGTCGCCCTGACCGTTCCGATCGGGCTCGCGACGGCGACGCCGGCGGCCGCGGCGGCGCCGTGCGGCACTGTCGTCTCGGACCGGGACGGCAGCTCCTGGGTTTCCGGCGTCGACGGCGTGAACATGCGCAGCGGCTCCAGCACCAGCTGCGCCATCCCGGGTGTCATCTACGCGCACCACAGCCTCGACTACCACTGTTACACCGCCCAGTCGGGCGCCACCTGGACATTCATACGCAACGACACCACGGACAGGCAGGGGTGGGTGCGTGACGACCTGTTGCCGGTGCGGGACGGCGTCCGGGGCAGCAGGGTGAGCTGCAACATCTGACGGAAGGGGCGGTGCCCTGACCGTATTGGCCTCCGGCGATCGGGTAAAGCACCCCCGCTCGCCGGAGGCCATCAACCATTCCTGTGCATGAGTGCGATCGACGGCCGTAGAGTCATCCTCATATCCGGGGGATGAACTGCCGAAGGAGACTCGTGAGCCCGCGCATTCTGGTCGCTGAGGACGACATCAAACAGGCACAGTTGATTCGCATCTATTTGGAACGTGAGGGCAACGACGTTCAGATCGTCTCCGACGGACGCGCGGCCATCGACCGGGCCCGGGCCACCCGCCCTGATCTCATCGTGCTGGACGTGATGATGCCGCACGTGGACGGGCTCGACGTCTGCCGGATCCTGCGGGCGGAATCCCAGGTCCCGATTCTGCTGCTCACCGCACGCACCACCGAGGAGGACATGCTCCTCGGCCTCGATCTCGGCGCTGACGACTACATGAACAAGCCCTACAGTCCACGGGAGCTGACCGCCCGGGTCCGGGCTCTGTTACGGCGGGCACGGGCGGCCGGGCCCACCGGCCCGACCATGATCGTGGTCGGCTGTCTGGAGATCGACCCCGTCCGCTACGAGGTCCGGGTCGAAGGGCAGCCGATCGCGCTGACCGGCAAGGAGTTCGCCATCCTGCAACTGCTCGCCCAGGAGCCGGAGCGGGTGTTCACCCGGAGCCAGATCATCGACCAGGTCTTCGGCTTCGACCAGAACGTGCTGGAGCGGACCGTTGACGCCCATGTGATGAATCTGCGGCGGAAGCTGGAGAGCCGGGACCGTCGGCCCCGGATGGTGGAGACCGTCTACGGGCGCGGCTACCGGCTCTCCGTCCCCCAGGACCACGGCCGATGAGCTTCCGGCTACGGGTCGTCGGACTGCTGGTGTTCGTCGCCGTCGCCGCGACGGCAGCCACCGCCTGGCTGACCTGGCGTCAGGCCACCGGGGCCGTCGAGCGGACCGTCACCGCGAGCCAGGAGGAGACCGCCCGGATCGCGGCCCGGCTCCGGGAGTACGGATACGCCCACGGCACCTGGGACCGGGTGTCACCCCTGGTGGGCGAGTTGGCACGGGAGACGGGACAGCGCATCCGGATCACCGCGCAGAACGATGCGCTCATCGCGGACTCGGACACACTCGCCGGAAGGGCACCGCGCCCCGTCAGCGGTCGACCACCGGTCCTGGTGGACCCGTCGCCCCGGGTGGTTCTGCCGGCCGACGGGCTGCCGTTCGCCCTGGTCAAGCTCACGGCTACCGCTGTCCACGACTATCGGGGCACCCTACGTCACACGGCCTGTCTGACCCGCGCCGGCGTCACGCCCACCGTGCGTCCGGACGAACTCGGCGTCCCCCGGGTCGAGAACGGCGGCGGAACGGCCTCCTGCCGTCGGCCGGATACCGGAGTCCCGCCGGCCGGGGACATGCGGGCCGTCCTCACCTGCGAGCGGGAAAAGCTGATCCACGCCTGCCTCCAGCGGGTGTTCCGGGAGCGCGTGCAGCAGATCGCCCCGCCCCGTCTCGCACTCCATCTCGGCGTACGGGACGAGTCCCCGCCCGCGCTCGCCGCCGCCCCCACCGTCGGGGTCGCCGCGGGCGTGGCATTCGCCGTCGCCCTCGCCGCGCTGCTGCTCAGCCGGACCGTGCTGCGGCCCGTCCGCGCGCTGACCGTCGCCACCCGTTCGCTCGGCGAGGGCGACCTCGCCCGGCGGGTCCCCGCCGGCGGCCGGGACGAGATCGCCGAACTCGGCCGCGCCTTCAACCGCATGGCCGACTCCATCCAGGCCGGTGAGGAGCGCCAGCGCCGGCTGACCGGGGACATCGCCCACGAGCTGCGCACCCCGCTGGCGAACCTCCGGGGCTATGTCGAAGCGCTCCAGGACGGCTATGTGGAGGCCACCCCCGACCTGCTGGAGTCCCTGCACGAGGAGGTCATGCTCCAGCAGCGGATCGTGGACGACCTCCAGGACCTGGCGCTCGCCGAGGCCGGGGCGCTCACCTACCACCGGGCCCCCGTCGACCTGCGCGATCTGCTGGAGACCTGCCGCAGCGCCCACCGCGCCCGGGCCGAGGGCGCCGGTCTTGCGCTGGTCGTCGAGGCCCCTGTCGCGGATGTCCCGGTGCTGGTGAACGCGGACGCGGACCGGCTCCGCCAGGTCGTCGGCAACCTCGTCGGCAACGCGATCCGGGCCACCGACCGGGGCGGGTCCGTGACCCTGCTCCTCGTCCCCCACGGCGAGCTGGCGATCGTCTGCGTACGGGACACCGGCAGCGGGATACCGGCCGACGACCTGCCGCATCTCTTCGACCGCTTCTGGCGGGCCGACGCGGCACGCGGCCGGCAGACCGGGGGCAGCGGGCTCGGACTGTCCATCGTGCGGCAGATCGTGCGGGACCACGGGGGGACCGTGGACGTGGAGAGCACGGTGGGGGTCGGTACCACCTTCACCGTGACACTCGACCGGATCTGAACCCGGAACAAGAGGGAGGGCCCGGCAGGTGGGGGAAGGACCCGCCGGGCCCCGCTCTTCGCCGTGCCGCGCGCGGCCCCGCCCCGAACCGGGGCTGAACCCGGGCATGCAGCCATCAGGCGGCGGCCAGGGCCTCCGTCGGAGGGAGCCTGCCCGCACGGACCGCCGGGTAGAGACCGGCCAGCGCGCCGATCACCAGCGTCACCCCGACACCGACCCCGGCCGCCCACACGGGCACCTCCGTCGGCCAGCCCCGGAACGACGCGTACCCGGCCGTGATCAGCGTCCCCAGGACCGTCCCGCCCAGACCGCCGAGTACCGACAGCAGCAGAGACTCGGAGACGAACTGGCCCCGGATCTGCCCGCTGGTGGCCCCCAGCGCCCGCCGCAGCCCGATCTCCGGCCGCCGCTCCAGTACGGAGATCACCATGGTGTTGCCGACCCCCACGCCCCCCACCAGGAGAGCGACCCCGCCGAGGCCCAGGAGGAGCCCGGTCAGCGCGGACTCGGTGGCCTCCCGCGCCGCCAGCGCGTCGGAGGGCCGGGAGACCAGCACCTCCGACGGCCTCTGCGGGTTGGCGGTCGCGGCGAGGACGTTCCACACCGTCTTCACCCGGTCGTCGTGGGCCCGTACGTACACCGTGGACGGATGGCCGTCGAAGCCGAGATAGGTACGGGCAGCCTCCCACCCCACGAGCGCGGTGCTGTCGATCTCCGGGGCCAGCGGCACCGGCTTGAGCACGCCGACCAGGGCGAACCACTTCCCGCCGAGCCACAGCCGGGTGCCCGGCTCATGGGCGTCGAGCCGATTCGCGGCCTGCGCGCCCAGGACGACCGCCGGGTACTTCTCGGTCGCCGACTCCAGCCAGCGGCCGCTGTGCATCCCGGCGCCGATCGTCGCCAGCAGCCGGGGCCCGGCCGCCGCGACCTCCACACTGCTGGTCCGGCCCGTGGGGATGTACTGGTTCCGGTAGACCCCGGTCCCCTTGAGCGCCCCGACCGACGTCACCTGCCGCACCGGGCCGATCCGCTGGACCATGGGGACCGTCTCCCGGGGCAGCTTGGCGTCCTGGCCCGTGGCGTTCTCCCCGGGGGCGACCCGGAGCATGTTCGTCCCCAGATCGTCCAGGAGCCGGTCCACCTCGGCCCGGCTGGAGCTGGAGATCCCGATGACCGCGATCATCGCGGCGACCCCGATCGCGATGCCCAGGGCGGAGAGGAAGACCCGCATCGGACGGGTCCGCAGCCCCGTGCCGCCGAGCCGGATCAGATCGGCGGGGCCCAGCCGGGCCGGGCGGAGCACCGGGTCGGGTCGGCGGCGGCTCATCGCACCGCCTCCGTCCCGGTGACCCGGTGCGCGCTGTCGGCGACGATCCGGCCGTCGCTGATCTCCACCCGCCGGCCGAACCCGGCCGCCATCTCCCGGTCGTGGGTGATGACGACGACCGTCGTCCCGGCGGCGTGCAGTTCCCGCAGGAGTACGAGGACGGCGGCGCCGGAGGCCGAGTCGAGGTTTCCGGTGGGCTCGTCGGCGAGCAGCAGCGCGGGTTCGCCGATCACGGCCCGCGCCACCGCCGCCCGCTGCCGTTCGCCGCCGGAGAGCTGGTGCGGCAGATGATCGATCCGGTGGTCCAGACCGACCCGGCCGAGCGCGCGGGCCGCCCGGCGGCGGCGCTCCCGCAGCGGCACCCCCGCGTACAGCAGACCGTCGGCGACCGTGTCCAGCACCGGTACGCCGACCGCGAGATGGAACTGCTGGAAGACAAAGCCGATCCGCTGGGCCCGCAGCGCGGACACCTCACGGTCGGAGAGCCGGTCGATCCGGTGGCCGTCGATGGTGATCAGGCCCCGGGAGGGCCGGTCCAGGGTGCCCATCAGGTTGAGCAGGGTGGACTTGCCGGAACCGGACTGGCCGACGATGGCGACCAGCTCCCCGTACGCGATGGTCAGGTCGACCTCGCTGACGGCGGTCACCCGGCCGGGGTAGGTCTTCGACACACCCCGGAAGTCGATCACGGGGACCGCGGCCGGTGCCGTTGTCGTCACTTGGGGATCCTCACCTTCAGGCCCTCGCGGACACCGTCGCCGCTCACCTCGACCTTGCCGTCGGCGAAGAGTCCGGTCTTCACCGCGAGATAACGCGGTGCACCATCGGTGGCACCGCCGTCGGCGAGTTCCAGGGCGTGGCCGCCCTCGGCGAGGGCCACCAGGGCGGCGACGGGCACGGCCAGCACCCCGGGGCGCTCCTTGGCCGAGTAGCGGACGGTGACCGGCCCGCTCTCCAGCCGGCCCAGGGACCTCTGCGAGGCGAAGGTGATGACCACGGCGACCGTGGTATCACCGGCGGCCTGACCGCCTTCGCCGCCTTCGCCACCCCCGGCACCGGGGTCGGGAGCCGAGGCGTTCCTGCCGACACTGGCGATCGTGCCCTGGACCGCGCGCCCGTCGGGCAGGTCCACGGTGACCTCGGTGCCGCGCCGGGCCCAGCCGAGGTTGGAGGCCTTGGCGTTCACCGTGACCATGCGGGACGTACTGGTGTAGCTCACCGGGGTGCCCGAGACCTGGTCGCCGACCCGTGCCCCGGTGCCGGCGACCCGGACCTCTCCGGGGCCGTAGACGACATCGCCGATGCCGACCCGGCCGGTCTGGGGGACGCCGAGGTTCTTCTGCCACCTCCTGACTGCCTGCGCGGTCAGCTCGGTGAAGGACTCGTCCACGGTGAAGCCGGTGTAGCCGAGGGCGCTGAGGTTGGCCTCGAACTGCTTGACGTCCAGACCGCGCAGAGGGGTGACCCGGGACCGGGGGGCAGCGGGTGCCTCTGCGGCCGCTTCGGTGCCTCCCGCCTGTCCGCCGCCGGTGGACCCACTCGTCTTGCCGGTGGCCGATCCGCCGGTCGTGCTTCCGGTCGGGCCGCCGGTGCCGGCCGTGCCGCCGATGCCGGCCGTGCCGCTGGTGCCGGTGGCCCCTGTCGTTCCGGTCGTGCCCGTCGAGCCGGTGGTCGCGCTGCCGCCCTGGGCACCGGCGGGGCCGGCACCGGGGTCCGCGGGGGGCTCCGCCTCCCTGACCACCCCCAGCTCCCGGTACATCGGCAGAGTGCCGTAGAGCAGTACCACCGGACGGTCGTTCACCCGCAGCACCTCCCCGCCCCGCTTCACCTTGGCGGTGCTCTCGGGAAGCCAGGTCACGGTCCCCTCGGCCCGGATCGGGAAGGGCACCTCGGGGCCGAAGCCGAGGGCGCCGTCGATCTCGGTCTCCTCGACGAGGTCGGCCCTGGCGACCGTGACGGTGTCGGCGCTGCGGCCCGGCGCTTCGGGGCCGTCCTCCTCGCCTCCGCCGAGGCCCAGGGCCGCTACCGCGCTGACCCCGACGACCACGGCGATGGCGAGGCCCACCAGAAGCGTGCCGCGCCCCCGGCGGGGGGCCCGCCGGGAGCTGCGGCGGTCGGCCAGGTCATCGGCAGGGGCGGAGCCGGGCAGTTCTCCGCCGGGCGAGTCGGCCGGTGCGCCGGTCGGCCCGTGCCCGTCGTGGGGCTCATAGGGTTCGTTCACATCGTTCACGGTTCTCCCCGGCCCTGGTCAGCCCTTGGGCTGGACGGTGCCCGGGTCGGGGTCGCCGATGATCGAACGGCAGGCGGCGGTGGCCCGCTTGGCCCCCGCGGCCTCGGCGTCCCATGCCACTTCCTCGTAGTACCCCTCGTCATCGGCGTCCGGGAAGTCGGGTGCACCGTTCTCCTGCATGCACTTCGCGTACCGCTTCTTCTTGTCGATCTCTTCCTTGGAGGGCTTGGGCTGCATGGCCTTCTCGACGCTTTGCGGGACATCGACCCTCAGGCTGTCGCACTTCTCCGAGGCCCTGAGGTACTTCGCGTCGCCCTTGAGCGACTGGAAGTCACCCATGCGTGCGACGTCGATGTTGCCCTTCGCATCCGGGTCCGGCATGTCGATCCGGTTCTCCCGCATGCACGCCACCCACGTGCGCTGATCCTCGATGTACTGCTCCAGCTCGGTCTTCGCGTCTTTGGCCTGCTGCCCCGCGGCCTCCTTCTTGTCGACGGACGCGACTTCGTTGTTGCCGCCGCCGTCGCCCTTGTCGTCACCGCCGCCGCAGCCCGTCACCGTCATCACCACGGCCACGGCCACCCCTGCCAGCAACCGGCCCGTGCACCAACGACGCCCGTTCATCCCGAAGGCTCCTCATGGGACTCGACCCCCGCCCGGCGCGGTCGCGGCCGGGCTGTGAGGAGGACGGTAGGACGGTCACTTTGAAAAACCTGTGAAGGAGCCGTCAAGAACCGTTCCCGGGCGACCGGGCACGGGGATGCGTGCCCGGCGGGCCGTCACGGCTGCTGGTCGTGGAGGTGGGCCAGGACCGTGTCCAGGGGCAGTTCCCGGTCCTTGTCGTCCGACCAGCGGGCGAGGACGCGCCCCACCGCCTCGGCGGCGTCCGGGGGCAGGCGGGCCGCCCGCAGGGTGTCCGCTATCTCGTCCATCTCCGGGCCCCACCGCCAGGCGCGGGCCGCGACGCTCGGCAGATAGCCGGGGTCGGAGAGGATCGCCGACGCCGACGTGTGCGCCTCCTCCGTCAGCAGGTCGCCGACGCCGTGGTGGGCGGCGAGCGCGTGCGCCACCCCGGCGAGGGCGCGGGCCGACTTCTGGTAGCCGGCGAAGGCCATCTTCAGCGCGGAGGCCGCGCCGATCTCGGTGCCGGCCGTGCGGACGAGCACCCCCGTACCGTCGAACAGCTCCGCGACCGCCGCCGCGGGACCGGGTGCGCCCGCCAGATAGAGCCGGGCGGAGCGGCCGGCGGCCGGTGGCGGGCCGATGATCGAGCCGTCCACCACCGAGCACCCCGGCAGCAGTTGTGCGATGCGCTGGGCGCGCTGCGGGCTGATCGCGTTGGCCTCGGCGTAGACGCCGCGCCAGCCGAGGGCGGCGACGCTTCCCGCGACCTCCTCGGCGGCGTGCGGCGGACAGACGGAGAGGACCAGACCGCCCTGGGACAGGGCGTGTTCGAGGGAGTCGCACGGAATCAGCCCGGCGCGTTCGGCACGTCGGCGGGTGCGGGGCCCTCGGCCCTCGGCCACCCACAGCACGCGGTGGCCCAGCGCCACCGCGTGGCCCGCCAGTGGTGCGCCCATCGCGCCCGGGTGCAGCAGTATGACGGTCGTCATGGGTGCAGTATGCCGGTGGCCCTGTCCGTCGTACGTGCCGCATGTGCCGCACCGGGTGCTCACGCGGGTGCTCGCGCGGGTGCTCACGCGGGTGTTCATGCGGCCGGCTATGCGGCGTCCCCCGGCGGCAGTTCGAGGAAGAACCCCTCCTGGTGGGCCGCGAGCGCCGCCTGGAGCCCCACCGCCATCGGCGAACGCGCGCCCGGATGCCCGGCGAGGCGGCGCGCGAACTGGGCCAGCCGCTTGCGTACGCTCTCCGTGCCCCGGCGGGAGTTGACCACCATCACCTCGTGCACCTGCACCGCGGCGCCCTCCAGGTCGCCCCGGCCCAGGCGGGCCGTCGCCAGGTCCAGGCGGGCCAGCGACATCTCGCCGAGGCGCCGCTGCCCCGGGGCGGCCGCCTCGAACCCGCGCACCGCTTCGGCGGCGGCCCGCTCCGCCTCCGCCAGGTTCTGCCCGCCCCCGAGCCACAGATGGGCGCTGCTCACATAGAAGAGTTGCTTCTCCAGCGGGAACGCCATCATCCCGCCGGGCAGGTCGTCCTCCGAGCGGGGGCGATCCCGCAGCCGGTCGGCCGTCAGGAGGGCCGCGAGCGCGTCCGTGGTCTGCCGCAACTGTCCGTGCGCGCGGGCCTTGATGGCGGCGAGACGGATGGCGGCCGTGCCGCGTTCGGGGACGAAGTGCGCGCCCGCGTCGGCGAGGCGCACGGCGTCCTGGGGGCGGCCGTCCCAGTACGCGATCAGCGCCTGGAGCCCCCGGACCCAGGCCCGCAGCCCGTTGTGGCCGGCGGCCTCGCCGCAGAGGAAGGCCGTACGGGCCTGGGTGTCGGCGGCCTCGTAGCGGCCGAGGTCGAAGCTGGCGTTGGCGAGGACCCCGCAGAGGGTTCCGGCGGCGAGATAGAGATCGACGGTGTGGTGGGGCGGCTGCCGTCCCTCGATCAGTTCGAACGCGCGGTTGCGCAGCCGCCGGACCTCGGTGAAGAGCGGGCCCACCGGGCGGTGCGGATACGTGAGCATCATCCGCCGGATGTCGGCCTCCAGCTGGTCCAGTGTGGCCGGCCCCACATTGCTGCCGTCGACCTTGACGGCGAAGTCGGCGGACTCGTTGGCGGCGGCCATCACCACGTCCTCGGCCATGTCGTCACCGTCGTACTCCTTGCAGCCGAGGGCCGGTTCGCCGCCGTGGCGCCGGCCGGCGGCCGGGCTCGCGGCGCCCGGGGGGACGAACAGCCGGTCGACGCCGACCGGCCGGAAGAGATGGGCGAGGATGCGCCGGGCCTCCTTGCGCGGCTGCCCCTTGATCTCGCCCCGGGCCCAGCGGACGAACTGGCGCCGCTCGATCGTGGCGGTGGCCAGATTCCGCGGTCCCTCCAGGGCGGCCAGCTCCCGGGCCGCCTCCTGGTAGCGGCGGAGGAACACATCCGGATCCCGCCATCCGCGCTGGGTGATCAGTTGCTGGAAGAGAGTCGGGCTGGCAGGCTCCATGGCCGCCCCTTTCGGTCCGGTCCTGTTGGCACGCGTCACGCTAGACACCAACTCGCCCCGGAAGAACCCGTATTCACCGCTGTCACCTGTCCGGAGACGACACGGCACAGAGCTGACGCAACAGGACGTGACACGTCGCTTTCAGGACACTCGTCCCGACCGGAGGGCGGGGGGCAGTCTGCGTTTCCCGGTACGGCTGTGACAGCAGCAGCGGTGTCGGCGGTGGTGACAGCGGCAATGACGGTGGCTGTCACGGCCGCCGCGTGCGACCGCCCGCGCGGCGGCCGTACCGGGGTCAGGCGGATCGTTCATGCCGTGGGCCGGGTTCCCGGCCGGAGAGGAGGCCCGCCGCGAACCGCCCGGTCCCCGAGCAGCGCGGGACCGGGCCGGGTTCCCCCCACTCGCCGCACCGACCCGATGAGGAGCCATGAGTTCGTCGACCGCTTCCACCCCGCTGACGTTCCCGACCGCTTCCTACTCCCCCGTCTCCCGCGCGCCCTTTGTCTCCCCCGCCTGCGATCCCGGGCCGGCGGGCCGTCCGCCGCGCATAGGGCCGGACCGCACCTCCGCGCGGGCGCCGGGGCGCACGGCCGCGATCGGAGGGGTGCGGTGACACCCCGGGAGGACCGCGAGGAGGACCGCCGGGAGAGCCGGTGGGAGGACTGGTGGGAGGACCGCCGGGAGAGCCGGTGGGAAGGCCGGCGGGAGGGCCACGAGGAAGGCCACCAGGACGCCCTGCGGGAGGGCCTGGTGGTCCGGGACGCGGCGACCAGGGCGGTGGGCCGGGTGATGGGCCATGTCGGCGGCCGGGTGCAACTCCGTCCGCTGCGCGGTGGACGGGAGTGGGACGCCCTGCCGGAGGACCTGTCCCCGGTCGCCGAGGCGGCCGCCGACGGGCCCGGGGGTACGGAGCCGCCGGGCCGGGCCCCGGCCGGCCCCGCGCCCGCCGAACGCCGTGCCGTCCCCGTACCGCACACCGCCGCCCTCCCGCACACCGCCCTGCTGGACAGCGGTCCGCCACCGGACCGTCCGCCGGGCAGCGGGAACGGCGTGCCCGCGCTCCTCGGCGGCGTCACCGTCCACCCGGACGTGTGGGCCGCCTCCCGGGCGCGGGCCGGTGCCCGCCGCTCCCGTGACCGGGCCGAACGGCTGCGGCGCGGCATCCTGAGCGCGATCCGGGCCCTGCCGGGCCCGGAGGGCGCCGCGTCCGAAGAAACCGTTCTCCCCGCGACGGGAGCGGGTGAGCCATGTCCCGCCCCCTGACCCCCGGCGGCGGACCCGCCACCCCCGAGCGGTACGTCTGCGGCGCCGTCGCCGCCCTCCCGCTCCGGCTCGTCTCCCTCGCCCTGGAGATCACCCCCGGTGAGCGGGGCCACCCCCTCGATGTGGCGACCCGGCTGCGCTGCGTACTGGAACGGCACACCGACGGGCCGCACAGCGACCTCGTACGCGAAGTCGGCCGGAGCGCCGGCGAGGTCTGGACCCAGTGGGAGGACGGCGGCCCGCCCGAGTACGTGTGCCTGCTGCCGGACTGCCCCGCCGACAACGGCGAGCCGGGCGGCGCCAACGAGGCGTGCACCCTGTACGAGGGGCACTCCGGCGCGCACAGCTACCACTGCGCGGACGCCGCTTGCCCCGACGCCGCTTGCCCCGACGCCGCCTGTGCCGATCCCGCCTGTGCCGACGACGAGGACGCGCCCGGCACCCGTACCGAACCCGTCCCCCGCTGAACGCCCGGCGCGCCCTTCACCCGGCCTCCCGCGTCACCTCCCGGGCGACCGCCAGCAGCCGGGGCAGCGCCGGATGCGCCGCGCCCACCCGGTGGGCCAGCAGCACCGGCACCCGGGGCGCGTCGGGCAGCGGGCGGTAGACGACCCCCGGATGCGGATGGGTCTCGGCCGTCGACACGACCGAGACCCCCGCGCCCCGGCCCGCCGCGATCGCCGTCAGCCAGTCGTCGGTGGTGGTGACCGGCACCGTGACCACCGGCCGGGCCCCCTCCGGCCAGAGACCGGGCGTCGTCACCCCGGACACCTCGTTGACCACCACCGGCCCGTCCGCGAGATCCGCGAGGGTCAGCCGGTCACGGGCGGCCAGCGGGCCGTCGGCCGTCACCGCCGCCACCCGCTCCTCCCGGAACAGCTCCACCGCCACCAGCTCCGGCGCCGCCCCGGCCGCCTCGCCCCGCAGTACCGCCGCGTCGACCTCGCCCCGGGCCAGACCCGCCGTACGGTCGTCGATCCGCACCAGCTCCAGCGGGATGTCCGGCTGCTCCCGCGCCCAGCGCCGCAGCAGCGGAGTCGTGTACGCGCCCAGCGCCGACCAGGCGTGCCCCAGCCGCAGCGGCCGGTGCCCCAGCCGCCCCGGCGCCAGCGCCTCGTCGAACGCGGCCACGGCCGCCGCCGCCTTCTCCCGGAAGACCCGGCCCTCCTCGGTGAGACCGAGATGGTGGGTGGAACGGTCCACCAGCCGGGCACCGACATCGCGCTCCAGCGCCGCCAGGGTGCGGGAGACCGTCGGCTGACTGATCCCGAGCCGCTGCGCGGCCCTCGTGACGCTCGCCTCCTCGGCGACAGCCAGGAAGCAGCGGAGATGGCGCAGCTCGATGCTCATGGGCCCGGAGCATAGCCCGCGCTTATGCGGCTCATGCATAACCGCAGGCGTGGACGGCATTTCACACGGCGCGCGGCCGCCCGTAGCGTGGGAGAGCACGTGCGATGGTCCACTGATCCGCTGATCGGACCGGGCGCGCCCCGGCCTCCGCCGGACCCCTGACAAGACTTCTGCCGAGGAGACGGTGTGGACGAGGCCCGCAGTACGGCCGTGGGAGCCGCCGGCCCGGACGGGGCCGCGCCCGTCCCCGCACCCGGAGTCGGCGCCGACACTGCGGCCGGATCCCGGTTCGGCCCCGTCGGACTCGTCGTCGCCGGGGCGCTCTCCGTCCAGTTCGGCGCGGCCGTCGCCGTCCTCCTCATGCCGCGCGCCGGCGCCTTCGGCGTGGTCACCCTGCGGCTCGTCCTGGCCGCACTCGTCCTGCTGGTGATCTGCCGGCCCCGGCTGCGCGGCCACTCCCGCGCCGACTGGAGCACCGTCGTCGGCTTCGGCGCCGCCATGGGCGGCATGAACATCCTCTTCTACCAGGCCGTCGACCGGATCCCCCTCGGCGCGGCCGTGACCCTGGAAGTCCTGGGCCCCCTCGCCCTCTCCGTCATCGTGACCCGCCGACTCGTCAACGTGGTGTGGGCGGGCCTCGCCCTCGCCGGCGTCGTCCTCCTCAGCGGCGGCGGCTTCGACCGGCTCGACCCCGTCGGCGCGATATGCGCCCTCGCGGCAGGCGGCATGTGGGCCGCGTACATCGTCTTCGCCGCCCGCACCGGACAGCGCTTCCCCCAGGCCGACGGCCTGGCACTGGCACTCTGCGTGGGCGCGCTGATCAGCCTGCCGCTGGGGGTCGCCGAAGCGGGCACGACCCTCCTCGACCCCGAGGTGTTGGCGCTCGGGCTCGGGGTCGCGCTGCTGTCGTCCGTACTCCCGTACACGCTGGAACTCCTCGCGCTGCGCCGGCTGCCCGCGTCGACGTTCGCGGTCCTCATGAGCCTGGAGCCGGCGGTGGCGGCGGGGGCGGGGTTCCTGGTGCTGAGCCAGGCGCTGTCGGGGGTGGACGCGGTGGCGATGGCGCTGGTGATCGCGGCGAGTATGGGAGCGGTCCGCACGCGGTCGGCGCGCGCGGGCTCCCCCTGACCGGGCGCCCACCCGCCCCCGGTACGAGTCCGGCCTCGCGCTGCCCGACCCGCGTCGATGCGGATACGTCGCGCTCGTCCGGGGTCTCGGCTGTCCGGCCCGTGTCGGTACGGGGTCCCGCACCCGCGCGAGTCCGGCTTCGCGCTGCCGGACCCGTGTCGGTACGGGGTCCCGCACCCTTCTTTCCCCCGCCCGGGGGTACGGTCCGCCTCCGGCTGGTCCGTGGGTGGGGGTGCAGGGTCGCCCCCGCAGGGGATCGGCGGAGGCCGACCCGCACGGGACCTGGTGAGTACGCTCGCCGACCCCGAGGAGGTGAGCCCGGAGGCCCCGCCAACCCGCACCACACCCGGTCCCGGTCCGACCCGCACACAACCCGCCCCGTCAACGTTGGCCCGCACAAACCCGCCTCGCCGACGATCACCCGAGCAAAATTCAGCCCCGCCGGCGATTGAGGCGCAGGGGTTCGGGGACTGGTCCCCGACACAGGCCCGCACGCTGCGGGGCGTTTCGCCTGTGCGGCGGGGCAGGGTGCGGGGTCCGTCCTCAAGCGCCGGACGGGCTGGATTTGTTCGGGTGGTCCCGGGGCCGGGTGTGGTGCGGGTTGGCGGGGGCCTCCGGGCTCACCTCCTCGGGGTCGGCGGACCGAAGGCCCAACGTCAGCGCAAGCAGGACTTCCCGCCGATCCCCTGCGGGGGCGACCCTGCACCCCGCACCCACACAGCCAGCACAGCAGACCGGTACCCCAAGCCAGGGGGAGAAGGGTGCGGGACCCCGTACCGACACGGGCCGGACAGCCGGGGCCCCGGACGAGCGCCCCGCACACGTACCGACGCGGGTCGGGCAGCGCAAGCCCGGTGCTACACGACCGGCTCCCCGAGCAGGAGCAGAGGCAGGCAGTCCCCGCGTTCCCGGGCGTCGAGAGCGGCGCGGATACGCCGTTCCTGGTACGGCTGGGTGTACGTGTCGAGCTGGTCGAGCGGCACCCAGCGGAGATCCTCCAGCTCGGCACGTGCGGCCTCAGGGATGGCCACGACGGCGGCTTCCTCGGGGGTGAGGGTGCCACCAGCGAGCACGACGTTCAGCCCCTCGGCGGACCCGGTCTCGCCGTTCGCGGGGACCTGGTCCAGAACAAGGTAGTTGGTCGGCTTGAGCGCGAGCCCGGTTTCCTCGGCGAGTTCCCGCGCAGCGGCGTCCGCGATGGTCTCGCCCGCGTGCGCACCGCCGCCGGGGAGCACCCATCCCGGCTTGTAGTTCGGCTTCACCAGTAGGACATGCCCGTGTTCGTTCTGCACGAGGACCACGGCACCGATGCGGCGTCGAGGCGGGGTGGCGGGGTCGATGTCGGCGTGCGCCATCAATATCTCCTTCGGTCGGAGGGGCGTGGGTGTGGTGGTGTTGGTCAGGGGGGACGGTCGGTACGGGGTGCTTCCCGGTCAGTGGCCGGTGTCGTCGTCCGCTCCGGAGGTGCACCAGCGCACCAGCTCCATCGCAGCGGCCATCTCGTCCTCGGACGCCAGGAATTCGTCCAGGGTCCCGGCGCGGACCTCGTTCACGAACACGGTGAAGGCGACGCGGGGAACGACGATCCGGGTCTTCGGGATGACGCAGTTGTAGAGCCTGACCATGCGCAGCTCGAACGGGCCGTCCGGAGCGATGTCGACGTGAAGGGTCATGCGTGTCCCTCTGGGGGTGGGTGCCGGTTGGGTGGCCCCGGTCGCCGGTGCGGGGGAATGGAGTGGCGACCGGGGCCGGGAGCAAAAAGGTGCGGTCTTCGCTCCCCTTCCCCCGGGCCGGCGGGAAGGGCAGTCCCTTACCGGTCCGAGGGGTCCGCTCCCGGGCGATTTCCCGCAGCGCCGAGGCGGGCGCTGCCGCGCAGGAGCGGAGTCTGTGTGGGGGGTGCGGCTCAGAGCTGGTCGCGGGCGGCGGATATCAGCAGCCCGACGACGGAGAGGTAACCGGCTATGAGCACCGCCGTGGCGGCGCGCTCCTTGAGCTTCTTCACAGGATGCCTCCCGTGCTGCTGCGCGCGTTGGCCTCGGTCAGCACGGGCCTGATCCGGTCGGTGACAGTGGCGGGCCGGATGTCGGTGCGGGGCGCGTCCCACTCGCACCCGCCGTGCGGCGGACGCAGGTAGTAACGCGTCCCGTACTCCGCCATCACCACGCCTACGCGCCGGGTGATGGTGTCGTACGCGAGAGCACCGATCGTGAGAGCGTCGTTCACGTCTCTCCTGTGGTTTCGTGCGGGTGTTCGGCGACCCCCGTGAGGGCGATACGGAGTACCTCAGGTCGAAGCGGTGCCCATTCCTGCGGCGGGGTTTCCCAAGGGTGGAGCGATGTGGTTGCAGCTGCCGTGATCACGTGCTCGATCCCTTCACCCGGGTCGGTTTCGGCGGGGCACCAGAAGAGCACAACTACCGTTAGCATTAGGCGCTTTGAACGCCGCACTTCAAAATTCGCATCGACGTTCGACCGGGGTGCGGAAGCACCCAGGGAGGTCACGACCATGGACGAAGAAGCCCCTGCCGGGATTTTGAACCCTCTGGAAACGTTCGGAATAGACGTGCGGGAGATGCGCAAGGCCCGGCGGATGACCTTGGAGGGATTGGCGAACGCGACCAGCTACTCAGTGGCGTACGTCTCCAAGGTGGAGCGCGCGATCATCGTTCCGAGTGCGGCGTTCGCGGAAGGGTGCGACCGGGCGTTCGGCACCGGAACCGTGCTGGCACGACAGCGGCAGGCAGCCGTCGAAGGTGATCACCCGAGCTGGTTTGTGCCGTATCTTCAACACGAACGTCAGGCGACCCGGATCTTCGCCTACTCGACACTGTGCCCGAACGGGATCTTGCAGACCCCCGGGTACGCGCGAGGGTTGTACGAGATGAGCGTTCCACGTCTTTCAGAAGAGCAAGTGGAAACCAAGGTTCTTGCCCGTATGGCACGGCGGGAAATCCTGGACCGTATCGACCCTCCCCGCCCCGAGCTTTGGGTAGTTCTCCATGAGGCGTGCCTACGAGTTGAGGTAGGCGGACGGCGTGTGATGGCGGGGCAGCTCCAGAGCTTGTTGGATGACGCTCAGCGGCAGAACGTGAGCCTGCAACTCCTGCCCAACACGGTTGCACCAGTCACCAGTCGTCCGTTCACGGTGCTCGCCTTTGAGAGCGCACCCATGGTGCTCCATGCTGAGGGTCCGCAAGGCGGTCGGCCGCAAGAGGCACCCAAGATCACTGCTGCCGCCATGGCGGTCTACGATCGGCTCCGGGCAGAAGCCCTTGGCCGCGCCGAAACTATTAGCCGCGTTCGGAAAGTCCTTGAGGAGTACACACGATGACCCGAACCACTCTCCCGCCGCGATGGGTCAGGTCCAGCTATAGCGATTCCAACGGGGGTGACTGCGTCGAATGGGCCCCGGAACACGCCACTACCACCGGCATCGTCCCGGTCCGCGACAGCAAGTCCCCTGACGGACCGGTCCTCACCGTCTCCGCCACCGCCTTCGCCGGCCTGGTGACGCTCGCCCGGTCCGCCGCGCTGTAGCACCAACCGCACCACCCCGAGCCCCGCCGCTCCCCATTTCCCGGAACGGTGGGGCTCGGTCGCGCCACCGAGCGAGGCCGGACCCGGACAGGGCGCCAGCAACCCTCGTCCCCTTCCCCATTGACAAGTCGTCAGCTCTAATGGAGAGGTGATGGGACACGCCGCCATGGCCGAGACCGCCGTCCGCTTCCTCCGGTCCCGGGGGGATTCCGCTCCAGGGACCGCCACCCCGGAGGCGCCCGCCGGAGCCGTTCCGTACAACCGCTCCCGGCTGCGGGCCGTCGCCGCGCAGGAGCGGGCGCCCGTCGATCCGGTCGAGTTCCGACGGGTGCTGGGGTGCTTCCCCACCGGGGTGACCGTCGTGACCTCGCGGGACGCGGACGGGCCGGCCGGGTTCGCCTGTCAGTCGTTCTCGTCGCTGTCGCTGGATCCGCCTCTCGTGGTCTTCATGGTGGCGCGTACGTCGGCGACCTGGCCGAGGATCGCCCGTGCCGGAGTGTTCTGTGTGAACGTCCTCGGCGCGGAGCAGGACGTGCTCTGCCGGGGCTTCGCGATGAGCGGCGCGGGTGGGGCCGACAAGTTCGCGGGGGTCGACCACCGGCCCGCGCCGGTCACCGGGTCACCGTTGCTGGTGGGCGCGCGGGCCTGGGTGGACTGCACGGTGCACGCGGTGCATCCCGGGGGCGATCATCTGATCGTGGTCGGGCGGGTCGCCGCGCTCGGCACGCCCGAGGGGGAGGGCGACGGGCCGCTGGTCTTTCACCGGGGGGCCTTCCGCCGGCTGGCCGCCGCGTCCGAGCCGACCGGCCCCGCCTGACCCGCCTGGCCTGCTTCACATACCGCAGCACCGGGCGGGCCATTGTGCGCACCACCCTTTCATCACAGGTATGGGTGGTCGTGATCATCGGCGTGGACTGTGCATGGTCACCCCACTGGGCAAGGGGTGTCCGGCGCGACACGGTTCGGCGAGCACGTCACCAGGGCGACCGACAGGAATGAGGGGCGTTCCAGGTAGAAGCCATGTGACACGTCCCCACCCCGGCTGAGCCGCTCTGCCCCCGTGTTGACCAGCGTCGTCAGCCACGTACTGTCACGCTCCGACTCGGACAGGAACCGGGGCGCGTACTCGGTGAGCTGTTCCCCCAGCCAGGCCGCCGCGTCCTTCGGCTCCCGCCAGGTACCACGAACGAGCCGCCCGGGTTTCATCAGCCACAGGGCCGTTTCCATCAAGGGGAGATCACCTGTGCGGAACTCCGCGAAGGCTTCCTTGTACCGCTGGTTGAGCCTGAGGCCGTCCGTGTCGTCGTCCCCTGCCGGTGGGGGTGGCGGGGCGCCAGGGGGCCGCCTGTGGCCCTCCTTGTCGAACCGCTTCTTGTCGCCCGTCCAGAGGTAGCCGTGGTAGTGCAACTGCTGTTCCGTTCAACGCAGGAGCAAGAGAACGACGACCGATCCCCGCCTTCGGGGGAAGAGCCAGGACCAGTCGCCGAAGAGGGGCGGCCGTCAGGCCGACAGACCGAAGCGCGCCGGGTCGATACCGGCCGCGTCCAGCTCCGCCGTGGTGAAGCGCAGCGGGGCCAGGTCGGGGCGCTTGGTGTCGCCCAACGCCCAGGCATCAGAGCCGATCTTCGCCAGCGTTGCGCAGGACTCGCCGTCCGGGTGCGTGTTGCCTCCGCACGCCTTGAAGAAGGTGGCTCCCTCGATAGGCAGGCTGTACAGGTCGGTTCCGGGCATGGGTGTGCCTTCCTGTGAGGTCAATGAAGATGCGTACTCAGAGCCGGCATTGCTCCGTCTTCGGCACGTAGACAACGCCAGGGCCAAGAGCCGTCGCCGACTCCCGGAACAACTCGCGCAGATCGGGTTCATCCGCCAACCCTGCGGCGCCTTCTGACTGTCTCTCTTCGGTTCGGTCGGCATGGGTACATCCTCGGACTGTCGCCGAGGGACCTCCAGCGTTATTGGCGTTGTCGGGTAAAGTTCCCGGACCAGTCGCTGAGGAGTGACCGACAATCATCTCCGAACATGGCAAGTTCTTCGTATCTGTCGAAGTGCTCTCGTATTTCCGCGATGTCGCGATGGTCGCGCAACAAGACTGCACCAGTAGGCGTTTCTACGGTGGCTAGCCGATGGTCGTAAACCGTGAACACACTGAGTGGGTTTACCCCTACAGGACCGGCCAGCCCATTCGGAATGACGCCGATACGCACTGTGGGGATACGGGAGAGCGATACTAGGCGGTCCAGCTGCATGGCCATTTCGAGTGGAGAGACGATAGGCCACTTCACGGCCTGTTCCGTGAGGAGGAATGTGAACCGCTTGGACGAATCCATGAGGACTCGTTGTCGTTCCAGTTTCTTAGCAATGGTCTTGCTCATGTCGCCCGCATTGCGGGAGAGGCTGGCCCGCACATACTCGGGCGTGGCCAAGAGTCCCGTGATCATGGTGGGCAGGAAGAACCGGAACTCGACAGTGACCGCCTCAAGCCGCGATAGCTCGTTCTGCTTCTTATCGAGCCCCCGCCTCCGCGAGGACCAGTCGTCTTGCCACTCGGTGTTGGCCGACCGGGCAAGCGACAAAATGTCTCTCGCTAGCTTTCCATCAGCTTGAAGGGCTTCAAGGATTAGCTCTACGTCAACAATGGTAGGTGTGAGCTTACGGCTTTCAATATTGCTGATCTTGGTTTGAGACATGTTGCAGCGCCTGGCGAGCGCGGTCTGACTGAGACCGGCCCGCCGTCGCTCCGCGCGTAGTGCTTCGGCCAGGTCAGATCTGGACTGGCCCAGCCTTTCAGGCTCAAGCGTCAAGCGTCTTCACGTACTCCTCGAAAGTTACGGAGTTTTCGACGGCGATGCGTCGCCATTCCCGGTACGGGGTCAGATCCCCGTCGAACGTCTCACGGTTGATTTGCGTACCGTCCGGCCGAAAGTTCAGATGCACGACCTTCACGTCATCGAACATCCACCAGTCCTGACCCGTGAGAGGAAGACCGAAGTCTTCATGCGTTACGTCGAGAATCCTGATGTTCTCTCCGGCTGCAATGTTGCCGGGGATTCCCCATGCGAACTGGTAGCGCTGATAGCCCGTCAATGGCTGACGGACGATGCGCACACGGCCGATGGTCCGGCCGGTGGCTCTGTATGTGCGCACGTCTTCATGCCAGAGGGCATTGTGTTGCTCGGGCTTGGGTTCACCCCGGAGGAACCGTTCGACGTTCGCCCGCTCGGACGGCATCGAGTACGTGGGCTGTGCCTCGAACCGCCATGCGTCCTGAGTGAAGGAGTCGAAGTACCGGCCCCACTCGTCACCATCCAAGAGCACGGACAGCCTCCTTCAAGACGCTCTCGGGGATACGCACCAGGGCCTCACCGGCCGGGGGATGGAATGTGGCGTCGGTGTCCCCCTGGACCACAATGGAGCCGTCAATAGCCCGGTACACGTTGGGACAGTCTTTGTTGTCACAGTTACCGCTACCGCCGCCGGTAAGGCGGGTCAGGTCTTCACGAGCCATGGCGATACCCCCTCGTTCCGACCCCGCGCGGGCCGGTGAGAAGACGTTACGAGCCTGGGCAGTTGGACGTCTACGCGGGAACGTCACTATTCGCGTTGTCGCATAAAGAAGCCCCTCGGGCTCGACACCCCGTCCGGGCCGTCCGGCGCGCCCCGCTGACGTTCAGCCGTAGGCGGTGTCGAGGGTTCCGCCGGTGGTGTAGCGGAGTACCGCGATCTTCCGGTCGGTCGTGCCCGTGAGGAGGGCGCGGCCTCCCGTGTCGAGGACGACACCGGCGATGGTGTCGGTGTCGGTGTCGCCGCCCAGGGAGGTACGGGCGACGCCGTGGGAGCCGTAATGGGTGCCCGGTTTCCCGCTGTCGGTGTAGCGCAGCGCGACGGCCATGCCCTGGGGGGTGGTTCCCGCGATGGTGATCTCGGCGTTCCGTACGGTGATGGCGGTCGCGGTGCCCTCGGTCGCGGCGGTGGCGACGCCATCGGTGGCGAAGGTGCGGTCGACGGCGCCGGTCGCGGTGTAGCGGGCGACGGCGAAGCGGCCGTCGAGGGTCCCGGCGACCAGGATGCGTTCGCTGGAGTCGAGGACCATGACGGGACCGGTGCGGATGGCCTGCCGGTCGTCGGTGACGACTTTCCCGCCGGTGCCGAAGGCGTTGTCGAGGCCGCCCCGGGGGGTGAGGGCCGCCATGGCGAATCGGCTTCTGTCCTCGTCGGCCGGGCGGGTGGTGCCGATGATGTCGGCGCGGCCGTCGCTGCGGAGCGCCACGGCCGCACCGCTGTCGGTGCCGGCACCGGTGGTGAAGCGGAACCGGGCGGTGCCGTTCTTGCCGTACCGGTGGTCGACGGCCCCGGCCGCGCAGGTGGTGTCCGCGCCGGAGCAGTAGCGGACCACGGCGACGCCGCCGTCGCTGTTGGCCAGCAGATGGGGTTCGCCTGCCGCGCCGAGGGCGAGTCCGGTGGCGGTGTCATCGGTCCCGCCAAGGTCGGTGACCCGGTATCCGGTGGTGTTGAACGTGGTGTCGGGGCTCCCCCCGGCGGTCAGCCGGGCGACGACCACGTCACCACCGACGGTGCCGGCCACGACGACCTTGGTGCCGTTGACGCCGATCGCCGCCGCACCGGCCGTACCGGCCTTCTTGTCCAGCGGCACGGTGGCGATGCCGTTCCTGCCCCACCGGGGATCGAGCTTCCCGCCCGGGGTGTACTTCGCGACGATGATCCTGCCGTCGCTGGTGGCGACGACCACGGTCGAACCGTCGGGGAAGACATCGATCCCGGCGACGGACGCGCCTCCCTTGACCTCGGTCACCACCACGCCGCCCGCGGGCCGGGGTGCCGGTGCCGTCGGCGCGGCGGCCGTGAGCGCGGCGAGCAGGGGCAGCGCGGCCAGGGCGCGATGGCACCGGGTGCGCCGAGTGCGCCGCGTACGCCGGGACGGACCCGGCGGATGATCCGGGTCGACCGCGTCCCGCCGTGAGGTTTTCGCCAGATATTCACTCATCCGAGCACCAAACACCCTCTCCTGCTGTAATCACATGATTACGTCCGATAGCGTCTGCGGGCCGTGCCCCTGACGGCAGGGGCTCTCGATCCCTCAACGAGGCCGATGTGAAAAGAACACGATGCACCTGGGTCGCGGCCGGCGCGTCCTTGGTACTGGCGCTGGTATCAGGCGTGGTGGCCCTTCCCGCGGCGCACGCCGCCAAGCAGGATCCCCTGGTCGTGCTGGACGTCGGCGTGCCCGGCGAACGCAGTGGAGGCCGGCTGGAGTTCGACGGGTCCGCCGATGACGATCTGTCGGCCCACGGCGTCTACGGCATCGTCTACTCCAACAACAAGAGGCAGGCAGCCTGTACGGGCATCGACGGCCCGGACATCGATCCCTTTGAGGAGGCGACCCACAAGAAGTGGCGGCGCTCCCGGGACGAGTTCACCCCCACCGGCCCTGTCCAGAACCTGGAGCCGGGTGCCTCGGCGAACGTCAGGTCGGAGCAGTCCAGGACCAGCAGCTGGTCGGTGAGCATGGCCACGGAGGTCAGCAGCGGAGCGGAGTGGATCGCCAGCATCAAGGTCACCACCACGGCGACCTACGGCGAGGAACTGACCGTGGCCGAGGGGCAGGAGACCACCGCCGCCAATCCGACCTCCGACATGATCCAGCGGGTCGCGATGGGCATGATGCACGACGTGTGGGCCGTGCAGATCCAGCCCTGGCGGTACACCTGGCGCACGGCGGGCGACACGGTCTTGGTCGGTGACACCGCGAAGAACTTCGCCGAGCGCCACACCGTACCCAGGACCGGTTGCTACAAGACCGGCTACTTCCGCTCCCTGAAGGTCCCCGCGAGCGTCGGATTCGGCATCGTCGAGCAGTACCCCAAGGACCAGTCACGGCCGGACTGCCCCTTCCGGATCGAGGGTGACGACGTCTCCCTCTACCCGGGGCGCACGGTCATCGTCGACGGATCCGAGACCGTCGAACCCGACCTCGACGCCGACAAGGAGAAGTACGCCATCCCCGAGGGCACCTGCGTCCGCCGGTCCGACGGCACCGCGGACAAGGTCGTCGACGACACCGACAAGGACGGCCGCGTCACCGGCCGCAGCGCCTGGGTCGAGCTGGCCACCTGGGAACGGAAGGGCAAGAAGTGCCGCGGGCCCTTCAAGGAGAGCTGCGACGAGAACTTCTGGGTCAGCACCAACGACGTCGATGGCTTCGAGGTGGCACCGCTGCCCCTGGTCACCTGGGGCGACCAGGACACCTTCACCATCACGTCGTCCCTCGGGAGGGATGGGACCCTCACGGTGCCCGAGGCGGACGACAACTACTACGACAACGACGTCGCCTTCGCCTCCTTCCACGACGACACCTGGCAGACCATCCGCAAGGGTGAGGGGCTGTGGCAGCTCAAGGTGAAGAACACCCATCACACACGCAACGGTCAGTGTCTGCTCATCGGTGAACGCAACCGCCCCGGGCGCTTGTACGGGCAAGGCGGCAAGGTGGCCGAGTGCGGCGAGGGCACCGAACAACACTTCAGGATCCTTCACAACGGACGGGACGCCTTCTCCCTCCAGTCCCAGGACTCGCCCGGCACCTGCCTCGCCGTACAAGCCGGCCGGACGATCACCGTGACTTCCCCCTGCGACGCCACGGGCGACGGCCCGCTCTGGACCTTCGCCAAGCGCTGAACCACCATCGCGGGCGCCGGTGCGCGACCACCACCACGGGTACCGGCGCCCTCACCCGCCCCGCTCAACCCGCCTTCGCCGCACGCTCCCCGACCGGTGCCGGAGTGGGTGCCTCCGCCACAGGCACCGGCGGACGGGTCAGCACCAGCGCCATCAGCGCGGCCGCCGCGCACAACGCCCCGGACGCGAGGAAGACGACGTCGTACGAGCCGAAGACGTCCCGCGCCACCCCGCCCACGAAGGCCACGACCGCCGCGCCCACCTGGTGGGAGGCGAGGACCCAGCCGAAGACGATGGCGCTGTCGTCGCCGTAGTGCTCCCGGCACAGCGCGATCGTCGGCGGCACGGTCGCCACCCAGTCGAGCCCGTAGAAGACGATGAAGAAGATCATCGGGAGTTCGACCGAGGGGGCGAGCAGCATCGGCAGGAAGAGCAGGCTGATCCCGCGCAGCGCGTAGTACACGGCGAGCAGCCGCCGGGCGTCGAAGCGGTCGGTGAACCAGCCGGAGGCGATCGTGCCGATCACGTCGAAGACGCCGATGACCGCGAGGAGCGAGGCCGCTGCGGTGATCGGCATGCCGTGGTCGTGGGCGGCGGGGACGAAGTGGGTCTTGATCAGGCCGTTGGTGGAGGCGCCGCAGATCGCGAAGGTGCCGGCGAGCAGCCAGAAGGGGCCGGTGCGGGCGGCCCGGGAGAGGACGGTGAGGGCGCGGCGGGCGGCGCCGGGGACGGGGGGTGGCTTGGGGACGGCCTCGGTCGCGCCGTAGGGGGCGAGTCCCACGTCGGCGGGGTGGTCCCGCAGCAGCAGGAGGACGAAGGGGACGACGGCGAGGGCGGAGAGGGCGACGGTGATGGCGGCGGGCCGCCAGCCGTGTGCCTCGATCAGCCAGGAGAGCAGGGGCAGGAAGACGAGTTGTCCGGAGGCTCCGGCGGCGGTGAGGATGCCGGTGACCAGGCCGCGGCGGGCGGTGAACCAGCGGTTGGTGACGGTGGCGGCGAAGGCGAGGGCCATGGAGCCGCTGCCGAGGCCGACCAGGACGCCCCAGTAGAGGACGAGCTGCCAGGCGGCGGTCATGACGGTGGTGAGCGCGGAACCGGTCGCGATGACGGTGAGGGCGACGGCGACGACCCGCCGGATGCCGAACCGGTCCATGAGCGCGGCGGCGAACGGCGCGGTGATCCCGTACAGCGCGAGATTGACGGAGACGGCGAAGCCGATGCTCCCGCGTGACCAGGCGAACTCCTCGTGGAGCGGGTCGATCAGGAGTCCGGGCAGGGAGGTGAAGGCGGCGGCTCCGATGATCGTCACAAAGGCGACGGCGGCGACGGACCACGCGCGGTGGGGGAGGGGGAAGGGCAGGGAGAGGGGACGGTTTCCGGTCACAGCAGTCAGGATCCGTGGCGGGGGTCCCGGTCATCGAGTGGCCCGAAGGACAGCTTTCGCTAGGATCGGGCCATGGATTCTTCCCCGCGCCGGCGCCGCCGGGACGCCCCGCACCGGGTGGTGGTCCTGGCCCTCCCGGGCTGTATCCCGTTCGAACTGAGCATGCCGCACCGGTTGTTCGGCCGGGCTCTCTCGTCGGCGGGTGATCCGCTGTACGAGGTGCTGACCTGCACTCCCGACCCGGGCCGGGTGTCCACAGAGGCCGACTTCGACGTGTTCGTGGAGCACGGCCCGGAGCTGCTGGCGACCGCCGACACGGTGCTCGTCCCGGCGGCGTACGAGCCCGGTGTGCTGTTCCGGGAAGGGCGGCTGCCGGACGAACTCGCCGAGGTCTTCGCCCGGATCCGGCCGGGCACCCGGCTGGCGTCCATCTGCACCGGTGGTTTCTTCCTCGCGGCGGCCGGGTATCTGGACGGCCGCCCGGCCACCACCCACTGGAGCTGGGCGGAGCGTTTCCAGGCGCTGTTCCCCCGGGTACGGGTCGATCCGCAGGTGCTGTACGTGGACGACGGCGACGTCCTCACCTCGGCGGGGGTGGCCGCCGGGATCGACCTGTGTCTGCATCTCGTACGGCGTGACCACGGCGCGGCGGTCGCCAACGACCTGGCCCGGCGCAGTGTCGTGCCCCCGCACCGGGACGGCGGTCAGGCGCAGTACATCCAGCGGCCGGTGCCGGAGCCGCAGATCGCGACGACGTCCGGCGCGCGCCGCTGGGCGCTGGACCGGCTGGGCGAGCCGATCCTGCTGCGGGACCTGGCGGAGCGGGAGTCGATGAGCGTACGGACGTTCACGCGCCGTTTCCGGGAGGAGGTCGGGGTGAGCCCGGGGCAGTGGCTGGTGCGGCAGCGGGTGGAGCGGGCGCGGCAGCTGCTGGAGGCGACGGAGCTGTCGGTGGACCAGGTGGCGCGGGACGCCGGGTTCGGCACGGCGCAGTCGATGCGGCAGCATCTCCAGTCGGTGCTGGGGGTGGCGCCGACGGCGTACCGGCGGACGTTCCGCGCGGTCACGGAACCGCCCACGGAACCGCCCACGGAGCCGGCCACGGAGCCGCCCACCGCACCGGCCACCGCACCGGCCACGGAACCGGCCACCGCACCGGCCACCGCACCGGCCGGCGAACGCTGACGGTCAGAACGTGAGCACCGCGCGGGCCACCCGCCCCGCACGCGTGTCGTCGGCGGCCCGCGCGAAGTCCTCGACCGGATAGGTGGCGGTGACGAGTTCGTCCAGGAGGAGCAGGCCCCGCCGGTAGAGCGCGGCGTAGCGCGGGATGTCGTACTGGGGCCGGGAGCTGCCGTAGCGGCAGCCGAGGACGGACCTGTCCAGGAACATCGCGGCGGGCGGGAAGGCGGCCTCGGCGGTGGGCGCGGTCATCCCGAGCAGGATCGCCTGGCCGCCCCGGTCGAGCAGGTCGATCGCCTGCCGGACCAGGGTGGTGCTCCCGACGCATTCGAAGACGTGGTCCGCGCCGGCGGGCAGGACCGCGCGGACGCCGTCCGCCGAGGTGAGGAAGTCGGTGGCGCCGAAGAGCCGGGCGGCTTCCTCCTTCGCCGGGTTGGTGTCGACGGCGACGACGCGTCCCGCGCCTGCGAGTCGGGCGCCCTGGAGGACGTTGAGCCCGACGCCGCCGGTGCCGATGACGACGACGCTGTCGCCGGGGGCGACCCTGGCCCGGTTGAGGACGGCGCCGACGCCGGTGAGGACGGCGCAGCCGAGGAGCGCGGCCGACGCGGGCGGGATGCCGTCGGGGATCCGTACCGCCTGGACGGCCCGGACGAGGGTCCGCTCGGCGAAGGCGGAGTTGCGGGCGAACTGGAAGAGGGGGGCGCCGCCCCGGGTGAAGGGCCGGGCGGGGCGGGCCGTGGTGGCGCGGCAGAGCGTGGGGCGGCCACGGTCGCAGTCGGCGCAGGCCCCGCAGTTGGCCAGCGTCGACAGGGCCACCGGGTCGCCGGGGGCGACATGCCGCACACCCGCTCCGACGGCCTCGACCCGGCCCGCGCCCTCGTGGCCGAGGACCACGGGCACCGGGAAGGGGATGGTGCCGTCGAGGACGGACAGATCGCTGTGGCAGAGCCCGGCGGCGGTGATCGCCACCAGGACCTCGCCGGGGCCGGGGGCCCGCAGCTCCAGATCGCTGACGACGGCGGCGTCCGCCCCGTCGAAGACCACACCTCTCACCGCGGCTCCCTCGGCAGGCCGAGCACCCGCTCGGCGATGATCTCGCGCTGGATCTCGTCCGAGCCGCCGTAGATCGTGTCGGCGCGGGAGAAGAGGAACGCCCGCTGGACGGGGTCGAGCGCGTAGGGGTCGGCGGCGCTCCACGGGGCGGGTCCGGTCGTGGCCTCCGCTCCCCGTACGGCCATGGCCAGCTCCCCGAGCCGCCGGTGCCAGCCCGCCCAGAGCAGCTTGGCGACGCTGGGGGCGCCCGGGTCGCCGTCGGCGCCGAGGGTGCGCAGCGCGTTCCAGCGCATGGTGCGCAGCTCGGCCCACTGGCGGACGATCCGGTCGCGGACGACGGGGTCGGTGGCGGCGCCGGTGGCCACGGCGGTGCGGACGACGTCGGCCAGTTCGGCGGCGAAGCCGATCTGCTGGACGAGGGTGGAGACGCCGCGTTCGCGGGCGAGGAGGCCCAGGGCGACCCGCCAGCCGTCGCCCTCGGCGCCGACGCGGTGGGCGGCGTCGGCGACGGCCCCGTCGAAGAAGACCTCGTTGAACTCGCTGGTGCCGGTCATCTGGCGGATGGGGCGGACGGTGACCCGGCCGGGCTGGTCCATGGGGAGGAGCAGGAAGGACAGGCCCCGGTGGCGGGTGGAGCCGGGTTCGGTGCGGACGAGGGCGAAGCACCAGTCCGCCTCGCGGGCGAGCGAGGTCCAGATCTTCTGGCCGGTGATCCGGTAGTGGTCGCCGTCGCGGACGGCGGCGGTGCGCAGGGCGGCGAGGTCGGAGCCGGCGCCGGGTTCGCTGTACCCCTGGCACCAGTACTCCTCGCCCCGGGCGACGGGGCCGAGGAAGCGCTTCTTCTGGTCGGGGGTGCCGTGGGCGATCAGGGTGGGGGCGAGCAGGTTCTCGCCGATGTGTCCCAGGCGCGCGGGGGCTTCGGCGGCGGCGTACTCCTCGGCCCAGATCACCTGCTGGGTGAGGGTGGCGGTGCGGTTGCCGTGGCCGGCTTCGGGCCAGCCGATGCCGATCCAGCCGCCCCGGCCCAGTTCGCGTTCCCAGGCGCGGCGGGCGGTGAGGTCCCCGTCGTCACGGTGGTACGGGTACGGGCCGGGGGGTCCGAGCCGGGCGCGCAGCCACTGCCGGGCCTCGGCCCGGAAGCGCCGGTCGCCATCGGGGTCCAAAGCCGCGTCCGTGCTGCCGTTCGCCATGCGTCTCCCCCTCCGTCCGGGTCGGGTCACGCGTTGGGCCGCTGCCCGGACGCCGCCGCCCGGGCCATCTCCGCGAGCCGGTCCAGCATCGGCATCGGATCGGTCCCCACCGTCCCCGGCAGGAAGTCCGCGATCCGCTCCGGAGTCCAGGGCCCGTCCCCGTACGCGGCCCGCAACTCCCGGGGCTGCGCCCATACGGCGATCTTGGGCCCGGCGACGGTGTAGACCTGCCCGGTGATCTCCCGGGCCCGCTCGGAGAGGAGGTAGACGACGAACGCGGCCACGTCCTCCGGTTCGCCGATCTCCGTCAGCTCCACCGGCACCTGGGCGGACATCCGGGTACGGGCCACCGGGGCCACCGCGTTCGCCGTGACACCGTACTTGTGCAGCCCGAGCGCGGCGCTGCGCACGAGCGAGATGATCCCGCCCTTGGCCGCCGCGTAGTTGGCCTGGGCGACGGACCCCTGGTGGTTGCCGCTGGTGAAGCCGACGAGCGTGCCGGACCCCTGGCGGCGCATCACCGCCGACGCGGCCCGGAAGACGGTGAACGTGCCCTTGAGGTGGGTGGCGACGACCGGGTCCCACTCCTCCTCGGTCATGTTGAAGAGCATCCGCTCGCGCAGGATCCCGGCGACGCACACGGCCCCGTCGATCCGGCCGAACGCGGTGACGGCGGTGTCCACGAGCCGCTGCCCGCCCGCCATGGTGGCGATGTCGTCGGCGACGGCGACCGCCGTGCCGCCGGCCTCCTCGATCTCCCGGACGACCGCGTCGGCGACCGCCGACGTGGGCTCGCCGCCGCCGATGCCGACCCCGTGGTCGTTGACGACGACCCTGGCGCCCTCGGCCGCCGCCGCCAGGGCGATCGCCCGCCCGATGCCCCGGCCCGCGCCGGTGACGGCGACGACCCTGTCCGCCAAGAAGTTCCCCATACCGGCCTCTTCCCGCAGCTTCTGACGGTCCGTTAGATTTCGGCAACTGGATTCTAGGCGCAGGCCGACCGCAGAGCACAACCCCCAGGAGGGCCTTCCCGATGTCCCTGCCACCGGAGTTCCACGAGATCGCCCGGCGCGTCAACAACTGGGGACGCTGGGGGGACGACGACGAACGCGGCACCCTGAACCTCATCGACGACAAGGTGGTGCGCGCGGCGGCCGGCGAGGTGCGTACGGGCCGCCGGGTGGGGCTGGCGCTGCCGCTGCGGCAGGACGGGGTGCAGACCGGGATCATCCCGGGCCGGGTCAACCCGCTGCGCACCATGACCCAGATCAACCAGGAGGTGTTCGGCCCGGGAGGTGTCGCCGTCAGCGACGACACCGTGACCATGGGCCTCCAGGCGGCCACCCACTGGGATGCCCTCGCGCACGTCTCGCACTCGGGCCGGATCTACAACGGCCGCCCCGCCGGCAGCATCACCGCCCACGGCGGCGCGGCCCACGGCGGCATCGAACGGGTGGGGCACCTGGTCTCCCGGGGCGTCCTGCTGGACGTGGCCCGCGCCAAGGGGGTGGACCGGCTCCCGGCCGGCCATCCGGTGACACCGGAGGACCTGGACGAGGCGGCCGCGTTCGGCCGCGTCGAACCGGGCACCGGGGACATCGTGCTCGTCCGCACCGGCCAGGCCGGGATCTATCTGGCGGGCGACCGGGACGGCTACGGCTTCCCCTCGCCGGGCCTGTCCGTGCGTACGCCGGAGTGGTTCCACGCCCGGTCGGTCGCGGCGGTGGCCAACGACACCCTGGCGTTCGAGATCGTCCCGCCGGAGATCGAGAACCTCTGGCTGCCGGTGCACGCCCTCCACCTGGTCGAGATGGGGCTGATCCAGGGGCAGAACTGGGACCTGGAGGCCCTCTCCGGGGTCTGCGCGGACGAGGGGCGGTACGGCTTCCTGCTCTGCGCGACCCCGGAGCCGTTCACGGGCGCGACGGGGGCGCCGGTGGCCCCGGTGGCGGTCTTCTGATTCCTCTGACGACGGCCGCACCCCGGGGCCCGGCACGGGCGGGCCCCGCACGACCGGCAGGACCGGCAGGACCGGCAGGACCGCCTGGCCCGGCGCGGACTAACCGCGGGCCGAGGCCGTGCAGCGTTCGCGCGCGAGTTCCGGCTCGCCCCGGTCCACCTCGCACCAGATGGACTTGCCGACGCCCTCCGGCGCCCAGCCCCACCGGTCCGCGAGGCCGGCCACCAGCTCCAGGCCGCGGCCGCCCGTGTCCTCGCCGCACGCGTGGCGCTGCCGCGGCGGCCTCGCCGACCGGTCGGCGACCTCCACGCGGACCGTGCCGGCCTCCACCACCCCGCTGCCGAAGAGGACCCGCAGCACGGCCGGGCACCCGGTGTGCACGACGGCGTTGGTGACCAGTTCCGAGATCAGCAGGATCAGGGTCTCGGCGAGGGGTTCGCCGTCCTCTATCCCCGACCCGACCAGCCGGGATCTGGCCCACCTCCGGGCCCGCCCCACCTCCGAGGGCTCAGGACCGACTTCCAACTGAACCAGGAGCTGCTGCACCGCTCACACCATCCGAACCGGCGGACACTTCGCCTCGTGCCTCGACTGGATCACCGAACTCGACCAGGCCACCGGAGGTGACCCCGTTACCCGACAGCATGGTTGACGTACAGTCACCGCAACAAGCGCTTCGGGCATATTCCAACGCGAAGGATTACTCGTCGCGCTGCGTGTACGACGGCTGCGGCGGAGAGTCGAACAGAGGCTCGCGAACCTTCTGGCCAGGGGACTCGATACGACTCGCATCTCACCGAGCGTACCGGAGTCGAGCGCTCCGGAAGGGGTGCGACCACCCTGCGGAGAAGACCCGGAGACAGCGACGCACAGTGACGAAAAGGCGCCCGTTCCGTCCGCCCGGAGTACTCGGGACGCGCCCCGGCACGCGGTGCGCGCCCCCGGCGGCGCCGATGACCCTCAACCGGTGCCGAGCGCCCCCGCGCAGACTTCCTCCGCCTCCGCCGCCGTGGGGTGCGTCCGCGCCCGCAGCCAGGCCCGCTTGAGATGGAGATGGACGTCCGCCTCCCAGGTGAAGCCCATGCCGCCGTGGATCTGGAGGCAGTCGCGGGCATTGCGCACGGCGGCGTCGTCGGCGAGGAGCTTGGCCCCCGCGACGGCCACGGGGTCGGGCCCGGAACGCCTGTCGGAGCAGGCACCGGTGGCGGCCGCCGCGTACACCGCGCTCCGCGCCAGTTCCGTCCGTACGAGGGTGTCCGCGCACAGGTGCTTGACCGCCTGGAAGGACCCGATCGGGCGGCCGAACTGCTCGCGCTCCCGGGCGTGGCGGACCGCCATGGCGCTGGTACGCCCGGCGCTCCCCAGCTGTTCGGCGGCGGTGAGCAGGGCACCCACCGGGTCGTACGCCGGGTCGTATGCCGGCCCGGACACCGACGTACGAGTCCAGGAGGCCCGGGACACCCGGTGCACCGGCGTCAGCGGGTCCACCGACCGCAGCGGCCGCGCCCCGCCCCAGAGCCCCGGGTCGGCCCGCCGGGTGCGTACCGCGCCCTGGTCCCAGACCGCGTCGGCGGCGTCCAGCCAGGTCACCAGCTCCCCGTCCAGCCAGGCCACGGCCGACTCGCCGCGCGCGGCCGCCGGCAGCGCGGCCGCCGCCAGCTGGGTCCCCACCAGCGGTCCCGGCAGCAGGACCCGCCCCGCCTCCTCGAAGGCGAGCACCGCTTCGGGCAGCCCGAGCCCCGCGCCGCCCGCCGCCTCGGGCAGCCGCAGCGCGAAGAACCCGGCCTTCCCCAGCGCCCGCCACACCGCCCGGTCCAGCTCCGGCCGGTCCCCGTCCGGGGCGGCGGCCCGGCGCGGGGCGTCCCCGGGCCAGATGCGGGCGAGGAGTTCCCGTGTGTCCGCGCGCAGCGCCCGCTGGTCCCCGGTGAGCCGGAAGTCCACCCGTCAACCGCCCTTCGGAAGGCCGAGGATCCGCTCGGCGATGATGTTCCGCTGGATCTGCGAGGTGCCGGCGGCGATGGTGTACGCGAGGGAGGAGAGCCGGGCGGCCGTCCAGGGCCGGTCCAGGTCCAGGGCCGCGTCGCCGAGCACGGCGGCGGCGGCCTCGTACAGCTCCTGGCGCAGCTGCGCGTACCGCAGTTTGACCACGGAGCCGCCGGGGCCGGGGACCCCGCCCAGGTGCCGGGCCTCGCGCACATTCGTCTGGATCAGCCGCCACAGGGCGGTGAACTCGGCGTTCAGCCGGCCCAGGGTGCGCCGCAGGACCGGGTCGTCCCAGGTGCCGTCCGCCCGTGCGGCGGCGGCGAGTTCGTCCAGGGTGCGGCGGCAGCCGACGACCTCGCCGGCGAAGGCGGTCCCGCGTTCGAAGGCGAGGGTGACCACGGTGACCCGCCAGCCGTCGTTCTCGGCGCCGACCCGGTGGCCGGTGGGGACCCGTACCCCGTCGAGGAAGACCTCGGCGAACTCGGCGGTCCCGGTGAGGGTGCGCAGCGGTCGTACCGTCACCCCGGGGGCGTCCATGGGCAGCGCCAGCCAGGAGATCCCCCGGTGGCGGGGGGTGGCCGAGTCGTCGGTGCGCACGAGCAGTTCGCACCAGTCGGCGACCTCGGCGTGCGAGGTCCAGATCTTGGAACCGGTCACGACATAGCTGTCGCCGTCCCGGACCGCGCGAGTGCGCAGGGCGGCCAGGTCGGAGCCGGCGCCGGGTTCGCTGAAGCCCTGGCACCAGATCTCGTCGCCGCGCAGGATCGGCTCCAGCCAGCGGGCCCGCTGCTCGTCGGTGCCCTCGGCGGCGATGGTGGGTCCCGCGTGCAGCAGTCCGACGAAGTTGGCGCCGACGTAGGGGGCGCCCGCCCGTTCGGTCTCCTCCAGGAGGATCAGCCGGTGGGCGGGGTCGTCGGACCAGTACAGCCGGGCGTATCCGGCGTCGTGCAGCAGGCGCTGCCAGGCGGTGTCGTAGGCGCGCCGGGCGGGCCAGTCGGCGGCGGGCGGCGGGGGCGGGAGCGTGGGCAGGACCCGCGCGAGCCAGCCGCGCAGCCCGGCGCGGAACTCCTCCTCGTCCGCCGTGTACGCCGGGTCCATCAGCGCCCCCGGCCCGTATCGCGGTCCACGTTCCGGTCGAGATCGAGGCCGAGCATCCGGATCGCGTTCCCGCGCATCAGCTTGTAGACGGTCTCGTCGTCCAGCCCGGCGACATGGTCGAGGGCGACCTGTTTGGTGTGCGGGAAGGTCGAGTCGACGTGCGGATAGTCGGTCTCGAAGGTGGCGTTGTCCCGGCCGACGGCGTCGAGCGAGGCGACGCCGTGCTTGTCGCGGAAGAAGCAGCAGTAGATCTGGCGGTAGTAGTACGTGGACGGCGGCTCGGGGATCACCCCCCGGACCCCGCCCCAGGCCCGGTGCTCCTCCCAGACGTCGTCGGCGCGTTCCAGGGCGTACGGGATCCATCCCATCTGGCCCTCGCTGTAGGCGAGCCGCAGCCCAGGGAAGCGGACCAGGACGCCGCTGAAGAGGAAGTCCATCATCGAGGCCATGGCGTTGTTGAAGCTCAGCGACGCCTGGACGGCGGGCGGGGCGTCGGGGGAGGCGGCGGGCATCTGCGAGGAGGAGCCGATGTGCATGTTGACGACGGTCCCGGTCTCCTCGCAGACGGCGAAGAAGGGGTCCCAGTAGCCGGAGTGGATCGACGGAAGGCCCAGGTGGGTGGGGATCTCGGAGAAGGTGACCGCGCGGACCCCGCGGGCGGCGTTGCGCCGGATCTCGGCGACGGCGAGGCCGATGTCCCAGAGCGGGATGAGGCAGAGGGGGACGAGCCGGCCGCCGCTGTCGCCGCACCACTCCTGGACCATCCAGTCGTTGTACGCGCGCACGCAGGCGAGGGCGACCTCCTTGTCCCGGGCCTCGGCGAAGGTCTGGCCGCAGAAGCGGGGGAAGGTGGGGAAGCAGAGGGACGCCTCGACATGGTTGAGGTCCATGTCCTTCAGCCGCTCGGCCGGGTCCCAGCAGCCGGGCCGCATCTCGGCGCGGGTGATGCCCTCCAGGGTCATGTCGTCGCGGTCGAAGCCGACGGCGGCGATGTTCCGTTTGTACGGGAATTTCAGGTCCTCGTAGATCCACCAGTCGGTGGGGGGTCCGTCGGGGTCCATGGTGATCCGGTACTTGCCGCCGGTGTAGGCGAGCTGCCCGATGCCGGCGGTGAGCGGCCGGGGGCCCCGGTCGCGGTACTTCGCCGGGAGCCAGGTGTCGAAGAGGTGCGCCGGTTCGATGACGTGGTCGTCGACGCTGACGATCAGCGGGAGTTCGGTCATGGTGTCCCCCCTGGGAACCGCTTATCTGATGCTTCGTCAGATACACCGTCGGATGCAGGCTAGCCCCGCACCCCTGGACCGACAAGCGGGTCCGCCCTACGCTCGTCGCCGCATCTGACACTGCGTCAGCAAAGGGAGTACGGGGATGACCCCAGCCGTGCACGCCCACGCCCTCGACGGCTCCGCCACCCTCTGGGAACTGGTCGAACGCCGGGCCGCCGCCACCCCCGAACGGCCCGCGCTGTTCCAGGGTGACCGGAGCCTGACCTTCGGGGAGCTGCGGGAACGGGCCGAGCGGACCGCCGCCGGGCTGTACGGGCGGGGCGTGCGCCCGGGGACCGTCGTCGCCTGGCAGCTGCCCACCCGGATCGAGACCGTGCTGCTCTCGCTCGCCCTGGCCCGGCTCGGGGCCGTGCAGTCGCCCGTCATCCCGTACTGCCGCGACCGGGAGGTGGCGTTCGCGCTGCGGACCGCGCGGGCGGAGTTCTTCGCCGTCCCCGGCGTGTGGCGGGAATTCGACCACACCGCGATGGCCCGCCGGATCGGGGCACCGGGGCTCTTCGAGGCGTACGGGGAACTCCCCGACGGGGACCCCGCCACCCTGCCGCCGCCGCCCGCGACCGGCACCGACGTCTGCTGGATCTACTGGACCTCCGGCACCACCAGCGACCCCAAGGGCGTCCTGCACACCGACCGCTCACTGATCGCGGGCGGCTCCACCCTGGCCCACGCGCTCCGGCTCACCCGCGACGACGTGGGCTCGATCGCCTTCCCGTACGCGCACATCGGCGGCGCGGACTATCTGGTGATGCTGCTGCTGTACGGGTTCCCGGCGGTCCTCTTCGAGACGTTCGCGCTGCCCGGGGCGCTGGCCGAATTCCGCCGGCGCGGGGTCACCACGGCCGGTGGCTCCACCGCCTTCTACTCCCTCTTCCTCGCCGAACAGCGCAAGCATCCGGACCGGCCGCTGATCCCGACGCTGCGCCTGCTGGCGGGCGGCGGGGCGCCCAAGCCGCCGGAGCTGTACCACGCGGTCGTCCGGGAGCTGGGGTGCGAGCTGACCCACGGCTACGGCATGACCGAGGTCCCGATGATCACCATGGGCTCCCCGGACGACACCGCCGAACAGCTCGCCACCACCGAGGGACGGCCGCCTGCCGGCATGGAGATCCGGATCGTGGACGGGGAGATACGCCTGCGGGGCGAGGCCGTCTGCCAGGGCTATCTGGACCCGGCACAGACGGCACAGGCATTCGACGGCGACGGCTTCCTGCGCACCGGCGATCTGGGGCACCTCACGCCCGACGGGCATCTCGTCCTCACCGGGCGGCTCAAGGACATCATCATCCGCAAGGGCGAGAACATCTCCGCGAAGGAGATCGAGGACCTGCTGCACACCCACCCGGGGGTGGCCGGCGCGGCCGTGATCGGACTGCCGGACGCGGCCCGCGGGGAGCGTGTCTGCGCCGTCGTGGAACAGCCCCCCGGCGCGGCCCAGCTGACCCTGCCGGCCGCCGTCGCCCATCTGCGCGCCCAGGGGCTCGCGGTCCACAAACTCCCCGAACAACTGGAGGTCGTGGACGCGCTGCCACGCAACGACACGCTGCGCAAGGTGCTGAAACACCGCCTGCGCGAGCGCTTCGCCTGAGCCCCGCGGGAAGCTCCCCGCACCAGGCGGCCGGTGCCGGGACCGACCACCTGGTACGGGCGTGTTCCGGCCCGGCGCGAAACCCCCGGAAGCGGCGACGGGTCCGGTTCCGCACTTGCTATGGACATGACCATGGACTAGGGCTACCGTCGAACTTGGTCTAGACCGCAGCTCGTTCTCCTCCGAGCCGTCCCCACGGCTCCCCCACAACGGAGCGAAGCATGCGCAGAAAACTGACCTCGTTACTCATCGGACTCGGCCTCGCCGGCACCACCCTGGTCGCGGTGCCCGGCAGCGCACAGGGCCACGGCTACACCGACTCCCCGACCCTCAGCCGCCAGAAGCTCTGTCACAACCGCACGGTGGCCAACTGCGGCTCGATCATCTGGGAGCCCCAGAGCGTCGAGGGCCTCAAGGGCTTCCCCGCCGCCGGCCCCGCCGACGGCACCATCTGCGCGGGCGGCAACAGCCGCTTCGCGGAACTGGACGACCCCCGCGGCGGCACCTGGCCGGCCACCCGGGTCAGCGGCGGCTCCTCGCAGTCCTTCACCTGGCGCTTCACCGCGCGCCACTCCACCACCGACTTCCGCTACTACATCACCAAGGACGGCTACAACCCCAGCCAGAAACTCACCCGCGCCGCCCTGGAGTCGCAGCCCTTCCTGGTCGTGCCCTACCGCGGCCAGCCGCCCGAGAGCCTGACCCACACGGGCACCCTGCCCCGCAAGTCAGGAAAGCACCTGGTCCTCGCCGTCTGGACCATCGCGGACACCGGCAACGCGTTCTACGCCTGCTCGGACGTCCAGTTCTGACGCACTCCGCATCCGGGGGCCCGGCCGTCAGGCCGGGCCCTTCCGCCCGCGCTTTCACCGGGGGCGGTCCGTCAGCCGCCCCCCGCCAACCGGCCACGCAACCGCTCCCGCGCGGCGGCCGCCTTGGGGTCCCCGAAACCCGCCATGCGCTCCAAGGCCTCCGCCCAGTGCCGGCGTGCCTCGCCCGGGGCCTCCTCGTTCCTGGTCACACCGAGTTCCTCCAGCGCCCTGGCCTCCTGCCAGGCATCCCCCAGCGCACGCTGCACCGCCACTGCCGCACGGAGCAGGGCGGCGGCCTCCGCGCCCCGCCCCAGGCGGAAGCAGGTCTCTCCGGCTCCCTGCCAGGCCAGCGCCTCGCGGCCCCGGTCCCCCAGCCTGCGGTGCAGCGCCCCCGACCGCCGGTACGCGGCAAGAGCGTCGCCGTACTCGCCCAGGGCGTACCGGGCCTCCCCGAGAGCCAGCAGCCAGCAGCCCTCCAGGACATGGCTGCGCTGATCGAGGGCGATCCGCACCGCTTCCTCGGCGGCGCGCAGAGCCTCCGGGAACTCGCCCCGTGCCCGGTGGATCCCGCTCAGGATCCAGAGCGCGTTGCCGATACTGCGCGTCCTGTCCTGTCGGCGGTGGACGGCCAGTGCGGTGTGGAGAGGGGTGGCCGCCTGCCCGATCTGTCCGGCCCGGTAGTGCGCCAGCGCCGTGTTGGCCAGGGCCACGGCCTGCCAGTGGGTCTCCCCGAGCGCCCCGAAGGCATCCGCCGCCCGCTCCAGCGACTCACGTGCCCGTCCCAGCTGTCGTCTGCGCAGATGCACCAGCCCGAGCGCGTTGAGGGAGGTCGCCTCGCCCGGAGCGTCGGCCAGTTCCCGCCGGATCCGCAGGACCCGCTCGTGGCAGGACTGTGCCTCGTCGAGCCGGTTGAGCCTGACCCAGGCGAAGCCGAAGTCCTCCAGCAGCCGGGACTCGGCGACCGGGTCGCCCAGCCGCCGGGCCGTGTCCAGGCCGATCCTGCCCATCGTGAGCCAGTCGGCCGGCGGTGACGACGGTGGACCGGCGTTCCACAGCACGGCGGGCAGCAGCCACGCGTGCCGGTCGTGTCCGTTCTTCTCCGCGGCCCGGACCAGGGGGAGGAAATTGACCTGCTCCGCCTCGGCCCAGTCGACGGCCCGGTCGTGGTCGGCGAAGCCCAAGGGACTGACCCCGGCCGCCGGCGGGCCCGTCACCAGGGGGTCCTCGGCGGGCCTGAGCCGTCTCTGAGCCGCGTCGGCTGTGTGGAGATACCAGTCGAGCAGCCGCATCAGGGCGCTCGTGTGCCCTTCGGCGGACTCCTCCCGCCGGGCCTGATCCCTGGCGTAGGCCCGGAGCAGGTCATGGAACTCATACCGGTCCGGCGCCTTCTGCTCCAGCAGATGGGCTCCCACCAGAGTGTCCAGGAGCCGCCCTACCCGCCGCAGGCCGGCGCCCGCGAGGGCGGCGGCGGCCCTCGCGCCGATCCACGGGCCGGGGTGCAGCCCCAGCAGGCGGAAAAGCCGGGCCGCGTCCGGTGGGAGCGCCCGGTACGACCAGGCGAACACGGTGCCGACCGCCTCGGCCTCCTCCTCGTCCCCGGTGCTCAGGACGTCCCACAGAGCCGACTCGTCCCGCAGGTCCGCCAACAGCTCGGCCAGTTCCGTGCGGGGCCGGCTGGCGGCACGCTCGGCCGCCAGCCGGAGAGCGAGGGGCAGCCCGGCGCAGAGCCGGGCCAGCTCCGTCAGGTCGTGGGTGCTGTCCGACCGGTGCCCGTCGGTGACGGTACGGAGCAGTTCCACCGCCTGTGCTTCCGCCAGGACGTTCAGTGTCAGCCGGTGGGCGCCGTCGCGCACGGCAAGACCGGAGAGCCGCCCACGGCTGGTGACCAGGGTCAGTGAGCGGGCGCTGCCCGGCAGGAGCGGACGTACCTGAGCGACGGTGGCGGCGTTGTCCAGAACGATCAGCATCACACGGTCGGCCAGCAGCGAACGGTAGAGCGCGGCGGCCGCGTCCGGGTCGGCGGGCACCGCGTCGGCGGGTGTGCCGAGCGCGACCAGGAAACGCGGCAGCACCTGCTCAGCCGTGACCGGGTCGCCCGGATCGTAACCCCGCAGGTCGACATGGAGCTGACCGTCGGGGAAACGGTCCCGCACCTGGTGGGCCCAGCGCAGCGCGAGCGAGGTCTTGCCCGCCCCGGCCGTCCCCGCGATCACGCAGACGGGGATGGTGAACACCCCGCCCTCCTGGGCGAGCACGGCGTCCAGGCGTCCCAGCTCCTCGGTGCGGTTGACGAAGTGCCGCCCCGCCGCCGGGAGCTGGCGGGGCACCGGTCGCCGGCTCCCCTCGCCCCGGTCGCCGCCCTCGTGGAAGTGGACACCGCCGCTGATGTGGCCGGCCTGGACGACGTCCCGCGAGGTACCCGACAGCTCGGAACGGATCCCGTCGCCCCCGGGTCCGCCGCCTCCCCCTGTACCGATGGGTCAGCCCGCCGTGGGCCGGGGTGGAGGCAGCGCACTCACCCAGCGGTCGACGCAGGCCGGCAGGTCCTCGCCCGCCTCGAAGAGGTCCCGGATGAACCGCTCCCAGCCCTGGACGGTCTCCGTGCCGAGGAAGCGGACCGCCCCGTCCAGTACACCGGCCTCCGTGTACTTCACCTCGTAGAGGACCCGCCCCGCGAGAACGACGACCTCGGGGAGCGGCCCGGACTCCTCCCACGCGGCGATCCGTTCGCCGCTGACGACACGTACCGGCATTCCGCACTCGGCCTGTACCCGCAGGGCGTGCAGCTCCCAGTGGAGATACGGGGTCAACGGTTCCTCCACGACCCGGACCCGGTGGAACACACCGCCCCGCGCCCTGTCCTCGCGCGCGACCTTCGCCCAGTGCTCCCGCCGCTCGCCGAGCAGCCGTACCGCCTCGTCCCATTCCCCGCGCCGGAACGCCTCCCAGCTCGGTGACCCCGGCTCCTGGAAGTGCTGCCGCCGCTCGAACTTCCAGTCGTCCTGACCGGTGTTCTCCGCGTCCCGCAGGCGGAAGTCCCGTTGGTAGTCGGACCGGGAGAGGCGTTCGCCCCGGGCTCCGTCGAGCAGGAGCGCGGTGTCGTCACGCATCGGCGATGTCCGGGCCGGCAGCACGCAGGGTCCGGCCGGGGATGACGACGAGCCGTTCGTCGGCGGCGATGGACGCGTCCTCGGGCAGGTGGTCCCGGTAGACGTCGGTCAGATCACGCCCTATGACGGCGATGTCCCCGTTGTCCAGCTCCCAGATGTCCGGGCAGCCGTCCTTGTCCTCGGTGGTGCCCAGTTCCCGCGGCGAGCGGCCCAGCCGACGGACCAGACGGGCGGACGGGTCGGCTTCCCAAGGTCTGGCCATACGACACCCTTCAAGACGTCGGTCGCGCCGGTCACGAGCCATCAGCAGCATAGGACCGGCCCGTCAGCGGGCACAGACACCGCACACGTTCGGGTGGACCGGGTGTCGCACGGCCGCGTGGGGCGGGACGCGCGGAGTAGTTGTACGACCATGGGACTCGGAGACCACGCCAAGAGGATCGATGAATTCATCCGGGAGCACCGCCGCTGTGCGTAGTTGGCACTTCGTCCTGCACACACAGGACCCGTTCACGCCGGAGCAGTCCGACCTCATCGACGGGCTCGACAGCTTCGCCGACGGTTTCCTCGGCCCCGAGAGCGGACCCGGCTACGCCAAGTTCGTCTGCTACTTCCCCGCGCCGAGTCTTCTGGACGCCATGAATCAGGCGCTGGAGCGGGTGGCCGAGGTCCCCGGTGTGCTGATCCGCGGTATCGAGCTGACGCCGTGCTCCTTCGAGCACAACGGTATGGCGACCGCCGCCACCGTGCCCTGGCCGGCCGGGTGAGGCCCGGGTGCGGGCACTCGGGGCAGAGCCCCGCCCGGGGCGGGCGGGGGCGGGGCGGGGTGGGTCAGGGGTGTTCGGGCGTCACGTAGTACGAGGCGAACGCCGCCAGGACGTCTTCCTCCGCGATGCGGCCGTCGCCGTCGGCGTCCAGGGCGCGGCCGGCCTCGGCGGCCAGGGCGGGGTCGACGCCGAGGACGGTCAGGGCGCGGGCGACCGCGTCGGGGGTCAGGCCGGTGCCGTCGGCGTCGGCCACCGCGATGACCGCGTGGAGGAAGGGGCGGGCGATCTCGGCGAACCTCCCCGGGTTGTCGCGGAGGCGCTTGACCGCTCCGGTGACGAACTCCTGACGGGACACCCGCTGGTCCCCGTCCACGTCGGCGATTCCGGCCATGCCCTGCCAGAACGCCTCCGCACCGATGTAGAGGGACTGGCCCTTCTCGCAACGGGCGGTGATGGAGAACTCGGCAAGCAGTGCGGCGGCCGCCCCGCTGAAGTCCTCACGGTCGATGTAGCCATTGCCGTCCTGGTCAAAGGCGGCGAAGCGAGACGCGATCTTGCGCTCGTACTCTGCGCTGTCCATGCGGGGAGCGTAAGGCCACGGAAGGCTGACGCGTGCAAGTACCCGCGAATAAAGGAGAATCGTCCGATAGATCACTCTCTGTGGAAGGGGATGCGCAGGGGACGGAGGAGAAGGCGGTGGAGAGGACGGTGGAAAGCGCCGTCAGGCCGTCAGACGGCCGGGGCGGCGCCGGTCGCCGCCGTGAGGTCCCCGTACACCTCGAAGAGACGGCGGACACCCAGCGACTCCAGGACCCGGCGGACCTGGGTGGCGCCCGCCGGGGCGGTCGCCGGACCGGTCGCCGGGAGGACCAGCCGGAGGCGGCCGCCGCAGGAGTTCAGCAGCCGGCGGGCGGCGATCAGCACCCCCACCCCGCCGGCCTCGCAGGAGGCGACCTCCGTCAGGTCCAGCACCACGTCGCGGCGGCCCGCCGCCACCGCCGCGTGCACCCGGCGGCGTACCTCCGGGCAGGAGGCCGGGTCCCACTCCCCCCGGACGCGCAGCACGGTCCACGGGCCGCTGCGGTCCTCCTCCACCGTGAGCGTCACACCGGGCCTCCTCGTCGTCGGCGAACCGCCGTCCGCACCCAGGCATCCAACCCCATGCCCGGCGCGGACTCCCTGAGGCGCACGGGGCCCCTTTACCATCCCGGCCCCACCCGGGGGGCGCACTTGACGCAAAGGGGCGTGCGGAGACCGGGGTGCGCATTACATTCACAGCGGAGAGGACACACGGCGACGGGCACGGGAACGGGTACGGGAGCGCGCACAGGCACCGGACGACACACAGGACACACAGGCACGACGACACACCGCAGGGCTTGGGGGCCGGATGGCACGGGACGCAGCGCCACGCTGGGACCGGAGGATGCAGCAGCGACTGGCGCGCGGCGAGGCCGCCGCACTCGGTGAGCTGTACGACAGGTTCGCCTCGCTCGTGCACATGCTGGCGCTGCGCGTGCTCGACGACGAGGACGCCGCCGACCAGGTCACCCGTGAGGTGTTCGGCTACATCTGGGAGAACCCCGACGCGTACGACCCCAAGCAGGGCTCGATGCGTTCCTGGGTCGCCAAGCTCACCAACAGCCAGGCCGTCCACCGGCTGCGGCAGAGCGAGGCCGCGTCGGTCGCGGACGGCAGCGGCTCCCCGGAGGAGCTGGAGCTGAAGGTGCGCCGGGCGACCGTCGCCGCCCGTGCCGACTACATCGTCACCTCGATGCCCGCGCCGCTGCGGGCCGCGCTGGAGCTGGCGTACCACCAGCGCCGCGACTACCGGGAGACCGCCCGCGACCTCGGGGTCAGCGAGGACGAGGCCCGGCGCCGGCTGCGGCTCGGGCTCCAGCTGCTCTCCACGGCGCACGCCCGCCCGCTGGAGCGGTCCTCGCCACCCGGGTACGGCCGGCCGTGGTGAGCGGCACCCCCGGGCATCCGGGCCCAGGCGGCGGGCGCGAGGGAGAGGAGTGGGAGGGGCGGGACGAGCGGGAGGACCGGGGCGGCCGGACGCGGATACCGGCTCCCCGCACCGCCGCCGACGATCTCGATCCGCCCCCGTCACCGGCCCCCGACCCGCCGTACGGCACGACCGGGCCGCAGACCACTTCGCCGAAGGCCGATATGTCCGCACCACCCACCGACAGTTCCGGCAGCCCGTCGGACGGCGACACCGACGACCACGGCGTCCTCAAATCCTTCCTCGGCGCGTGGGCGCTGTCCGCCTGCTCGCCCGAGGAGAGCGCCGCCGTCGAGGCCCACCTCGGCGAGTGCGCGCCCTGCGCCGACGAGGCGTTGCGGCTGCGGGACGCCGTCGCCCTGCTCCACACCGAACGGGATCTGGACCTCGATCCGCTGCTGCGGTTCCGGGTGCTGGAGAACTGCCTGGGCCGCCGGCCCGCCCGGATCCCGGTGCCGGAGTGGGCCACCCCGTACGACGCGGAGACCGCGCGGCTGGACGCCCTGCTCCGCGACATAGGCGAGGCGGAGTGGAACCGCCCGGTCCGGCTGCGCTGGTTCGAGGCCGAGGAGCATGTCTCCCGCACCACCACCGTGGCCGGTGCCATCGGCCATCTGATGACCATGGACGGGCTGGTCGCCGGGGCCCTCGGGCTCGACGACCCGCTGGGCCGGGACGCCCCGTCGGCGCCCGTGGAACGGACCGAGAAGTTCTGGCGGGCCGAGGGCCACCCCGTCGCCAGCGAGGTCCACGGCCCCTGGCGGAGCCAGAGCCACACCCTGATCCGTACGGTGTCGTTCGCGAGCCGCGGGGTGGCCGAGCTGTCCGTCTCGTACGGCGACTTCTCGCTGCCGCTGCGCGATTCCCTGCTGGACCGCGCCTTCGAGTGCTGGATACACGCCGACGACATCGCCGACGCCGTGGACTATCCCTACGAGCCGCCCCGGGGCTCCCATCTGCACCGCATGATCGATCTCGCGATGCGGCTGCTGCCCGCCGCCCTCGCCGGACGCCGCCGCGCGGGGCTCGCGGGCCCGGCCAGGCAGCTGGTGACGGCAGGGTCACCGGGCCGCTCGCTCCATCTGGAGATCGAGGGCGCGGGCGGCGGCAACTGGTACATCCCGCTCGACTCCCCGGCCGCGCTGGGCTCCCCCGCCCACACCGTGGCGCAGGTCGCGCTGGACCGGATCGAGTTCTGCCAGCTCGTCGCCGGGCACGTACCGCCGGACGAGGCCGCCGTCGGACAGGACGGGGACCGCGAGGCGGTACGGGACGTCCTCTTCGCCGCCGCCTCCCTCAGCCGGATATAACCGGACGGCCGGACGGACGGACAGTGGGATGAAACGGAGAGTGGGGCGGGCCGGCGGGCGGACGGCCGGGGACCGAGCGCGACCGGCGGGCGCTGGTCTCAGTCGAAGACGACCGTACGCCGGCCGTTGAGCAGGATCCGGTGCTCCGCGTGCCACTTCACGGCCCGCGCCAGCGCCTGGCACTCCACGTCCCGGCCCACCGCCACCAGCTGCTCCGGCGTCAGCCCGTGGCCCACCCGCTCGACCTCCTGCTCGATGATCGGGCCCTCGTCCAGGTCGGCCGTCACATAGTGCGCGGTCGCGCCGATCAGCTTCACGCCCCGGGCGTGCGCCTGGTGGTACGGCTTCGCGCCCTTGAAGCTCGGCAGGAAGGAGTGGTGGATGTTGATGATCCGGCCGCTCAGCTCCTTGCAGAGGCCGTCCGACAGCACCTGCATATAGCGGGCGAGGACGACCAGCTCCACATTCTCCTCGCGGACCAGGTCCAGCAGCCGCGCCTCCGCCTCCGCCTTGTTCTCCCGGGTGACGGGGATGTGGTGGAACGGGACGCCGTACGAGCCGACCAGCTCGGCGAAGTCGCGGTGGTTGGAGACCACGGCCGCGATCTCCACCGGCAGCGCGCCGGTCCGGGAGCGGAACAGCAGGTCGTTGAGGCAGTGGCCGAACCGGCTGACCATGAGCACGATCCGCATCGGCTCGTCGGCCGCGTGGATCTGCCAGTCCATCTGGAACGAGTCGCCGACGGCGGCGAAGCCGGCCCGCAGCTTCTCCAGGGTCACCGGCCGCTCCGCCGAGAAGTGGACGCGCATGAAGAACAGACCCGTGTCCCGGTCTCCGAACTGCTGGCTGTCCTCGATGTTGCAGCCGGTGATGAAGAGACAGCTCGACACGGCGTGCACGATGCCCTGCTTGTCCGGGCACGAGAGAGTCAGGACGTACTGGTCGGTCATCCTCGTAGGGTGCCACACCGGTGGCACGGACGCGGGCCGCGTCCGCCCAGCGGAACGGGATGCCCGGCGTCCGTCAACCGGTACGGGTCATGATCCGCAGCACATCGAGCGAGCGCGGCGGGGTGTCGGGGTCGTCGCCGTCGTTGGCCGCGAGCCGCGCGTGGGCGTCCCGGCACGCCCGGACCGCCTCCGGCCAGCCGTGGTGGGCCATGAACGCGGAGACCGGGGCGTCCGCCCCCACCTGGTGCAGGATCCGCAGCACCCGCAGCACGGCCACATCGACCAGCGTGGCCTCGGTGGAGTCGCGGAAGATCGTGCCGACGTACTTCTCGGCCGACCAGTTGTCCAGCCAGGTGTCCTCGACCAGGCGGTAGACGGCGTCGGTCACATCGCCGTACCCGTCCACCCCCGCCAGCCAGGTCTCCTGATGGAAGACGGGGTCCGAGAGCATGTGCAGCGCCGACCGCACGTGGGCGCGCCAGCGCCACCAGGGCATGTCATTGAGCGGCATACCGCCCATGGTGGAGGAGCGACGGCCGCGACGGGAAGAGGAACCCGGTCCTTGCTGTTGCTGCACGCCCCCGATCGTACGTTCCGCCCGGATCCGTCCGGACGGGCCCCCGCAATTCACCTCCCCGACACTCCGCGTTGAAGAGCCCACACTCCCGCGTTACCCGGACGGCGGAAATGTGAGGGCCCATGACTGGTAGGCGAAGTTCCTCTTCTTCCCGCCGCAGCCGGAGACCAGCGGCGCACCGGGGCTCCCGGCTCCGCGCGGCCCTGGGTGTGCCGGTGGTCGCCGTGACGGCCGGGGCCCTGCTGATCTCCGGCTGCGGCGGGCTGCCGGGCATCGGATCCGGCGGCTCCCGGGAGCCGGTGACGGTGATGACCTTCGCCCCGGAGCACACCCAGGCCACCAATATGCCGGGCATGCCCGCCATGGCCCACGCCTACGCCCGCTGGGTGAACGACGCGGGCGGGATCGACGGCCATGAGCTGCGCGTCATCACCTGCAACGAGGAGAACACCTCCCGGGGCGCCGTCGCCTGCGCCCGCCGCGCGGTACGGGAGAAGGTCGACGCCGTCGTCGGCTCCTACAGCCAGCACGGCGACGCCTTCATGTCCCCGCTGGAGGTCGCCGGGATCCCCTTCATCGGCGGGTTCGGCCTCTCGAAGGCGGAGTTCGGCAGTTTTCTCTCGTACCCGGTCAACGGCGGTCAGGCCACCCTGCTCGCCGGACACGGTCTCCAGCTCGCGGACGTCTGTGCGAAGGTCGCTCTGGTACGGCCCGACTCGCTCGCCGGGGACCAGCTCGCGCCGCTGCTCAACGCCGGTCTCGCCGAGGCCGGCAACGAGACCACCGACGTGCTCGCGCCCGACGACGCCACCGAGTACACGGAGGCGGCGGCTCAGGCCCGGCGGACCGCGACCGGCGCATCCACGGACACCGGCGCATCCACGGACACCGGTGGGGAGGGCGCCCGGCCCGGCTGTGTCACCGCCGCGCTCGGCGACCGCACCGAGACGTTCTTCGACTCCTTCCGGCGGCTGCCCGACGACGGCGGGCGGGTCCGGGTCTCCTCCGTCATCGGCAGCGTCGGCCAGTCCCTCATCGACCGCACCGGCGGCCGGAACGGGCCGTTCGAAGGCGCGTACATCACCGGCTGGTACCCGGACGCCGGTGACGGCCGGTGGAGCGGGATGCGGCAGGTGATCGACGCGTACGCCTTCGGGGACAACCGGATCGACCCGGCCGACGCGGGGGTGCAGACGACCTGGATCGCCTACACCGTGCTGCGGTCGGTGGTCGAGTCGCTGGACTCCGACACCGTCCGGGCCGGGGACATCACCCGGGCCCTGGACGAAGGGCTGCGGGTGGACACCGGAGGGCTCACGCCCGAGCTGCGCTGGGAGTTCGACGACATGTTCGGGGCGCCGGACTTCCCCCGGATCGTCAATCTGCGGGTGACGTTCCAGGAGGTGCGCAAGGGGCGGCTGGTGGCGCAGCGGGAAGGGTTCGTGGACGTGAGCGAGCCGCTGACCGAGTCCGTGAAGAGTTAGGGCCGGCGAAAACGCAAGACCAAGAAGCAGGACCAGGACCAAGACCAAGACGGGGACAGGGACAGGGACGGGGATACGGGCAGGGCCGGCCGGGTACCTAGAGCTGGTCCGCCGTGCGCGGCGGGAGTCCGTACCGGCTTGCCGTCGGCTTCCACAGCTGAGCCGCCTCCTGTTTGGCCTCGGTCGCCTCGCCGCTGGCGCTGTTGCCCCGGGCGGTCCGGCCCGTGGTGCGGGCCTTGCCCTTCTTGCAGCCCTTGCGGCCGGCGACCTGTTCGGCCCAGGCCGCGTAGTGGTCGTCGGCCTCGGCGGACGCCTCCCACGCCTCGGTCAGCGCCTCCGTCAGGTCCTCGTGCTCGGGCAGCCGGTCCAGGCTCAGCCCGTTCAGCCGGGTGACCAGGGAGCGGCGCTGTTCGGCGGCGGCGCGCAGATCGGTGGCGGCCACGGACAGCTCCGTGCACCGCTTGATGTTCTCCACCGAGCGGATCACGGCGGCGCGGCTGTCGTTGCTGTCGGCGAGGAGCCCGTCGAGGGCCCGTGCCTGGGTCTGTACGAGGTCCTCGGCCGGGGGCGCGGAGGGCGCGGCCCCCGGGGCGGTGCCCTGGCCGGGCGCGGCCGGGGAGGCGGCGGGCCGGTCGTCGCGGGCCGGGTCCTTGCCGCCGTCCTCGTCGCCGGAGAAGAGCAGGGCGCTGACGCCGAGGCCGAGCACCGCGCAGCCGACGACGACGGCCGCGATCACGGGAACCCCGACCGTTCTGCCGGTCCTGCGGCGCTTGGGCGGCTGGGCCCGCCGCCGGGAGCCGCGCCCACCGGGGGCGGGGGCGGGGACCGGCGCCGGGGCGGGCGGCTGCGGGCCGCCCGGCCGGGGGCCCTGCCCGGCGGTACGGAAGAGGTTGTCGAACTCGGCGGGTGTCCGGCGGTCGTCCGGGGACGCGGCGCCGGGCTGCGGGGTGTCGGCGGGGGCGCCGGGGCGGATGCCGTAGGGGGCACCGGTCGGCGGGGGCGGTGTCCGCCGGGGTCCGGACGGCCCGGCGGGTGCTGCGGGTCCTGCGGGAATCGGCGGCATGACCCGGGTGGCCGCGTCCTGGTGGTGGCCTCCGGGGGCTCCGGCGGGGCTCTCGGGCGGCAGCGGCCCCGCGCCCACCGGCGGGATCACCTGGGTGGCGTCGGCGGCTCCGGCGGGCATCTGCGGCGGCAGGGGTCCCGCGCCGACGGGCGGGATCACCTGCGTGGCATCCCCGGAACCGAAACCGGAACCGGAACCGGCGGCCGGCACCGGCGGGATGACCTGGGTGGCGTCGGCCGCGCCCAGGGGACCCGGGCCGGAGGCGTATGGATTCTGCGCGGCGGCGCCCCCGTACGGATCGGCCCCGTGCGGATCGGCGGCGTACGGACTCGGCATGTGCGGACTCGCCGTGTGCGGGTCGGCGGCGTGGCGGCCTGCGGCATGCCGGCCGCCGGACGGGGGACCGGGGGCGTACGGGCCCGCGGCCCGCGGGCCGGCCCCGTACGGATCCGTCCGGTGCCGGCCGGTCCCGAACGGGCCGGGGGTGTGCGTCGGCTGCGCGGGCGGCAGCGGCTGGGAGCGCACCCCGGGGGCGTCGCCCCGCCCGGGCCCGCCGAAGCCGCCGTGCACGTCTCCGTATCCGTCTGCGAAGCCGCCGTGCACGTCTCCGGAGCCGCCGCCGTACCCGGGTACGGGCCCCGCGGGCGGCAGTGTGCCCGGGGCGCCCGGTCCGGGCGGGTACGGCTGCCCGGCAGAGTGCGCCCCGGCCGGCCGGTCCCACCAGTCGTCCGCCGCTTCGGCGTCCCCCGGCGGAAGCTGTCCCGGCCGCTGTCCCGGCTGCTGTCCGGCGGCGGGGAGGGCGTCCGGGTCCTGTCCCGGCGGGCGGGCGCCCGGCGGGACCCAGGGTGCGGAGCCGTCCGAGGGGAGGACCACACCCTCGTGGGCGGGGCGGGCGGCGGGGCGGCGGTCGTCACCCTGTCCGCTGTGCGTCACCGGGACTCCTCCATCAGACAGAACCTACGGAACCGTCGGGTCACGCTACCCGGTGCCCCGGCTCCCGCCGTACCGGCACGGCGGGGCCGGGCCCCTCGGCCCGCCTCAAGTCCCAGCTGGGACGGGCCCTGTGACAGTGGTCACGCGGCCTGGAGCTCCACCCGCGCGCCGAATTCACGGACCGCCGGCTCGTCCGCGTACGGCTCCAGCCGCTGCTGGAGATCCTCCAGATACTCCGCTCCCCGGGTGGAGCGGAGCCGCCCGAGCAGCTCGACGGCGCGCGTGCCGGTGTGGCACGCCTGTTCCACCTCCCGCTGCTGCACCTGCGCGGACGCGAGGAGGACCAGCCCGATCGCCCGCCGCCGGGCCCGGGATTCGGGATGCCCCTCCAGGGCGTCGGTCGCCTGCCGGGCCGCCGCCTCGCCCTGCCCCAGATCGCGGTAGCAGTGGGCGAGTTCGTCCGCGAGGTAGGCGCGGTCGAAGTGGGCGATCCAGTCGGGGTCGTCGCCGGTGGCGGGCTCGGCCCGCTCCAGTGCGGCACTCGCCCGGCCCGCCACGGTCTGGCAGGTGCGGGCGTCCCCGAGGAGGGCGTGCCCGCGCGCCTCGGCCGCGTAGAACATCGCCTCGGCGCGGGGCGTGACATGCCCCCGCGCCCCTTCCTGGGCGGCGCGCGCCAGTTGGGCGATCTCGCGGGGGTTGCCGAGCTGGGCCGCGAGATGGCTCATGGAGGCCGCGAGCACATAGCCGCCGTACGCGCGGTCGCCCGCCGCCTGGGCGAGCCGCAGCGCCTGGATGTAGTAGCGCTGGGCGAGCCCCGGCTGTCCGGTGTCGACGGCCATGTACCCCGCCAGCTCGGTGAGGCGGGCGACCGCCGCGAACAGTTCGCGGCCGACGGACTCCCGGTACGAGCCGGAGAGCAGCCCGGAGACGACGGAGTTGAGGTAGTGGACGACGACCGGGCGGACGTGTCCGCTGCCGAAGCGGTGGTCGAGGTCGGTGAGGGCGCGGGTCATCGCCCGGACCGCCTCGACGTCGGAGGCGCCGACCCGGGCCCCCGCCGTCCGTGCGACCTGGGTGTCCGCGCCGGTGATCAGCCAGTCACGGCTGGGTTCGACGAGCGCGGACGCGGCGACCGAGGCGCCGGAGAGGAAGTCGCGGCGGCCGACGTCGCTCCGCCACAACTCGCAGACCTGCTCGATCGCCCCGAGGACGGTCGGGGAGAACTGGAGGCCGACGCCGGATGCGAGGTTCTTGCCGTTGGCCATGCCGATCTCGTCGATCGTGACCGTACGGCCGAGTTTGCGGCCGAGAGCCTCGGCGATGATGCCGGGCGCCCGGCCGCGCGGCTGCTGTCCGCGCAGCCAGCGGGCGACGGATGTCTTGTCGTACCGCAGGTCCAACCCGCGTTCCGCGCCGACCATGTTGACGCGACGGGCGAGCCCGGCGTTGGAACACCCGGCTTCCTGGATGAGCGCCTGCAACCGTTCGTTCGGTTGTCGGGCGACGAGAGGCCTGGCTGCCATGAAAACCCCCTGAGCCGTGGTGATCCACGCAGGGATCACTTCCCGGCTGATAAGCGGAGAATGCAGAATTGACGGACTTGGTCTGGTTTTTCCAAAGGCGCTACCTGTCGGACGCGCCCGCCCCTCCAGGGGTCACCACCGCCGGCGTCCTTCGGCGGACCGGGGGTACGCCCCCGGACGACCGGCGGCGGCTCCTCGCGATCCGGATGCGCGGCGGCGTGACCCCTCCCCGGCACGGGCGACATCTCGCCCCTCTTGTACACGTAGCTACCCGCCGCCGTGGCCCGTCTCCGCGCGCGCCCCCGTCCGTGCATCGATGCGCCCCATATGCGGGATCATGAGCGCGGGCAAGCCGTAGGGTGCCCGTAACCCAAGGTGACGGCGAGAGTTGAGAGGGACGTGGAAGAGACCATCGGAGTCGAGAAGACCAACGGAGCCACGGAGGCCGCGCGGATTCCACGGCAGCGGGGCGGACAACTGCTGGACCACGCGGTGCAGTACACGGAGGAACGGCACTGGGACGTGTTCCCGGGGACCTGGCTGGAGGCGGGCGACGGCAAGGAGCACTGCTCCTGCGGGGACGCCGGCTGCGAGCTGCCGGGCGCGCACGCGGACGGGCCGGACTGGGCGAGCCAGGCGACGGGGAGCGCCACCGCCGCCCGCAGGATGTGGGGCAAGCACCCGAAGGCGTCGATCCTGATGCCGACGGGCCGGACGTTCGACGTGCTCGACCTGCCGGAGTCGGCGGGCTTCCTGGCGCTGGCCCGGCTGGAGCGGATGGAGCTGCCGCTCGGCCCGGTGAGCTGCACGCCCGACCGCCGGATGCTCTTCTTCGTCCTCCCCGGGGCGACGGCGAAGGTGCCCGACCTGATCCGGGGGCTCGGCTGGTCACCGAGCGCGCTGGACCTGGTCACGCGGGGGGAGGGGCACTATGTCGCGGCCCCGCCGACCCGGGTCGGCGGCCGGGGTGCGGTGCAGTGGGTGCGGCGGCCCACGGACACCAACCGGTGGCTGCCGGACGCGGAGGAGCTGATCAATCCGCTGGCGTACGCCTGTGGCCGGGACGCGGCGGAGGCCCGCACCCGGGGCGTCTGACTCCCGTGGTTCCGATGATCCCGGCGATGCCGATGATCCCCGACAGCTCCGATCCGATCCGGGGCGTTCCAGGGCATTCCGGATATCTTCGGAGTACTTAATCGGTGCCTACATAAGGTGGACCGTACCGCTGTGCCCGCAACCCGGGCAGGTGGGACACAAGGGACATCGAAAGGGGCGCCATGTCGCACGACCGGGCCACGGGGGCCGTGGAACAGGACACGGGCGGAGCGGCGGGGCGGACGCTGCCGCCCGCGGTTCGCGTGGAGGGGCTGTGGAAACGGTTCGGCGGCCAGATCGCCGTGTCCGGGATCGACCTCACCCTTCCCGCGGGCCGGTTCATCGGGCTGGTCGGGCCCAACGGCGCGGGGAAGACGACGACCCTCTCCATGATCACCGGGCTGCTCCGCCCGGACCAGGGCCGGGTGGAGATAGCCGGGCACGACGTCTGGCGCGACCCGGTCGCGGTCAAGTCCCGGATCGGGGTGCTGCCCGAGGGGCTGCGGCTCTTCGAGCGCCTCTCCGGGCGCGAGCTGCTCGCGTACACCGGCCGGCTGCGGGGGATGCCGGGCGCGGAGGTCGACAAGCGGGCCACCCAGCTGCTCGACGTGCTCGACCTCGCCGGGGCGCAGCACAAGCTGGTGGTGGACTACTCGACCGGCATGCGGAAGAAGATCGGCCTGGCGGCGGCGCTGCTGCACAACCCCGAGGTGCTCTTCCTGGACGAGCCCTTCGAGGGGGTCGACCCGGTGTCGGCGCAGACCATCCGGGGCGTGCTGGAGCGGTACACCGCCTCGGGCGCCACCGTCGTCTTCTCCAGCCATGTGATGGAGCTGGTGGAGTCGCTGTGCGACTGGGTCGCCGTGATGGCGGCGGGCCGGGTCCGGGCGCAGGGGACCCTCGCGGAGGTATGCGGGGACGCGGCCTCGCTCCAGGAGGCGTTCCTGGAGCTGGTGGGGGCGAACGGGCGGGACATCCACGGCCCGTCCCTGGAGTGGCTCGGCGGCGGCAACGGCGCCACAGGCGACACCGGGACCGACGGCGGTGAGCGGTGAGCGTGCCGACCGCGGGAAGCGCCGTCACCCCGGCGGGCACGGACACGCTCCCGCAGCCCCTGGGCACGGCGGCGCTGACCGCCGCGTTCGTCCGGCTGAAACTGTCGCTGCTGCGCAACGGGCTGCGCCAGTCGTCCGCCCGGACCGCCGTCTTCGTGACCTCCCTGGTCCTGGTGCTGCTCGTCGCCGTCGCACAGCTGCTGGGCCTGATCATGCTGCGCGGCCACGAGGACGCCCCGACCCTGGTGGTCGTGCTCCTGGGGGTGCTGGCGCTCGGCTGGGCCGTGCTGCCGCTGTTCTTCCACGCCGGTGACGACACCCTCGACGCGACCCGGCTGGTGATGCTGCCGCTGCGGCCCCGGCCGCTGGTCACGGCGCTGCTGACGGCGTCGCTCGTGGGCATCGGGCCGCTCTTCACGCTCACGCTGGCGGTGGGCTCCGGCATCGCGCTGGCGCACGGCGCGTTCGCCACGGTGGTCGCGCTGATCGCCGTACCGCTGGCGCTGCTGGTGTGCGTGGCGCTGGCGCGGGCGGTGGTCGCGGCCAACACCCGGCTGCTCACCTCGCGCCGGGGCCGTGACATCGCCGTCCTGGGCGGTCTGCTGATCGCCGTCGGCGCCCAGGTGGTCAACTACGGCGTGGCGCGGATCAGCGAGCAGGGGAGCGCCGCGCCGCTGGAGCCGGTGGCGGACGTCGTGCGGTGGCTGCCGCCCGGGTCGGCGGCCGGCGCGATCGACTCCGCGAGCCGGGGTGCGGCCGGCACCGCCGTGCTCCAGCTGGCGCTGACGGCGGCGGCGCTCGTCGCCCTGCTGTGGTGGTGGGAGCGGAGCCTGAGCCGGCTGATGACGTCCCCGGACGGCTCCACGCTCGGCGCCGCCGAGTCCGCCGCCGAGCGGAAGGAGAGCGGTTCGGGGCTGGCCCGGCTGCTGCCCGAGGGGCGTACGGGGACGGTGGCGCTGCGGACGCTGCGGTACGTGTGGCGCCACCCCAAGACCAAGACGGCGTGGGTGTCGTCGCTGGCGGTGGGTCTGCTGCTGCCGCTCGTCGGCGTGCTCCAGGGCTCGGACACGCTCTACGCGACGATCTTCGCGGCCGGGATGCTGGGCATCATGATGTACAACCAGTTCGGCCAGGACGGATCCGCCTTCTGGATGGTCGCGCAGACGATCTCCACCAGCCGGGACGCCCGGATCGAACTCGGGGGGCGGGCGCTGGCGCTGCTGCTGGTCACCCTCCCGTACACGGTGTTCGTGGTGTTCGTGGTGGCGCTGGTGCTGGGCGACTTCGGGGAGCTGGCCCCGGCGCTGGGGCTCTCGTTCGCGGGGCTCGGGGCGCTGTTCGCGACGGGCGCGCTGGCGTCGGCCCGCTATCCGTACTCCATTCCGCAGGAGGAGGCCCACAAGAACGTGGCGCCGGGGCAGGGGGCGCTGGCCTGGCTGTCGCTGCTCGGCGGCATGCTGGTCGCGGGGGCGGTGTGCGCGCCGCTGATCGGCGCCACGGTCTGGCTGCACCTCTCCGGCGGCCACGACCGGCTGTGGCTGGTGCTGCCGGCGGGGGCGGCGTACGGGGTGCTCGTCGGCTGGGCCGGGATACGGGCGGCGGCGCCGCTGACGGTCCGGCGGCTGCCGGAGATCCTCGCGGCGGTCAGCAAGGGCTGACGGCGTTCTCCGGCCGGTGCGCCGGTGTGCCGGTGTCCGGTGGCCGTCGCGTGTCCGCGCACGACGGCCACCGGGTCGCGGATCGTATGCAGTGTGCACCGGATGCCCCCTGCAAGCGATCGTTTCGCGTCGATGCGGGCTGGCTGAAGAAACGTACCGGCGGGGCATCGCCGCAGCTCAGGCCCGAGACTTGGACTGGACCAGGACGGCGTGTCCAGATGCCGGACACCCCACCACGGGCGCCCCGCGCACGCCCCCAGCAGCCCGAACGATCATTCGGTCAGCCCTCCGTCCACTCGTGCGGCCGGAAAGCGGCGATCAAGATGCGCTCACCGTGCGCTTACGTAAAACTCCTCGGCGCAACCACCCGTAGACCGAAGGAGTTCTCGCCATGCGTTCCGTACGCAGCACGATCGCCGTCACCGCCGCCGCCCTGGTGCTGAGCGGAGCGGCGGCGGGCACGGCCCATGCCGCTCCGGCACCGACCGCGCTTCCGCTCGCGTCCGGGTCCAGCGCCGGGGTCACCGCCCCGGCGTCCGCCACCGGCGCACTGCGGTTCGCCCCGCCCTCCGCGCTGGTGCTCACCATCGGCAAGGGCACCGAGCCGATGACCGCCGCCGTCCAGCGCGCCGTCACCCTCGGCTGCGAACCGCGCGCCACCGGCACGCACCCCTCGCCCCGCGCCGCCTGCCGGGAGCTGCGCGCGGTGGACGGCGACTTCGCCGCGCTGCCGTCGGTGCTCCCGGCGGTGAGCTGTACGCGGGAGTACGACCCGGTCACCGTCACCGCCCAGGGCGTCTGGCGCGGCCGGATGACCGACTGGTCGGCCACGTACAACAACGGCTGCGAGATGCGGGCGACGCTGGGCGGCGGGGTGCTCTACTCCTTCTGAGCCCGCCCCGCCCACCCCGTCTCCAGCAGCGGCCGTGAGCGCGGCTCCGGGCCGGGGCCCCGGCCCGGAGCCAGCGCCGCGAGGAACGGCTCGACCACCGCGCGCCAGCCCTCCGGCTGGTCGTGGTGGACCCGGTGGCCGGCGCCGTCCACCTCGGCGTACTGCCCGAGGGGGAGCACCCTGACCATCTCGGTGGCCTCGGCCCGGCCCAGCTCGCCGTCGAGGCCCCGGACCACCAGGGCGGGGCAGCGGACCTGCGCCAGCTCCTCCCAGTGGGCGTCGTGGGCCCACGCGGAGCGGGCCATGAGCATCTGCCGGCGGGAGAAGACCGGCCGCCAGCCGTCCTCCCGCTCGGCCATCACCTCGGCGAAGAACGCGCCCCGGGCGGGGCTCGGGCGCTCCAGGACCGGGTCCTCTGAGGCGAACCAGCGGCGGGCGTCGGCGAGGCTCGCGAAGGGCAGCGGCCAGGAGCGGAACCATTCCTCCCACTCCCGCTGCGAGGCCGCGCCCAGGGCCGACGCCCGCATCTCGCACAGGACCACCGCCCGCACCAGGTCGGGCCGGGCGGCGGCGAGCTGCCAGGCGGTCAGGGCGCCCATGGAGTGGCCGACGACGACCGCCGGGCCGAGGCCCAGGGTCTCGATCGCGGCGGCGGCGTCGGCGACGAAGGCGTCCCGGGTGAAGGGGCCGTCGGCCGGTTTGCCGCTGGCGCCGTGGCCGCGCTGGTCCAGAGCGGCGACCCGGTGGTCCGAGGCGAGCCAGCGGGCGGTGCCGGCCCAGTGGGAGGCGCGGCCCATCAGCCCGTGCAGCAGCAGGACACCGGGGGCCGGCCCGCCGGGTGGCTCCGGCCCCTCCGGCCCCTCCGGTCCCTCCGGTCCCTCCGCCCGATCCCCCCGATCCAGCTCCTCCGCCCGATCCAGCTCCTCCGCCCGATCCGGCCGCTCTGCCCGATCCGGCCGCTCCGGGCCCGGGGTCCCGGCGTCCTGCGCCGGTACGTCCCGGGCCTCCCGGGCCCCGTCCCCCGGCGGACCGGTGAACTCCCAGGCGGCGAGTGGCACGCCGCCCGTCCCGGTCACCTCGACGTGCCGCAGCATGCGCCTGGCACCTCTCCCCGTCCCCGTCGGCCCCGTCATTCCACGCACCCCGTCATTTCCCCGTCACCCCCGCAGCGTATCGAACAACTATTCGATACCACGTGGAGCAGCAAAAACATCGTTCTGGCTCATAACACCCCTCGTTCGAGTGACCACCGGACAGGAATGACCGCCGCCGGTGGGGGGAGACCTTCAGCGGGAGGCGGGCCGCTCGGGGAAGACGGTCCGTGGGGAATGACCCTGAGAGCTCGGGGCTCCGGGTCAGCACAGGGGAGGACAGGCCCCGGCGTCCTCGGACGCCGGGGCGCTTTCGCTCGTGTGCCGGGAGCGTTCCCGCTCGCACCGGGGACGGGACGGGCGCGGCTGTCGCGCCGTCGGCCGTGCCGTCCGCACCGGCCGCGACCCTGCCCGGGGCTCCACCGGACGCGCTGAGCGGCGCGCTGTCGGGTGCGCGGGGCGTACGGCGGGCGCATCACCCTGATCCCTCCCCGGCCGTGGGTCATATGCCTCGGGAACAGACTCGCACGGCCGCCCCCGTGGACGCCTCACTTCCGGCCGGAAATCCCGGGGTGGAAATCATCGGCGGGAAACCGTCGGCCGGAAATCACCCCGGGAAAGAACCATGGAGGGCCAGGCAAGAGGCGGGGGACCGGAGAGGGCCCGGGAAAAACGTCGGGGGCGGGCCGTATCCGGCCCGCCCCCGACATCCCGCTCTTCTCCCGCTCATCCCGCGCACCCGGGACATCCCGGGAGGCCCCGGGCGGTCCCGGAGCGGCCCGGGAGTCCGTCTACGACTGGTTCAGCGCTTCGCGACGAAGACGTGCGAGGCCACATCGGCCCCCAGCTCCGCCGCCTCACCGCTGCTGCCGACCAGGACCCCGCCGGCCGACTCCGTCACGCTGACGACCGAACCGGGCTGCACGCCCGCCCGCCGCAGGGTGTACATCAGCTGGGCATCGGTCTGGATGGGCTCGCCGATCCGGCGGACCACGACGGTCTTGCCGTCGGCGCCCGGGTCCAGATCCGCCAGCGAGACCATGCTCTCGTCCAGGAACGGATCGGCCTCGGCCTTCTCGCCCAGCTCCTCCAGGCCCGGGATGGGATTGCCGTACGGCGACTCGGTGGGGTGGCGCAGCAGCTCCAGCACGCGCCGCTCGACCGCCTCGCTCATCACGTGCTCCCAGCGGCACGCCTCGGCGTGGACCTGCTCCCACTCCAGGCCGATCACGTCGACGAGGAGACATTCGGCGAGGCGGTGCTTGCGCATCACCCGCGTCGCCAGCCGCCGGCCCTCCTCGGTCAGCTCCAGATGGCGGTCCCCCGCGACCTGTACCAGGCCGTCGCGCTCCATCCGGGCCACGGTCTGACTGACCGTGGGCCCGCTCTGGTCGAGCCGCTCGGCGATGCGGGCGCGCATAGGAACTACACCTTCCTCTTCGAGTTCGAGGATGGTGCGGAGATACATCTCCGTGGTGTCGATCAGTCCGGACATACGTGCCCCTCGATGAAATCGTGCCGCTGCGGCCCCGGACTCAATTCTTACGCATCGCGCCGACAACCGTCCCGCGCCGGGGTGAGCAGGTCTCCGAGGTGTATTGACAGGGCAATGGTCCAGACCGCACCGTGAGCGACGCCACAGGATCACACGGCACCTTCCGTGCTCCACCACGCTTCACCACGCTCCACCGCGTCACCACCCGTACCGGGACACAAGCGCCCCGGTACGTGTCCCCGCACCTCCCGGAAAGGGCTCAATGATGAGCGAGAGCAAGCTGGCCGGTCAGTTCTTCGACGCCGCGATCGGGCTGCTGCGCCGCGTACGGGACGAGGAGGCCGGGAGTATCGCGGCCGCCGGGGAGGCGATCGCGGACACGGTGGCCTCCGGCGGCCGGCTCTTCGCCTTCGGCGCCGGGCACTCCTCGCTCCCCGCCCAGGACGTCGTCTACCGGGCCGGCGGGCTCGCCCTGATGAATCTGCTCGCCGTGCCCGGTGTGGTCGGCGTGGACGTGATGCCCGCGACCCTCGGCTCCGCCCTGGAGCGGGTGGACGGCCTGGCCTCGGCGGTCCTCGACACCGGCCCGCTGCGGCGCGGCGATCTCCTGGTGATCATCTCGCTCTCGGGGCGGAACGCCCTCCCCGTCGAGATGGCGATGAACGCGCGGGCCCTCGGCATCACCGTCATCGGCGTGACCTCGGTGGCGTACACGGAGGGCACCACCGCCCGGAACCCCTCCGGCACCTTCCTCAAGGACCACTGCGACATCGTCCTCGACTCCAAGATCGCCGTCGGGGACGCGGAGCTGACCCACGAGGGCATCGAGGCCCCCTTCGCGCCCGCCTCCACCGTGGTGACCAGCGCGCTGATGCAGGCCACCCTCGCCGCCGCCGCCGAGCGGATGGTGGAACGGGGCATCGAGCCGCCGCTGCTGCGCTCCGGGAACGTGGACGGCGGCCACGAGTGGAACGGCCGGGTCATGCGGGAGTACGCCGACCGGATCTTCTACCGCCGCTGACCCGCGCGCGATCTTCTACCGCCGCCGGCCCACGCGCGATCCTCTGCCGCCGCCGGCCCGCGCGCGCCGGGTGGGCGCCTCCCACCCCTCCCGCGCCGGGCGGGCGGCCCTCACCCCTCCCGGTGCGCCCGTCCCGCCTCGACGGCCCGGTCCAGCGCGGGCGCCAGCAGGGCCGCCATGCTCTCCGCGTGGATCATGTCGGCCCGTTCGAAGGCGGGCCGGGGGTGGGCCCGCAGAAAGGTGAGGACGCCCAGGGTCCTCCCCCACAGCCGGAGCGGGACACAGAGCGCGTGGGCCATGTCCGGGGGCCACTGGCGGTCGCCCGGCCACGGCCCGGCGGCCACCGGCTCGGGGGCGCTCGCACGGACCGAGGAGACCCGCTCGGCGGCCTGGAGCGCGGGGTGGCCCCGCGGATAGCGGACGGGGATGTCACCGCCGCCCGTCACCCGCACGCACGGCCCCGGCGCGCCCACCGGGGTCTGCGCCGTCCGAACCAGCCGCGGCCCGTCCCCCCGCGCGCCCCCGGGCCGGGCCGCCACCACGTCGATCAGGACCTGGTCGGCGAAGCCCGCCAGCGCGAAGTCCGCGTACGCCGTCGCCGCCTCCATCGGATCCTCGTACTCGGCCGCCGCGCGGACCGCCCGGTGCAGCTGGCGGGCGCGGAACCGCTGCCGGTCCGCCTCCTGTTCCAGCTCCCGGACCTCGGTGACGTCGTTGAAGAGCCAGCCCACGCCCAGCGGCACCGGCTGCTTCGCCAGCGGCGACGCCAGCCGCAGGAAGCCGCAGCGCCAGCAGCGCCGCACCGGCTCCCCGCCCGGCCCCGGCAGCGCCACCCAGATCTCGGTGATCCCGCGCGGCGCGCCCTCCGCGAGCACGTGGTGCAGCGCGCCCTCCAGCTCGTCCACGCCCTGGACGAGCAGTTCGCCCAGCGGGCGGCCCAGCGGCGGGGTCCGGCCGAAGCCGAGGGCGCGGGCCGCGTAGGTGTTGACGACGGTGGGCCGCAGATCGACATCGACGAGGACCACGCCCCAGGGGGCGTCGTCGAACAGCGCCTCGCTCAGCGCGATCGACCGCTCCAGGTCCATCCGGGCGTGCACCTCGGTGAACGCGCAGTAGACCCCGGCCGGTTCGCCGTCCGCGCCCGGCACCCGCGCGGACTGGGCCCGTACCAGGACCCGGCCGCCGTCCTTGCGCAGCAGCGCGAACTCGTCCACCGTGCGGCCCGGTGACGCCAGGGCCGCGAGCAGCCGCCGCTCCGTCTCCGCCGCGTCGGCGGGCCGGGCCGCCCAGCCGCCGAGCCCGCGCCGGCCGACGGCCTCCCGGGCGCTCCAGCCGAGGATCCGCTCGGCCTCCCGGTTCCAGTGGGTGACGACTCCGTCGGTGTCGACGGCGCACAGGGCCGCGTCCATGCCGTCGAGGAGCGCGGCCAGCAGCTCCGCGTCCTCGGGCGCCGCCAGCGCCGGCTCACCGTTCGACCCACTCATGCCCGGCCCCCAGGACGTGATCGCGTGCGTTCATGCACGTCAGAGCCTATTCAACTGGAGCGTGACGCACGACACACCGGTTTTTGACCAGTCCTTGTCCGGGGGCCGGTGGGAGAACGGCTCAAATAATTCGCTTGAGCCGCCGTCCGCGCCCTCCTAACGTATGCGGCACACGACGAAAGGAGGTGATCCGGAAGTGGTTTCTTCTCGGATGCGTGAGGTGGCTGCGGGCTGACGGCCCGTCGTCGCACTCTGTGCAGTCGGCGGGCCTCCCGCCGCGTTTTCCAGCAGTCACCCGACCCGTGGGCCCGCCGGCCATCCGACCGGCTCTCTCCGTAACGTACGGCGGAGGGATCAGGCCCACGGGTCGTTCCGCTGTTCCGGGGCGGTCCCCGGCCCCCGCGCTTGTTCCGGGGCGGTCCCGGCCCCCGCGCTCAGGGCGCGAGCCGCTCCACCCGCCAGCCGCCGCCCTCCGCCACGTACCGCAGCCGGTCGTGCAGCCGGTTCTCGTGGCCCTGCCAGAACTCCACCGTCTCCGGCGCCACCCGGTAGCCGCCCCACTCGGCGGGCGCCGGGATCTGCTCGCCCTGCGGATAGCGGGCCGCCAGCTCCTCGTACCGGCGCAGCAGCTCCGCACGGGAGGGGAGCACCGACGACTGCTCGCTCGCCCAGGCGCCGAGCCGGGAGCCGTGCGGGCGGCTGCGGAAGTACGCCGCCGTCTCGTCCCGGCCGACCCGCACGGCCCGGCCCGTGACCGTGATCTGACGGGCGATCGGGTGCCAGGGGAAGAGCAGCGAGACCCACGGGTTCGCGGTGATCTCCCGGCCCTTGCGGGAGCCGTAGTTGGTGAAGAAGACAAAGCCCCGGGCGTCGTACTGCTTCAGCAGGACCATGCGGGTGGACGGGCGGCCGTCGGGGGTGGCGGTGGCGGCCACCATGGCGTTGGGCTCGGCGAGACCGGCCGCGATCGCGTCGTGGAACCAGCGGGCGAACTGGTCCATGGGCGTGGGGGCCAGATCCGTCTCCCACAGGGGTGTGGAGCGGTACTGCTCCCGCATCACGGCCGGGTCGGGCACGGGGCCCCGGCCGGAGTCCTGTGCGGGGGTCTGGACGGGCTTCTGAGCGGCGGCGTCGGTCACACCGCCCATCCTGCCGCAGGGGGCGAGTCTGCCCGCCGCCGTCTGTGGTCAATCCTCCCGGAGTGGGTAGGCGGGGTGTGCCGGTTCTCACTGCTCGCGGCAGCGGGTGAACCGCCGGGGAAACCGGCAGAATCCTGGCTCCCGGCCGTCACCCGCCGGAGCCAGGACGCACGCACCACAGAAAACGGAAAACGGCTTAACGGCAAACGGCAAACGGGACGCACCACCCCCGCGCCCAGCGCATTCATCCGCTGTGACACACCACGAGGAGCCGCCCATGTCCGACTTCGTACCCGGGCTCGAAGGAGTCGTCGCGTTTGAGACGGAGATCGCCGAACCCGACAAGGAGGGCGGGGCGCTCCGCTACCGGGGCGTCGACATCGAGGACCTGGTCGGCCGGGTCCCCTTCGGGCAGGTGTGGGGGCTGCTGGTCGACGGCGCCTTCGAACCGGGGCTGCCGGCCGCCGAACCGTTCCCCATCCCCGTGCACTCCGGCGACATCCGGGTCGACGTCCAGTCGGCGCTGGCGATGCTCGCGCCGGTGTGGGGCCTGAAACCGCTCCTCGACATCGACGCGGAGCAGGCCCGGGAGGATCTGGCGCGCGCGGCGGTGATGGCGCTCTCGTACGTGGCGCAGAGCGCGCGCGGACAGGGGCTGCCGATGGTGCCCCAGCGGGAGATCGACAAGGCGTCGTCGGTGGTCGAACGGTTCATGATCCGCTGGCGTGGGGAGCCGGACCCCCGCCATGTGCGGGCCGTCGACGCCTACTGGACCTCGGCCGCCGAGCACGGCATGAACGCCTCCACCTTCACCGCCCGGGTGATCGCCTCCACCGGCGCGGACGTGGCGGCGGCCCTGTCGGGTGCGGTGGGCGCGATGTCCGGGCCGCTGCACGGCGGGGCGCCGTCGCGGGTCCTCGGCATGATCGAGGAGATCGAACGGACCGGGGACGCGGTCGGTTTCGTCCGGCGGGCGCTCGACCGGGGCGAGCGGCTGATGGGCTTCGGCCACCGGGTCTACCGCGCGGAGGACCCGCGGGCGCGGGTGCTGCGGCGGACCGCGAAGGAGCTGGGGGCGCCCCGGTTCGAGGTGGCCGAGGCGCTGGAGCGGGCGGCCCTGGAGGAGTTGCACCACCGCCGCCCGGACCGGGTGCTGGCCACCAATGTGGAGTTCTGGGCGGCGATCATGCTGGACTTCGCGGAGGTGCCGGCGCCCATGTTCACGTCGATGTTCACCTGTGCCCGTACGGCGGGCTGGTCGGCGCACATCCTGGAGCAGAAGCGCACCGGCCGCCTCGTCCGGCCGTCCGCGCGCTACACCGGGCCGGGGATGCGCGAGGTGCGCGAGGTGCCGGGGTACGGGGGCTGAGCACCGGGCCGTACGCCGGACCGGGCGGCGGTGGCCGCCCGGTCCGGCCCGCCCTACAGCGCCCACGCCGCCGGCCGCCGCTCCAGGAACGCCGCCATCCCCTCGCGTGCCTCACCGCCGGCGAAGAGCGTGGCCGACCGCTGCACCAGCTCCTCCGCGTCCCGCTCGAACGCGGCCAGCACCCGCGCGGTGACCAGCTCCTTCGCGGCGGCGAGCCCCTGCGGGGACGCCTTGCGCACCCCCGCGAGCAGCGGGGCGAGCGCCCGGTCCACATCGTCGTCGGCGGCGAGCGTGAGCAGTCCGATGCGGGCGGCCTCGGCCGCGCCGAAGGTCTCCCCGGTGAGGTAGTAGCGTTCCGCCGCCCGGGGGTCGAGCCGGGGCAGCAGCGGCAGCGAGATCACCGCCGGCGCCACCCCGATCCGTACCTCCGTGAACGCGAAGTCCGCGTCCGGCCCGGCCACCGCGATGTCGCAGGCGCCCAGCACGCCGAGGCCGCCCGCCCTGGTCCGGCCCGTCACCCGGGCGATCACCGGCTTGGGCAGGGTCACGATCCGCCGGAGCAGGTCGACGAACGTGTACGGGCTGGGCGGGGCCTTCAGATCGGCGCCCGCGCTGAACACCGGCCCGGTGTGGGTGAGCAGCACCGCCCGTACGGCGGGGTCGGCTGCGCACTTCTCCAGTGCCTGGGCCAGCTCGCCCACCAGCCGCGCGGAGAGCGCGTTGCGGTTGGCGGGCGAGTCGAGCGTCAGGGTGGCGACACCGCGCTCCTGTGCGGTGGCGACCAGTTCCGTCATGGTGTGCCGTCCTCCCGGTCCGTCGATTCCCCGAGCCGGCGCGGCTCCCGTGCCGTGCGCAGCTCCCGGCGGAGGATCTTCCCCGATGCCGCACGAGGCACCCCGGAGACGAACGAGACCCGCCGGACTTTCTTGTACGGGGCGACGCGGGCGGCGACCCACTCCTGTAACTCGGTCGCGGTCAGGGGCTCGGTGCCCGGCCGCCGGACGACGAAGGCGTGCGGGATCTCGGTGCCGGCGTCCTCGTCGTAGGCGCCGACCACCGCCGCGTCGGCGATGGCCTCGTGGGACAGCAGCAGGGCCTCCAGTTCGGCGGGGGCGACCTGGTACCCCTTGTACTTGATCAGTTCCTTGACGCGGTCGACGACGAAGAGCCAGCCGCCGTCGTCCACCCGCCCGACGTCGCCCGTGCGCAGCCACCCCTCGGCGTCGATCATCTCGGCGGTCGCCTCGGGCCGCCCCAGGTAGCCCTTCATCACCTGGGGTCCCCGGATGGCGATCTCGCCGTCCTCGCCGGGTCCGGCGCAGCGGCCGGGGTCGTCCAGGGAGAGCAGTTTCATCTCGGTGCCGGGGACGAGCCGGCCGACGGTACCCGGCGGCGGGGCGGGTTCGGCGAGGGGGACGATGTGGGCGCCCGGGGAGAGTTCGGTCATCCCGTACCCCTGCCGTACGGCCGGCAGTCCGAGGCGGGCCCCGCACGCCTCGGCGAGCCGGGCGTCGAGCGGGGCGGCGCCGCAGTAGAGGTACTCCAGCGAGGAGAGGTCGTACCGCTCCACCGCCGGTTGCTTGGCCAGGGCGAGCACGATCGGCGGGGCCATGTACAGCCCGGTGACGCGGTGCTTCTCGATCGCGGCGAGGAAGCTCTCCAGCTCGAAGCGGGGCAGGACGACGACGGTGGCCCCGCTCTGGAGGGGGGCGTTCATCAGGCAGGTGAGGCCGTATATGTGGAAGAACGGCAGCACGGCGAGGATGCGGTCGCCGGGCTTCATCGGCAGCAGCGGCCGGATCTGGGCCAGGTTGGTGGCGACGGAGCGGTGGGTGAGCATCACGCCCTTCGGTGTGCCGGTGGTGCCGGAGGAGTACGGCAGGACCGCGATGTCGTGGTCCGGGTCGATGCCGGCATCCGGCTCGGGGGCGGTGGAGGCGAGCATCGCGGGGACGCCGGTGTGCCCTTCGGCCCGGTCGCAGACGAAGATCTCGCGGACGCCGGGGACGAGTTCGGCGGCCCGGCGGGCGGTGTCCAGGAGGGCGGCGACGGTGATGATCCAGCGTGCGGCACAGTCCTGGAGCTGGCGGGCGAACTCCTCGGCCGTGGCCATGGAGTTCACGGTGGTCACGCTGGCGCCGGCCCGGGTCGCGCCGTGGAAGACGGCCGGATAGACGGTGGAGTTGGGGCTGTGCAGGGCCAGGACATCGCCCTTGCGGACGCCGGCGGCGGCGAGCGCGGCCGCTATCCGGCGGTGGTCGTGGTCGAGTCGCGCGTAGCTGACCCGGGCGCCGGTCACCCCGTCGATGAGGGCGACGGCGTCCCCGTACCCGGCGGCCGGTCCGAGGACGGTGTCGTGGACGGCGACGGACACGGGGGCGACATCGGGGTAGGTGCTGCGGAAGACATGCTCGTCCCCGCCGTGCGGCGGGTGGGACGGCTGGTGCAGGGTGGACGCCATGGAACGCCTCCTCGCTGGGTCGACAGGGCCAGAATCACGGCTCTCAGTACGACTTGGGGAGACCCAGGGACTGATGGGAAATGTAGTTGAGGATCATCTCGCGGCTGACGGGGGCGATCCGGGCCACCCGGGAGGCGGTCAGGAGCGGGGCGAGTCCGTACGCGCGGGTGAGCCCGTTGCCGCCGAGGGTGTGCACCGCGCGGTCGACGGCGTCGGCGCACGCCTCGGCGGCGGCGTACTTGGCCATGTTCGCGGCCTCGCCCGCCCCGGTGTCGTCGCCGTCGTCGTAGAGGCGGGCCGCCTTCGCCGTCATCAGCCGGGCGAGTTCGAGTTCGACGTGGCTGCGGGCGAGGGGGTGGGCGATGGCCTGGTGGGCGCCGATGGGGGTGTCCCACACCTGGCGCTGCCGGGCGTACTCGACGGCCCGGCCCAGGGCGTAGCGGCCCATGCCGATCGCGAACGCGGCCGTCATCACGCGCTCCGGGTTGAGTCCGGCGAAGAGCTGGAGCAGCCCGGCGTCCTCGTCGCCGACGAGCGCGGAGCCGGGCAGCCGGACCTCGTCCAGGACCAGTTCGAACTGGTGCTCAGGGGCGTCGATCACCATGTCGACGCGGGTGCGGGAGAACCCTTCGGCGTCCCGGGGCACGACGAAGAGACAGGGCTTGAGGCGGTGGCCGGTGCGGGTGGTCGCGGCGGTGTCGGTGGTGGCGGTGGCTGCGGTGGCGGTGGCGGTGGTCCGGCCCACGATCAGGGTGGCGTCGGCGATGTCCACCCCGGTGACGAAGATCTTGCGGCCGGTGAGCACCCAGTCGTCGCCGTCGCGGCGGGCGGTGGTGGTGATCCGGTGCGAGTTGGAGCCCGCGTCCGGCTCGGTAATGCCGAAGGCCATGGTGAGGGAGCCGTCGGCGAGCCCCGGCAGCCAGGTGCGGCGCTGCTCGGGGGTGCCGAAGCGGGCGATGACGGTGCCGCAGATGGCGGGCGAGACGACCATCATCAGCAGAGGGCAGCCGGCCGCACCCAACTCTTCCAGTACGAGCGCGAGTTCGGAGAGTCCGGCGCCCCCGCCGCCGTACTCCTCGGGCAGGGCGATCCCGAGGAGGCCGAGGGCGCCGGCCTCCGCCCAGAGGCGGTCCCGGTCGTGGTCGGGGCCGTGGCGGCGGCCGAGGGCGGCGACGGTGGCGCGGAGGGCCCGGTGCTCGGGGCTCTCGGTGGTCACGGTGCTGCTCATGAGGGTCTCTCCTCGGGTTCCGGGCGGGATACGGCGGGCGTTGCTCCGATCCGTGCGCTGTGCTGTGCGCTGTGCTGTGCGCTGTGCTCTGCTCCTTCGTGGGCCGCGTCCGGTACGCCGGTCGTCGGGTGACCGGGCGCCGGGTTACCGGTCGCCTGCTCACCGGGCACCTGGACGACCGCGAGCAGCGCGCCCCGCTCCACCGTGCGGCCTGCCGCCGCGTGCAGCGCCGTCAGCACCCCGTCGGCGGGCGCGGCGACGCGGTGCTCCATCTTCATCGCCTCCAGCCACAGCAGCGGCTGCCCCCGGACCACCCGGTCCCCGACCGCGAGCCCGTCGGAGACCCGGGCGACGGTGCCCGGCATCGGGGCGAGCAGCGAGCCGGGCTCGTGCCGTTCGGCGGGCCCCGCGAAGCGCGGCAGGGCCGTCAGCGCGGTGGCCCCCGCGTACACCCGGTCCCCGTGGCGGGCCGTGTCGTACCGCCGCCGGACCCCGCCGGTCTCCAGGACCACCGCGTCCGGCCCGGCCGCGACCACCAGGACCGCCGGCTCGCCCGGCGCGCGTTCGACGGTGAGCCCGTCCCGGGTGTGGTGGTAGCGGATCTCGTGCTCGGCGCCGTCCGCGTCGGTGCGGTACCGCCGGGACTGCGGCTGCGAGGGCAGATTGCGCCAGCCGCCGAACCGGGAGCGGGCACCGGAGCGGGCGGCGTCGGCGAGGGCCGCCGCGACCGGCGCGTACGGGTCGGGGGCGGCGCTGACGAGTTCGGACAGGTGCCGCTCGTAGAACGTGGTGTCCGCCCGGCCGGCCGCCGTCTTGGGATGGCGCAGCGAGCGGATCAGCAGCTCCAGATTGGTGACGGGCCCGTGCACCCGGGAGCGCTCCAGGGCGCTGGCGAGCCGCCGCAGGGCCTCGGCGCGGGTGGGTGCCCAGGCGACGACCTTGGCGAGGAGGGCGTCGTAGTGGACGGGCACGGTGTCGCCGTCGGCGTACCCGGTGTCGATGCGGAGCCCCGGCCCGGTGGGGACGGAGAGCCGGTGCAGGAGTCCGCCGCCGGGCGCCCAGTGGCGGGCCGGGTCCTCCGCGTACAGCCGGGCCTCGACGGCGTGTCCCCGGGCGGGCGGCGGCTCGGCCGGCAGGCGGGCGCCCTCCGCGATCCGCAGCTGCCAGGCGACGAGGTCGAGGCCGTGGACCTCCTCGGTGACGGGGTGCTCGACCTGGAGCCGGGTGTTCATCTCCAGGAAGTGGGGCTCTCCCGAGGGGGTGACGAGGAATTCGGCGGTGCCCGCGCCGGTGTAGCCGACCGCGCGGGCCATCCGCGCCGATGCCTGCTGGAGCCGGCCGGCGAGACCGGGCGGCAGGTGGGGCGCCGGGGACTCCTCGACGACCTTCTGGTGGCGGCGCTGGAGCGAGCAGTCGCGGGTGCCGAGCGTCCACACCGTGCCGTGCGCGTCGGCGAGGATCTGCACCTCCACATGGCGGGCGCGCTCGATGTACGGCTCGGTGAAGACCTCGTCGTCGCCGAAGGCGGCCGCCGCCTCCGCGCGGGCCGCCGTGAGCGCCGCCGGCAGGTCCGCCGGGTCGCGGACGATCCGCATGCCCCGCCCGCCGCCGCCCGCCGCCGCCTTGACCAGCAGCGGGAACGCGGGAGCGGCGGCCGCACCCGTCTTCTCCCCGGCCAGTTCCTTCGCCCGGGGCTTGGACGCCATGGCCGCGACGGCGGCGGCGGGCGGGCCCACCCACAGCAGCCCGGCGGCGGTCACGGCCCGTGCGAACCCCGCGTTCTCCGCGAGGAATCCGTACCCGGGGTGGACGGCGTCGGCGCCGGCCGCCAGCGCCGCCGCGACCAGGAGATCGGCCCGGAGATAGGTGTCGGCGGGGGCCGCGCCCGGCAGCCGGACGGCGAGATCGGCCGCGCGGACATGGAGGGCGCCGGCGTCGGGGTCGGAGTGGACGGCGACGGTGGTGATGCCGAGTTCGCGGCAGGTGCGGAAGATCCGGCAGGCGATCTCGCCCCGGTTGGCCACGAGCAGCGTACGAATGACCGGTGTCTCTGTCGCTGTCGGTTCGGCGGTCGTCATGGCCCTCACATCCGGAAGACGCCGAAGCCGCCGCGCGCGCCTTCGACGGGGGCGTTGTGGATCGCGGAGAGACAGATCCCGAGGACGGTCCGGGTGTCGCGGGGGTCGATGACCCCGTCGTCGTACAGCCGCCCGGAGAGGAACGCGGGCAGCGACTCGGCCTCGATCTGCGCCTCCACCATCGCGCGCAGCCCGTCATCGGCCTCCTCGTCGTACGGCTCGCCCCTGGCCGCCGCCGAGGCGCGCGCGACCAGCGAGAGCACCCCCGCGAGCTGGCGCGGGCCCATGACGGCGGACTTGGCACTCGGCCAGGCGAAGAGGAAACGGGGCTCGTAGGCGCGTCCGCACATGCCGTAGTGGCCGGCGCCGTAGGAGGCGCCGAGGAGCACCGACAGATGCGGTACGCGGGAATTGGCCACCGCGTTGATCATCATGGCGCCGTGCTTGATGATGCCGCCCTGCTCGTACTGGCTGCCGACCATGTAGCCGGTGGTGTTGTGGAGGAAGACCAGTGGAATGTCCCGCTGGTTGGCGAGCTGGATGAAGTGGGCGGCCTTCTGGGACTCGGCGCTGAACAGCACGCCCTGCGCGTTGGCGAGGATCCCCACCGGATAGCCGTGCAGGGTGGCCCAGGCGGTGACCAGGCTGGGCCCGTAGCGTGGCTTGAACTCGTCGTACGCCGAGTCGTCCACGATCCGTACGACGACCTCGCGCGGGTCGAAGGGGGTCCGCAGATCCTCGGGGACGATGTCCAGCAGCCCGTCGGCGGGGTGGCGGGGCGGCTTCGCCGGGGGCGGGTCGGGGTGCGGCTTGCGCCGGTTGAGACGGGCGACGATCCGGCGGGTGATGCGCAGCGCGTCCGGTTCGTCCAGCGCGAAGTGGTCGGCGAGCCCGGAGACGGCGGCGTGCATCCCGGCGCCGCCCAGGGACTCGTCGTCGCTCTCCTCGCCGGTGGCCATCCGGACCAGGGGCGGGCCGCCGAGGAAGACCTTCGACCGCTCCTTGATCATGACGGTGTGGTCGGACAGGCCGGGGACGTAGGCGCCGCCGGCGGTGGAGTTGCCGAACACGACGGCGACGGTGGGGATCCGGGCGGCGGAGAGCCGGGTGAGGTCGCGGAAGAGCGCCCCGCCGGGGATGAAGATCTCCTTCTGGGAGGGGAGGTCCGCGCCGCCGGACTCCACCAGGGAGATCAGCGGCAGCCGGTTGGCGAGCGCGATCTCGTTGGCGCGCAGGGCCTTCTTCAGCGTCCAGGGGTTGGAGGCGCCGCCGCGCACGGTCGGGTCGTTGGCGGTGATCACGCACTCGACGCCCTCGACCACGCCGACGCCGGTGACGAGGGAGGCGCCGACGGGGTGGTCCGTGCCCCAGGCGGCCAGCGGGGACAGCTCCAGGAACGGGGTGTCCGGATCGAGCAGCAGCTCGACGCGCTCGCGGGCGAGGAGCTTGCCCCGGGCGCGGTGGCGGGCGAGGTACTTCTCGCCGCCGCCGGCCAGGGCCTTGGCGTGTTCGGCGGCCAGGGCGGCGAGCCGGTCGAGCATGGCGGCACGGCGGGCGGCGCGCTCCGGGTCGGGGTCGTGGTCGGGGTCGTGATCGTGCTGGTGGTCCTGGTCGTGCTCGCGGTCGTCCTGGTGGTCGTGCGGCGGTACGGGGTCGCTCACGGTTGACCTCCGGTGTCGGGGTGCCGCTTCAGTGGCCTCGGTCGGCGGCGCCGGGCGGTGGCAGCAGCGCCTCGGGGATCTCCAGCTCGCGGGAGCGCAGCCACTCCGCCAGCGCCTTGCCCTGCGGGTCGAACCGGGCCCGTGCCGCGACCCCCTCGCCGAGGATCCCGCGCACGGTGAAGTTGAGCGCCCGCAGATTCGGCAGCACCGCGCGGACCACGGGCAGGGGCGCGGTCTCCGGCAGCAGCGTGCGCAGCCGGTCGGTGGTCAGCTCGTGCGCGAGCCAGCGCCAGGCGCCGTCGGAACGCGCCCACACCCCGATGTTGGCGTCGCCGCCCTTGTCGCCGCTGCGGGCGCCGGCGACCAGGCCGAGCGGGGCGCGCCGGACGGGCCCGGCGGTCCAGGGCTCCGGCAGTTCCGCCGGCCCCTCCGTGGGATCGAACGGGAGGGTGCGGGCGGGCGGCGGGAGCACGGTCCGGGTGCCGTCCGGCAGGACGGCGGTGTGGGCGACCGCCGTGGCGTCGACGAACTCGGCGGTGAACACCCCGTACGGGGAGCCGTCGCCGGGCGGCCCGGTGAGATGGAAGCCCGGGTAGCTGCCGAGGGCCAGCTCGACGGCGGCGCCGCTGATCGCGCGGCCCACCTTCGCCGGGTCGGGGTCGCGGACGACGAGCCGCAGATACGCGCTGGCCCGCTCCTGGGTGTCGGCGTCGGGATGGTCCGTCCGCGCCAGCTCCCAGTGCGTCACGGCCGGCCGGTCGGCGCCGAAGGACGCTTCGAGCTGCTCCCGCGCGAGCCGGGCCTTGGCCTCGATGTCGAGACCGGTGAGGACGAGGACGACCTCGTTGCGCCAGCCGCCGATCCGGGTCACGCCGACCTTGAGGGCGGGGGGCGGCGGCTCCCCCCGGACGCCGGACATCCGGACCCGGTCGGGGCCGACGGCATCGAGGCGTACGGTGTCGAGCCGCGCGGTGACGTCGGGGCCCGGGTAGCGCGTACCCCCGGTCTCGTACAGCAGCTGGGCGGTGACGGTGCCGATGTCGACGCGGCCGCCCGTACCGGGGTGCTTGGTGATCACCGAGGTGCCGTCGCGGTGGATCTCGGCGAGGGGGAAGCCGGGGCGGGTGGCGTCCATGTCCCCGAAGAAGGCGTAGTTGCCGCCGGTCGCCTGGGTGCCGCACTCCAGGACATGACCGGCGACGACGGCCCCGGCCAGGGCGTCCAGGTCGTTCGGCCCCCAGCCGAAATGGGCGGCGGCCGGCCCGGTGACCAGCGCCGCGTCCGTGACCCGGCCGGTGACCACGACATCCGCGCCCGCGCGCAGACAGGCGGCGATCCCGGCGCCCCCGAGATAGGCGTTCGCGGTCAGCGCGCCGGGCGGCCAGGGCCCGTCCGCCAGCGCGTCGCCCTCGACATGGGCGACCCGCACCGGGATCCCGAGCCGGGCGGCGAGCGCCCGCACGGCGCCGGCGAGCCCGGCCGGGTTGAGCCCGCCCGCGTTGGAGACGATCCGCACCCCCCGGTCACGGGCGAGGCCGAGCGTGTCCTCCAGCTGCCGCAGAAAGGTCTTCGCATAGCCGAGACGGGCGTCCTTGAGCCGCTGCCTGCCCAGGATCAGCAGGGTCAGCTCGGCCAGATAGTCGCCGGTGAGGACATCGAGCGGACCGTCCGTCAGCATCTCGCGCACGGCGTCGAAGCGGTCGCCGTAGAAACCGGAGGCATTGCCGATCCGCAGCACGTCGTCCACGGCGTCACGCCCCCGCTCGCGGGGCACGGTCCGGGCCCGGGGGCCCCGCGAACGCCTGCGCGACCGTGAGCCAGTGGGCGGCCCCGGGCCCCTCGGCCGCCAGCGCGAGATCGTCGGGGTGCGCCCGGCGGGTCACCAGCAGACAGAAGTCGAGCGCGGGCCCGCTCACCCGCTGGGCCGCGTCCACCGGACCGTACGCCCACGCCTCGCCGCCGGGGCCGGTCAGCTCGACCCGGAAGGGCTCCACGGGCGGAGCGAGGCCACGGACCGCGTACGCGAAGTCCCGGGTACGGAAGCCGAGATGCGCGATGTGCCGCAGCCGGGCGGTGGGGGTACGGGCCACCCCCAGCGCGTCCGCCACGTCCTGGCCGTGCGCCCACGTCTCCATCAGCCGGGCCGTCGCCATCGACGCCACGCTCATCGGCGGCCCGTACCAGGGCAGCCGGGTCCCGGCGGGCACCGCGCGCAGGGCCGCCGCGAGCCGGGCGCGGCCCTCCCGCCAGTACGCGAGCAACTCGCCGGGCGGCCGCCGCGACCCCTCGGCGGCACCGTCGTCCACGAACGTCGCGGGCCGGGCCCTCCCGGCCTCGGTGGCGAACCCGTCGGCATCGGTGACCGCGAGCAGGGCGGCCCGGTCGGTCCACGCGAGATGTGCGATCTGATGGGCGACACTCCAGCCGGGCGCGGGCGTGCCACGCGCCCAGCCGCCCGGGTCCAGACCGGCCACCAGCCGGTCGAGTGCGGTGCCTTCGTCCTCCAGATCACCGAGGACGGCGGCGGCGAGGTCGGACACGGGGCCTCCGGGGGCGGGCGGGGCGGGTCGTGTGCGGGAGCATGGCAGCGCTCCCATAAACAATCAACGGTGCTTTTTTCTTTGGCGGGGGTGGGGCGCGGGTCGGCCTTGCGCCGGCCGGCCCGTGTCGGTACGGGGTCCCGCGCCCTTCTTCCCCCGGCTCGGGGTACCGGTCCGCCTGTGCTGGCTGTGTGGGTGGGGGGTGCAGGGTCGCCCCCGCAGGGGATCGGCGGGAAGTCCGGCGTGCGCTGACGGTGGGCCTTCGGTCCGCCGACCCCGAGGAGGTGAGCCCGGAGGCCACCACCAACCCGCACCACACCCGGCCCCGGGACCACCCGAACAAATCCAGCCTCGCCGGCGATTGAGGCGCGGGGGCCTCGGGGGCTGGCCCCCGACGACGACCCGAGCACATCCAGCCGGTCCGGCGATTGAGGACGGACCAGCACCCTGCCCCGCCGCATTCCGCACCCGCATCCTGGACACCAGCACCAGCTCGCGGCGGTGCTCCGCAAAGGCGGGCTCGCCGGCCGGTACGGCGTGACCGTGGAACGGCCTTCGGGGACGCTGGTCCCGTGGGCGGTGGTCCTGGTCGACCGGACCCCCGGCGAAGACGCACCAGGTGCGTGGGAGCGGGCCGTCCTGTCCGTGAACCTCGCAGCCTGACAGCGGCAGCAGCAGACAGCCCCGCCCCTGCGTCAATCAGGCGCGGGGCCACTGCGCATGCTATCTCCGGGGCTCAGGGACCGGGGCCCTTCGGCGTTCACCGCCAGGCGGACAGTCACCCGTACGGGCGGCTCCGCCCCGGTTCCGCCGTGTGCCGCCCCACCAGGGCGTAGGACGTGGTGACGTGGCACTCGGAGACCGACATCAGAAGAAGGACGTCGAGGCGGCGTTGAAGCGCGCGGAGGCGGCGGGACTCAAGGTCAGACACGACAAGAACAAGCACCGGTGGGGGTGGGTGCTCTGCTGCCCCTGCAACGATCAGACCGTGGTCTACTGCACCCCCAGAAACACCGGAGATGAGGCGAAGAAGATCAATGAGTTCGTCCGGAACCACCAGCGGTGCGTCTGAGCCCGCTTGGCACTTCAGTCTCGTACTGGACGCTCCCCTGTCCGATGAACAGAAGGACACCCTGGACGGGCTGGACCGCTTCGCCGAAGGCGGTATCGGTCTGGCCGAGCGACCCGGCTACAGTCGGTTCATGTGTGTCCTCCGGGCCACCACTCTCACCGACGCCATCGCGGACGCGCTGAGCCGATTCGAGGACTTCCCCGGTGTCCTGATCCGCAGTGTCGAACTGAACTGGATCGCCTTGGACGAGAACGGCATGGCGACCCCCGCCGTGGTTCCCGCGCCGCCCCCGCTGGAGGCTGACCCGGCGGCGTGATCACAGCGAACAGCCCCACTTCTCCGGTCCGATGAGTGGGGCTGTTGTGCGTTCTGCCGGGCTAGAGAGCGGCGTCACGGGCCATGGTCACCAGGCCGGCGAAGGCGTTTGCGGAAACGGTCAGGACCGGCCCGCCCGGGTTCTTGCTGTCCCGGACGGGGACGACGCCGGTCGTGGAGGCGTGCGCGGGGGCCCACTCGACGCAGGACCCGCCGCTACCGCTGTAGGAGGACTTGATCCAGTTGAGGGACTCGGTCGTCACGGGGTGCCCTTTCGTAGCTTTTCGATCAAGGCGACGGACTCTGTCTGGGAGAGGGCGTCAGCCTGAAGCTGATGATATTCCCTCGTCATCCGTTTCACAGAGGTGATGTCGCGATCCAGGTAGCCCTGACTCTGAGACTCGACGTACACGACCGTGGTCCGGTCAGGCAGGGTGAGCAAGTTCACCAGCCGATTGAACGGGCGACGCTCCCCCATGGTGTACGGCGCGATCTGAAGCACGGTGTTGGGAAGTGCTGCGAACTCGGTCAGACGACGTAGCTGCTCTTCCATGACCGTGGAACCCCCCACCCATCTGCGGATACAGCTCTCATCCAGTACCACAGAGATCAGGGGAGGGAATGCACGTGACAGGGCAGCCTGCCGCTCCATCTGGAGTGAGACCCGCTCTGTCGCCTCTTCTGTAGCGAGGACCCCCCGCCTCACGTGGTCAACCTCAATTGCTTCCGCGTAGTCGCGCGTCTGAAGTGGCCCAGGGACGAGACCCACCTCAAACAGTTTTACCTCGTCGGCCCGGCCCTCGTACTCAACGTACTCCGGGAACCCCTCAAGTAGCGCGGCCTGTCTGGCTGCTTGGCTCTGCCGCTCCAGCCGATCGCCTGTACCGAACACATGATCTAGGTTCTTGGCGAACTGTGGAGTTGCTGGCCGCCGGCCAGTTTCTACGGCAGACACGTGGGCGTCTGTGCACCCAAGCAGCTTCGCTAACTCCTCCTGTGTCCAGCCGCGTTCATCTCGCATCAGGCGCAGGACCTGCCCGAACTTCTCGCGCGGCCCCCTCTCGGGGTGCAACTCTTTGCGATTCGTCATCGAAACCCTTATCTCTACTAGCACCGCAGATCAGTTGAAGATGTGCCCGCCCCTGGTCCACGCTACCGGTGTCCAGTAGTAGCGCAGCTACGGAGAGGGATGTCGTGCCTGAGAGCGAACTGACACTCGGCGAGCTTGCCTTCGACACCGTGCGCCGCCGGGTCGGCCTGGTCATAGATGTTCAACCTTTGGGCTACGCACTCCGGCCGCCCGGGGGCGGGATCGAGTGGGACGCGTCGCGGAAGGACATCCGGCGCGCGACCACCGCTGACCAGCTCTCTCCGGCCCTCGCCGAGATCAACGCCCGTAGCCGACAAGGGAACGCACATGGAACCTTCGCCAGACCCGATACACCCTGACGACGCCCCGCCCGCCCGTCACCGCCCGGTGTGGATGCGCTGCCGCCTTGGCGCTGCCGACGCACTGACCACCGTACTGATCTTCGGGGGCGGGTACCTTGCCGCCGGCGGACTGCTGACCGGTGCCGTCGTACATGACCTCTACCCGCAGTCCCGGTATCTGCCGGACTGACCACGACTACCGCCTCAAGTGGCAGCGCACCGCACAACGCTAGCCACGGGGCGGTACTCGGCCCCTGAACCGCACACCAGGGGCCGACGGTGCGGGGCACCGCTGAGGGAAGTGCCCCCGGCGCCGGTCGGACTGCCTATATCCGGCCGGCGCCCACTACGCCCCTCACTCCCTGACTCCGCCCGACGCCGATCCGGGCGGACCCGTTCCCGGACGGACGCCAGGACCTCACCGCCTGGTGCATCCCGGAAACACCAGGGCCCCGGCGTGCCCCCCATTCCGCTCGCCGGGGCCCGTCCAACGCCGACTTCCGAAAGGCATTTTGATGACGCTTCACGTCGAAACCGCCCCGGACGGATCGTTCGAGCTGCGCATGGTCAAGCTGTACAACTGCGTCGTGCCGGAGGTGCGGATCGTCGTCCCCCGCGTCGCGCTCACCGTGTTCGTGAACGATGTCCGCGCGGGGGTTTTTGATCACTTGCTTGCGTCCGACGACGAGATGGCCGCCGCGCGGGAGCTGGTGAGCTGGTCCACCTCCGAAGATGCCGCCGGTCAGAACGCCTGTGACGGCTCCGGGCACGATGATGCCGACCCCTGCCGCTGAGGCATCCCGCCCTCCGTCCGAAGAGGCGTGTTGCCTCCCGTTCGGCGTCTGCATCCGTGCCGCGTCGGCCCGGGGCGACTACGACGGTGTCCTGATCCCCCAGGACGCCCGCGCGGAACACGAGGCCACGGCCCACCCGCCTTCGCCCGCCTGACCGGCCCCTGATTCCCTCCGGGCACGCACCCCACCCTGCTGCCCGGAGGCTGAGGGAGCACCCCCCACCCTGCGCTCCCTGACCCCGGTCGGCCCCGTCCCCCGCACCGGTCGACCGGGGTCCAACCCCTTCACACCCTTCCCGAGAAGAGAGCCATGCCCGAACTCGTCAAGCCCGGCGGCACTCCGCTGCCCGCGCCCACCGCCCGGAAGATCTGCCCCCTGCTTCCCCCCTGCGCGCAGCCGTGCCCCATGTGCGCCGGGACGCCGGCTGTCCCCGGACCCCCTGCCACCTGACCCGACCCATCCACCGCATTTCCAATCGAAGGAGATACCCATGGCGCATGCCGACATCGACCCCACCGCCCCGCCCCGCCGCCGGATCGGAGCCGTGGTCCTCGTCCAGGACCCGATCAGCCGCATCCTGCTCGTGAAGCCCACCTACAAGGACGGCGCCTGGCAACTCCCCGGAGGCGGGGCGCACGCCAGCGAGTCCATCGCCGACGCCGCCGCCCGCGAGCTGGCCGAGGAGACCGGGCTGCGTCTCAAGCTGACCCACGCGGTTGTGATCGATCAGGTCCCCGCCAACCCGGCCACCGGCACCGCCGAAGGCTTCAACTTCGTTTTCGACGGCGGCGTACTCACGGGCCCCGAGGCCGAGGCCGCAGCGATCCCCGACACGGCCCGCGCCGAACTGGAAGACCTGCGATGGGTGGCGCCGTCGGAGCTGGTCACGTACGTACTCCCGTACCAGGAACGCCGCATCCGAGCCGCCCTCCACGCTCAGGGACGCGGTGACTCCCTGCCCCCGCTGGTCTTCGGGTCGCCTGCCCCGTAGTACCCGCACCCATCAGAACTCCGCCCCCGCCACCTGATCCGAAATCGTGTCCCTCACGGCAACGGTCACGGCGGGGGCGGGCACCACACCCTGATCCCGTACAGCAGAGAGAGCCCGTGTTCGGTAAGAAGAAGGCGTCGCCCACCGTGAAAGCCGTCAAGGCGCAGGCCAGTCGCGAGACGGACGGCCCCGTCACCCCCGCCGACACTCAGCAAGCCGCGCACCGGAACGCCCTTCTCAAGGAGCTTCCGACCGACCTTCGCCGGCAGGAGCGTAAGGACCGTGTCCAGATGCGCGCGGAGGACCGACGCAACGGGCCGGCCTGACCGTAGGGGAACCGTGTGACCGGCCCCGGTCCGTGCTCGATACGGGCACGGGCCGGGGCACCGGTGCGTCAGAGCTAAGCGTCGCCCTGGTCGGACCGGTCCCGGATGTACGTGCCCCGACCCGTGACGGTGAAGACCAGCCCGCTTTCCCTGAGCACGGCGAGGGCAGCACGGACCGTGTTCCGCGCGACCCCGTACCGCTCCGTAAGTGCCTTCTCAGACGGAAGGGGGCTCCCCGGAGCCAAATCGCCCCGCTCAATCTCGGTGGTCAAGTCGGCAGCGATCTGCCGATACGGGGGCTCCGGGGCCCGGGGGTCGATCTCACGCGCTGCCATGACACAGAGCGTAGCCACAGAGCACACCGACTATCCGTCTAGACAGGACTGAACAGGGCTAGACGGACCTATATAGGTTCGCCTGCCGTCAGACACGAAAACGCCCCGACAGATCGCGCGAACGGTCCATCGGGGCTCCGCCGAGACAGCCCGTGGAGCTGAAACGACATGCGAGACCTTACCGTCCACGCCCTCACATGGGTGTTACACCTGCTCTTCCCCGCCCGGGGCCGACACCGCACCGCCACCCCCGAACTCGTCCCGGTCGTTCCGTCCACTGAGCCTGCCCCCGTCTCGCCGTGGTCTCGCCCTTGGACCGGACCGACGAAAGAAGAAGCCGCCGCGATCTTCTGGCAGCAGGCCGAAACCACACTCAGGCTCCGCGCCGTACAGCAGCAGCGCCGGAGGGCCCTCTACTACGCCACCCGGGGCGTAGACCTTCCGTACAGCTACCCGGGAGCCCCGTTCCCCGCAGCAGCGTGGACATCGACGGGTGTGACCGCATGACCGCCGAGGTGTTCGTGACCGCGCTGCACGACGGAGCCCCGGAACCGTTCAGCGCCGTATGCGTGGACTGCAAGCGCACCACCACCGGAGCCGTACCCGTCAGCATCGTGGACCGCTCCAGCGGCCCCCCCGGTGACCCTGTACGCGTGCCCTGACTGCGTGGTCCTGTATGGCGATGGGCCACGCCGGTACGACACGGCCCATCTGAACTTCTGGTAGATCCGCAACGCCAGAGAAGCCCCGTTCGGCCACGTGCCGGGTGGGGCTCTTTTCTATGCCTGAACTGCTGCCTTCCGAGTTCGCAGGGTGTACGGTCTGCTTCGTCCGGGGGGACCCCACAAGGCTGGATTTTGCCGGGTGATCGTCGGCGAGGCTGGTTTGTGCGGGTCGGCCCGGCCCGGGTGGTGGTGCGGGTTGGCGGGGCCTCCGGGCTCACCTCCTCGGGGTCGGCGAGCGTGTTCACGGGGTTGTGTGCGGGTGGGTCTCCGCCGATCCCCTGCGGGGGCGACCCTGCACCCCCGCCCACACAGCAAGCGAAGCCGGACCGTACCCCCGGCGGGGGGAAAAGGTGTGCGGGACCCCGTACCGACACGGGTCCGGCAGCGCGAGGCCAGCCTCGTACCGACACGGCCCCGGACGAGCGCGTCGTACCCGCATCGACGCTGGCGGACAGCGCCAGGCCGACCTCGCGCAGACGCAGGCCACCCGTACCCCAGCCGGCAGAGGCGTTTCAGCGGCCCCCGAATCTTGGCTTCCGTCGTTCCACGAAGCTCGCCACCCCCTCCTTGGCGTCCCCCGTCCCCATGTTCAGTTCCTGCGCCGCCGCCTCCGCCGCGAAAGCCGTCCCCCGGTCGCTCTCCAGCGAGGCGTTGACCAGTTGCTTGGTGAGGGCCAGGGCCCGGGTGGGCCCCTGGGCCAGGCGGTGGGCCCACCGGCGGGCCGTCGGTGCCAGCTCGGGGCCCGGGACGACCCGGTTGACCAGGCCGAGCCGTTCGGCGTCGGTGGCGGTGAGCGCGTCGCCGAAGAACATCAGTTCCTTGGCCCGCTGGGGGCCGATCAGCCGGGGGAGCAGATAGGCCCCGCCGCCGTCGGGGACCAGGCCCCGGCGGGCGAAGACCTGGATGAAACGGGCCTCTTCCGCCGCGAGGACGAGATCGCAGGCGAGGGCGAGCTGGGCTCCGAGCCCGGCGGCTGTGCCGTTGACGGCCGCGATCACGGGTTTCTCGCAGTCGAGGACGGCGGCGACGAGCCGCTGGGCGCCTCGCCGCAGGGTGCGGGAGACATCGCCCACGGCCCGTTCCGCCGGGGCCGCCCCGGCCGGCGCCCGCAGGTCGGCGCCCGCGCAGAAGCCCCGGCCGGTGGCGGTGAGGACCACCGCGCGCACGGCGGGGTCGGCGCCGGCGGACTCCAGGAGGGTGATGAGCCGGTCGCGCTGGGCGGGGGTGATGGCGTTCAGCGCCTCGGGCCGGTCGAGGGTGAGCCACAGCACCGCGTCCTCGATCCGGTGCAGGACCCGGTCGGCGGTGTCGTCTGACGCGGTCATGCGCCGTCCTCCTGTTCCGCGGGGGCCTCGGCGTCGGGGGCCGGCTCCCGTTCCGGGTGGCAGACCGCCAGCGCGTCCAGCGCCACGGCGCCCTGCCCCCGTTCCAGGACGACCAGCGGGTTGATGTCCAGTTCCGCGAGGTCGTCGCCGAGTTCCAGGGCCATGCGCTGGACCCGCAGCACCACCTCCACCAGGGCGTCCACATCGAGCGGCGGTCCTCCGCGCACCCCGTCGAAGAGCGCCCGCCCGCGCAGCTCGTCGAGCATCGCGCGCGCCTCGCCCTCGCCGAAGGGCGGTACGCGTACGGCCGTGTCCTGGAGCACTTCCACCAGCACGCCGCCGAGCCCGATCGTCACCGTGGGCCCGAACAGGGGGTCGCCCGTGATCCCGGCCATGGTCTCCAGGCCGTGTCCGACCATCTGGCAGACGAGTACGCCATCGAGCGCGGCGTTCTCGTACCGGGCGATGTCGATCAGCTCCCGGTAGGTGTCCCGCACCTGGCTGGCGGAGGTCAGTCCGACCTTGACCAGGCCCAGTTCGGTCTTGTGCGCGAGCTGTGCCCCGGACGCCTTCATGACGACGGGGTAGCCGACCTGCGCGGCCGCCCGGACCGCCGCCGCCGCGCTCGTCACCAGTTGCTCGCGCGGCACCCGGATCCCGTACGCGCGCAGCAGCTGCTTGGCCGCGTGTTCGCTGAGCTGCTGTCCGGGCCGCATCAGGGCCTGTGCCTTGCGGAAGGAGGGGGAGGGGGTGCGGGGGGCGTCGTCGAAGGGGGAGCGGTACTCCCGTACGAAACGGTGGTGGCCGAGGTAGGCCCGTACCGCCCCCACGCAGTTCGCGAACGTGCGGAAGGTCGCCACCCGGGAGGAGCCGAGGAGGGTGTCGCGGTAGGCGGCCTCCGTTCCCACGGGGGAGCCCCACACCACGCACACCAGCTTCTCCGTGGTCTCCGCCGCCGCCACCAGGTCGTGTGCCAGCCGGTCGCTCATCGGCGGGAAGGGGCCGGTGATGGGGCAGACGAGCACGCCGACGGCGGGGTCGGCGAGCAGCGCGTCGATGATCTTCCGGCCGCGCCAGTCGCCCACGGGGTGGCCGCCGTTGTCGATGGGGTTGGCGACGTTCAGGTACTCCGGGATCCACTGGTGCAGCTCGCGCTGTTTCGCGGCGGACAGGCGCGGCAGCCGCAGGCCGGCGGTGGTGGCGAGGTCGGCGAAGTGGGCGCCCGTGCCGCCGGAGATCGAGTACACGGCGACGCCGTCGGCGACCGGCGGCCGGGCCCGTGCCAGCAGGGCGGCGGTGTCCTGGAGTTCGTCGAGGCCGTCGACGCGGATCACCCCGTACTGGCGCATCGCCGCGTCCACCACCCGGTCGGCGCCGGTCAGCTTGCCGGTGTGGGAGGCCGCCGTGCGGGCGCCCGTCTCCGTACGCCCCACTTTGACGGCGACCACCGGGACTCCGCGCCGGGCCGCCCGGTCGGCGGCGAGCAGGAAGGAGCGGCCGTCCTTCAGCCCTTCGACGTAACAGGCGATCGCGCCGACTTCCGGCCGCTGCGCGAAGTAGGAGAGGAAGTCGGCGGTCTCCAGGTCGGCCTCGTTGCCGGTGGGCGCCCAGTGGGAGAGCCGGATGCCCAGCTCCTGGAGGGCGAAGAGGGGCCGGCCCTGGTGGCCGGATTGGGTGATGAGCGCGATGGCGGGGCCTTCGAGGTCGTCCCGGAACTCCTCGAAGGCGTTGAGATTGGTGTTCGGGCCGAGCAGCCGCACGCCGGCGCGGCGGGCGGCGTCGCCCAGCCGTTCCTGCGCCAGTGCGCCGTCGGTGCCGGTCTCCGCGTACCCGGAGGCGAAGGCGACCGCGAACGGGACCTTGGCGTCCGCGAGTTCGCCGATGAGGGGGAGCGGATCGGCGACGAGCAGCACGGCGAGATCGACGGGCCCGGGGAGCGCGGCGACGGTGGGCACGCAGCGCAGGCCGAAGACGGCCGGGCGGGCCGGGTGGACGGGGTGGAGGCGGGCGCCGACCCGCTGTGACCAGGCGATGAGTTGGCGGGTGATCCCGGTGTTGGGGCGGCCCTCGCCGTCGGAAGCGCCGACGATGGCGACGGAGCGTGGCCGGAAGAAGCGGTCGAGGTCGGGGACGGGCGCGTACAGGGGGCGGCCGCTGACATCCGTGTCCCCGGGGGTGACGGAGGCCGGCGCGGTGTCGTGGACGACGGCGTCCCGGGGGGTCTCCCCGCAGGCGACGACGCGTGCGCGGAGGTCGGAGGTGAGGGTGCCGCGTGTGGATCCAAGCATCGGTGGGCCCCGTTCCCGCTCTCGCTGCCAAGTGACTGACGCGTAACTGACGCAGCATCAGGTTACTCAGCTGACTGGTTGTCAGGAAGATGGGGAACGGGGAGTGGGGTGCGGCGCTGGGTTGCGCGTGGGTGGCCGGGGGGTCAGCCGGACCGCCTCCGGGCCCGGGCCACCTCCCGGGCGATACGGTCCGCGTCGAGCGCGATCTCGCGGAGCATGCCGCTGATCGGGTTGGTGTAGCCGGTGAAGTGGAGCCCCGGCGCGCCCTTCGGGGAGCGGCCGCCCCGGGCCAGCGGCCGGCCGCCCGGGTCCAGTACTTCCAGGTGGCCGAGCATGCCCTCCAGGCCGCGCCGGTAGCCGGTCGCCGCGATCACCACGTCCGGCGCGACGCTGCCGCCGTCGGCGAGGACCACGCTCTCCCCGTCGAAGGCGGTCACCGCGGCCACCGGGCGTACCGCGCCGGACCGTACCGCCGCGATCAGCCCCATGTCCTGCACCGGGCTCGCGCCCTGGCGGACCCGCGTGTACAGGCCGGTCTCCGGGCGCGGCAGGCCGTACGGCGCGAGATCGGGGACGGCGACCCGGGTCAGCAGCGCGGCGGCCCGGTCCACCAGGGGTACGGGCAGCCGCCGGACCAGGATGCCGGTGCGCTGGGAGGGCCAGCCGAGGGTGGAGCGGCGGAGGATGTGCGGCGGCGTCCGCACGGCGAGCCGGACCCGGGCGGCGCCGCCCCGCGCGAGGTCCACGGCGATCTCGGCGCCGGTGTTGCCGACGCCGACGACCAGGACGTCGAGGTCGCGGTAGGGGGAGGGCTCGCGGTACTCGCGGGCGTGCAGCAGCTTGCCGGTGTAGCCGTCGAGACCGGGCCAGTCGGGGATCCGGGGGGTGTGGCTGTAGCCGGTCGCGACGACGACGGTACGGGCGGCCAGGCGGCGGCCGCCGGTGGCGTGCAGGAGCCAGCCGTCGCCCGCTGCCTCCGCGTTTTCGGCTTTCTCGGCTTTCTCGGCTTTCTCGATTCGGGTGACCTCGACGCCGGTGACGATGTCCAGATCGTGGTACGCGGCGTACTTCTCCAGGTAGCGGACCATGTTGTCGCGCGAGACCCAGCGGCCGAAGCGGCGGGGGATGGCGAGCCCCGGCAGCCCGGAGAGCGCGCGGGGGGTGTGCAGATGGAGCCGGTCGTAGTGGCCGCGCCAGGAGGAGCCGACGGCACCGGACCGCTCCAGCACCACGGCCCGGACGCCTCGGGCGCGAAGCGCTGCCGCGGTGGCGAGTCCGGCGGGGCCGGCGCCGATGACATAGACGGGCGTGTCGTCCGTTCGGTCCATGGGCGGTGAGCGTAGCGGCGGAGGGGGTTGATTGGTCCCGGTCAAGTCGGCAATTCCCGCGGAATCGATCACATGTGGACGGGGGGTGGCGCGATCCGTCCGTCTTCGGCGCCCTGTGCGCCCTTCGCGCCCCGATGGCCTCCGCTTCTCACGCACACCTCTTGCGTACGGGTGGGCCGGTCAGGTCAACTGACATTCCGTCAGGAGTGTGGGTGGTGGGTGTCCGCCGGGAGAACCCTTCCGGATCGCCCTTCCGGATCACTTGTCCGGATCGCTCATCCGGAAGGCCGGTCCGGAACGGGTTTCCGGGACGGGTTTTCGGGACGGACTCTCGGAACGAGTTTCGGAACGGGTTTCGGAAGGCCGGTCCGAGCAGCTTTCCGGAAACGGTTTTCCGGGTACGCCACCGGGCTCTCCGGAGCCCGACCGCCCGCCGCGCCGGAGCCCCCGGCCCGACCCCGCGATCGGAGTCCCAGCGATGGCCGCCGCCCCGACCCCGCCACCGCACGCACTGCCCGAGATCGACGACTTCACCCGCCCGTACTGGGAAGCGGCGGCAGAGGGCCGACTGCTGGTACGCCGCTGCCGGGGCTGCGCGCGGGCGCACCACTACCCGCGCGAGTTCTGCCCGTACTGCTGGAGCGCGGACGTCGTCTGGGAGACGGCGAGCGGCCGCGCGACCCTCTACACCTGGTCGGTGGTGCACCGCAACGACCTGCCGCCGTTCCGGCTGCGGCTGCCGTACGTGGCGGCGGTGGTGGACCTCGCGGAAGGGCCGCGGATGTCGACGGAGATCGTGGAATGCCCGCCGGAGGCGCTCCGCGTCTCGATGCCCTTGGAGGCGACCTTCCGGCGGGCGGCACCGGAGCTGTGCTTGCCGGTGTTCCGGCCGTCGCGGGGGGTGGGTGCGGGGAGGGGGGACGCGGCGGCCTGAGCCTGTGCGGGTCCGTCGTCGGGGACCAGTCCCCGAACCCCTGCGCCTCAAACTCCCCCAGACTCCGTCCGGGGGGACCCCCAAGGGGCTGGAATTTGTGCGGCCTGTCCCGGGCCCGGGTGGTGGTGCGGGTTGGCGGGGCCTCCGGGCTCACCTCCTCGGGGTCGGCGAGCGTACTCACGAGGTCCGGTGCGGGCGAGCCTCCGCCAATCCCCTGCGGGGGCGACCCTGCACCCCCGCCCACGCAGCAAGCGAAGGCGGACCGTACCCCCGGCGGGGGAAAGAAGGGTGCGGGACCCCGTACCGACACGGGCAAGGCAGCCGAGGCCCCGAACGGGAGGCCGAGGTACCCGTACCGACGCGGGTCGGGCAGCCGGGGCCCCGGACGAGCGCGACGTCCTCGTATCGACGCGGGCGGGCAGCGCGAGGCCGACCTCGTACAGGTGTGCCGTCCAAAGCGTTTAAGGGATTTAAGCGGCGGGTGGCGTGAGGGTCTTGACAAGGTGGTCGCTGATGGGTTCCGAGCCCGTCAGGGCACGCGCCATCGCCGACCTCCTCCAGAAAGGCCCCACCCGCCGATGACCACCGACCCCACCGACCCCACCGACCCGGCCGCCGCCGAGGCCCGACGCGCCCTCGCCCAGGCCCTCATGGACTCCGGCGACCTCACCGACTCCCGGTGGCTCCTCGCGTTCGAGGAGGTCCCCCGTCACATCTTCGTCCCGTACTTCTACGGGCCCTCCGGGGAACGCGTCTCCGGCGACGACCCGGCGACGCGCGAGCGGTGGTTGACCGCCGTCCACGAGGACCGCGGCCTGGTCACCCACCGCACCGGCGGGGCGGCGACCTCGTCCAGCTCGCAGCCGTGCCTCATGGCCACCATGCTCGAAGCGCTCGCCGTCGGGGACGGGATGAGAGTGCTGGAGATCGGCGCCGGCACCGGCTACAACGCCGCCCTGCTCGCCCACCGCCTGGGCGACGACCGTGTCACCACCGTCGACATCACTCCGGACATCACCGGGTCCGCGCGCGAACGCCTGGCCGCCGCCGGATACCGGCCGGCCGTGATAACCGGCGACGGCTCCCTCGGTGTCCCCGACCACGCCCCCTACGACCGGATCATCGTCACCTGCGGCCTGACCACCGTCCCCCCGGCCCTGCTCCGGCAGCTCACTGCCGACGGCTTCCTCCTCGCCCCCCTCGGCAACGCCCTCGCCCGCGTCCACCCCACCGGCCCCTCCACCGCCACCGGCCGCTTCCTCCCCCACGGCGCCTTCTTCACGCCCCTGCGCCACACCCCGGCCGGCGGCGTCCCGACCCGCCGCCCGCCTGTGCCCACCGGCCCCGGTCGCCCCTCCACCCTCCCCGCCGGAGCCATCGCCGACAGCCGCTTCCGCTTTCTCGCCGGCCTCGCCGTCCCCGGACTCACCTGGCAGTACGACCGGGGCGAGGACGGTGGGATCACGGGAGCCCGCGTCTGGCACCCCGACGGCTCCATCGCTGAGGCCCGCCCCGACGCCACCGTCACCGAGGCGGGACCGCGCTCCCTCTGGACCGCCCTCGAAGAGGCGCACCGGACCTACCGGAACGCGGGTCGCCCTGCCCCGGACCGTTACGGCATCACCGTCACCACCGACGAACAACGCGTCTGGCTCGACAACCCCGAGGGCCCGGGCTGGACCCTGGGCGGGCGATGACGTGAGGCGGCCGGCGGCCGGCAGCCGGGTCACTGGACACCGTCCCCGTTCGGCGGAGCCGTCCAGGTCATCGCCAGGGCGAAGCCGAGGTCGTCGAACCGGGCCCCGGGGAAGACACTCCCGTAGAGCTCGCGGAACCGGGCGCGCGACAGATAGCGGTCGCTGAGCAGGTGGGCCAGCCAGGGCCGGCTGTGCCAGAAACGCAGCTGGAACCACGCGTCGCGAAGTCCCACGCGTCGGATCTCGCCGGGGAAGCCCCACACCGCGGGCCAGGTGTACGCGCGGCGCGGCGGCGTCGGATACGGGTCGCAGACGTTGTCGATCAGTGCGACGGTGCCGCCGGGCCGCACCAGGCTCTTCAGGTGTTCCAGGCCCGCGCGGCAGTCCTCCAGGTGGTGCAGCATCGTATGGCTGTAGACCAGGTCAAAGCCGTCCTCGTCGTTCTGCTCGAACAGATCCTCGACCACATAGCGCACGTTGGGCCGTGCCCTCCTGGCCCGGGCGATCTCGATCAGGGGAGCGCTCAGGTCCAGACCGACGACTTCCTCGAAGCTGTCCGCCAGGGCCTCGGCCGCGTGCCCCGAACCGCAGCCGGCATCCAGGGCGCGCTCGCCCTTCAGGCCGAGACCGAGCAGCCAGGCGGTGTTCTGCCCCGGAAGGAGACTCACGAAGCGGTCGTAGTCGAGGGCGAAGGGGTCAAAGGACTGTGGATCGGCTGTCTGCGTCATGCCTCCTCCGTACCTGGCCCGGCCCCCGGGCGCAGCGGAACGGCCGAACCTGCGGAGCCATCGCTACGGCCACAGCAGCTCCCGCTTCCAGGAGCGGCCCTCCCGCCGGTAGCGGAGCCGGACGTGCCGGCGCCAGGCGTCGCCCTGGAAGAACTCCGCCTCGCGCGGGGCGAGGACGTACCGGGTCCAGGTCGGGACCGGGGCGTCCGGTTCCGCCTGGGCGCGGGCCCAGGCCTCCGCCGAGGCGTGGGCCAGGGTCTTGGGGTCCGGCAGGATCTCGCTCTGCCGGCCGGTGAGCGCGGCCGCCAGCGCGCCCGTGGAGCGGGCCGCGAGATCGGCGCGGCTCTCGGCGGCGGGTGCGGCGGTCACCGGGCCGCGCAGCCGGATCTGGCGGGCCTGGGCGGGCCAGTAGAAGCCGATCGCGGCCTCCGGGCGGGCCGTGAGCTGGCGGCCCTTCGCGCTGGTGGAGTGGGAGGCGAAGTGCCAGCCGGCGGCGTCCGCGTCGTGGAGCATCAGCGTCCGCACATCGGGCCGGCCCTCCTCGTCCACGGTGGCCAGGGTCATCGTGTGCGGCTCGGGCTGCCCGGCCGCGACCGCCTCCGCGAACCACCGGTGGAAGAGCGGCAGCGGATCGCCGGGCGCGTCGGCCGGGTCGAAGGAGGGCAGGTCGATGTCCCAGACCCGCTGTTCGCGCAGGAGCGCGGCGAAGGCGTCGTGGGCGTGGAACGGATCGTGCCGCGCGGGCGGGGTGTCATGGCTCATGCCGCCAGTGAACACCACTCGAACCGTAGTACTCCGCTTATAGTGGTCGGCGTGGCCGGACATCAGTCGCCGGCCGCGTGATGGCAGCAGGAGGAAGCGGAACGATGCGGCAGAACCTGGCCCGGCGGGCGGCCCTTGTCGACGCGGCGATCGAAGTGCTCGCCCGCGACGGCGCCCGGGGGCTCACCTTCCGGGCGGTGGACGCGGAGGCGGACGTCCCGAAGGGCACCGCGTCCAACTACTTCGCCAACCGCGACGACCTCCTCAACCAGGCCGGCGCCCGCGTCTACGAGCGGCTGCGCCCCGACGAGGCGGCGGCGGAGGAACTGCTGCGGGGCCGGGTCACCCGGGCGGACCTGGCGGAGCTGGTCCGGCTGGCGGTCGAGCGGGTCGCGGCCTTCCGTACGGGCTATCTCGCCCTGCTGGAACTCCGCCTGGAGGCCACCCGCCGCCCGCAGCTGCGCGCCCTGCTGACCGAACAGGTCCGCGACGACATGGCGCTCAACGTGACGAACCACCTGGCGGCGGGCCTGCCCGGGGACGCGGACGCCGTCCGGCTGATCCATCTCGCCGCGAGCTGGCTGACGGTGGAGCAGCTCACCCTGCCCGACGTCCTCCCGCCGGACGAGGCCGCCGCGCTGCTGACCACGCTGGTGGAGCGGCTGATCCCGCAGGACTGACAGGGCGGCGGCCCGAAGGACGGCTGGACACCGCCCCTCGTCCTCGGCGAACAGCACGTGGTCCGCACGGGCCCGATCCGGCGACGGCACCGACATCCTTCTCCTGGACGAGCCGACCGTCGGCATGGACCCCACCCAGCGGCCCATCACCAGCGGGGCACAGTCGCCTTCACGGGCGCCACCGGGGACTTCCTCGCCCGCACGTCGGCCGGTACGCACCCGGCCGCCTGGCCGAGGAGGCGTACGCCCGGCGCGCCCCGGCCGGCCGCGCGTATTTTTCCGGTCCGGCTCATTCCGTCCGCCGCTCTGGTGCGTGGTGTGACGGCCACAGTCTTCCCGAGGGTGCCGCGACCCGCCGCGACGCAGGCCTAGTCCGCGCCCAGGACCACCGTCCCCGACGAGCAGAACCACCCCCCCGTCCCCGACGCCACCCCCAGCCTCGGGAGGGAGCCGTCAGCGCGGTGGATCTGGTGGGCGCCCGCCTGGCCGCGGAGTTGGCGGACCGCCTCGACCAGGAGGAAGAGCCCCCGCATGCCCGGGTGGCAGGCGGAGAGGCCGCCGCCGTCGGTGTTCACCGGCAGGGGGCCGCCGGGGCCGATGCGGCCGTCCGCGACGAACGGGCCGCCCTCGCCCTTGGCGCAGAAGCCCAGGTCCTCCAGGGTCACCAGGGTCATATAGGTGAAGGCGTCGTAGATCTGCGCGAAGTCCATGTCCGCCGGGGTCAGGCCCGCGCGTTCGAAGGCGAGAGGGCCCGAGACCGCCGCCGGGGAGAGTGTGAAGTCCTCCCACCCGGACAGCGCGGAGTGGGAGACGTACTCCCCGGTCCCCAGCACCCGGACCGGCGCCTGCGCCAGGTCGGGCGCGTACTCCTCGGCGGCCAGGAGCACCGCGCAGCCGCCGTCGCTGCGGATGCAGCAGTGCAGTCTGGTGAACGGGTCGGCGATCAGCGGCCCGGACAGCACCTCGTCCACGGTGAGCGGGTCCCGGAACATCGCCTCCGGGTTGCGGGCGGCGTGCGCCCGGGTCTGGACGGCGACCTGGGCCAGGTGTTCCGCCGTCGTCCCGTACTCGTGCATATGGCGGCGGGCGGCCATCGCGTACTTGGCGATCAGGGTGTGCCCGTACGCCACCTCGAACTGCTGCGGGCCCCGGCCGCCCCAGGAGAGGTCGCCCGTGCGGCGGCCCGCCCGGATGTCGGCGCGGGCGGTGGAGCCGTAGACCAGGAGGACCGCGTTCGCCCGGCCGGCGGCGATGGCGTCGGCCGCGTGCGCGGCCATCACCTCCCAGGTCGCGCCGCCGACGGAGGTCGAGTCCACCCAGCGGGGCCGCAGCCCCAGATAGTCCGCCACCTCGACGGGCGCGAGGGTGCCGAGGCCGGCGGAGGCGAGGCCGTCGATCACCGAGCGGTCGAGTCCCGAATCGGCGAGCGCCCGCCGTGCGGCCTGGGCGTGCAGGGCGTACGGGGTGGCGTGGTCGACCCGCCCGCAGTCGGCGAGGGCGACACCGGCGACGACGACCCCGCGGGACGCGGAACCGCGGCCGGGCGGGGTGCGCGGCTTGGCGGACATGAAGCTGACGGTACATCAGACGTACGGATCCCGGACCCTCGCATCAGGTATGCGGTCCGTGACCCTCACATCAGGCGTGCGGATCCCGAACCCTCGCATCAGGCGCGCGGGTCCGTGATCTCGCATCGGCCATACGGATCCGGGGCCCTCTGGGCATCCGCCTTCCCCCGCCCTAATATGACGAGCCGTCAGTTCTGGAGGTGTCCATGGCCACCGCTCCCACCACCGAACAGGAAGCCATCCGCAGCACCCTGCGCGCCCTGCTCACGGCGGAGTGCGCGACGGACCGCGTCAGGGCCGCCGTCCTCACCCCCGACGGCCACGACCGGGACCTGTGGCAGCGCCTCTCCGCCGACATCGGGCTGCCGGGCCTCACCCTCCCCACCGCCCTCGGCGGCGCCGGCTGCGGACCCGCGGAAGCCGCCCCGGCGTACGAGGAGACCGGCCGCGCCCTGCTGCCCTCCCCGCTGCTCGCCACCGCCGGGCTCGCCGCCCCCCTGATCGACGCCCTCGGCACCCCCGCCCAGCGGACGGAACTGCTGCCCCGCGCCGCCGCCGGAACCCTTGTCTGCGCCCTCGCGCTCCCCGGCGGCAGCCTGCCCACCGCACTCGGCCTGACCTGTGACAACGCCGCGGTGGAGTGGTCGGGCGGCGGCCGCTGCGGCGGTGTCCGGGCCCGGCCGGCGCCCGATGGCGGCTGGCTGCTGTACGGGGAGGCCGAGCGCGTTCTCGCCGGGCACAGCGCCGGACTGCTGCTGGTCGCCGCCCGCGCCGGTGGCTACCCGCGCGGCCGGACCCTGCTGTTCCTGGTCCCCGGCGACGCGCCCGGACTCACCCGTACCCGGCTGACCGCCCTCGACGAGACCCGCCCCCAGGCCCGTGTCGAACTCCGCGACACCCCCGCCGCCCTCCTCGGCCCTGAGACGGGCCCGGAGACGGGCACAGACACGGACACGGGCACGGCGGATGTCCTCGGTGCCCTCACCGACGTCGGCGCGCGGGCCGCCGTCCTCGTCGCCGCCGAGTCCGCGGGGACGGCGGCGGCCGCGCTGGAGCGGACCGTCGCCCACGTACGCGTACGGGAGCAGTTCGGCCGGCCCATCGGCTCCTTCCAGGCGGTCAGGCACCGGCTCGCGGACCTGTACGTCCAGGTCCGGGCGGCCCGTTCGGCGGCCCACCACGCCGCCGGCGAACCCGCCGACGCCGGTGCCCTCGCCCTGGCCCAATGCCTCGAAGCGGTACGGGCGGTCACGGCCGAAGCGGTGCAACTGCACGGCGGCATCGGCTTCACCTGGGAACACGACGCCCATCTCTACTTCAAACGCGCCGCAGGCGACGAACTCCTCTTCGGCCCCGTCCACCGGCTGCGGGCCCACGCCGCCGAACGCTCCGGGCTGTTCACCCCCCAAGCACACGAAGAGCACGAACGAAACGACGAGACTCGACGAACGGAGGCCACCGTCCGATGACGACCCGACGCCCGCCCCTCACCGTCCGCGCCGCCCGCAGGATCTCCGCCACCCGCGCCTTCGCCCGGCTCGCCCCCCGCGTCGTCCCCGCCCTGGACCACTGGGTGCACCGGCTGACCCGCGGCCGGGTCCTGCCCAGCACCCGCATGCTGCCCGGCGCCGTCATCACCGCCAGGGGAGCCAGGACCGGCCTGCCCCGCGCCATCCCGCTCGCCTGCATGCCCGAGCAGGACGGCACCTGGGTGCTCGTCGGCTCCAACTTCGGCCGGCCCCACCACCCGGCCTGGACCGCCAATCTGCTCGCCCACCCCGACGCCGGGATGAACTGGAAGGGCGACGACTTCCCGGTCACGGCCCGGCTCCTGGAAGGCGCGGAACGGGAGGAGACCTGGGCCCGGGTGCTGGACTTCTGGCCCCCGTACGCCGCCTACCAGGCCCGGATCGACCGGCGGATCAGACTCTTCCGGCTGACCCGCCGCCCCGCCCCGCCCCCGTGAACCCCGCTCTCCCGTGCCGTCACGCCGTGCCCGGACCGGCGAAGTCCGCCCGCCCGGCGTAGTCGGCGAACTCCCGGGGCTCCCGCCCCAGCGCCTCCCGCACCCCGTCCCCCGGCTTCGCGCTGCCGTCCCGCCCGATGTGCCCGTACAGCTGGATCAGCACCTCCGTGACCTCCGCCGGGAGGCCGCGCCCGGCCATCTCCGTACGGAACTCGTCATCCGTGACCGGCGTGTACGTCACTGTCCTGCCCGAGGCCCGGGAGATCTCGGCCACCACCTCGTGGAAGGTGAGGGCCCGGGGGCCCGTGAGGTCGTACACCCGCCCCGCGTGCCCCTCCTCCGTCAGCGCGGCGACCGCCACATCCGCCAGGTCGTCCAGGTCGAGGAACGGCTCACGCCCCTCGCCCGCGGGCAGCCGCAGCTCCCCCTCGGCCAGCAGCGGGGCGAGCCACTCGGCCTCCGTGAAGTTCTGCGCGAACCACGACGGCCGCAGGATCGTCCACTCCGGGCCCGCATCCCGCACCGCCCGCTCGGTCGCCAGCAGGGTGCCGTCCGGGTCCGGCAGCTCGCTCCAGGTCCGCGCGGACAGCAGCACCAGCCGCTCCACCCCCAGTTCGGCGGCCAGCCGGCCGAAGGCGCGGACCTGCTCGGGGGCGTCCGGGCCCTCGGAGTCCACGACATAGACCGCGCGGACCCCCTTCAGGGCCGGGGCCCAGGAGGCGGGATCCGTCCAGTCGAAACGCACCCGGCCCGCCCCGGGGCGGCGGGACGCCACCGCGGCCGGGACACCGAGCGCCGCCAGTTTCGCGGCGACCCTGCGGCCCGTCTTACCGGTGCCGCCGAGCACCAGCACCGAAGGGGAGGGAGCAGAGGCAGCGGAGGGAGCAGAGGAGGCGGGAGAGGGAGCGGGAGAAGGGGCGGGGGTGGAAGAACTCGTCGTCATGGAAACCAGTGAACCCGCCCCCACCGATACGCGCGATGGCTGTTCCTCTCATTTCGATGTCCCATCGTCTCGCGCCCCCGTCCCCCGCTCCTAGAATCGACGCCATGGATGACGCCCTGTCGAACCTGCTCCACGGTGTCCGCCCCGAGGGGGCCCTGTTCGACCGGTCGGCCCTGCTGCCGCCCTGGTCGCTCCGGTTCGCCCAGGGCACCCCCCTCGCGCTGCTCACCGTCCTCTCCGGCGAGGCATGGGTGATGTCCGACGGCCACACCCCCGTCCGGCTCACCCCCTGCGACGTCGCCATCGTCACCGGCCCCGAGCCGTACACCGTCGCCGACGACCCCGGCACCCCGCCGCTGGCCCGCTACGACGGTGTGGAGTGCACGGTCCTGGGGCCCGACGGACACCCCGCCACCACGCCCGCCGAAGCGGCCCGCGCCGCCGCCATGTGCCTCGCCCCGGACACCGCCCCCGATCTCTCCGGCGCCGTCCCCGGGCCCCGGCCCCCCGGACTCGCCGATCCCGCCGACCACGCCGATCCCGCCGGCACCGGCACCGTCCTCCTCAAGGGCGTCTACCGCGTCCGCGGCAGCGTCTCCGACCGCGTCCTCTCCGCCCTTCCCCGGATCGCCCTCCTGCCCGCCGTCCCCGAGGGCTGCATGCCGCTGGAGATGATCGCCCAGGAGCTGCGCCGGAACGTCCCCGGACAGCAGGTCGTCCTCGACCGCCTGCTCGACCTGCTGCTCGTCACCAGCCTGCGCGAGTGGTTCGCCCTGCCCGGCTCCGGCGCCCCCGCCTGGTACCGCGCCCACACGGACCCCCTGGTCGGCCACGCCCTGCGGCTGATGCACGGCGACCCCGCCCACCCCTGGACCGTCGCCTCGCTCGCGGGCGCGGCCGGCGCCTCCCGCGCCCGCTTCGCCCACCGCTTCACCGAACTCGTCGGCCGGTCCCCGATGGCGTACCTGACCGAGTGGCGCATCTGCTGGGCCGCCGACCTGCTCGCCCGGACCGACTCCACCGTCGACGCCGTCTCCCGCCAGGTGGGCTACTCCAACGCGTACGCCCTCAGCGTCGCATTCAAACGGATCCGAGGCGTCCGACCGAGTGAACACCGCGCTCTCGCGCGCACGGGAGCCTGATGGACGGGTATTCCCTACCCGAGGTCCTTCCCGAGGTCCTTCCCGGGGTTCTCCCCGAGGTCCCCGGCGGCCCCCGCCCGCTCCGGGCCCGGAAATGAGCGCAAGAGAGCGGAAAGGGAGCGGAAATCGAGCGGGCGGGTGATTGTCCGTTCTTTATTCCATTTGTACGGGAGTGTCGACTACGCCCTCTATCTCCTGCTGATGAGCCTGTCAACCAGAGAATTGCCGGACAGACCTCACAGGAGAAGTCGACGCATGAGATCACTCGTCGCGCGGTTGCGACAACGGTCCTGGATGGCCTGCGCCGTCCTGGCCGCGACCGCGCCCGCGCTGGCCTTCGGGCCGGGCCTGCCATCGGCCGGTGCCGCACCGGGCGCGGAGAAAGTCACCACCGCGAAGGTGCGAGCCGCCGCGCCGTTGCCGGGCGGACTCGGGCCGTGCATCCCGGGCGACTGCCCGGACCCGTACCCCGGGATCAACAACGGGCCCATCGCGGGCCGGGACGCCAACATCAACGTCTTCGCGGGCGGCAACTTCCTCGTCCGTGAGCGGGCCGCCGAGGCCGAGGGCAAAGTCGTCGTCCTCGGCAACTACGACCAGGACAAGGTCGCCGGCGGCAGCGCCATCTACAACCTCGGTGAGGTGGGCGTCGGCTCACGCGTGCCCCCGCCGCTCGGCTCGGACTGGCTCACCACCGGCGGCAACGTCGTCGTCGCGGCCGGGGAGTCCCTGCTCGCCGAGGGCGGGGTGGTCCGCCACGCGGGCACCCTGACCGGCAATGTCGAGGCCACCACCGTCCAGGACCCGAACGCCGCCGCCCCGTACACGGCCCTGCGCGACGAGCTGACCACGGCCAGCCAGTGCTACGCCCGGGACGCCCAGGGCACCCGGCCCGCCACCGGCACCGCGGTCAACAACAACTTCGAGACCACCTTCACCGGTGACGGGACCTCGGCGCTCCAGGTCTTCAACGTCGACTTCAACCTGGCCAACCCCAACACCGGCGGCCAGCAGGGGATCACGTTCAACAACATCCCCGCAGGCGCCACGGTGCTGGTGAACATGCTCGGCGCCAACCCGGAGATCAACACCTTCAGCGGCAGCTTCAGTGAGACCGACCCGCTGAACGTGCTCCGGCCCCGGCTGCTGTGGAACTTCCCCGACGCCACCACCGCACGGCTGGTCGGCACCGGCCAGTTCCAGGGCAGTGTCCTGGTCGGCAACCCGGCGTCGATGACGACCGTCACCCTCCCCGGTGTCAACGGCCGCTTCTTCTCCACCGGCTCCATCACCCACACCAGTGTCGTGGGAGCGGGCGGTGGGCAGGAGTTCCACGCCTACCCCTTCCTCGGCGACCTGCCCGACTGCGCGGTGGTCGTGCCGACCGCCCCGGTCCGGGTGCTGAAGCGGGACGCGGAGTCGCAGGCCCCGCTCGCGGGCGCGACCTTCGAGCTGTGGGAGGAGACCAACGGCGTCGCCGGTCTCCAGACCACCGGAGCCGACCCCGACACCCTGATGAACGGGCCCTGCACCACCGGCATCGACGGGATCTGCTCCCGCACGGTCGAGCTGGGCACGTACTACTGGCGGGAGACCGCGCCACCACCCGGGTACGACCTACCGGTCAATCCGGTCTTCGGACCGATCGTCCTCGGGCCCGGCGATGTGCCCGCCGGCGTCACCGTGACCGCCGACAACAGTCCGACCCCGGTCACCGGTGAGGTCTTCGTCGAGAAGACCGACGCGGCCACGGGCGCCGCGCTCGCGGGCGCGGTGTTCGAGCTGTGGGAGGAGACCAACGGGATCCCCGGTCTCCAGACCACCGGCGCCACCCCGGACACCCAGGTCAACGGCCCCTGTACGACGGACGCGGCCGGTGAGTGCGCGCGGATCGTCGAGACCGGGACGTACTACTGGCGGGAGACCGCCGCGCCGCCCGGCTACGACCTGCCGGCGGACCCGGTCTTCGGACCCGTGGTCCTGACCCCGGAGAACGCGCCGATCGGCGTCGGTGTCACCGTCCAGAACACCGCGACCGCGCCCGTCACCGGCGCCGTCACCGTGATCAAGACGGACGCGGCGACGGACGCCCGGCTTGCCGGTGCCACCTTCCAGCTGTGGGAGGAGACCAACGGCGTCCCCGGCCTCCAGACCTCCGGGACCGACCCCGACACCCAGATCGGCGGCCCGTGCCTGACCGGCGCCGACGGCGTCTGCACCAGCACGGTCGAGGTCGGGACGTACTACTGGCAGGAGACGGCGGCACCGCCGGGCTACGACCTGCCGGCGAACCCGGTCTTCGGTCCGCTGGTCCTGACCGCGGAGAACGCGGCGCAGGGCGTCACCGTCACCGCGCCGAACATCCAGACCGCCCCGGTCACCGGGAACGTCACCGTCGTCAAGACGGACGCCTCCACGGGCGCGTTCCTCGCGGGCGCGGTCTTCGAGCTGTGGGAGGAGACCAACGGTCTGCCCGGTCTCCAGACCACCGGCACCACCCCGGACTCGTTGATCAACGGTCCGTGCACCACCGGCGTCAACGGCCAGTGCTCGCAGACCGTCGCCGTCGGGACGTACTACTGGCGGGAGACCGCCGCGCCGCCCGGCTATCAGCTCCCCGCCGACCCGGTCTTCGGTCCGCTGGTGCTGACCCCGGAGAACGCGGCGCAGGGCGTCACCGTCACCGCGCAGAACACGGAGACGGCCCCGGTCACGGGCAATGTCACCGTGGTCAAGACCGACGCGGAGACGGGTGACCCGCTCGCGGGCGCGGAGTTCGAGCTGTGGGAGGAGACCAACGGCGTCGCCGGTCTCCAGACCACCGGAGCGGACCCCGACACCCTTCTGAACGGGCCCTGCATCACGGCCGCCAACGGCCAGTGCACCCGTACCGTGCCGATCGGTACGTACTACTGGCTGGAGACGGCGGCCCCGAACGGCTACGACCTGCCGGCCAACCCGGTCTTCGGCCCGCTCGTCCTCACGGCGGCGAACGCCGGGGCCGGTGTGTCGGTGACGGCGCCGAACACGCCGACCGCCCCCGTCACCGGCGAGGTGTCCGTCCTCAAGCGGGACGCCGGTACGGCCGACCCGCTCGCGGGCGCCACCTTCGAGCTGTGGGAGGAGACCAACGGCCTGCCCGGTCTCCAGACCACCGGCGGCAACCCCGACACCCAGGTCGGAGCCTCCTGCGTCACCGGTGCCGACGGCCTGTGCTCGCGCACGGTCGAGGAGGGCACGTACTACTGGCGGGAGACCGCCGCGCCGCCCGGGTACGACCTGCCCGGCGACCCGGTCTTCGGCCCGCTGGTGCTCACCCCGGAGAACGCCCAGCAGGGCGTGAGGATCGTCGCGCAGAACACGGCCACCGTCCCGGTCATGGGCAATGTGACCGTGGTCAAGACGGACGCCGGTACGGGCGCGTTCCTCGCGGGCGCGGTGTTCGAGCTGTGGGAGGAGACCAACGGCATCGCCGGTCTCCAGACCGGTGGCGTGAACCCCGACACGATGCTGCCCGGCACCTGCACCACCGGCGCCAACGGCCAGTGCACCCGGAACGTACCCGTGGGCACGTACTACTGGTACGAGGAGACCGCACCGCCGGGCTACGACCTGCCGGCCAACCAGGTCTTCGGCCCGCTGGTGCTCACCAACGAGAACGCCTCGCAGGGCGTCACCGTGACGGCGGCGGACACGCCGACCGCCCCGGAGACCGGCGATGTGACGGTCGTCAAGACCGACGCGACCACCGGTGACCCGCTCGCGGGCGCGGTGTTCGAGTTCTGGGAGGAGACCAACGGTGTTCCCGGTCTCCAGACCACCGGCGCCAACCCCGACACCCAGCTGAACGGGACCTGCACCACGGGCGGCAACGGCCAGTGCACCCGTACCGTGCCGATCGGCACGTACTACTGGCTGGAGACGGAAGCACCCTCCGGGTACGACCTGCCGGCGGACCCGGTCTTCGGACCGCTCGTCCTGACCGCGCAGAACGTCTCCCTGGGTGTGTCCGTGACGGCGCCGAACACGCCGACCGCCCCGGTCACCGGGAACGTCACCGTGGTCAAGAAGGACGCCGGTACGGGCGCGCTGCTCGCGGGCGCGGTGTTCGAGCTGTGGGAGGAGACCAACGGCGTTCCCGGTCTCCAGACCGGTGGCGCGAACCCCGACACGGTACTGAACGGCCCCTGCACCACCAGCGCCAACGGTGAGTGCACCCGGACCGTCCCGGCCGGTACGTACTACTGGCGCGAGACGGCGGCACCGAACGGCTACGACCTGCCGGCGGACCCGGTCTTCGGCCCGCTGCGGCTGACGGCCGAGAACGCCTCCGCCGGAGTCTCGGTCGACGCCCTGAACACGCCGACCGCCCCGGTCACGGGCTCCGTGACCGTGGTCAAGAAGGACGCCGAGACGGGCGCACTGCTCGCGGGCGCGGTGTTCGAGCTGTGGGAGGAGACCAACGGGCTGCCCGGCCTCCAGACCGGCGGCGCGAACCCGGACACCCAGCTGAACGGGCCCTGCACCACGGGCGCGAACGGCCAGTGCACCCGGACGGTGCCGATCGGTACGTACTACTGGCGGGAGACGGCCGCTCCGGCGGGCTACGACCTCCCGGCGGACCCGGTCTTCGGGCCGCTGGTGCTCACCCCGGCGAACGCTTCCACCGGCGTCTCGGTCGATGCCCAGAACACGGAGACGGCCCCGGTCACGGGCGCTGTGACCGTGGTCAAGACCGACGCGGAGACGGGTGACCCGCTCGCGGGCGCGGTGTTCGAGCTGTGGGAGGAGACCAACGGTGTTCCCGGTCTCCAGACCAGCGGTACGGACCCGGACACGCTGCTGAACGGCCCCTGCACCACGGGAGCCAACGGCCAGTGCACCCGGACGGTGCCGATCGGTACGTACTACTGGCGCGAGACCGCCGCCCCCGGAGGCTACGACCTCCCGGCGAACCCGGTCTTCGGGCCGCTGGTCCTCACGGCGGCGAACGCCGGGGCCGGTGTGTCGGTGACGGCGCCGAACAAGCCGACCGCCCCCGTCACCGGCAATGTGACGGTCGTCAAGACCGACGCCACCACCGGAGCGACCCTCGCGGGCGCGGTGTTCGAGCTGTGGCAGGAGACCAACGGCGCACCCGGTCTCCAGACCGGCGGCGCGGACCCCGACACCCAGCTCAACGGGCCCTGCACCACCGGTGCCGACGGCCGCTGCACCCGGACCGTCGGGATCGGCTCGTACTACTGGCGGGAGACGGCCGCTCCGGCGGGCTACGACCTGCCGGCGGACCCGGTCTTCGGACCGCTGACGCTGACGGCCCAGAACGCCGGGGCCGGTGTGTCGGTGACGGCACAGAACGCGCCGACGGCCCCGGTCACCGGCAGGGTGACGGTCGTCAAGACCGACGCCGCCACCGGTGACCCGCTCGCGGGCGCGGAGTTCGAGCTGTGGGAGGAGACCAACGGTGTTCCCGGTCTCCAGACCGACGGCGCGGACCCGGACACGCTGCTGAACGGCCCCTGCACCACGGGAGCCGACGGCCAGTGCACCCGGACCGTCCCGCTCGGTACGTACTACTGGCTGGAGACGGCGGCGCCGAACGGCTACGACCTGCCGGCCAATCCGGTCTTCGGACCGCTGGTCCTCACGGCGGCGAACGCCGAGGAGGGCGTGTCGGTGACGGCACAGAACACGCCGACCGCCCCGGTCACCGGGAACGTCACCGTGGTCAAGAAGGACGCCGGCACGGGAGCGACCCTCGCGGGCGCGGTGTTCCAGCTGTGGGAGGAGACCAACGGCATCCCCGGTCTCCAGACCATCGGCATCAACCCGGACACCACCGTGGGCACCCCCTGCACCACGGGCGCGGACGGCCGCTGCACCCGCACGGTCGAGGTCGGGACGTACTACTGGCAGGAGACCCAGGCCCCGCCCGGGTACGACCTGCCGGCCGACCCGGTCTTCGGTCCGCTGGTGCTGACCGCGGCGAACGCCGAAGAGGGCGTCTCGGTCACGGCCGACAACACCCCCACCCCCGTGGTGAAGGGGAAGATCACCCTCCACAAGACCGACGCCAAGAACGGCCGTGACCTGGCCGGCGCGGTGTTCGAGCTGTGGCGGGAGACCAACGGGGTCCCGGGTCTCCAGACCTCGGCCTCGGGCGGCACCCCGTCCGACACCCCCGTCGGCAACGGCTGCTCCACCGATGTCCAGGGCATCTGCGAGTTCGACGGCCTGGAGCTGGGCGAGTACTACCTCCTGGAGACCGCGGTCCCCGAGGGGTACGTCCTTCCCGAGGACCCGGTCACCGGCCCGCTGGAGATCACCGCGGAGAACGCCTCCGAGGGCATCTCCGTGGATGTCGCCAACAAGCGCGGGGAGCCCGGCAAGCCGGGTAAGCCGGGCAAGGGCGGCAAGCCCGGCAAGTCGGTCAAGTCGCTGAAGAGCTCCCTGGCCCGCGCCGCCTGACCCGGCGGACCGCGCTGACCACGGAGAACAACTGAAAAACAACAGAACGGACCGAGGACGCGGGTGGCCACGAGGCCCCCGCGTCCTCGCTCGTTCGGCCCAATGACCGGGCCGGGTCCCGGCAACCGCTGATACCTCTGGGGTGGGGGACATCGGCGTCGGCGTCGTACGCGAACGGGAACGGGATCGGGGACCCGGAACGGTGCGTACGGGACGTACGGGAACGGAGTTCCGGGTGAGCAGACGATTCACACGACCCAGGGCAGGCAGAGCAGGCGGAGCGGACGGGGCAGGCAGGGTACGAGGAGCGGGCAGGGTGCGAGGGGCAGGCGGGGCAGGCAGGGAGCGGCCCGGCGGACGGTCCGGTGAACCTTCCGGCGTTCCGGTGGCCGCGGGAGCGCCGAGGGCCCTCCTCGCCACCGCCACGGCGGCCCTCGCCCTGGCCCTCGGCGCACCGGCCGCCCCGGCCCACGCCGCCCCCCGGCCGGCGGCCGCCGCCGAGCGCTGCATCGCGGGCACGGGCCCGTACCAGCGCCCCCTGGAGGAGTACCTCGGCCGGCCCGTCGACGGGGTCCAGTCCCTGGCGGACTGCGAGGCCATCCGCGCCTTCCAGACCGAAGAGGGCCTCACGCAGGCCGAGGGCTACGCCGATCTCGCCACCTACCGCTGGATGGTCGCCGTCCAGGCCCGCGACAACCCCAACGCGGCCGGTGACTGCCCGGTCCGCGGCTACCGCGTCACCTGTGTGGATCTGGACCGGCAGCTGCTGTGGGTGCAGCGGGGCAGCGGCGTCCTCCTCGGCCCCGTACCGATCCGCAGCGGCCGGGACACCGAGGAGACCCGGCTCGGCTGGCACTCCATCTACTGGCGCAGCCGGGACCACGTCTCCACCATCTACGACAACGCCCCCATGCCGTACTCCCAGTTCTTCGACGGGGGGCAGGCCCTGCACGGCCGGCTGGACGACCTCTACGACGGCGGGGGCTCGGCCGGGTGCGTCAATCTGACGCTGGAGGACGCCCGCGCGCTGTGGGATCTCCTGGACATCGACGACCAGGTCTACATCTGGGGCACCAAGCCGGGCACGGACGGCTGAGAGCGGCGCCGGGCCCCCTCGCGGAAAGCGCGAGAGGCGCGCGAGGAAGAGGAGGGGGACCCGCCCGGCGGGGCGCGGCGGGTCCCTACTTCGTCGGCTTGCGGCCCGTGATGCCGAGGTGGACCAGGAGCGCCAGGTTCGGCCGCAGCTCGGCCTGCTTCACGCCCCAGGTGGTGAAGCCCTTCTGGTGCGAGGCGACCGCCGCCAGCATCGCGACCAGGGAGCCGGCCATCGCGGCGGGGCTGACGTCCTTGTCGACCCGGCCCTTGGCCTGGAGTTCCCGCACCGCCTCCGTGAGGGAGTTGGTGACCGAGTTGAGGATCTTCATACGGATCTTGTAGAAGCGCTTGTCGCCCTCGGCGGCCCCGAGGTCCACGACCCGCAGGATCGCGTCATGGCGGCGCCAGAAGTCGAGGAAGCCCTCCACCAGCTCCTCCGAGCTGGCCCAGGCCGCCTTGCCGACCCAGCTGCGCCCGGAGACCAGTCCGGTGAGGGATGCGCCCTCTTTGGCCATTTCCTCGGCGATTTCAAGGACAGCGCCCTCGACATCCGGGAAATACTGATAGAACGTCGCCGGGGACGTGCCCGCCTTCCGCGCCACGTCGATGACTTTGACGTCCCGGTACGGCGACGAGCTGAGCATCTCGCTGAGGCAGTCGAGCAGCTTCTGCCGCGTCGCCTGGCCACGTCGACCGGCCACTCGGCCGTCGACAGTGCGTACTTGTCCGGTCATGCCGTCAGCTTACCGAGGGGTGATCGGCGCGCGATTCGGCCGACTGCAAATGGGGTGCTCCCCCGTGCCCGCCCCGCCACCGGCCGCTGTTCCCGCCCGGTGTGTCGCCGCCGCCGGGGGCGGGCCGGGCGGTGACGGCAGGGTCCGGGCCCCGTGCCCGAATACGGATGACACACGCCGATCCGCCCCCGGGTTCGCAACCGGGGCCCCGGACAGGAAGAATCAGGGTGGGTACCGCTGCCGGAGGTCGTTGAGCCCGGCGGCGAGGCAGGGGCCCATACGGGGAGGTGGCAGGCAGGTATGGAGCAGCTGACGCAGCACGATCCGAGACGGATCGGCCCGTTCGAAGTGCTGGGCCGGCTCGGAGCAGGCGGCATGGGGCTGGTCTATCTCGCCCGGTCGGCGTCCGGCCGCCGGGTGGCGATCAAGACCGTACGCACCGAACTCGCCGAGGACCAGCTGTTCCGTGTCCGCTTCACACGCGAGGTGGAGGCCGCCCGCGCGGTCAGCGGCTTCTACACGGCCGCCGTGGTGGACGCCGACCCCCGGGCCGCCGTGCCCTGGCTGGCGACCGCCTATGTGCCGGCGCCCTCGCTGGAGGAGATAGTGAACGAGTGCGGGCCGCTGCCCGCGCAGGCCGTGCGCTGGCTCGCCGCGGGGATCGCCGAGGCGCTCCAGTCGATCCACGGCGCCGGCCTGGTCCACCGGGATCTGAAGCCGTCGAACGTGCTCGTCGTCGAGGACGGCCCACGGGTGATCGACTTCGGGATCGCGTCCGGCGTGTCCAACACCCGGCTGACGATGACCAACGTCGCCGTGGGCACCCCCGCGTACATGTCACCGGAGCAGGCGCGGGACTCGCGGAGCGTGACCGGGGCGAGCGATGTCTTCTCGCTCGGCTCCACGCTGGTCTTCGCGGCGACCGGACACGCGCCCTTCCACGGCGCCAACCCGGTCGAGACGGTCTTCATGCTGCTGCGCGACGGGCCGGACCTGAGCGGGCTGCCGGACGAGCTGCGGCCCCTCATCGAGGCGTGCATGCGGTCCGACAAGACGCTGCGGCCCACGCCGGAGGATCTTCAGGCGCAGCTCGCCCCGCATCTGTTCGCGGCGGAGGACGACAGCGGCACGGCGTCGGCGTGGCTGCCGGGCCGGGCGACCGCGATGATCGAGGCGCGCCGGGGCGGCGGGCGGACGGCCGCCCCCGCCCTGCCGGTGGCGCCGCGGGCGCCCGCGCTGCCCCCGGCGCCGCCGCCCATGCCGGCGGTGCCGCCGCGCCCCGTGCCCGACTGGGGCGCCGGTGATCCCCGCACGGGCGGGGCTCCCGTGCCGGCGGCCCCGGCGGGCACCGGCCGGGGCGCGCACGCGGCCCCCGCGCCGGGTGCCTCGGTGGTGCTGCCGGGGGTCCAGGTCCCGATCGGGCCCGGCCCCCGGGCCGGAGGCGCGGCCCGTGCGGGCGCCGGAGAGGCGGGCCCGGCCACCGGCTGGATCCGGCCGCCGGCCGGGCTGACCGGGGGCGTCGCCCCCGCCCCGCCCGCTCCCGCGCGCCCGCCCGTGCCGCCGCCCGCGTCTCCGCCCGACAGCCCCGCCCACTGGCGGCCGTGGCGCTTTCGGATGTCGAACGACGTCTGGGGCACGCCGGCGGTCGCGGGCGAGCTGCTGTACGTGACCTCCTTCGAGGTGCACGCGCTGGACGTGGCGACCGGCCGGCGCCAGTTCAAGACCAAGGACGTGGCCTGGACGATGGCCGTCGACGGCGGCCGGATCCACGCCTCCGACGGGCCCACGCTGTACGCGCTGGACGCGGCGGGCGGCCAGGAGCGCTGGCGGCTCCAGGCGGACGCCTGGGTGTACTCCCTCAAGGCGCGGCGCGGCACCGTGATCACCGCGACCCGGGGCGGCGGCGTCCAGGGCTGGGAGGCGTCCAACGGCGAGAAGCTGTGGGAGATCTCCGGCGCCCAGACCGACTTCGAGACCCCCGAGTCCGGCCCGGTGATCCACGACGACACGGTGTTCGTGTGGAAGGACGCCCGGCTGCGGGCGCTGGAGGCCCGTACGGGCGTGGAGCGCTGGTCCTACCCGGTGGGCGACGCGGCGTCCTGCGGCGGCGTACCGGTACGGGTGCACTGCGCCCCGGACGGCCATGTCTACGTCGCGGCGGGCACCCGGGTCCTGGCCGTCGACAACGCGAGCGGCATGGTCCGCTGGCACTTCGAGGCCCCGGCGGTCTTCCTCTCCCCGCCGGCCTTCGCCCCGGGCCCGGCCGTCACCGGCGGCGGCGTGTATCTCGCGGACTACCTCGGCACCGTGTACGCGCTGGACGCGGCCACCGGCAAGGACCGCTGGCGGATCGCGACGGAGTCACGGCAGTCCATCGAACCGGTCCTGGTCACCGGCGGCCATGTCCATGTGGGCAGCGGCAGCGCGCTCTACACGCTGGACGCGGTCACCGGCACCCCGCTGTGGCGGTTCGCGGCGGGCGGCGAGGTGATGGGCTCGCCCGTCGTCGCCGACGGCCGGGTGCACTTCGGCTCCGCCGACCACGTCCTCTACACGCTGGACGCGGCCGGGGGGCAGCTGCGGTGGAAGCTGGCCACGGGCGGCGAGATCACCGGTTCGCCGGTGGTCCGGGGCGGTGTGGTGTACGCGTGCAGCAAGGACCGCTGCGTGTACGCCCTGGACGCGCGCAAGGGCACGGCCACCGGCCGGGGCCGCTGACGGCGGAGCGCGGCCGGGAGAGCCGGGGAGGAGTCGGGGAGGAACCGGGGTCAGCCCGGGGTGCGGCCTGGTCGGGCCGCACCCCGGGCTCTCCCCCGTTTCCCCCGTTTCCCCCGTGGTTCCCCCGTTCCCCCGTTGAGCCCGATCCCGTGGGCCGGGCACAACCACAGGCTGGCAGCGGCTTGCTGTGGGCAAGCTGAAGCATCCTGAGGATTCCTCAGCAACGTTCCGTAAACCCGTTGATCACCACTCCTCAGCTTCCTCTCAGCTCGGCACCGGGATACTGCGATCATGCGGATTCTGGTGGCGGAGGACGATCCCCGACTGGTCGAGCTGCTGCGGCGGGGCCTGACCGGCGAGGGCTTCGCGGTGGACGTGGCCGACAACGGGATCCGGGGTCTCGAACTGGCCCTGGAGAACGACTACGACGTCGTGGTCCTCGACATCATGCTCCCGGGCATGAACGGGCTGCGCGTCTGCGCCCGGATGCGGGAGGCCCGGATCTGGACGCCGGTGCTGATGCTCACCGCCCGGGACGGCGAGTACGACGAGGCCGAGGGGCTGGACACCGGCGCCGACGACTACGTCACCAAGCCCTTCTCGTACGTGGCCCTCGTGGCGCGGCTGCGGGCACTGGTCCGCCGGGGCCGCCGGGAGCGGCCCCCGGTCTTCGTCCTGGGCGATCTGCGGGTGGACCCGGCGACCCGCCGCTGCGAGCGGGCCGGGGCACCCGTGCCGCTGACCGCGCGGGAGTTCGCGGTGCTCTGGTACCTCGCCTCCCGCCACGGCGAGGTCGTCGCCAAGACCGAGATCCTGGAACACGTCTGGGGCGACTTCGAGGGCGACGTCAATGTCGTGGAGGTGTACGTCAGCGCCCTGCGCCGGAAGATAGACGCCCCCTTCCGGCGGCAGACCATCCACACGGTCAGAGGCGCGGGCTACCGGCTGGAAGACCTGCGGACCCTGCCGTGAGCCGCCCCCGGCTCCGGCGGCCGTTCCGCTTCTCCCTGAGCATGCGCGCCAAGGCCGGGCTGCTGGCCGCGCTGATGGTGTCGCTGCCGCTCGCCTTCGGGGCCGTCCTGGTGGTCAGCTACTGGCGGGAGACCCTCCTGGAGACCGCCATGGTCCGTTCCGACGTGGGCATCTCGGGGCTCCAGATCGGCGGCGGGGCCACCCTGGAGTCCTGCGCCGAGAGCGTCGCCCGGGGCAGTGCGTTGCTGCCCCCGCACACCCGGCAGTACTGTCTCGCCGGCCTGGCGGACGCCCGGCCCGAGGGAGAGTCGCACCCCGGCACCCTGAAGCTCGCGCTGTGGCCGGACTTCCTGGAGGGGCCTGTCCAGAGACCGCTGCGGATCGTCACCCCCGGTGTGGAGGACATGGCGCCGCTGCGGCTCCTCACCGTCAACACCCTGGACGCGGAACAGGCCGAACTGGCGGCCATGGAGCGGTGGACGGTGGGGATCGCCGTGGGCCTGACCCTGCTGGCCGGCTTCTGCACCTGGTACGCCGCCGGGCGGGCCCTGCGCCCCATGGAGGCCATCCGGCTGCGCTTCACCGAACTGAGCGCCCACCGGCTCGACCAGCGGGTCCCCGTACCCGCGGGCGACAACGAGATCAGCAGACTGGCCCGGACCATGAACGACTCGCTCGCCCGCCTGGAGGACTCCGTGGAACGCCAGCGGCGGTTCTCCTCCGACGCCTCCCACGAGCTGCGGACCCCGCTGGCGGCCCTCCGCGCCGAACTGGAGATCGCGCTGGCGCAGCCGCAGAACGCGGACTGGCCCCGGGTGGTGGAACGGGCGCTGGGCGACACGATGCGGCTCCAGCGGCTCACCGAGGATCTGCTGATGCTGACCCGGCTCGGCGCCCAGGAGACGCTGGTCGACTCCGGCGAGCCGCTGGACCTGGTCGTCCTGGCCCGGGAGGAGTGCGGCCGGCGCCGCCCGCCGGAACGGCTGCGGCTGACGGTGTCCGGCTCCGCCGGCCCGGCGCCGGTCCGGGGCCACACCCAGCTCCTCGGGCGGGTCCTGGGCAACCTCCTCGACAACGCCGAGCGGTACGCGGACGCCCGCATCGCGGTCGTCGTCCACGGCGACCCGGGAGCGGGCACGGTCCTCCTGGAGGTCGCCGACGACGGCCCCGGCATCCCGCCCGCGGACCGGACCCGTGTCTTCCACTGCTTCACCCGGCTGGACGACGCCCGCAGCTACGACACCGGCGGCACCGGCCTGGGCCTGGCCATCGCCCACCACATCACGACCCTCCACCACGGCACGCTCACCGTCGGGGACAGCGCCCGGGGCGCCCGTTTCGTCGTCACGCTGCCACGGCTGGACACGGCGGAGGAGGAGCCGGGGTAGCCGCCCCGCCGGCCCCCCGCCCGATGGCGCGGCCGCCCCGGCCGGCGTACCGTCGGGCCCGGCGGCCGCCGTCCCGGCACCCTTCCGTGAGCGGAACGACGGCCGTCCCCGCGGACGCGGGGAGCACTCTTCGCCTCCGCCTTGAACCGGTGGGCCGAGGGGACCATCCCCGCACGCGCGGGGAGCGCCTCCAGTGAGTCGGCCGGTCGTCAGATCCTTCGGAGCCCGAGCGCGATCTCCCGGATGAATTCCCGCGACTGCTCCGGGGGCAGGCTACGCTCCTCCGCCGCCCCCAGCAGCTCCCGGTACACGTCCAACTCCGCCTCGGTGTGCAGGAACTGCGCTCCGTGCGCGGAGTCCAGATGGACGGTGTCCAGCCAGGGCACGGGGCCGCCCGCGAGGAGGACCGACTGGCCGGAGCCCGCGAAACCGTCCGCCTCGAAGGTGAGCACCCGCAGCGTGCAGTTCGGCCGCTCCGACAGCTCCAGCAGATGTCCGAGCTGCCCGCGGACCGTGTCCATGCCTCCGAAGCGCATCCGCAGGGCCGCCTCGTGGATCACCGCGCTGAAGTCCGGGCCGTCCACGCGGTCGAGGACCCGGGCCCGCCGCAGACGGTGGGCGATCCGCACTTCGGCGTCCTCGGGCGACAGGCGGGGGAACCCGAACCGGAAGACGGCGCGGGCGTACTCCTCCGTCTGTGTCAGCCCCGGCAGATGCGCGATCTGGTACGTCCGCAGAGAGGTCGCCCTGCGCTCCAGGTCCGTGAGGTCCAGGAAGCCCGCCGGGAGCACGCCCCGGTACTCCTCGTCCCAGCCCTTGGTGCGGTCCGTCGCCATCTCCACCAGCGCGTCCACGTAAGTCCGGTCCGTGCAGCCGTAGATGTCCGCCAGCGCGCGCAGCCGGCGGGCGCTGATCCCGAAGCGGGCGGTCTCCACATGGCTGACCTTGGTGTGGTCGACGCCCAGGAGCGCCGCTGCCTCCCGGGCGTTGATGCCCGTCGCCTCGCGCATCTTGCGGAGTTCCGCGCCGACGCGGCGCTGGCGGGCGGTGGTGGTCGTGCGGGGCGGCATGCGTGGTTCTCTCCCTCGTACGGGGACGAGCGGACGGGGTCGACCCTACAAGGGCGGCCGCCTCCGTCGCCCCCGCCCGTGGGGGGACCACTCGGCCGGGTGTTCCCCTGCACCGGGGGCCGGCTAGCGCATTCCGTACGACCGTGACCGCCCCGCGAACAACTCCCGCTGCTCCCGTGCCGGCAGGTTCCCCAGCGCGATCAGGTGCGGGGCCAGTGCGGTGGCCGCCGCCAGGGCCGGGGCGCGGGTGGACCACAGGGCGCGGACGGTGCCCTGGAGGGCGCCGGTGGGCAGGGCGGCCAGCGTGGCGGCGGTGGTGCGGGCGGCGGGCAGGGCGGCGCCCGGGGCGGTGAGTTCGGTGACCAGGCCCAGGGTGTGGGCGCGGGGTGCCGAGAGGCGTTCGGCCGTGCCCATCAGGGCGACCCGGGCGGCCTCGCCGTAGGGGAGGAGCTGCGCCAGATACGCCGCCTCGTAGGCGCTGACCATCCCGTACGACGTGTGCGGGTCAAAGAAGGCGGCCTCCTCGGAGGCCACCACGAACTCGCACTCGCCCAGCAGGTAGAACGCGCCCCCGCAGGCCATCCCCTCCACCGCCGCGATCACCGGTTTCCACAGGTCGTTCGCCTTGGGCCCGATCGTCAGCAGCGGATCGTCCAGGGAGTACGGGGACGAGGGCTGGGCCACCTCCACCGCGCGGTCGATGCCCGTGCAGAAGGCGCGTGTGCCCGCGCCCGTCAGCACCACCGCCCGGACGGAGGCGTCGGAGCGGAAGCCGCGCCAGATGTCCGCGAGGCGGGCCGCCGCCTCCAGGTCGATCGCGTTCAGCCGGCCGGGGCGGTCCAGGGTGACGGTCGCGACGCCGTCCTGGACGTCGACGCGGACGCTCATCCGCGTTCCAGCAGCCAGCGCGGTACGGGGGTGCCGCCGGGCGCTGCGGGCGCGAAGACGGCCCGGACCGCCGCCCCGATCCGCAGCCGGGCCGGGTCGACCGAGTTCGCGGCGGCGCCGGGGGTGGCGACCACATTGCCGGCGAGCCGGATCCGGGGGGCGTCGGCCAGTTCCACCAGGACGGCGTTGTACGGGGCGACCTCGGCGTATCCGGGCAGCAGCGGCGGGTGCGGCACCACGAAGGACCAGATCCGGCCCCGGCCGCTCATCCGCCGCCATTCGCCGCTGAAGGAGTGGCAGTGCGGGCAGCAGGGGCGCGGCGGGAACCGCGGCTCCCCGCAGTCCGCGCACGCCTGCACCCGCAGCTCGCCCCGGGCCGCGTACGCCCAGAACGGGGCCCCGTCCTCGTCGGGCACGGGGTCGAGGAAGCCCGGCGACGGCTCGGTGGTCATGTCAGCTCCTCAGCAGCAGTGCGGATGTCGGAACGCCCTCGCCCGCCGTGACCAGGCAGGTCGCGGCCCCCGCCACCTGCGCGGTCGAGTCGCCGCGCAGCTGCCGTACCCCCTCGGTGATCAGGTTGAAGCCGTGGACGTACGCCTCGCTCAGCCCGCCGCCGGACGTGTTCAGCGGCAGCCGGCCGCCGATCTCCAGGGCCCCGCCCTCGGTGAAGGCGGCGCCCTCGCCGCGCCCGCAGAAGCCGTATCCCTCCAGGGAGAGCGGGATCAGCGGGGTGAAGGCGTCGTAGATCTGGGCGACGGCCACGTCCTCGGGGCCGAAGTCGGCGTGCTTCCACAGCTGCCGGGCGGCCGTCCACGCGGGTCCGGTGAGGGGGTCGTCGTTCCAGTAGTTGACCATGCCGTGGTGCTGGGCGGGCAGCCCCTGGGCGACGGCGTGGACGTAGACGGGCCGGTGCCGGGCGTCCCTGGCGCGTTCGGCGGAGACGACGACGCAGGCGAGCGCGCCGTCGGTCTCCAGGCAGTTGTCGAAGAGGCAGAGGGGTTCGCTGATCCAGCGCGCGTTCATGTACATGTCCCGGGTGAGGGGCCGTTCGTACATCACGGCCGCCGGGTTCTGGTTGGCGCGGTTGCGGCAGGCCAGCGCCACCTGGAAGAAGTGCTCGCGGGTGGCGCCGTAGGTGTGCATGTAGCGGCGGGCGAGCATCCCGATCTCGTCGGCGGGCCGCAGCAGCCCGAACGGGCGGGTCCACTGCGCTGGTGTCGGCAGCTGTGCGGCCGTGTTGGTCCAGGGACGGGGGCCGCTGCCGCGTTTGCGGGAGCGCCAGGCGACGCCCACGCTCGCCTGCCCGGTCGCGATGGCGGCGGCCAGATGGCCGACGGTGGCGCAGGAGCCCCCGCCGCCGTACCCGACCTTCGAGAAGAAGGTCACGTCACCGGCGCCGACGGCCTTGGCGACCTCGACCTCGTCGGTCTCCTCCATGGTGTACGAGGCGAAGGCGTCCACCTCGGAGGCGTCGACGCCCGCGTCGTCGAGGGCGGCCACGATCGCCCGGCAGGCGAGCGTCTTCTCGGATTCGGGCAGCCGCCTGGCGAACGCGGTCTGTCCGATTCCGGCGATCGCCGCCGCGTCCTTGAGACCGGCCACGGGCACCTCCGCCGTCCGTTCCCGACTGCTGACAGCGCGTCAGGCTACCGCTAATCTGACGGATAGTCAGTAAAAGGGGGGCGGTCATGGACGACGACCCGGCAGACCGGACGGACGGGCCGGCAGGCATCCGGGGTGGTGCGGCCCCGCAGCAGGACGAGGACCCCCGGGGCGACCTCCGCTGGGGCACCATCGGCGCCCTCGTCCGCGACGCCGCCCACCGGTACGCGCGCCGCGAGGCCGTCGCCGACGGCCCGGTCCGCATCTCCTACGCCGAGCTGGGCGCCCGGGTCGAACGGGCCGCCGCCGCCACGATCGCCGCCGGGATCCACCCCGGCGACCGGGTCGCGATCTGGGCCCCCAACACCCCCGACTGGATCACCGCCGCCCTCGGCGCCGTCACGGCGGGCGCCGTCCTCGTCCCCCTCAACACCCGCTTCAAGGGCCCCGAGGCCGCCGACGTCCTCGCCCGCAGCCGGGCCAGGCTCCTCTTCGTCACCGGCACCTTCCTCGGCACCTCCTACGTCGCCGCCCTGCGCGCCGCCGGCGCCGAACTCCCCGCGCTGGAGAAGATCGTCGTCCTCGCCGACACCGCCCCCGCGGACGACCGCCACCGCACCTGGGCCCGCTTCCTCGCCGCCGGCGCCGCCATCACCGCCGACGGAGTCCGCGCCCGCGCCGACGCCGTCGACCCCGCGTCCCCTTCCGACATCGTCTACACCTCGGGCACCACCGGCCGCCCCAAGGGCGCCGTCATCACCCACGCCCAGACCCTGCGCTGCTACACCCTCTGGAGCGAGCTGGCCGGACTGCGCGAGGGCGACCGCTATCTGATCGTGAACCCCTTCTTCCACACCTTCGGCTACAAGGCCGGGATCATCGCCTGCCTCACCCGGGGCGCCACGATGATCCCCCAGCCCGTCTTCGACGCCGGTACGGCCCTCGCCCGGATCGCCGCCGAACGCGTCACCGTGCTCCCCGGGCCGCCGACGCTGCACCAGTCCCTGCTGGACCACCCCGCCCGGGACCGGCACGACCTGAGCGCGCTGCGTCTCGTCGTCACCGGCGCCGCCGTCGTCCCGCTGCGGCTCGTCGAACGGCTCCGGGGCGAGCTGCGGATCGCCACCGTCCTCACCGCGTACGGACTCTCCGAGGCCGGCGGCATCGTCACCATGTGCCGCCGCGACGACCCGCCGGAGACCGTCGCCGCCACCAGCGGCCGCGCGATCCCCGGCACCGAGATACGGGTCCTCGCCCCGAGCGGCGGACCACCCGGCGGACCCGGCGAGATCCTCGTCCGGGGCCACCAGGTGATGCGCGGCTACTTCGAGGACCCCGGGGCCACCGCCGCCGCCGTCGACGCGGACGGCTGGCTGCGCACCGGCGACATCGGCGTCCTCGACCCGGCCGGCAACCTCAGGATCACCGACCGCGTCACCGACATGTTCACCGTCGGCGGCTTCAACGCCTACCCGGCCGAGATCGAACGCCTCCTCGGCCTCCACCCCGACATCGCCGACGTCGCCGTGGTCGGGATCCCCGACGGCCGCCTCGGCGAAGTCGCCAAGGCGTACGCGGTCCGCCGCCGGGGCGCCACCCTCACCGCCGGCGAACTGATCGCCTGGGCCCGCCGGGAGATGGCCAACTACAAGGTCCCCCGCGAGGTCGCCTTCGTCCCCGAACTGCCCCGCAACGCCGGCGGCAAGGTCCTCAAGGCCGAGCTGCGCGCCCGCTCGGCCCGCTGACTCAGAGCGCCGCCCCCTCTCCCCCCGACTGGTCCGGCGTCCGCGGCGTGAACCGCACCGGGAACTCCGTCAGCGACCGGTGGAACGGACCCGGCCGCCAGGTCAGCCGGTCCCGGGCGAGCACCGGCGAGAGATCCGGCAGCCACTGCGTCAGCCGCTCGATCGCCTCCGTCGCGATCAGCAGCGTGTGCTGCTTCACCGGACAGGTGTGCGGCCCCGCCGACCAGGACAGATGGGACGCGTCGCTGGGATGGCGCTCCCCGCCCGACTCCTTCTCCGCGAAGTACGCCAGCGCCCCGTACGAGATGACGACCGGCACGGCGGTCTGTATCCACACCCCGTGCAGGCTCGTGGGCTGGCGCGCGTAGTGGATGCCGTAGTTGGCGAGCGGCGTCTCGTACCGCAGCACCTCCACCACCGCGTCCAGGACCGGCCGGGAACCGCTGGTGAGGGTGGTGTAGTACGCCGGGTTCCCGAGGATCCGGGAGAGCGCGTTGGAGACCAGGTTCGCCGTCGGCTCGTGCCCGGCGCCCAGCGTGTAGAAGACCTGCCAGGTCACCTCCTCCGGGGTCAGCCCCAGCGGATGGTCCAGCAGCCAGCTGGTGAGGTCGTTGCCCCGGCGGGCCATCTTGGTCGCGATCAGCTCCAGGACATAGGCCCCGTACTCGGCCTCCGCCTGCGCCGAACTCTCCGCGATCTCCACGATCTGCGCCATCGAGTCGGTGAGCCGGTCGCTCTCGCTGTCCGGCAGACCGAAGAGATTGTTGAAGATCAGACCCATCAGCGGCCGGCAGAACTCGGCCACCAGATCGGCGCTGCCGCGCGGCCCGAACCGGGAGACCAGGATGTCGACCGCCCGGTGCACCCGCTCCCGCAGGTCGTGCGGCTCGATCCGGCTGAACGCGTCCACCAGGGTGCGGCGGTAGCGGACATGGGTGTCCCCGTCCGCGAACAGGGTGTTGGGCCGCCACCGCATCATCCCCAGGATGGGCGAGTCCTCGGTGACCGTCGCCTCCCAGGCGCGCGGATCGTGCGACCAGGTCTCCGAGTCGTGCAGCAGATCGAGGGCGGCCCGCCGGTCCACGACGATGTACGCCGGGATCCCCGGCGCCAGCTCCGCCCAGCCGATCGGGCCCTGGGCACGCAGCAGTTCGTAGTACCGGTGCGGGTCGACGGCGAAACCGTCCTCCCAGAGCCGGATGGGCCGGTGCCCGGCGGGCACCCGGCCGACGGGGGCGTGGGGGGCGTTCACCGGAACCACGCCCCCGCACCCGTGTCCGTACCCGTACCAGGGACCGGTCCCGCGTCCGGATACGGTCCCGGACCCTTGCCCGGTCCCTTCGCGGGAGCCCACTCCGCCGCCGGATCCGGCAGCGGCCCCGGCGGCGGAGCGGGCAGCGGCCGCGGCACCTGGTGCGGCACCTGATCCGGTACGGGGTCACCGGCGTCGGGCACGGCCCCGCCCTGCTCGGGCAGCCGGGTCATCCGGGTCAGCATGTGCTGCACCAGCGCGATCAGCGCGTCGATCGAGGCGTGCGCGTCCCGCGCGTCACAGACGACCATCGGGGTGTCGGGCTCCAGGTCCAGGGAGGCCCGCAGCTGCTCCTCGGTGTACTGGCGGGCGTCCGGGAAGGTGTTCAGGGCCACCGCGTACGGCAGCCCCGCGTCCTCCACCAGGCTCAGCACCTCGAAGGAGTCGTCGATCCTGCGGGTGTCGACGAGCACCAGCGCGCCCAGCGCCCCGTAGGCGATGTCCGACCACAGCGAGCGGAACCGCTCCTGGCCGGGCGTGCCGAACAGATACAGCACGATCCCCCCGGTGAGGGAGATCCGGCCGAAGTCGATGGCGACGGTGGTGGTGGTCTTGTCCCGTACCCCGGCGAGGCTGTCCACCGCGACGGACGCCTCCGAGAGCTGCTCCTCGGTGTGGAGCGGCCGGATCTCGGACACGGAGTCGATCAGGGTGGTCTTGCCGACCCCGAAGGGGCCTGCGATCAGGATCTTCACCAGTTCGCGGGCGCTGTCCGGCAGGTGCAGGCCGCTAGAGCTTGAGGGCGCGGAGGCCATCGGCGACTCTCTCCAACAGATCTGGGTCGGGCTGGGCGGCATGGGGGATGGGCGGCCGGGCGTTCACCAGTCCCAGGTCGATGAGATGCGCGGCGAGCACCCGTACGGCGGACACGGGCAGTTCCAGCAGGGCGGCCGTCTCCACGACGGTGAGGGAGCCGCCGTCGAGGGTGCCCAGCAGCGACCGCTGGGCGGCGGGAAGGTCGGGCGGTACGTCGGGCGGGTGGGCGTGGGCGGGCGGACGGGGGCGGGCCGGGGGAGCGGCGGCCGGGGCCGTGGTGGCCAGGGCCGCCGCGGGGGCCGGTAAGGGCGGCGGCCCGGCACCGCAGAGGGACGCGGAGCCGGGAGCCGGGTCCTCGGGGCAGGTGGTCAGCCCGGTGAGCACCGAGAGGCGTTCCAGGCTGTTGCGGCTCGGCCGGGTCCTGCCTCCGGTGGACACATAGGCGGGGACCAGGGGCCGGCCACCCCGGCGGCCGGTCATGCCGGGGTGTGGCCACTGGCTCCGCGGGGCGCGGCTGCCATGGCCTTCTCACCGAGCCGGGCCACTTGGGAGTGGACGCGGTGGGCGAGGAGGTCGAGCCGCACCTCGGGATCGCCATAGGCGGCCACACAGGTGCCATGGGTGGTGGGGGCCACGAGGATGTAGCCGTGGTCCGACTCGACGACCACCTGGCGCACCTCCGCGCCGCTCTGGTCGGCGAAGGCCGCCGCCGCGGTGCGGCAGGCCCCCTGCACGGTGCTGGTGATCGCGGCGACCCGTTCGGCGGACGCCTGGGAGAGACAGTCCGAGTAGCCGGAGACGAGGCCGTCCCGGGTGAGCAGGACGGCTGCCCGGACGTGGGGGATTTCCAGGATCGGGTCGAGCACCCACGCGGTGTCACCGGTGTCGCGGGAGGTGCGGCTGGTCATCGGGGGTCGTTCCCTTCGGGGTCGGCGGCGTTGCGGGCGGCCGCGGTCCCGGCCTGGAGCGCCCCGAGGGCCGCTGCGGCCTCCTCGGGGGTGCGTGTGGGGGGCTGGGGCGGCCGGGTCTGGGGCTGGACCTGCGCGGTGTACGGGGCGGGGCGGAGCCGGCGGCGGCGCTTGGGCAGGCCGTCGTCGTCGCCGGACACGGGGTCGTGGGTGATGGCGTCATGAACGGAGGGTGCGGGGGAGAGGTGGGGGATGGGGGAGGCGGGGGGGAGCAGCACCCCGGCGGGCGGTGTGCCCGGTACCGGGACGCCGGCCGGCGGGGTGCCGTAGGGGAGGGGGGTCCCGCCGGGGGGGCCGGGGTAGTCGGGGGGTCCGGGGTAGAGCGGCGGTCCGGTGGGGGCCGGCAGGCTCCGGGGCTCCGGTGGGGCCTGCGGGGCGGCGTAGGGGTCGGGGGGCGGTGCCGTGGGCCTGGTGGAGTGGGGCGCGCTCGCCGACGGCGGGCGCTCGGCCGGGTCGATGTGGCTCAGCAAGTGATTTCTGACCAGCAGTACGGCCCGTACCCCGCCGAAGGGGGAGGGCGAGGAGAGGTCCACGGACAGGTCGAACTGGCGGGTCAGCTGGCCGATCGCGGCGAGTCCCATCCGGGGCGGGTCGCCGAGTTCGGACAGGAGGATCGGGTCGCTGCCCGCCACCATGCGCTGGGCGTAGTCGCGTTCGTCGGTGGCCATGCCCACCCCGGCGTCGTCCACGGTGACGGTGACCCCGTGGTGGGCGCGCTCCAGGTTCACCGTGACGGTCGTGTCCGGCGAGGAGTGCCGCAGGGCGTTGTCGAGCAGCTCGGCGACGATGATCGCCACGGGCTCGACGGCGTGCGAGACGAGCGCGGTCCCGGGCTCCAGGTGGTTGCTGATGTGCACCCGCTGGTAGCCGATGAGCCGGGACTGCCCGCCGGTGACGGCGTCGACCAGGTGGGAGTCCTGGCGGGCCAGTCCGACCCAGGCGCCGCAGACGACGGCGGCCACCTGGGCGCGGCGCAGGGACTGTTCGTTCTCGTGGTCGAGGGAGTAGAGGGTCTGCGACAGGTCGGGGTCGTCGTAGCGCTGCTGGAGCCCGCGCAGCACGTCCTGGAGCCGGTAGAGCCCGGCCTGGATCTCCCGGGTGGCGCCGCGCATGCCCGCGCGGGCCGCGGCGTCGACGCGCTTGCGCTCCTGGAACATCGCGGTGGCGACGCCGTGGAGCGCGGCCTCCATCCCGGCGCCGAACTGGCTGTGGACGAATCCGGGGTCGAGTGGTCCGGGCACGGGGACATGGGGGTGCGCGGCGCGGGTGGCGGCGGCCGGGATCCGTTCATGGGCCAGATGGACGATCTCGGCGGTGTGCGCCCGTGCCGCACGGTCCCGTTCGGTACGGGAGTCCGTGAGACGGGTGCGGAGTTCCTCGACCTCCGCGCGCAGCCGCTGCCCGCGGTGGCGGGAGAGCAGCAGGGCGCATCCGAGCAGCAGCGCCGTCGCCGCCAGGGCTCCGGCGGCGACGATGGCCAGATCCGGTATCTCGATCATCGAATAGACCTCGGAGAGGACGGTGGTCGGGTTCGTCAGGAAAACGACCCGGCCAAGTACACACCGTCATCGCGTGGTCGCGGGAGGGTTTTCCGCAACTGATTGTGAGGGACCGGGTTCGACCGGTAACCGCCCCCCGGTGGTGCTGATTGGGCGTCAGATGGCTTCCGGGGCAGAGCTGGCATGGTGAGAGCCCCCGTACGGGGCGGCCGGGACCACAGGGAACGGCCGCGACGGCTCCCCTCCGGGCCGTCGCGGCCGTACACCTACGGGTGAAGTCCCGCTCAGTTCTTCGCTTCTGTATCCCTTACGCAGGGTCACTATTCGGCCGGTGGACGGGGGTCCTGGACCGGACCTGCCGTTCGGATTGTCGGCCCGGGTCCGTGCGGGTCCCGCCGGCCGCCGGTGTCAGGGGCGCGGCGGGTTCGGGGTGTGCCGGTCCCGGGTCCCGGCGAGCCGGTCGCGGATGAGCCGCGGCGGCGCCGGGGTGTGCCGGTCCTGGAGGCGGATCGACTCCCCGTCGGGGCCGGAGCCCACGGGGATCGACGGAGTGTGGCGGTCCATCAGCCGGATCACGTCACCGGCGGTTCCGGTGGCCGTGGCGTCGGACTCGCCCTCCGCCGCCCGGGCGGCGGAGCCGGCGGGCTCGGCCGGCTCGGCGGGAGCGGCCGGCACGGTGGGTCCGGTCGGCGGGAGGACCGGCGTATGGCGGTCCGGTGGCAGGATCGTCTCCCCGGCGCCGCCGTCCGAGACCGGGACGGTGGTGGGGTTCTGGAGCGCGCTCTCGGTGAGGCTGTCGTTCCGGATGGTGCCGTCGCCGGCGATGTCGGTGTCGGTGTCGGTGTCGTTCATGGTTGTCCCCCATGGTTGTGCGTTGTGGTGCTGGTGTGAGATTCAAACAGCAAGGGCCTCCCGCCCGGAGACTCCCCCGAGGGTCGCCGGACGGAAGGCCGTGGGACCCTCACCCGCCCCCCGGTGTGGTGAAGTCCCGAGCTGATCCGTGTGCCCCCCGACGCGACGGATCGACTGCGCATGAGCATCCCCGAGCGCCATAAACATTCGATGAACGTCCTGGCAGAAGGCTGTTACAACCCCCGGGCGAGCGGAATCGTCCGCTCTGCCCCCGTCCGCCGCCCGGAGGGTGCGCCTCCGGACGGGGCGAGCTGGAGGAACGTCCCCCGGGCCCGTGACCGGCCCCGTTCGCCCGAGGTTACGGTTTCGTCTCGGTCGCCCGGCGGTGCGGGCGATGGGGCGGGACGGCTCCCGCGCACCTCCGCCACGCCTCTCGCACGCCGCCGGTATGCCGCCGCCACGCCTCACGCACGCCGCCGGTACGCCGCCGCCACGCCTCACGTGCGCCTGTGGCACGGTTCCGGTACGCCTGTGGCACGGCGTCGCCCTCCGCCCGCCCCAGGGCCCCGGGGCGGGCGCCTGCCGCCCCGCGGCCCGTCCGGCGCCCCGGGGTCCTCCCGGTGCCTCCCGGGCCCTCTCCGTGCCGTCGGCGGCCCCGCACGGCCCCGTGTGGCGGGCCGTCAGGCCGCCGTCAGCGGCGCCAGCAGGCCGCGCACCTCCTCGGCCTCGGCGGCTCCCGACGCCTCGTGCAGGGCCAGCGCCTCCTGCCAGCAGGCGCGCGCCCGGTCCACCTGGCCCAGCGCGGTGAGCGCCCGGCCCAGGGTGATCAGCACGCCCGCGCGGATGTGGTCGCCGCCCATGCAGCCGATGGCGAGGGCCTGTTCCGCGTGCTGGGCGGCGCGGGCCGGCCGGCGGGCCGCCAGATGGACCTGGGCGATCCGGAACTGGGTCGCCCCCTCCCACAGCCGCTGGCGGTTGGCCTCGAAGCCGTCCTGGGCGTCGAGCAGCTGTTCCAGCGCCTCGGTGAGCCGCCCCGCCTGGGTCAGCACCACCCCCAGCGCGTACCGGGCGTTCGCCACCCGCAGGGTGTGCCCCTGCCGGACGTAGATCTCCAGCCCGTGCCGGGCCAGGACGATCGCCTGCTCGATCCGGCCCAGCCGCAGCTGGAGCCGGGCGTTGTTGCACAGGGCGCTCGCCTCGCAGTGGGCGTTGCCCTCCCGCCGGAAGTCCTCGATGGCCTGCCGCAGGAAGCCCTCCGCCTCCTGGTACCGGTCCATGTTGAGCGCGGCGATGCCCCGGTTGTTGTTGGCCCAGAAGACCGGCGCGGGGTCGCCCGCCCGCTCGGCGAGGAGCGTGGCCTGCCGGGCGTGCTCCTCCGCCTCCTGGTACCGGCCCACGATCAGATGGACGTCGGTGAGGACGGTGTGGGCGCGGCCCTGGGCGTGCGCGTCCCCGGCGGCCCGCGCGGCCTGGCAGGCGGCGACGGCGGCGGCCTCGTACTGCTTGGAGTTGGCCCCCGACTCGGCGAGGTCCCCGGCCGCCCACAGCAGATCGACGGCGCGGCGCAGCCCCGGGCCCGAGGTCGCCTGGTGGGCGCAGGTCAGCAGCGTGTGGGCCTCGGTGTAGAGCCAGTCCAGGGCGGTCTGGCGGTCGGAGAAGGAGAGCCCGGTGTCCCCGGTGGGCGCGAGATGGCCCGGGAGGGTGTCGCCGGGGCGTTCGATGGCGTACACCCGTGCGGCGGTGGCGAGGTAGAAGTCGAGCAGCCGGGAGAGGGCGGCCCGGCAGTCGTCGGAGGTCTCGTCGCGTTCGGCGCAGGAACGCGCGTAGAGGCGGATGAGGTCGTGGCTGCGGTAGCGGCCGGGCGCCGCGGATTCCAGGAGGGAGGTGTCGACGAGGTCTTCGAGGAGGTCCTCGGTGCGGTGGACCGGCAGGTCGAGGAGGGCGGCGGCGGCGTCGAGGGAGATGTCGGGGCCGTCGGTGAGGCCGAGGAGGCGGAAGGCGCGGGCCTGCCCGGGTTCGAGCTGCTTGTAGCCGAGTTCGAAGGTGGCCTTGACGGCGAGGTCGCCGGCCTGGAGTTCGTCCAGGCGGCGGCGCTCGTCGGCCAGCTTGGCGGCGAGGACGGAGACGGTCCAGGTGCGGCGGGCGGCCAGCCGGGAGGCGGCGACCCGGATGGCCAGCGGCAGGAAGCCGCAGGCGGCGACCACGTCGAGGGCGGCCTCGCGCTCGGCCCGCACCCGCTCCTCGCCGACGATCCGGGTGAAGAGCTGGAGGGCTTCCTCCGGGGACATCACATCGAGGTCGATGAGGTGCGCCCCGGCGAGGTCGACCAGCCGGGCGCGGCTGGTGATGAGGGTGGCGCAGCCGGCGGCGCCGGGCAGCAGCGGCCGGATCTGGGCGGCGTCGCGGGCGTTGTCCAGCAGCACCAGCAGCCGCCGGCCGGCGAGGGTGGAGCGGTAGAGGGCGGCCCGCTCGTCGAGGGAGTCGGGGATCTGGGCGTCCGGGGTGCCGAGCGCGCGCAGGAAGGCGCCGAGGACGGCGACGGGTTCGGTGGCGCGGGCCCCGGCGCCCTGGAGGTCGATGTAGAGCTGGCCGTCGGGGAAGTGCGGCCGGGCCGCGTGGGCGACATGGACGGCGAGGGTCGTCTTGCCGACGCCGCCGATGCCCGCGAGCGCCGACACCGCCATGACCGGGCCGTCGACGGCGCTCAGCTGGACGCTCAGCTTGCGGACGAAGGAGGAGCGGCCGGTGAAGTCGGGCACGGTGGCGGGCAGCTGTGCGGGCTGGGCGATCCTGGGCGCCGGGGCGTCCCGCCCGCCGGGCCGGTTCAGCTCCTCGTCGGCGCGGAGGATCCGCTGCTGGAGCTGGGCGAGTTCGGGGCAGGGGTCGACGCCCAGCTCCTCGGCGAGGAGCCGGCGGGTGTCCGCGTACACCGCGAGCGCCTCCGCCTGCCGGCCGCCGCGGTAGAGCGCCACCATGAGCAGTTCGCGCAGCCGCTCGCGCAGCGGGTGGGCGGCGGTCAGCGCGGTCAGCTCGGAGACGGCCTCGGCGTGGCAGCCGGACTCCAGGTCGAGGTCGAGGCGGGTCTCCAGGAGCTGGAGCCGCCATTCGTCCAGCCGGGTGCGCTGGCGTTCCGCGAACGGGCCGGGGACGTGCGCCAGCGCCTCCCCGTCCCACAGCCCCAGCGACTTGGCGATGAGGGTGCGGGCCTGCTCCCGGTCCGTGGAGCGGGTCTTCTCCGCCTCGGCGGCCAGCTCCTGGGCGACGAAGAGGTCGACGCTGTCCCGCCGGACCCGGATGGCATAGCCCCCGGCCTCGCTGACCAGGGTGCCCGCGCCGAGGATCTTGCGCAGCCTGGAGGCGTAGGTGCGCAGCGCGGCGAGCGCCTGGGAGGGCGGATCGTCCTCCCAGATGGCGTCGATCAGCTCCGATGCCGTCGCGGTCCGGCCGTCGCGCAACAGCAGCGCGCACAGCAGGGCTCGTTGCTGGGGGGAGCCGGACGGCAACGGCTCCCCATCACGCCAGGCACGTACCGGCCCGAGCACGCTGAAGCGCAGGTCGACGCCGACCCTGGGCGCTGGGCTTCGTTGCTCCGGTACGCGTGGCCCGTTGTCACGGTCCATTGCTGCTCCCTGCCCCGAACTGCCGATTCGCATCCGACAGTCTGCCTTGTGCATGGCGGCCCCGTCAGCAGCGAGGCGCGTCCTCGTCGCCGCGTGGCCGGAGCCCGCTGTACGATAACCCCCTCTTTGGGATCTTCATTACCTTTTCACCGTGTTGCCGCGCCGTCTTTACCTCGGGGGCGGCAGCGGCGTTCCGGGGCGATGGTGGAGGTGCTGTTCGTGCGGGTTTGACCTGCGGGATATTTCATCCGATCGGGCAGATCGTGGCATTCCGGGCGGGAGGGGCCTCAGGGGCGGTAGATCTCCCCGGGGTTGGCCTGCGCGGGGGCCAGCAGCTGGGAAACCGTGACAAATGTGTAACCGCGCTCTTTGAGCCGTTCGATGATCCCGGGGACGGCGGGCACGGTTCCGTCGTATATGTCGTGCAGCAGGATGACGCCGTCGCGGGACGCCTGCTTCAGTATGCGCTTCTCGATCAGCTTCGAGTCGTTGGTGGAGTAGTCCTTGGCGGTGGCGCTCCACAGGATCTGGGCGAGCCCCAGCTCCTTGGAGACGGCGGTGACGTCGTCGTTGATCCGGCCCTGCGGCGGCCGCATCAGGGTGGGCCGCTCCCCGGTCAGCTTCTCCAGGGCGACCTGGACGCGCTCCAGCTCCGTGCGTATCTCGTCCCGCTTCAGGGTGTCGAGACGGCGGTGGTTCCAGGTGTGGTTGGCGACCTCGTGGCCCTCCGCGTACAGCCGCTTGACGACCTTCGGGTAGCGGACGATGTGGTTGCGGCCCATCAGGAAGAAGGTGGCGGGCACCCGCTCCCGCTCCAGGGTGTCCAGCAGCTCGGGGGTGTCCTTGCCGGGGCCAGCGTCGAAGGTCAGCGCGATGCACTTGGCCCGCTCGCAGTCGACGGGCTCGGTGGGGCCGCTGGGGGAGATCGTGCGGCCGTCGGCGAGCGCCTTGGCGCGGGCGTCGGCGGGCGCGGTGGTCTCCATGGAGCAGGCGCCGAGGCCGAGGGCGAGGGCGACGGCGGCGGCTGTCGCGGCGGCTCCCCGGCGGACGCGGGTCCTCCTGCGGGCGGCGGCGGCCGGGGCGGGTGCGGCGCCGGCGGGGTTCCTGGGGTGGGCGGACATGGAAGGGAATCCCCCTGGCTGTGCGGACGGTTCTGGGCTCCCGCCCTTCGCCGGGGGCGGGGGCTCGCACTATACACAGGGTGTATACGCGTTTCGGACAGCTGTCCGGTAAGAGGGATGGGGGCGGTCCGGGGTTCCCCTTCGCGGGCTTTTTGTCGTGGACGGCCCGGTCCGGGACGGCCCGCCGATGAGCTGACGACTCGTCAGATCAGCGCTACCGTGAACGCATGGCGACCTTCCCCAGGATCATCTCGGTGGACGACCACACGGTGGAACCCCCTCATGTCTGGCGGGACCGGCTCCCGTCGAAGTACCGGGACACGGCACCCCGGATCGTCCGCGCGCCCCTGAAGGAGCTGTCCTTCCTCGGCGGCCGCTTCGCCCCCGTCATGGGCGCCCCCGGCGACGAAGGACCCGTCGGCGACTGGTGGGTGTACGAGGACCTGCGCCGCCCCCTGACCCGCCTGGACACCGCCGTCGGCTGCACCCGCGACGAGATCAGGCTGGAGGTCATCACGTACGAGCAGATGCGGCCCGGCTCCTACAGCGTCCCCGAGCGCCTCGCCGACATGGACCTCAACCACGTCCAGTCGGCGCTCTGCTTCCCGACCTTCCCCCGCTTCTGCGGCCAGACCTTCACCGAGGCCAAGGACCGCGAGCTGGGGCTGCTCGGCGTCCGCGCCTACAACGACTGGATGGTCGAGGAGTGGTGCGGCCCCGACGCGCACGGCCGGCTGATCCCGCTCACCCTCGTCCCCCTCTGGGACGCGGAACTGGCCGCCGCCGAGGTCCGCCGCAACGCCGCCCGGGGCGTGCGCGCGGTCGCGTTCTCCGAGATACCGCCCCACCTCGGCCTGCCCTCCGTCCACGGCGACGGCTGGGACCCCTTCCTGCGCGCCTGCGACGAGACCGGCACCGTGATCGCCATGCACATCGGCTCGTCCTCCCGGATGCCGTCCACCTCGGCGGACGCGCCCCCGGCCGTCGGCTCCACGATCACCTTCGCCAACTGCTGCTTCTCGATGGTCGACTGGCTGATGAGCGGAAAGTTCGAACGCTTCCCCGGGCTGCGGATCATGTACGCGGAAGGCCAGATCGGCTGGATCCCGTACATCCTGGAACGCGCCGACACCGTCTGGGAGGAGAACCGCGCCTGGGGCGGTGTCGCCGACAAGGTGACCCGCCCGCCGTCGGAGCTGTTCGCCGGGCATGTGTACGGGTGCTTCTTCGACGACGCCTTCGGGCTGCGCAACCTGGACGCCATCGGGGCGGGGAACGTGCTGTACGAGACCGACTACCCGCACTCCGACTCCACCTGGCCGCGCTCGCGCGAGGTGGGGGAGGAGCAGATGGCGCACCTCCCGGACGACGTGGTGGAGCGGATCGTCCGGGGGAACGCCATCGAACTGCTCGGGCTGACGCGGGACGGGCTGTGGGCGGGGGCGGCCCCTGCCTGACCCCGCAGGTGCGGCCGCTGACCCCGCAGGTGCGGCCGCCGGGCTCAGATGACCGGCGGCCGCCCCAGCCGGGTCATCCGCCAGACCGTGGACCAGCGCATCGGCTTCCGCTCGCCGCAGGGCTGCCGCACCCCCTCCGCGAAGCCGCCGAACCACGCCTTCAGGCCCTCGCCGGAGCGGGTGCGCAGCAGCGTCATCGCCGTCCAGCTGCCCAGGTAGAGCGGTACGAGCGGGGCGGGAAGATTCCGCTTGGCCAGCCAGACCCGGTTGCGCGCGGTCATCCGGTAGTAGACGGCGTGCCGCGCCGGGCTGGTCCTGGGGTGCTGGAGCAGCAGCGCCGGCTCGTAGAGGATCTTCCAGCCGTCGTCCAGGGCCCGCCAGGCGAGGTCGGTCTCCTCGTGGGTGAAGAAGAACTCCTCCGGCCAGCCGCCGACGCGCTCCAGCATCTCCATGGACAGGGAGTGCCCGCCGCCGAGGAAGGTGGTGACCAGACCCCGCCGCATGGGGTCCTTCGCCCGCAGCCGGGGCACGTGCCGCCGCTGGGTGACGCCCTCCTCGTCGGCGATCCGGAACGAGACGATGCCCAGCTTCGGGTCGGCCTCGTGCAGATCGGCGAGCCGGGACAGGACATCGGTTTCCACCAGGAGTCCGTCGTCGTCCAGGTCGACGAGGACATCCACGTCGCCGAAGGCGCGCAGCCGCTCCATGGCCACGTTCCGGCCGCCGGAGACGCCCCGGTTCTCGGGCAGCTCGACGCCGGTCACCCCCTCGGGCAGCTCGGGCAGCGGCGCCCCGTTGCCGACGACGACGATCCGGGTCGCCTTCTCGTCCTGTGCCGCCACGGAGTCCAGGAGCGCCCTCAGCTCGGCAGGCCTGTTCCCCATGGTCAGTACGGCCACACCCATACGCGGTCGCGTCACGCCTCGACTCCACTCCAGCAGTTCCTGTTCCCGAGGCGCGATGCTACCCAGTCGTCATCCGGGCGTGCTCCGGCGGCAACCGCCCGGCCACGGCGGCGTGCCCCCCATCCGTCGGCCACGGCCCCGGCGCGCTCTTGTCTGATGGTGTGTCAGGCGTGACGATGGGGCTCGCCCGCCGCCCGCCCGGCGACGCGGCTCGCAGCCCGCCGACTCACCGCTCACCGCCCCGCCGCCTGCCGACTCACCGCCCGCCACCCCGCCGCCCGCCGACTCACCGCCCGCCGACTCACCGACCCGGCGAGGAGCGCCCGTGTCCCCTGTCGCACAGCCGCCGCCCGCACCCCCGGCCTCGCACCCGGCCTCCGCCCGGCTCGCCTGCGGAATCCAGCTCCCGGTCCAGTCCCAGAGCACGATCTACGCCGAGCCCTGGGAGGCGGCCGCAGGCCCCGCCGACCTCGCCGAGGTGGCGCGGGCCGCCGACCGGACCGGCTTCGCCTACATCGCCGTCTGCGACCACGTCGCGATCCCCCGGCGGCTCGCCGGGGCGATGTCCACGGTCTGGTACGACCCGGTGGCGACCCTGTCCTTCCTCGCCGCCGTCACCGAGCGGGTACGGCTGCTCAGCCATGTCGCCGTCGTCGGGCTGCGCCATCCGCTGATCACCGCCAAGCAGTACGCCACCCTGGACCACCTCTCCGGCGGCCGGCTGATCCTCGGGGTCGGCGCCGGCCATGTGCCGGAGGAGTTCGCGGCCCTCGGCGCGGACTTCGCCGGCCGGGGCCGGATCCTCGACGAGTGCCTGGACGCGCTGCGGGCGGCCCTCGGCCCCGAGGAGTTCCCCGCGTTCACAGGGGACCGCTTCGCCTTCCGCGACCTGGGCCAGCGGCCCCGGCCCGCGCAGGAGCGGGTGCCGATCTGGGTGGGCGGCTCCTCGCCGGCCGCGCTGCGCCGGGCGGCCGAGCGCGGCGACGGCTGGCTCCCGCAGGGCGACCCGCGCCCGGTGCTGCCGGGGCGGATCGCCCGGCTGCGGGCGCTGCGCGAGGCCGCCGGGATCGCGGAGCCGCTGGTCGTCGGCGCCATCGCCGAACCCCTCCACCTCGGCACCCCGTCCTGGGACGTCGGCCGGCGGACCCTGACCGGCGCGCCCGGCGCGGTGGCCGAGTCCCTGCGGGAGTACGCCGCCCTGGGCGTGGACCGGCTCCAGGTCCGCTTCCGCAGCCGCTCGCGCACCGAACTCATCGACCAGATGGAGACGTTCTCCGTGGAGGTCGCTCCATTCCTGCGTACCGACAGCTGAAGGAGTCCCCATGAGCAGCAGCACCGACGGCGCCGGGAACAGCGGTACCGAAGGCGCCGGGAACAGTGGCCCGGGCCGGCTCGACGGGCGGGTCGTCCTGATCACCGGGGCGGCGCGCGGCCAGGGCGAGCACGAGGCCCGGCTCTTCGCCGCCGAGGGCGCCCGGGTGGTCCTCACCGACGTCCTCCACGACCGGGGCCGGGCCCTCGCCGAGGAGCTGGGCGGGGAGAACGCCCTGTACGTACCGCTGGACGTGCGCCGGGAGGAGGAGTGGGCCGCCGCCGTCGCCGCCGCGAAGGAACGGTTCGGCAGGCTCGACGGACTGGTCAACAACGCCGGTGTGGTGCGGATGGGCGCCCTGGTGGACATTCCGCTGGAGGACTACCACTTCGTCATCGGGGTCAACCAGACCGGGACGCTCCTCGGGATCCGGGCCCTCGCCCCCGAGATCGAGGCGGCGGGCGGCGGCACCATCGTCAACATCGCCTCCGTCGCGTCCCTGATCGGCATGACCACGGTGGGGGCCTATGTCGCCAGCAAGCACGCCGTCCTCGGCCTCACCCGGGTCGCCGCCCTGGAGCTGGCCGCCAAGGGCATCCGGGTCAACGCGATCTGCCCCGGCGGCATCGACACCCCCATGGCCGATCCCGTCGTGCTCCACCCGGAGCTGGACCCGGAGCAGGCCCGCCAGGCTTCGGCCGCGCTGTACAAGCGGATGATGCCGCTCGGCCGGATCGGCCGGCCCGAGGAGATCGCGCGCCTGGCGCTCTTCCTGACCAGCGCGGACTCCTCGTACATCACCGGACAGCCCTTCGTCGCGGACGGCGGCTGGCTGGCGGGCGCACCGATGCAGTGACCCCCGGCACCCCCCCCGTACGGCCCGGCGGGCCCGTCCTTCGGCGGGCCCGCCGCCCTGTGCCGGGTGGACGGAGTCCCCTTGACGCCGTCCACCCCCGGTGGAAAAGTCGTGGCATCACTATCTGACGATGCGTCAGAAAACGAGGACGGTGACCCCCTTGGAATTCGGGATCTTTGTGCAGGGATACGTCGGCCGGCGGGCCGAGACCGACCCGCTCGCCGAGCACAAGGCGCTCATGGAGGAGACCGAGTACGTCATCCAGGCGGACCGGTCCGGCTTCAAGTACGCCTGGGCCACCGAACACCACTTCCTGGAGCAGTACTCGCACCTCTCCGCGAGCGACGTCTACCTCGGCTATCTCGCGCACGCCACCGAACGCATCCACCTCGGCGCCGGGATCTTCAACCCGCTCGCCCCGGTGAACCACCCCGTGAAGCTCGCGGAGAAGGCCGCCATGCTCGACCATCTCTCCGGCGGCCGCTTCGAGTTCGGCACCGGCCGGGGCGCGGGCAGCCACGAGATCCTGGGCTTCCTGCCGGGCATCACCGACATGGACCACACCCGGGAGCTGTGGGAGGAGACCATCGCCGAGTTCCCGAAGATGTGGCTCCAGGACGAGTACGAGGGCTTCCAGGGCAAGCACTGGTCCCTGCCGCCGCGCAAGGTCCTGCCGAAGCCGTACGGGAAGTCCCACCCGGCGATGTGGTACGCGGCGGGCTCGCCCAGCTCGTACGCCATGGCCGGGCGCAAGGGCCTCGGCGTCCTCGGCTTCAGCGTGCAGAAGGTGTCCGACATGGCGTGGGCGCTGGAGTCGTACCGGACGGCGGTGCGCGACGCGGAGCCCGTCGGCGGCTACGTCAACGACAACGTCATGGTCACCACCACGGCGATCTGTGCCGAGACCCATGACGAGGCCGTCCGGGTGGCGGCCACGGGCGGGCTCAACTACCTCCAGTCGCTGGTCTTCCGCTACCACGACACCTTCCCCCGGCCCGAGGGGATCCCCGCGTGGCCCGAGCTGATCCCCGAGTACACCCCCGAGGTCATCGAGCTGCTGATCGCCGAGGAGCTGCTGATCTGCGGCGACCCCGACGAGGTGCTGACGCAGTGCCGGCGGTGGGAGGACGCCGGGGCGGACCAGCTGGTCTTCGGGCTGCCGGCGGGGATCCCGTACGAGGCCACCATGAACACGGTCAAGCTGATCGGGGAGCGGGTGATCCCGGCGATCGACACGGACCCGGTGCACCGGACGACCCGTTTCCGGAACGCGGCGGACGGCTGAGAGAGCGGACGGCTGAGAGAGCGCGCGGACGGGCCCGGTCCGGCACAGGGGCCCGGTCCGCACCCGCGCCGCCCCGACCCCCTGTGAGCCCGGAACCGGAAGGGACGCACCCATGCTCGACCACCTGATCCGCTCGGCGACCCTCGTGGACGGCACGGGCGCCCCCGCGCGCACCGCCGATGTCGGCGTCCGCGCCGGCCGGATCGCCGTGATCGCCCCGCCCGGCGCCGTCACCGACCCCGCCGCGAGCACCGAGGACGCCTCCGGGCTCGTCCTCGCGCCCGGCTTCGTCGACCCCCACACCCACTACGACGCCCAGCTCTTCTGGGACCCCTACGCCACCCCCTCCCTGCACCACGGCGTGACCACCGTCGCCGGCGGCAACTGCGGCTTCACCCTCGCCCCCCTCAACCCCGACCGGCCCGGCGACGCCGACTACACCCGCCGGATGATGGCCCGCGTCGAGGGCATGTCCCTGGTCGCGCTGGAGCGGGGCGCACCCTGGACCTGGCACACCTTCGGCGAGTACCTGGACGCCCTGGAGGGCCGGATCGCCGTCAACGCGGGCTTCATGGCCGGCCACTGCGCGCTGCGCCGCCATGTCATGGGCCCGGACGCGATCGGCGGCCGCGCCACCGACGCGCAGCTGCGGGCCATGACCGCGCTGCTGCACGACGCCATGGACGCGGGCGCCTGGGGCCTGTCCACGACCCAGTCCACCACCCACTCCGACGGCGACGGGGCCCCGGTCGCCTCCCGCCACGCCGCCCCGGACGAACTCGTCGCCCTCTCCCGCGCGGTGGGGGAGCACGAGGGCACCCAGCTGGAGGCGATCGTCGCGGGCTGTCTCGACCGGTTCGCCGACGACGAGATCGACCTGCTCACCGCGATGACCGCCGCCGCCGGCCGGCCCCTCAACTGGAACGTCCTCACCATCGACGCCGCCGTCCCCGAGCGCGTCCCCCGCCAGCTCCTCGCGAGCGAGCGCGCCCGCGCGGCCGGCGGCCGGATCGTCGCCCTCACCCTGCCGATCCTCGCCCCGATGAACATGTCCCTGGGCACGTTCTGCGCGCTCAACCTCATCCCCGGCTGGGGGGAGGTCCTGGCGCTGCCGGTCCCCGAGCGGATCCGCCGGCTGCGGGATCCGGACGTACGGGAACGGATGCTGGCGCACGCCCGCTCCCCCGAGGCGGGGGTGTTCCGGCGGCTCGCCGACTTCGCCCGCTATGTCATCGGGGACACGTACACCCCGCAGAACGCGGGGCTCACCGGCCGGACGGTGCGGGACATCGCCGCCGAAAGGGGCCAGGACCCCTTCCACTGCCTGGTGGAGATCTGCGCCCGCGACGACCTGCGCACCGTGCTGTGGCCGATGCCCACCGACAACGACCCCGCCTCCTGGGAGCTGCGGCGCACCACCTGGGAGCACGAGGACGTCCTGCTCGGCGGCTCCGACGCGGGCGCGCACCTGGACCGGATGTGCGGAGCGCCGTACACGACCCGGTTCATCGGCGACTGTCTGCGCGGGCGCCGGCTGGTCCCGCTGGAGCGGGCGGTACGGATGCTCAGCGACGATCCGGCCCGCCTCCTCGGGCTGCGCGGACGCGGCCGGATCACCGAGGGCCACCATGCCGACCTGGTGCTCTTCGACCCGGAGCGGATCGACGCCGGTCCCGCCACCCTCGTCCACGACCTGCCCGGCGACAGCCCCCGGCTGGACGCGGCGGCGCGGGGCGTCGTCTCCGTGCGCGTGAACGGGGTCGAGACGGTCCGCGACGGCCGCGTCACCGGCGCCGTCCCGGGCACGGTGCTCCGCTCCGGCCGGGACACGAGAACGGTGTCGACCCGGTGACCGGCGGCCCCCGTACCCAGCGGCTCTTCATCGGCGGCCAGTGGGTCGAGCCCCAGGGCGGCCACTACCCGGTGGTCGACCCGGCGACCGAGGACACCGTGGGCCTCGCCCCCGAGGCGAGCCCGGCGCAGGCGCGCGCGGCGGTCGCGGCCGCGCAGGAGGCGTTCGGCCCCTGGTCGCGCACCCGGCCCGAGGAGCGCGCCCGGATCCTGGACGCGGCCGCCACGATCGTCCACCGCCGCACGGAGCCGTACGCGGAACTGGCCCGCGCCGAGTCCGGCGCGACCACCGCCACCGCGCGCGGGATGCAGGTCGCGGTCGCGGCGGCCCGTTTCAAGCGGTACGCGCGCGGGGCGCTGGAGCCGGTCGAGGAGCCGCTGCCGCCGCAGGTCAGTGACGCCGGGCCGATGGGCGGCCCCGGCGTCGTCGGCGCGCTGGCGGTGCGCCGCCCGGTGGGCGTGGTCGCCTGTATCACCTCGTACAACAATCCCTGGGCCAACCCGGCGGGCAAGATCGCTCCCGCGCTGGCCCTGGGCAACACGGTGGTGGTGAAGCCGGCGCCGCAGGATCCGCTCTCCGTCTACCGGATGGCCGAGGCCCTGGCGGAGGCGGGTGTGCCGCCGGGGGTGGTCAACGTGGTGACCGGCGCCGGGCCCGCCGTGGGGGAGGCCGTCGTCGCGGACGGCGGGGTCGACATGGTCAGCTTCACCGGTTCCACGGCGGTCGGCACCCGGATCGCGGAGGTCTGCGGGCGCGGGATGAAGCGCCAGCTGATGGAGCTGGGCGGCAAGGGCGCGGCGCTGGTCTTCGACGACGCCGACCTGCCGGCGGCGCTCGCGGGCATCGGGACGACGTTCACGTTCTACAGCGGCCAGATCTGCACGGCGCCGACCCGGGTGATCGCGCAGCGCGGGATCCACGACCGGCTGGTCGACGGGCTCGCGGCGCTGGCGGCCCGGCTGAGGGTGGGCCATCCGGCCGGGCGGGGGACGGTCGTCGGGCCGGTGATCTCGGCGGCCCACCGGGACCGGGTCGAGTCGTATCTGGCGCTGGGCCGCGCGGAGGGGGCCCGGCTGGTGGCGGGCGGCGAGCGGCCCGCGTTCGACCGGGGTTTCTGGGTGGCTCCGGCGGTCTTCGCCGACTGCTCGGCGGGGATGCGGATCGTCCGCGAGGAGATCTTCGGCCCGGTGGTGGTGGTCCTCCCCTTCGACACGGAGGAGGAGGCGGTGGCACTGGCCGGCGACAGCGACTACGGGCTGGTCGACTACGTCTGGTCCGGCGATGTGGCGCGGGCCTTCCGGGTCGCGGGCCGGCTGCGCTCGGGCGGGGTGGGCGTGAACACCGTCGCGCGGAACATGGAGGCGCCGTTCGGGGGCTTCCGCAGGAGCGGTGTGGGCCGGGACGTGGGTTCGTACGCGCTGCGGGCCTACAGCGAGACGCAGGCGATCGTGTGGTCCGGCTGATGCGCCCGGGCCGGGATCGGATCCGTTCGATGCCCGTGTGATGCCCGGCTGATCCCGCCCGCTCGGGCGGCCGGGATCAGCCGGGGTCGGTGGGCGCGCTCCGCCGGCCGGTGCGGGGCGGGGCGCGCGGTGTGCGGACCGGGCGGGGCTCCGTGGCTCAGGTGCCGTCCGGGGCCGTCAGCGCTGGTCCGTCGTTCCGGGCCCGGTCACCCGGGGTCCCAGGAGTCCCCTTCGCCGGACAGGCGCGGAACGCGCGGAACCGGTGGAAGCGCTGGAACCGGTGTGGTGACTGCCGGTGTGGTGGCTGCCGGAGTGCCGCTCATCAGTGATCTCCCCCCGTCGATCCCTCTGACTTTCCGCTTCGATGATCACTCCCGTCACAGGAGTGGACACCTTCAGCGTGGACCTCACTTTCCCCTGTGGTCTCGCCGGGTGGTAGACACAGACGGTAGTGATCGCCTGCACCCTCCGTGAGATAGATCACGGTTGCCCTCGGATGCCGGGAAATCGACCACTAACCCCGGCTGTCGGCGGGGGGAAATTTTGAAACCGGTCAAAACGGACAGGGCTGCGGTTATCGCACATAGGGAATCCCGCCTTCGTCCTGCCAACGCATGACACGGCCCGCCGCTTCGTCTTCCAAGCGCAGGTCGTGCCCATCAAAGACCGTCAAATCCAAGGTGAATGATCGGGATCTCTCCCTACCGGATGTGGAAACCGCAGCCTTTAACGTCCTGTTCATGACTCAGCTGGACGCGCGGCCACCGGCCGCAGAGCGAGCGGGGGGCACCACCGGCCCGGCGGACGGGAGAGGGGGCGTGCGCACCAAGGGCCTGGGCGGCAACTCCGTCGGGCTCACCGGCAGCGCGGTCATCGGCATCTCGACCGTCGCCCCCGTCTACTGCCTGACCTCCACGCTCGGCTCCACCGCCGGCGAGGTCGGGCTCCAGATGCCCGCCGTCTTCCTGGCCGGCTTCCTGCCGATGCTGCTGGTGGCCTTCGCCTACCGGGAGCTGAACCGCGCCATGCCGGACTGCGGCACCTCCTTCACCTGGACGGTGAAGGCGTTCGGCCCCCGCGTCGGCTGGATGTGCGGCTGGGGCCTGGTGATCGCCACGATCATCGTGCTCTCCAACCTCGCGGGCGTGGCGACGTCCTTCCTGTGGCTGCTGGCGGGCGAGGTCACGGGCAGCGAGTCGATCGCCGCCCTGGACGACAACAAGGCCGTCCACATCGTCACCGTGCTGGTCTTCATCGCGGCGGCCACCGCCATCAGCTACCGGGGCATGACCGCGACCAAGGGTGTGCAGTACGCCCTGGTCGGCCTCCAGCTCCTGGTGCTGGGCCTCTTCGTCGCGCTCGCCCTCGGCAAGGCCGGCGACTTCGAGACCTCGCTCTCCTTCTCGGCCGAGTGGCTGAACCCGTTCGCCGTGCAGTCCTTTGCCGCCTTCACCGCCGGGCTCTCCCTCTCGATCTTCATGTACTGGGGCTGGGACGCCTGCCTCACCGCCAACGAGGAGACCACCGGCAGCGACCGCACCCCCGGCCGGGCCGCCCTGATCGCCATGGTCGTCCTGGTCGGCTCCTACCTCGCCACCGGCGTCGCCGCCCAGATGGCCGTCGGCTCCGGCGACAGCGGCCTCGGCCTGGCCAACCCCGAGACCTCGGACAACGTCTTCGCCGCCCTGGCCGGCCCGGTCATGGGCCCAGGCCTCGGCATCCTCCTCTTCGTCGCGGTCCTCGCCTCCGCCGCCGCGAGCCTCCAGACCACCTTCATCCCGGTCGCCCGCACGGTCCTGGCGATGTCCGCGTACGAGGCCCTGCCGCCCGCGTACGCGAAGGTCCACCCGCGCTTCCGCACCCCCGGCCGGGCCACCGTCGTCGCGGGCATCGCCACCGGCGCCTTCTACACCGTGATGACCCTCGTCAGCGAGAACGTCCTGATCGACACGATCTACGCGCTCGGCCTGATGATCTGCTTCTACTACTCCCTCACCGCCTTCGCCTGCGCCTGGTACTTCCGCCGCGAACTGCTGCGCTCCGGCCGCGACCTGCTCTTCAAGGGCCTCTTCCCGGTCCTCGGCGGCGCCCTCCTCGCGGCGGTCTTCGGCAAGACGCTGTTCGACATGTGGGACCCGGCGTACGGCAGCGGCTCGGCGGTCCTGGGCGTCGGCTCGGTCTTCGTCATCGGCGTCGGACTGCTGCTCATCGGCTTCGTGATCATGCTGGTGATGGGCCGCCGCAGCCCGGCCTTCTTCCGGGGCGAGGTCCTGACGCGGGAGACGCCGGCGATGATCGTGCGCGACTGACCCCCCAAGCCCCCGGGGCCGCCCGCCCCGCTCAGGCGTCGCCCAGCACCCCTTCCCCGTACCCCAGGAACACCGGATTCGTGAACGCCGCCATCCGCCCCGGCACCCCCGGCACGGTCACCGGATGGCGGACCTCCGCACGGACATAGGTCGCGTACCGGGGTGTCGTGTGCCACCGGACCTCCGTGGCGCCGTCCGCGCCCACCGGGCCCGCCGTGTGCAGCACCCCCTGGTCCGTGACCAGCCGCACCGAGCAGCCCGGCACGCCCGTCGCCGTCAGCCGCACGGTCACGGGCGTGTCCCCGGGCACCCGCAGGCGCTCGCCGATGCCGGCCGTGACGCCCCGGCCGCCCGTGGCCGAGAAGGAGAGCGCGACCGCCGACGACTCCGCGACATAGCTGTGGCCCCGGCGCAGCCCCGCCAGGATCTCCCGGCGGCTCAGGCCGTCCGCGAGGACGACGGTCTGCGGGGTGCCCACCGGGTCCGGGTGGCGGTGGGCGTCGCTGCTGCCCATCGCGGGGGTCCAGCGGCCCCGGGCCAGGGCCGCGTCCCACGCCTGGAGCGCCACCTCGTCCTCCGTCGCGTACGAGCCGTTCCACACCTCCACCGCGTCCGCCTCGCCCAGGCCGAACTTCCAGTTGCACCCGACGCAGGTGGCGTGCGGATGCGCCGGGACGACCAGGCCGCCCGCCCGCCGGATCTCCCGGGCGAAGCGGCCGAAACGGTTCTCGCGCGCCCGGTAGCGCCAGTCCACGAAGGTCCCCGGGTCGCAGCCCAGCGCCAGGACATGGCCGTTGCGGGTGGTGACCTCCTCGCCGGTGAGGATCAGCAGATCGTCGCCCGCGTGCTGCGCCCAGTGCCCGTGGCCCGCGTGCGTGTTGTGCTCGGAGGTGTTGACGAAGTCCAGGCCCGCCGCCCGCGCGAGGGCCGCGATCTCCGCCGGGGTGCGCCGCCCGTCCGAGAACCACGAGTGCAGATGGCAGTCGCCCCGGTACCAGGCCCGGCCCCGGCCGCGCGCCCGCTCCGGCGGATAGGAGACGGCCGGCGCCGGGGCGTCGGGCCCGTACCGCACCGTCACGGTCACCTCGTACGACAGGCCCTGCGGCGCCACCGTGTACGGCCCCAGCACCACATGCCAGGTCCCCGGCCGCACCGGGCCCCGCACATACCCGGGGGTCGCGTCGTCCGCCCGGAGGAAGAACTCCGTCCGCGCACCACCCGACCAGCCCCGGAACCCCTTCCCGCCGAGTGCCGTCCCCCGCTCGTCGAAGATCCCGACGTCGAGCGCGTTGCCCGGCGTCCCGGCCGGGGTCGCGGGCCGCTCGTACCGGTAGGCGACATGCAGCTCCCGCACCCCCGGCCCCACCTCGACCGGGAGATAGACGTAGTCGGGCGCGCCGGGCGGCAGCACCCCGCGCACCACCTCGCTGCGGTCCGGGGGGTCCTCCGGCCCGGGCGGGGACCCGGGAAACCTCACACCCTTCAACGTAAACGCCGCGCCCGCGCCCGTCGCGAGCAGCCGCCGCCGCCCGAACGCGCCCGACTCCGTGAATCCCGGTCCCTCGCGCATACCGCTCAGCTCCTCGGGCTGTTCTCCGGTAGTGAGACTCAGGTACTGAGATGCTGGTACTGAGATTCTGGTACGTGAGTCATGAACAGCGGCGCAAGGGCAGGCCGCCGCCGGACGGCGGGAACGAGACGTCCGGCGGCCGGCGGGAAGCCCGCCCGGGCGGCCACCGGGCGGGCCCGACCAGGAGGGCACGTACGGCATGCGCATCTCGACCACGATCTTCCTCACGGACGAGACCATCACCCCCGTCCGCCTCGCCCGGGAGCTGGAGTCCCGCGGCTTCGCCGGGCTCTACCTCCCCGAACACAGCCACATCCCGGTGGAACGGCTGACACCGGCCCCCATGGGCGATGGTGAACTGCCCCGCGAGTACGGCCGGCTCCTCGACCCCTTCGTCGCCCTCGCCCAGGCCGCCGCCGTCACCGACCGCCTCACCCTGGGCACCGGTGTCACCCTCCTCGCCCAGCACGACCCCGTCGACCTCGCCAAGCGGATCGCCACCCTCGACCACCTCTCCGGCGGCCGCCTCACCCTCGGCATCGGATACGGCTGGAACCGGGAGGAGGCCGAGGACCACGGCGTCGCCTGGTCCACCCGGCGGGCCCTCGCCCACGAAGGACTCGACCTGATGCGGGCCCTGTGGGCGCCCGAACCGACCGCCTACGAGGGGGAGTTCCGCTCGGTGCGGGCCTCGTGGGCGTACCCCAAGCCGGTCCGGGGCGCCCCCCGGATCCTGCTGGGCGGGGCGGCGGGCCCCAAGCTCTTCGCCCGGATCGCGAGCGGCGCCGACGGCTGGTACCCGATCGGCGGCACCGGCCTCACCGAGGCGATCCCGCTGCTGCGGGCCGTCTGGGAGGAGGCGGGCCGGGACCCCGCAGCGCTCCACGTCGTGCCGTCGGCGGTGCTGCCCACCCCCGGCAAGCTGGCGCACTACGCCGATCTGGGGATCGGGGAGGTGGCCCTCCAGCTCCCGCCGGGCGGCGAGGCCGAGGTGCTGCGCGCGCTCGACGAGTACGCCCGGTACCTGTAGCCGGGGGCTGGGGGCCGGGCGGGCTCAGCTTCCCACCAGCGACTCCCCGACGCTGGTGCGCGCGTACAGCACCACCCGCCCGGTCCGGTGCGCGCTCACCAGACCCGCCGCCCGAAGCGCCGTCAGATGCTGGGACACACCCCCGGCGGACAGCTCGATCCGGCGGGCGAGATCGGTCGTGGACGCCGGGTGCGCCAGCTCCGACAGCAGCCGCGCCCGGGTCCGTCCGAGCACCCCCGCCAGGGCGTCCGAACACGGCTGCGGCCCCCGCTCCCACAGCGTGCCGATGCCGCGCGGCGGATAACGCAGCGTCGGCTGCCAGTCCTCGCTGGTCAGATTGGAGAAGATCCGGGGCCAGGCGAACGCGGAGGGCACCAGCAGCAGCCCCCGCCCGTCGAGCCGCCGCACCCCGAGCCCGGACCTGCGGATCACCTGGAGCGTCCCCGAGTCCCAGGTGATCTGCGGCCCGAAGTCGTCGAAGAGCCGCCGCGCACCGCCCTCGGCGAGATGGATGGCCCGGTTCAGGATGTCCCCCTCGAACAGGGCCTGCATCCGGGGCCAGAACGGCGCGATCGCGACCTCCCAGTACGCGGCGATCACCTCGGTCAGCCGGTCCAGCTCGCCCGCCGGGTCCGCCCGCAGCCGCTCCATCGACGCGTCGACCCCGGGCGTCCGCGTCCGCAGCAGCTCCGGCGGGGTGGCCCTCAGCGTGGCCAGCTCCACCTCCAGCGACGGCTGCGGGGTCGTCGGCGGGGGTACGAGGAACGAGGGGACGCACTCGGCGGGCACCGCTATCAGCCGCGAGAGCGGGGCGAGATCCAGCCGGGCCGCGTCGAGCAACGGCCGTACCCGCTCGGCCCACTGTCGGTGCACACCCCCGTCGTCACCGCTCTTGAGGACCCGCACGCTGGCCACCACCTCCCACAGCGGAGAGACGGCGAACCGCGTCCTGGCCACGTCCTCGGCCGTGAACTCGATATCGACGGTGCCACCTTGGGCACGTCCCACTTGCACCATTCAGCCGACACTAAATCATTGGCGCCGGGTTTGGGGCCCCCGGAGGGTAAGGAGCATGTCCCTGGAGAGCCCCTGGCGGGCGCCCGACTTCCGTGTCCTCTTCTCCGCCGTCGTCCTGACCAACCTCGGGACGAACGCCGCCTATGTGACCGTGCCCCTGATCGCCGTCGAAGCCCTGGACGCCGGACCCGGCGTGGTCGGCGCCCTGCTCACCCTGATGAGCGCGGCCTTCCTGCTCATCGGGCTCCCCGCCGGGGCCTGGGTCGACCGGACGCGCCACCGCCGGGTCCTCGTCGCGGCGGAGGCGGTCCGGGCCCTCCTCTTCCTCTCCGTCCCCCTCGCCTGGTGGCTGGACGCCCTCACCCTCTGGCAGCTCGGCGCCGTCGTCACGCTCGCCGGGGCCGCCGCCGTCTTCTTCGACGTCACCACCCACAGCGCGCTGCCGCGCCTGGTGGGACGGGACGCGCTGGTGCGCGCCAACTCCTCCTTCGTCGTCGTCCAGGCCGTGGGCCAGATGGCCGGCCGGGGCGCGGGCGGCGGCCTCGTCCAGCTGCTCACCGCACCCGTCGCCGCCGTCGCCCTCGGCCTCTTCCACCTCGCGTCCGCGCTCCGGCTCACCGCGCTCGGCCCGTCCCCGAAGCCCGCGCCGCCGGCGCCCGGGGTCCGGCTGGCCGCACAGATACGGGAGGGCCTGCGCCATGTCCTCGCCGACGGCCGGCTGCGCGCCCTCGTCCTCGCCGGGGCGATCAGCAATCTCGGCCTCCAGATCGTCAACACCCTGATACCGGTGCTCTTCGTCGGCGAACTGGGCCTGTCGGCGGGGACGCTGGGGCTCTACTGGGCGGTCGGCGGCATCGGCGCCCTGATCGGCGCCCGCTGCGCCCGCACCCTGGCCGCCCGCAGCCGCGACCATGTCCGCACCCTCGCCCTCACCGGCCTCTGCCTCTCCCCGGCGCCGCTCGCCCTGCCGCTGGTCGACCGGGGCGGCTGGCTGGCGCTCGCGGCGTTCGGCTGGGCGGTGGTCACGTTCAAGATCGGCATCGACAACGTCCTGGCGGTGACGGTCCGCCAGCGGCTCACCCCGGACACCATGCTCGGCCGGATGAACGCGACCTTCCGCTTCCTGCTGTTCGGGGCGATCTCGCTGGGGTCGGCGGTGGCGGGGATCCTCGGGGAGCTGGTGGGGGTGCGGGAGGCGATGTGGGCGGGGGCGGCGCTGATGACGGTGGCGTGGGTGCCGCTGCTGCTGGTCCGCCGCCGGGCGGGGGCGGCGGGGGAGCCGGGCCCGGCGGCGGCCGGGGCGGCGGATGCGGGGCTGGCTGGTCCGGCGGCGCCGGGAGGACCCACCGGTCCGGTGGCCGGGGAGCGGGGCCCGGCCGTGCCCGGGGCGGCGGTTGTGGAGCTGACGGGTCCGGCGGCGCCCGGGGCGGCGGTCGTGGAGCCTGCCGGTCCGGCGGCCGGGGCGGCCGTGGACCCGACCCTTCCGGTGGATGCGGCGGCCGTGGACCCGGCGGTTCCGGCGGCGGGGGACGGGTCTGTCCCGTCGCCCCCGCCGGAGCCGGTGGATCCGATGCCCGCCGCCGGGCACGCGGACCGCGCCCGGCGATCCTGAGCGGGGCCCGGGCTGCCGGCCTTGTGGCGGTCGCTCCGTTGCTCTGGCCGGTGCGGTGGCGGTGGACGGGTCCGTCCCGGTGCTCCCGGCGGAGTCGGCCCTGCGGCCTTGAGCAGGTTCCGGGCCCCTGGCCCTGCGGCGGTCGGCACCCGTCGCCCCGGCCGGTGCGGTGGCGGTGGACGGGTCCGTCCCGGTGCTCCCGGCGGAGTCGGCCCTGCGGCCTTGAGCAGGTTCCGGGCGGTCGCCTCGTTGCTCTGGCCGGTGCGGTGGTCGTGGACGGGTTCGTTCCGCTGCTCCCGGCGGGTCCGGTGGATCCGGCGCCCGCCCCCGGCGCGCGCGGACCCGGCCCGGCGGCCGTGAGCGGGGCCCTTTGGCGACCGCCCGGCGGCGGTCACCCCCGGAGCACCCCCGAAGCACCCCCGGACTTCGCCCGTGGTCATCCCCCGAGTGCCCCGGGGCTTCGCCTCACTGCGGGAACGAGGGCCTCAGCCGCAGCTCGCCCGCGCCCTCGGTCCCGATCCCCTTCTTCCCGCCGCGCAGCACGAGCCCCGGCGGGTAGTCACCGCCGGCCAGCAGGTCCAGGTGTCCGTCCCGGTCCGCGTCCCGCAGCCGCACGAACTGCCCCAGGGCATCGCCCCGGGACGCCGTGCCCGGCACCCCGGCGGTCTCCCGCGTGAACCACTGCGAACCCGCCCCGGTGAGTCCCGTGCGGGAGCCGCGCAGCAGATGCACCCCACCCGCGTTCTCGACCGCGCCGACCTTCTCCTGCGGTACGCCGACGGCGAGATCGGGATACCCGTCCCGGTCGACGTCCCCGGCGGAGATCGAGGTCGCGAAGGCGTCGCCCGGGGTGAGTCCGGTGGCCACGCCGGGGCTGCCCTGGTTGACGCGGTACGTGGAGACGGGGCCGTTCGCGCCGCCGCGCAGCACCGCCAGCGCGCCCGCGCCGTCCTCGCGGCCCTCCCCGAGGGCGAGGTCGCCGTACCCGTTGCGGTCGAAGTCCGCGACGACCGGGTCCGTCGGATGGTGGAAGGCCCGGTTGTAGGTGGTCAGCTTCCCCCGCTTGAGCGAGGAGCCGCCCTTGAAGAGCAGCGCTGCCGAGGTGGGCCCGGCGTTGGCCTGGCCCTGGCCGACGGCGTACAGATCGGTGATCCCGTCCTTGTCGACGCGGCCGGCCGCCAGCCCGAGGACCCCGTGCAGCCCGGCCTCGTACGGCTTGTACTCGCTGACCGTGCCGCCCTTCCCGGCCTTGGTGAAACCGCCCCGGTAGAGGTGGAGGACCCACGTGTCCATGACGGCGAGGTCGACCCTGCCGTCCCCGGTGAAGTCGCCCGCCGCGAGCACCCCGCCGAACCCGGTCCGGACCTTGGTGTCGGGCAGCGGGATCCGGGCGGCCCCGGTGCCGGTGAGCCCCGCTTTCGACCCCCAGATGAGGGTGACGGCGCCCCGGGCGGGGCGGCCCGCCTTCTCGGTGGGGTCGCCCGCGGCGACGTCGGCGTAGCCGTCCCGGTTGAAGTCGCCGGTGGCGAGCTGCGAGCCGAAGGCGTCCCCGTACCCGCCGGCCGACCCGGCGGTGCCCGGAATGCCGGGGGTGCTCTGCGTGAACGTCGTGGTCTTCGTGCCGATGCCCCGGGCGGCACCGTAGGTGACCTGGAAGCGGCCGTCCCCGGGCACCACGTAGTCGCGGATGCCGTCGCCGTTGAAGTCGTCGGCGAACTTCGCGGGCTTGGCGGCCCGGGGTGCCCCGGCGGCGGCCCCGGGCCCGGCGGACAGCCCGACCGCGCCCCCGGCGAGCGCCAGGGAGAGGGATGTCGCCAGTCCGGTACGGAGGGTCCTGCTCATGGTCATGCTCGGTCTCCTGTTGGGCCAACTCCCCTGACCCCGAGGTGAATTACGTGACGGACGGGAGTACACCGAAGACCTCCGGGACCCGTGGAGGGTTGTACGCGGGAGTACGCGGGAGTGCGCGGGAGTGCGCGGGAGACCGCCGACCGGCCGGCGCCCTCACCCGTCCCTCTTCCTCCCGTTCCCCTCCCTCTTCCCTTCTCCCACCAGGAACGCGGCCACCACCGGCCCCAGCACCGCCCCCAGGTCCTCGGCCGTCAGGATCGTGGACGACAGCGGTACGGGGGAGAGCCGCCCCCGGGGCAGCGCATCCGCCAGCCGTGCGGCGAGGTCCGCCGGGTGCCGGGCGTCGGAGCCGGGGACGACGAGGACCGGGGCACCGATCACCGCGAGGTCGGCGACCGACCGGAAGGCGCGGTCCCGCCCGATCGCGCAGAACGCGGCCAGGCTCGCCGCGTCGGCGCGGGGCATCGCCTCCCGTACCAGATTGCCGATCAGAGGGGCGAGATCCGTCAGCACCGGATCCCAGCCGGCCGCGACCCCGTCCGCCCGCACCCGGGCAGCGAACCGTTCGAAGAAGACCCGTTCCGCCTCCTTCGCCGCGTCGTCCTCGATGTCCTCGGCGCTGATGACGACCACGGCCCGGACCCGCCCGGGGTGTTCCACGGCCATCCGCAGCGCGACCGTGCCGCCGAGTCCGGTGCCGCCGACCACCGCCGCCCCGAGCCCCAGCAGATCGAGGAGGGCGACCACGTCGGCGGCGTACCGCGACCAGGTGTGGTGTTCCTCATGCGGACAGGCCGACCGGCCGAAGCCGCGCCCGTCGGGCAGGACCACCGTGTGCCGGCCGGACAACCGTGCCGCCAGCGGCAGCAGACCGCGATGGTCGGGGCCGCCGCCGTGCAACAGCACGACCGGCGGCCCGCTGCCGGTCGTCCACGCGTGCAGGGGGCAGCCGTCGCCGCCCCGGAAGGTCACAGCGGTGAGCACGGGCCCGCGCCCCACCCCGCCGGTCGAGTTTTCCACAGGCTGATCCTGCCCCGTCCCGGCGTTTCCAGCGGATACGTATGCTCAGCTCCATGACGGACCAGACACCCGCCCCCCCGACCGCGAACGCCCTGCGCCGCGCCCTGCGTCGTGCCAGGGACGGGGTCGCCCTCGACGTCACCGAAGCGGCGGTCCTGCTCCAGGCGCGCGGAAGCGACCTGGAGGACCTGTGTCGTTCGGCGGCGCGGGTGCGGGACGCCGGTCTCGAAGCGGCGGGCCGCCCCGGGGTCATCACGTACTCGAAGAGCGTCTTCATCCCGCTCACCCGGCTCTGCCGGGACAAGTGCCACTACTGCACCTTCGCCACCGTCCCCGGCAAGCTCCGCCGCGCAGGCCACGGGATGTTCATGTCGCCGGACGAGGTGCTGGCCATCGCCCGCCGGGGCGCCGAGATGGGCTGCAAGGAAGCCCTGATCACCCTCGGCGACAAGCCCGAGGACCGCTGGCCCGAGGCCCGGGAGTGGCTGGAGGCCGAGGGGTACGACGACACCATCGCGTATGTGCGGGCCATGTCGATCCGGATCCTGGAGGAGACCGGGCTGCTGCCCCATCTCAACCCGGGCGTCATGACGTGGACGGACTTCCAGCGCCTCAAGCCGGTCGCCCCCTCGATGGGGATGATGCTGGAGACCACCGCCACCCGGCTGTGGAGCGAGCCCGGCGGCCCCCACCACGGATCGCCCGACAAGGAGCCCGCCGTCCGCCTGCGGGTCCTGGAGGACGCGGGCCGCAGCTCCGTACCGTTCACGAGCGGTCTGCTCATCGGCATCGGCGAGAGTTACGAGGAGCGCGCCGATTCGCTGTTCGCGCTCCGCCGGATCTCCCGCGCCTACCACGGCATCCAGGAACTGATCCTTCAGAACTTCCGCGCCAAGCCCGACACGGCCATGCGCGGCATGCCCGACGCCGAGCTGGACGAGCTGGTCGCCACCGTCGCCGTCGCCCGGCACATCCTGGGCCCGTCCGCCTGCCTCCAGGCCCCGCCGAACCTGGTGGACGCCGAGTTCGCGCGGCTCATCGCGGCCGGCGTGGACGACTGGGGCGGGGTCTCCCCGCTCACCCCTGACCATGTGAACCCGGAGCGGCCGTGGCCGCGGATCGAGGAGCTGGCCGAGCACTCGGCCGCCGCGGGCTTCCGCCTCGCGGAACGGCTCTGCGTCTACCCCGAGTTCGTCCAGCGCGGCGAGCCGTGGCTCGACCCCCGCCTCCTGCCGCACGTCCGCGCCCTCGCCGACCCGGCCACCGGCCTCGCCGACCCGGACGCCCGGCCCACCGGGCTGCCCTGGCAGGAGCCCGACGAGGGCTTCACCTCCGCCGGCCGCACCGACCTGCACCGCACCATCGACACCGAGGGCCGCACCCACGACCGGCGCGAGGACTTCGACGCCGTCTACGGCGACTGGGAGGCGCTGCGCGAGGCCGCCGCCCCCGGCATGGTCCCCCAGCGCATCGACACCGACGTCCGCCAGGCCCTGGCCACCGCCGCCGACGACCCGACCCGCCTCACCGACGACGAGGCCCTGGCCCTGCTGCACGCCGAGGGGCCCGCCCTGGACGCGCTCACCCGCATCGCGGACGAGCTGCGCCGGGACGTCGTCGGCGACGACGTCACCTACATCGTCACGCGGAACATCAACTTCACCAACGTCTGCTACACCGGCTGCCGCTTCTGCGCCTTCGCCCAGCGCCGCACCGACGCCGACGCGTACACCCTCTCCCTGGACCAGGTCGCCGACCGGGCCGCGCAGGCGTGGGACGTGGGCGCGGTGGAGGTCTGCATGCAGGGCGGCATCCACCCCGACCTGCCCGGCACGGCGTACTTCGACATCGCCCGCGCGGTCAAGGAGCGCGTCCCCGGCATCCATGTGCACGCCTTCTCGCCGATGGAAGTCGTCAACGGGGCCTCCCGCACCGGTCTTTCCATCGAGGAGTGGCTGACGGCGGCGAAGGAGGCCGGGCTCGACTCCATCCCCGGCACGGCCGCCGAGATCCTGGACGACGAGGTCCGCTGGATCCTCACCAAGGGCAAGCTGCCCGCCGCGACCTGGATCGAGGTCGTCAGCACGGCGCACCGGCTGGGCATCCGCTCCTCGTCCACGATGATGTACGGGCATGTGGACCAGCCCCGGCACTGGCTCGGGCATCTGCGCACGCTCGCCCGGATCCAGCAGGAGACGGGCGGGTTCACCGAGTTCGTCACCCTGCCCTTCATCCACACCAACGCGCCCGTCTACCTCGCGGGCATCGCCCGCCCGGGCCCGACGGACCGGGACAACCGCGCGGTCACGGCGATGGCCCGGCTGCTGCTCCACCCGCACATCACCAATATCCAGACAAGCTGGGTCAAGCTGGGTGCGGAGGGTGCGGCCGAGATGCTCCGGTCCGGCGCGAACGACGTCGGCGGGACGCTGATGGAGGAGACCATCTCCCGGATGGCGGGGTCGCGCTACGGCTCGTACCGCTCGATCAAGGATCTGATCGCGATCGCCGATCTGGCGGGGCGGCCGGCGAAGCCGAGGACGACGCTGTACGGGGAGGTCCCCGAGGAGCGGGTACGGACGGCGGGAGGGTCGGACGGGCAGCTGCCGGAGCTGCTGCCGCTGGTGGAGTAGGCGCGGCGGGGCCCTGCGGGCTTGTGAGCCGGTCGGGGTCCCGGTGGCCCGGGGGCTTGTGGGTCCGGGGCGGACGGGTCCGGGATGGACGGGTCCGGGGCGGACGGGTCCGGAGGTGGGCGAGGCGCGGGGCCCGGTGCGCGGGGCGGCGGACGGGTCCGGGAGGCACCGACCGCCGCCGGGATCCCTGCCCGCCCGCCCCGGCCATCCCGCCCCGGACGCATCAGCCGATAAGCTGCCTGCCGTGACGGCCCCCGCCCGGGGGCGGGAGAGCGCGCTGAGGAGACACACCCGCGATGGCCCGTCAGATCTCGTCCGCGGCGCTGGTGACCGGGCTCACCTCGGCAGCGCTCGTCGGAGTCCTGCTGCTCGCGGTCCAGGCCGGCCAGTCCGCCCCGGAGAACGCGGCGGCCCGCAAGCCCGCCCCGAACAGCAGCGCCGACAGCGCCAAGGGCAAGGACAAACGCCCGGCCGGGCCCCCCGCCGTCCCCAAGGACTCCGGCACCGGCAAGCGCATCGTCTACTCCCTCAGCGCGGACCGCGTCTGGCTCGTGGACCACACCGACAAGCAGCTCAGCACCTTCACCGTGTGGCCCGGCAACGTCGAACCGGCCCTCGGCACCCACAAGGTCACCAACCGCCTCGCCTCCATCACCGGCAACGACGGCGTCTCCGTCGAGAACATCGTCTACTTCTCCGGCTCCGCCGAGGGCCCGCCCATCGCCTTCTCGGCGGCGGTCGACGGCTCGTCCCCGAAGCCCGTCCCCGGCGGCAAGACCGGCGCGATACGCACCCGTACCGCCGACGGCGACCGGATCTGGGCCTTCACCGTCGTGGGCAGCGAGGTCGTCGTCGTGCGCTGAGCCGGGACCGCCCGCCCCCGGACCGGTCCACCGCTGCCCGACGACAGTGCTGTCCCGGTACGAGCCGGCACGAGCCGGTACCGGCCGGCAGAGGTTCGACACAGGCTCGACACAGGCCCGCACCAGCTACCACGTCCAGGGAGGGGCGCGCGGTGAACGCAGCAGCCACAGCCGTCTGGGGGCGAACCGAACAGCAGGACTTCCGGGCCCGGGTCCGCGGCGCCCTGCTCGGCGCGGCCCTCGGTGACGCCCTCGGCGCGGGCGTCGACCCGCTGCCGCTCACGGAGATCCACCGGCGGCACGGCCCCGGCGGGCTCACCGACCCCGTCCCCGCCCACGGCCGCCGGGGTGCCGTCACCGCCGTCACCCAGCTCATCCTCTTCACCGTCGACGGCCTGATCCGCGCCCAGGTCCGCCGGGACACCGGCGCCTGGCACCCGCCCACCGACGTCCACCGCGCCTACCTGCGCTGGGCCGCCACCCAGTACGACTGGGGCCCGGACGAACGCCGCGAGGACAACGGCTGGCTCGCCCACGAGGAATGGCTCTACACCCGGCGCGACGCCCCCCGCGCCAGCCTCCTCGGCCTCGGCGACGACATCATGGGCACGCTGCACACCCCCAAGAACCCCACCGCCCGCGACGGCGGCGCCCTCGCCCGGTCCGCACCCTTCGGCCTCCTCGTCGGCTGGGAACCCCAGCTGGTCTGCCAGCTCGCCCTGGAGTGCGCCGCCCAGACCCACGGCCACCCCGCCGCGACCCTCGCCTCCGGCGCGTTCGCCGTCGTCGTCCACGGCCTCGCCCGGGGCACGACGCTGGAGGCGGCCGTCCGCACCGCCCTGGAACTGGTCACCGCCCACCCCGGCCACCAGCCGGTCACCGACGGCCTGACCGCCGCCCTCGCCGCCGTCCGCGAAGGGGTCCCCGGACCCGACCGCGTCGAGGCCCTGCGCCGCTCCGGCGGCGACGGCCGGCATGCCGAGGACGACCTCGCCGTCGCCGTCTACGCGGCCCTGGTCAGCGAGGACGTCCGCCACGGCCTCCGCCTCGCGGTCAACCACGACGGCCCGTCCGCGACCACCGGCGCCCTCACCGGAGCCCTGCTCGGAGCCCTGCACGGGGAGACGGCGCTCCCCCCGGCCTGGCTCTGCGAACTGGAGGGCCGTCCCACGCTGCTCGCCCTCGCCGACGACTTCGCGATGGAGATGACGCAGGGCCCGGCGCTGCACAGCGCGACGGGGGCGGCTCCGGGGTGGCTGGCGCGCTACCCGAGAGCCTGAGCCGCTACCGGCGAGGACGGGAACGGGCGAGCCCGGGGGCTCCCCGCCGGTCGACCCGGCGGGGAGCCCTTCACTCAGGGAACGCGGCGCGTCCCGGGGCGGTCGGATCAGCCGCGCCCGTCGCACGCCTTGCAGTCGCCGCTTCCCCGGCAGCTGTCGCACTTCCACACACCTCGGTAGCCGGAGCCATCACAGGTGGTGCACTTTCCGTCGCCCTTGCAGCGCTGGCACTTGTTCCACATGGCGAGTCCTCGTTCCGTTGTCCTGGGCAGTTGGATGTCTTGGGCCGGAAGGCGCGGGGTCACAGGTTGACGGTGCCGCTCCACCCGGCCTTGGGCAGCAGCTTGTTGTAGTAGTGATTGGGGGTCAGGGAGATGACGAAGGGCTTGGGGTTGGGCAGGCGCCGGGTGTTGTTCAGCCAGGGGCTGTAGGCACGGAAGATGTCCACGCTCTTGGTCAGGCAGTTGTTGCGGGTCAGGCTGTAGCCGTTGTGCTTGCTCGTGCGGGCCGCCCGCTGCGCCTTGGTCACATCGGCGGAGGGTGTGCTGAGGCACCGGTACTTCACGTAGCGCTTGTTGCCGGTGTACCGGGTCTTGAAGTTGTGGATCATCCGGTTCCAGGAACCGCTCCGGATGAAGGTGTCCTCGGGCCGGCCGGTGTTGCCCTCGGTGGCGCCGTACGTCCAGGTCCTGCTGCTGTTGCGGAAGGCCCAGCCGATGTGCCCGAAGGGCCGGAGCCCGCCGGGTCCGTCGATGTCGACGGTGTTGGGCGCGAGGAAGAGACACACCCGGCCACCCGGGGCGGCCTCGGCGGGCGTGGACGCGGTGGTCAGTGCTCCTGCCGCGAGTGCCGTCGCGACCGTCGCGGCCGCGAAGGCGTTCTTGATCTTGACCATGTGGTGGTTCTCCTGTTTGTCGTCAGCCCCGGCGAGGGGCTGCGGCCGGGCTTCCCGTGCCGCTGCGAACGAAGGTGCCGCAGAGCGAAAGGGAGATCACCAGTGCAAGTGGAATGAGGATTTGCGGCGCAACTCGCACCTCCGTAGCCTGCGGCTTCTCGTTTGCACCGCAACGGAACACCCTTTGAGAGAGGAGTAGTTGGTGGATGACCAGGACAAGGAGTTCGCCGAGTTGGCGCACCGCCTGGCCCACGCCCTGGACGCGTGGGAGGCGTGTGTGGGAGGGCCCACCGAGCGGGGAGAGCCGCAGCGCAAGGTCCTGGTGAAGGCTCTGGAGGACGAGCGGAAGACACCCGCCTGGCAGTCCCGCAAGAGGATCGACGCGCCACTACTGGCGTACTGGCTGAAGGGCCGCGACCAACTCCAGCCGCATCTCAAGCACAATCGGCTCCCGAGTGAGGAGGACTGCGCCGCCATCGCACGGGCGCTGAAGCCTTATGCGCCCGAGGAGGCTCAGCGGCTGCCGAGGATCGGCTGGCAGATCGCCGACTTGGCGCGCTGCCTTCTCGCCGTGGGCGGACCGCGCTGGAGGAAACGGGTCCTGGCGAGCATCGACGAGCATCCCGCTGGGCCTGCTGAGCCCGCTGACAGTGCCGAACGGTCCGAGGCGGCGCGGTCAGCCGAACCGACCGAGCCGGTGGAGCCGACCGACAACACCGGACCGTCCGAGGTCACGCCGTTCGCTGAACCGGCCCACCCGGCCGCACCTGTTCAAGCTGCTGGCGCGGCCGAGTCTGCCGGAGCCATGGAGCAGACGGCTGGACGACGGCGCTGGGCGACCGGGACCACCTGGGCGACAGCGGCCACCGTCGCGGGACTGGCCGGGACGGTCGCGCTGTTCATATGGCTGGGCGGCGATGGAGAGTCCTCCTCGGCCGGTAAGAAGCCGAGCGCATCGGCCGGGCCGAGCACACGGGGGGCGGACACGGCCCAGCCAGGCCCTGCCGCCGCCGGCGAGTCCGGCGGCATCGAGGGAAACCACCGGTGCGGAAAGGCCCGGAGCGCGGGCGCGGTGTCCTGGTCGCCCTGCACGCTCGTCGCCGAGGAGGGGACGATGTCCTTCCTGGTGCAGCTCACGAACACCTCGGGCGAGCCGGTCACGGTGAGAGCGAAGCTCGCCTTCGTCCAGGCAGCCGTGGAACAGACGTGTCCCGAACCATGGGGGACATCGGTGCGGATCACGGTTCCCGCCAAAGCGACGAGGACCAGCTCGGTGAAGGCATGCACCGCCTCGCCGGCACCGGCCCGGGCCTTCCAGGCCAGGGGCTGGGTGGTGCCCGATGACACAGTGCCGTGGGGGTACCGGGAGCACTCTCCGACGCTGCACGTGCAGAACGACGGCACTCCGCTGTGGGCCGACCAAGCGGGATGACCCGGCCGGGCGGTCCGGACCCCGGCCCCGCACCGCCCGAAGCCTTACGATCTCGGCCATGGAGCCCACCACCGCCGTCGCCGCCCGTCTCGCGTCGGCCGCCGTCGCCCCGCTGATACGGCGGCTCTTCGCGCCCCAACCCGAGGGCGCCCGACTCGTGGACCGCCCCATACGCATATCAGGCCTGGTGTCCTTCAAGGGCGAGCAGCAGACCCTCGGCGAGAAGGACCTGCACAGACTGGCGACGGAACTGGTCGACCGCGCGGCCGCCGCGTACGGCCCCCACGAAGCGCCCTCCGCCGAGACCCGCCGCGAACTCGCCGACGCGCTCGCCCTCGCCCTGCACAGCCTCGGCGACCTCGACATGGACGACGTCCAGGCCGTCCGCCTCGGCCCCGAGGACTTCGCCGCCCGCCTGGCCCGGCCCCGCCACCTCTCCGCTGCGGCGGAGCCGTACTACGACCCCCTGCTCCACGCCGCGAGCCTGCACGTCCTCAACTTCTTCAGCCGGCGGTCGTCCTTCGTGCCCCGTGCCCTGACCGAGCAGACCCGCACCCTGGAACGGCTCGTCGCCCTCACGGACCTCCTCCTCGAACGCGTCCCGTCCCGCCTGGCGGAGGACGCCCGTTTCGAGGAGCGGTACGTCCGGCACATCGCCGCCAAGCACTGCGACATCACCATCTACGGCCTCGATCTCGACCAGGCCCGCGAATGGCACCTGGACGCGGCCTATGTCTCCCTGGCCGCCACCGATGCCACCTCCATGCCGCTCCCGGCCGATCGCGCACTCTCCGGCCGTGACCGCGTCCTGTTGCGCGGCGGCGCGGGCTCCGGGAAGACCACGCTGGTGCAGTGGCTGGCGGTGACGACGGCCCGCCAGAAGTACGAGGAGTTCGGCGACCACCTCCACCATCTCGTCGGCCGGATCCCGTTCGTCCTGCCCCTGCGCCGGGTCGTCCGCGACGGCGCCCCGCCCACCCCGGACGAGTTCTTGCGTGCCGTCCGCAGCAGTGTCGCCGGAGCCGAGCCACCCGGCTGGACGGACCGGGTGCTGAGCGCGGGCCGGGCGCTCGTCCTGGTCGACGGCATGGACGAGATCCCGCAGCGCGACCGCGAGACCACCCGCCGCTGGCTGCGCGAGCTGATGACCGACTTCCCCGGCAACCTGTGGCTGGTCACGGCCCGCCCCTCCGCCGTCGCCGAGGACTGGCTCGCCGCCGAGGGCTTCACCGAGCTGACCCTCTCCACCATGTCCCACGACGACGTCACCGACTTCGTCCGCCGCTGGCACACGGCCGCCGCAGCCCCACCGGACCTGGCGGACGCCCTCCTCACCGCCGTCCGCACGACCACCGCCCTCGGCCACCTCGCGGTCAACCCGCTGATGTGCGGCATGCTCTGCGCCCTCCACCGCGAACGCAACGGCTTCCTGCCCCACAGCCGCAAGGAGCTGTACGAGGCGGGCCTGCGCATGCTCCTGGAACGCCGGGATTTGGAACGCGGTGTCCAGGACGAGCTGCGGCTCTCCTCGGAGACGCAGATCCTGCTGCTCCAGAAGCTGGCCCACTGGATGATCCGCAACGACACGGCCGAGATGGAACGCGCGGACGCGGTGGCTCAGCTGTCGCGTGCGCTGGAGTACATGCCGCACGTCCAGGCCCCCGCCGAACGGGTCCTCGCCCACCTCCTGGAACGCTCCGGCCTGCTGCGGGAGCCCGCCCACGACCGGCTCGACTTCGTCCACCGGACCTTCCAGGACTACCTGGGCGCGAAGGCCCTGGTGGAGGAGGGGGATTTCCCACTGCTGCTGGCGAACGCCGACCGGGACCAGTGGGAGGACGTGGTCCGGATGGCGGTGGCGCTGGGGCGGCCGGCGGAGCGGGAGCGGATCCTGCGGGGGCTGGTGGCGGATATCAAGAGGGATGCTCTCTCCGACATCTCCCGACCCACCCTGGCCTGGGCACTGGAATTCCGACGGGCGCTGCTGGCCCTCGCCTGTCTGGAACACGCCACCGAGGTCGCTCCGGCCACTCGTGATCACATCCTCGGCCTGACCGGCAGGCTGCTCCCGCCGCGCGATGCGGAGACTGCCCGGATCTTCATGGCGCTGGGCGGCCCACTGGTGCTGGGACTGCTCCCCGGACCGGAAGGGTTGACAGACGACGCGGCCTGGGCCACGGTGATCGCCGCCGCCGACGACGGAACGGAAGTCGGCCTCTCCGTCATCGCCCGCTTCCGTGGCCATCCCGCGCTCAAGGTCCGCCGGCAACTGGTCTGGTCCTGGAAACGCTTCGACTGCCGGCGGTACGCGGAGGAGGTGGTCGCCCGGGTCGACCCGACGGACCTCTACTTCCCCTGCTGGGACCCCGAGCATGTGGAGGCGTTGCGGGCCATGGGCGGCCGGGAGCGGATCCAGCTGCGCGGGCGTCTGCGTCCCTCGGACATGACCGAGTACCTCGACACCGACCGGATCACCCACCTCTGGCTGGCACGTTGGACGTACCGGAATTCCCGGGACTGGCTCCCGGCCTTTCCCCGGCTGCGCACCGTGGTCCTGGAGGATGCCGAGGAGCGGTCGGCGGCGGCAGCCGAACTGCCGCCGCACATCACCCTTCTCGCGGACCCCGACCAGGAGTGAGCCTCAGCGTTCCTTCCTCCGCTCCACCCGCTTCCGCCTCCGCTGCTTCGGCACCGTGGCGGTGGCTCCCGTACCCGATCCGGCGCCTCCGCTCCCGTCCCCGTCGCCGTTGATCCGATCGAGCAGGGCGTCCCGCTCCGGGGTGTCCTCCGGCTTGATGAAGCCGATGAGGATGTACAGCACCAGGGAGATCGCGAGCGGTACGGAGACCTGGTACTGGAGGGCGACCGTGGTTCGCTGGCTGCCGTCCAGTTCGTAGTTGATCAGGAAGAAGGCGATCAGCCCGGCCGCCCAGCTGGTGAGCGCGGCCGTCGGCCCGGAGCGGCGGAAGGTGCGCAGCAGGCCCAGCATGAACGGGATGGCGATCGGTCCCATCAGCCCGGCGACCCACTTGATCACGACGGTGATGATGTCCTTGAAGGTGGGGGAGTTGACCTGGGTGGCCACCGCCATGGAGAGGGCGAGGAAGGCGACGGTCGACCAGCGGGCGGCGATCAGGCCGGCTCGTTCGGACCAGGTGCGGGCCTGCTTCGTGAGGACGGGGGCGATGTCCCGGGTGAAGACGGCGGCGATCGCGTTGGCGTCGGACGAGCACATGGCCATGGTGTGGGAGAAGAAGCCGACGATGACGAGGCCGAGCAGCCCGTGGGGCAGCAGCTGTTCGGTCATGAGGGCGTAGCTGTCGGAGGCGTCGGGCTTCTGGGCGTCCACGAGCAGCGGGGCGCACCACATCGGGAAGAAGAGGACGAGCGGCCACACGAACCAGAGGATGGCCGAGAGCCGGGCGGAGCGGGTGGCTTCGCGGGCGTTGGCGGTGGCCATGTACCGCTGGGCCTGGTTCCACATGCCGCCGTTGTACTCGAAGGTCTTGATGAAGAGGAACGCGAGCAGGAAGGTGACGGTGTACGGGCCGGCGGTGGGTTCGGCGTGGCCCTGGAGCTGGGGTTCGTCCCAGACGGTCCACAGGGTGCTGAAGCCGTCGAGTTCGTTCATGACGGCGAAGAGCATGGCGAGTCCGGCGAAGAGCTGGATGACGAACTGGCCGAGTTCGGTGAGGGCGTCGGCCCAGAGTCCGCCGATGGTGCAGTAGACGCCGGTGATGACGCCGGTGATGAGGATGCCCTCGTTGAGGGAGATGCCGGTGAAGACGGAGAGCAGGGTGGCGATGGCGGCCCACTTGGCGCCGACGTCCACGATCTTCAGCAGGACGCCGGACCAGGCCAGGGCCTGTTGGGTGGGGAGGTTGTACCGGTTCTTCAGATACTCCAGCGGGGAGGCCACGTGGAGCCGGGAGCGGAGCCGGTTGAGCCGGGGTGCGAACAGTTTGGCGCCGATGAAGATGCCGATGGCGATGGGGAGGGACCAGGTGACGAAGGAGGTGACGCCGTAGGTGTAGGCGATGCCCGCGTACCCGGTGAACATCACGGCGCTGTAGCCGGACATGTGGTGGGAGATGCCCGACAGCCACCAGGGCATTTTGCCGCCGGCGGTGAAGAAGTCGCTGACGTTGTCGACCTGTTTGTGCGACCAGAGCCCGATCGCGACCATCACACCGAAGTAGCCGATGAGCACGGTCCAGTCGAGACTGTTCATCTGCCCCCTCCTGGGGTCCGCCTTGTGAACGACCGGCAGTGCACTCCGTCAGACGTCAGCTCAGCGGAGCCCCCGTGCGGGATGGGGACCTGCGGGGATTGAACTCCTCCTGGAGGGGTCGATCAAGAGAAAAATGTTCAGGTACATGAACGTCAGTCAGAAAAGGGAACCTTTTTGCCTCTTCTTGACCTGCGGGGTCGTTGTCCGGTCCCGGCCGGGGCCCGCAGGATGAGCGGGCACTTCGTCAGGCGGTACCAGCGGACGACCAGTGGACGGCCAGCGGGCGAAAGAGGTCGGAGCAGCGGTCCGGCGGTCGCTCAGCGCATGACTTCGCCCGCGTTGACCAGCAGCGACTGCCCGGTGATCGCCCGTGCCCGGTCGGACGCGAGAAAGACCACGGCCTCCGCCACGTCCGCGTCCGTGGCCAGCTCCGGCAGCGCCATCCGTCCGCTCAGCCGGGCCAGCACCTCGCTCTCCGGCACGCCTTCCCGCTCCGCCGCGATCCTGACGTACGCCTGGACCGGCGGCCCCCACATCCATCCAGGCTGCACGGTGTTCACCCGGATCCGATCCCGGCCCAGCTCCTCGGCCAGCGCGTACATCGCCGAGGTCAGCGCGCCTTTGGAGGCGGCGTACGCGGTCTGCCGTACCTGCGAGGGCGCCACCATCGACGACTGCGTCCCGATGATCACGACCGCCCCACCGCGCCGCCGCAGCTCCGGCAGACAGGCCCGGGTCATCCGCAAGGTGCCCAGCAGATTCACATCGAGTACCTGCCGCCACTCCGCGAACTCCGGCTCCGCATCGGCCAGCCCACCGAACACCCGGTCCTGCGCGGCCACATGCACGACCGCGTCGAGTCGCCCGAATCGCTCGACCGCGAGGGCGACGAGGGCGTCGCAGCGGGTGGTGTCCGTGACGTCGACGGAGAGGTGGGCGGTCCGCGTCCCGCCGGGGTCGACGGCGGCGGCGGTCCGTTCGAGCCGTGCGGCGTCGCGGGCACCCAGGACCGCGTTGCCGCCGTCCCGTACCACGGCGGCGGCGATCTGCTGGCCCAGGCCGGGGCCGGCGCCGGATACGACGACGGTGCGATTCCGTAGGGGTGTCATCGGGGTCCCTCCACTCTCTGACGGGCCGTCAGGGTATGGGGGTGGCTGCCGGACGGGAAGAGAACGGGCCGCGCGCCGTCCGGGCCTCCGGAGTGGACTTGCCCACCCTGTTCAGAAGATGGGCGGTCGGCCCGCTCGGGTCAGCCGGGCGACCGTGCGCCAGCTCATCGGCGATCGCTCGCCGTACCCGCCGCGCAGCCCCTCCCTGAAGCCGGCGAGGGAGACCTTGAGTGCGGATCGGTCGCGGATTCTCCACAGAGTGAGGACGAGCCACGTGGCGAGGTTGAGGGGCACCAGCGGGAAGGGGAGGTTGCGGCGGGCGAGCCAGACCCGGTTGCGGGCGCTCAGGCGGTAGAAGGTGGCGTGCCTCGCCGGGTCGGTCGCCGGATGGTGGACGATGATTTCGGGCAGGTAGCGGCCGGTGCCTCCGTGGTTCCAGAGCCGCCAGGCCAGGTCGATGCCCTCGTGGAAGAGGAAGAAGTGGCCGGGCCACCCCCCGGCTGCGTCATAGGCCGAACGGCGGATCATGACGACGCCCTCTGCCATCACGGTGACGATGCCGGGCCGGTCGGGGTCAGAGGTGCGGAGACGGGGCACCCAGCGGCGCAAGGTGACGCCGGTGTCGGGGTCGGTGATGCGGGGCTGCGCGTACGCCAGGCCGGGGTCGCGGCGGAGTTCGGCGGTGAGCCGGGCCAGTACGTCGGTGGTCGGCAGAATCGCGTCGTTGTCGAAGAAGAACAGGTACTCGCCGGTGACGTTCGCGGCCCCGATGTTGCGCCCCTCGGGGATGCCGGCGTTCTCGGCCAGGGCGACGGTCCGTACGCCGGGCGGTACCTGCTCGGGTGTGCAGCCGTTGCCGACGACGACGACGTCCAGGTCGATGCCTTCCTGGGCGAGGAGCGACGCCATGGCCCGGGGGAACTCCTCGGGCCGGTCGTTCATCGTCAGGACCACGGCGCCGACGGTGGGCCGGGGTGCGCCAGTGCTCACGAAGGTGGGTCCTTTGCTGATCGGGCGAGGGCGCGCGGGCCTGTCATCGCCGCGTCACCGTGCGGAGGGCCCCCACCTTAGCCCTGCTGCGGGGTGCTACGAGGCGGTGCAGAAGGCACCCAGAGCGGCTTCCAATGCCGTGTGCAGGGCGTTTCGGGTTCCGGGATGGTCCAGACGGGGTCGGCGGCCGATAAGTGCATCAGCGACGGCGAAGACGGCCGCTGCTTCAATGCCTCGGTACTCCGCGACCGCGAAGACCCCGGCCGCTTCCATGTCGGCGGTCAGTACACCGAGACTGCCGTATCCGGCGATCTCGGCGGCGGTCTCCCGATAAGGGGCATCGGTGGTCCACCCGGGGCCCCGCCGCACCGGCACGTCCAGGGCGCGGAGGCTTTCGACGAGACGGTCGGTGAGATCCGGCGAGGGCCTGATGCGTGCTTGGGGCGGCAGGTAGTGGTGGGAGACTCCCTCATCCCGCAGGGCGCTGTCGCACACGACGAGATCGCCGGGGTACAGATCCGTGCGGAGGGAGGCGGCGGTGCCGACGGTGATGACGCGACGTGTGCCCAGGGCGATGAGCTGTTCCAGCACCAGGGCGGCGGCCGGGGCCCCTGGGCCGAAACCTCCGCAGATGCCCACCTTGCTGCCTTGGTGCTCAAGGACGTGCAGGTCCGCGCGGACCCAGTCCAGTCGGCGGGCGACCTGGTGGGAGACGGCGTGTTCGACCATGTGTCGCTGGTAGACCATGATCACCCCGTCAAGATCTTCCAGCGTTGCTGCCGGCTCCCGCTCGCGGATGTAGGCGGCGTGTTCGGCCGGGTCGGGCACAGCGGGCAGAGTTTGTTTGCCCGGATGCAGTGGCAGCCGTCCTTTCACTCCTGGGCCTCCCGGGCGGTGAGAGCGGCGGCGAACTCCTGCTCGGCGGCCGGATTGACGCGGTTGACCGTGTGCCATGGCAGTACGGGATCGTCCATGTGCCGCAGGTGGCGGTCGTAATTCAGGTCCCGTTCGGCCAGTGCTTTCAGCAGGTGCTCCTTGGTGAGAGTGCCTGGATCGGTACCGGCGTCGTAGAGGTCCTCCAAGATGTGGCCGATGCGCCGGTCCCCGCGTGAGCAGACCACTTCGAGGTGCATCCGGCTCGTCTCGCCGTGGAGTACGCGGTAGTACCGCTCGTAATCGGTGTCACCGACCAGCTCGCGCAGCCGCTCGCCGACCTGGTCGCCGTAGACGCGGACCACGTCCGGGTCGGCCATGCGCAGGCGCTGGCTCAGGGTGCCGGGCTTGGGCATGAACTGTTGGAGCTTGACGATGACCGTGCCGTCCGGATGGCCGAGCCGGTCGCGGACATCGCGGGCGTAGTCAGCGATGGCGAGCCTGTCGGCAGGGCGCTCGCCAGGGGCTCCGACGATGAAGTAGAGCATGATCGTGTTGATGTGTCCGCTCTGACGACACAAGTCGATTGCCTTGTCCACGCGCTCACGCTGCTGGGTCTTGCCGTACAGGGCGACGAGGTCGGGGGTGGCCCATTCGGGGGCGATGGTGATGATCTTTCGGGCCTGGGTCAGGTTCAGCTCGGTGAACAAGTGGCCGAAGTCGCCGAGCTCGATCACGGATTCGAGGTAGTCGGCGCTGATCTCATCCGCGCGGATGGAGCCGATGATCGTGGTGACCTTTTCTCCTTCGGCCGCCGCCCGGCCCGCGTAGGCGCGGATGTGCTCCAGCAAGGGCCGGCGGTGCTTGTACTGGGTGAACGTCGGCGCGCTGATGATGATCTTCCGGACTTTGTGGTGTTCGAGCCGGTCGATGTAGTCGGTGAGGAGGCTGAGGGGGGTCTGGCGGAAGTCAGGGACGCCGAGGTTGCAGAAGCCACAGGCGTGCCGGCAGCCGAGGACGGGGTGAATTCCGGCGGCAGTGCCGTCGGTAATGGGGTAGCAGAAGTGGGCGGGGTGCAGATCGGAGACGCTGAGGTACTGGGCCTGGACTGTTGCTGGGACGGTTGGCTTGCAGGGCTGGACCGTACTCACCCCGCCGCCGGGTAGGAAGTCGCACACGTACATCGAGGGCACGTACAGGCCGGGGACGCGGGCGATCCGCTCATGGAGCGAGATGTCTGTGTCGAACAGGGTGCGGTGTTCGTGGAGGATGCGGAGCAGTTCGGGGAGGGACTGTTCAGCTTCGCCGATGGCCACGACATCGAGGTAGTCGGCCATGGGCTCCGGGTTGGCCAAGCCGCTGTTCCCGCCAACGACCAGGGGGTGGATTCCGGGGGTCCGGTCGGCGGTGCGGCGGGGGATGCCGGCGAGATCCAGAAGGCGGAGCACGCTGTGGAGGTCGCCGGCGTTGACGACGGAGATCCCGATAATGTCGGCCTCGCGGACCGGGTCGGCCGATTCGATGCTGCGGTAGGGCTCGCCGTCGGGGGTGGTGAGCCGGTTCCCGTCGTGGATCAGGCAGTCGTACTGGATGGCACGTTCGGCGACCGCAGGGATGTCGGGCGTGCGGTTGACAAGGTCGTACAGACTCATCGGGCCGTTGCACATCAGGCTGTAGGCGTGCCCGAAGGGCATCAGGAACACCATGCGCAATAGTCCGGTGGGGTCCTTGGGCGGATAGGGGTCGGCGACGAGGATCTCCCTCGCCCGGATGGCATCGGTTTCCTGCTGGAGCTGGGACACAGGGGTACGTCCTCTCACTCGCCGGTGCCATAGGTTCGGGCGATGTGCGCAGTGGCCTGCTGGATCGCATCGCAGATCGCGGTCTCGTCCTCGGGCGTCATGCGCGGGTGGAGGCAGGGGCACAGCAGGCGGGCCGCCAACTGTTCGGCTCGGGGGCAGCGCTGGCCGGTGGTGTGGTGGCGGATCAGGCGGTGGCCGAGGTAGGTCACCGGGTCGCTGACGATGCTGCCGACGCCATGCCGCTCGGCGAGCAGGTTCATCAACTTGTCCCGGCCGTCACCGGTCCAGGAAGCCGGCACGAGGAGGTTGTGCCGGTAGTACAGGTGCTTCCGCCCGTGCCGGGTAGGGGGAAGAGTCAGCTCGGCGACGCGGGCCAGGCGCCGGGTGCGGTGATGGGCCCGGTCGATACGTGCTGCGTTCATCTCGTCCAGCCGGGCGAGCTGAACCAGGCCCACTGCGGCCTGTGCCTTCGTCATCATCTGATTGGTGCCCCAGCGGTCCAGGCCGCCATAGGTGCGCAGGGTGCGCAGTCGGTCGGCGAGGGACTGATCACTGGTGGTGACCATGCCGCCCTGGCCGAAGGTGGTCATGAGCTTCTTCGACTCGAAGCTGAAGATCGTGGCCCAGCCCTCGGACCCGACCACCCGGCCGGTCGGCGTGCGCCCGCCGCAGCACCGAGCGGCGTCCACGATGACCGGTGGCGGGCCGTGCACGGGGTGGGGGTGACGTTCGGCGAGAGCGAGGAAGGGCCGTAGGTCGACTGCGGCACCGTTCCAGTGGGTGATCAGGATCGCCCTGGTACGGGCGGTGAGCACCCGCTCTGTATCGACAGGATCCAGGTTGAGAGTGAGCGGGTCGGGTTCGGCGAGGATCAGGTTGCCCCCCTGGCCGATGACCGCGAGGTGAGGGCCGACGAAGTTGATCGCGCAGGAGACCACCTCGTCCCCGGGCGTGAGCTGGAGGTAGCGCATCACCATCTCCAGCGCCGTGCCGCCCGAGTTGAACGCCACCGCGTGGGCGGCTCCGGTGTAAGCGGCGAAGGCGTCCTCGAAGACATCGGTGGTCGTGGCGGACTTCCAGCCGGTCCGCCAGTCGTCGGACTCGGCAAGAACCTGGCGGACGGCCTCGTGCTCGGCCTCGGTGTACCAGCCGCCTTGAGCTGGTTCCACCGGCCAGCGCAGGTGTGCCGTTGAACGCGGCACCGTAGCGGGATTCGTGGGCATCGACGGGTCCTCCCTTGTGGGGAGCGTGAAGGTCTGTGGTTCAGCGGGGCTGATCCGGGGTGGTAGCGGCGGGAAAACGCTGGTCTTCGAAGGCGTGGATCGCCTCGATCTTCACAGCGGCCGAGGACGTGGCCTCGAAGCGGTAGGTGAGCCACTCCGCCGCCAGTCGCCGGGCCAGTGCGAGTCCGATGATCCCTTGGCCGAAGGCGAGTACCTGGGCGTTGTTGGAGAGCACCGAGACCCGGACGGACAGCGAGTCGTGGGCGGTGACGGCCCGGATGCCTTGGACCTTGTTGGCCGCGATGGCCATGCCGAGGCCCGTGTGGCACACCAGCAGAGCGCGGTCCACCTGGCCCCCGGCGATGAGCTGTCCGGCAGCGAAGGCGACCTCCGGATACGGGCGGCGGGCCCGGTCATCGGATCCGATGTCGACAACGGTGGCGACCAGAGGATTCGCACGCAGGTCAGAAGCAAGGGCGTTCCTGTACTCGCGACCTGCCGCATCGGATCCGACGACCAGACGGAGCTGGTTCCCCTGCGGGCGCATGCGCGTCCTCCTTGGGCAGTAAGGGGATCACAGGGCAGATCGCTGCGAGGGTGGGGCGAGAGCGGCCACGAGTAGAGAGACCAGCTGGATGCCCTCCCTGCTCGGGCAGAATCCCTGACGGGACGTCAGGGTAGGGGGAGGTGATGACGGAGGGGAAGGGAGCGGGTCGCTCTTGCGAGCGGTTGCCGCGTTTGAGGCGCAGGGGGTCGGGGGCTGGCGGCAGGCAGGCCCGGGTCAGAGGATGGGTGTGCCGTGGTGGAGGAGGGGGAGGGATTCGCGGCGTTGTTGGGCGTGGAGGGCGGCTCGGATGCGGCGTTCCTGGTAGGGGCGGGCGTATTCGCCGAGTTGGCCGAGGGGGATCCAGTGGAGGTCTTCGAGTTCGGTGCGGGCGGGTTCGGGGATGGTGGCGGTGTCCGCGTGGGAGCGGGTGAGGGTGCCGCCGTCGCAGACGATGTTGAAGCCTTCGGCGGTGCCGGTGGTGGGGTTGGCGGGGATCTGGTCGAGGGCGAGGAAGTGGCTGATCCTCAGCCGCAGGCTCGTTTCCTGGGCGAGTTCGCGTTCGGCGGCCTCGGCGACCGGTTCGCCGGCGTGGGCTCCGCCCCCGGGGAGCTGCCAGCCGGGCTTGTACGTGGGCTTCACGAGCAGGATCCGGCCGGCCGGGTCCTGGACGAGGACCACGGCTCCGATCCGGCGGCGGGGCGGTGCGGTGGGGTCGATGTCGGCGTGTGCCATGGGTGTCTCCTTCGGACACAAGGGGGATGAGGGGGTGGGGTCCCGGCCGGCCCCGGTGCGGGGGAGGGACGGCCGGGGCCCCGGGGCCGCTCACACGCGGGGCGGGCGCGTGAGCGGCGTCTGAGGGGGTGGGGTCACAGGGCGGGCGGCCTCAGGACCGGGAGTGCCGCCGTGAGCAGCAGGCCGACCGTGCCCAGGTAGAGCGTCACGGCGACCGCCACCCGTACGCGGCGGGATATGAGCCGCCGCAAACGCCGGGCCACCGTCACACCAGCTGCCGGTCGCGCACCGACGCCGGGCGGATCTCCTCCCGCGACGCCTCCCACTCCCGCCCGCCATTCACCGGCCGCAGGAAGTACACCGACCCGTACACCGCCATAACCCTTCCCAACATCTTCGCCACGATGTCGAACGCGAGATCGCCGACCGTCAGTTCACCCTTGAGCACAGCCATTCCTCTCCGTAGCCTCGCCACCACCAAGCGAAATCAGCGTCGCCGAGAGTTGGGAGTGCATCAACGTGGCTGGCAGGCTAGGAAGGTTGGTGCTCGTGTGGTGAACCGAAAGGAACTGGACCCGGAATCGTCGCCGGAGGCCGCCTTCGGGGCCCGGCTTCGCAGCTCGCGCGAGATGCGGGGTTGGAAGCAGGAGGACCTGGCCGTTCAGATGGAATTTTCGAGCGGTCACATCTCGGCTGTCGAAACTGGTCGGAAACTAGCTAGCTTGCGCTTTGCGCGCAGCGCTGATGCTGCCTTTGGGCTCGACGGAATAGTGAACACATTCGAGCGGCAGTGGCGCGAGATCCGCCACGGCGCACTGCTGGAAGGCTTCCCGGAGTACGTTGGGTACGAGGGCCGAGCGGCAGAGATCAGGCTCTACGAGGTGGGTGTCATCCCAGGGCTGCTCCAGACGCCGGAGTACGCAGCGGCAGTCGAGACAAGCAGCGTTGATCGAGGGGCCCTCACGGCTGAGCAGGCGCGCGAGCGAATCACGGTGGTCGCGGAGCGCCAGGCGGCCCTCGACCGGACGCCCCCACCGCTGATCCACGCAGTGCTGGACGAGAGTTGCATCCGCAGGACTGTCGGGGGACCTGCCCTGATGGAAGCGCAGCTGGCGCGATTGGTTGAGTTTGCCAGCCACCCGAATCACTTGCTGCAAATCGCTCCCTTCACCATGGGGGAGCGCCGCCCGTTCAACCTGCCGGTAACGGTGCTAACGATGTCGGACCGGTCGATCATGTTCTACGCGGAGGCCGCCTACGGGGCTATCTGGAGCGCGATGGACGCTTCGTGGTACCTGCGTTGACGGACTACCATCACCTTCAGAAGCACGCACTCTCGCAGGCTGAGTCTTTGGCCGTGATCAATCAGGTACGAAAGGGCACCTCGTGACGACCGAACCTTTCAACTGGATCAAGTCTTCCTACAGTGGCAATGGTGGTCAGTGTGTCGAGTGGGCCCCGGGCCATGCGTCCGCCACCGGTGTCGTCCCCGTCCGGGACAGCAAGCGTCCCGGCGGCCCGGCCCTGATGGTCTCCGCCGACGCCTTCGCCGGACTGGTCACGCTCGCCCAGTCCGTCGAGCTGTAGTTCCGGAACCGCGCCCCCGAGCCCCGTACCTCCCACCCCGAGGTGCGGGGCTCGATCGCGTCGCCACCCTGGCAAAGTAGCTGACGAATCGTCAGAATGGAGGGACGCGGACGAGAGGTGGCGGGACAGCATGACCGAGGAGACCCCGACCGCCACCCCGAGCAACCCCTACGGGGACCTCGCCGCGCGCGGCCCGTACGGGACGAACCCCGGGCACGCCCTGATCACCCTGGTCGAGCCCCACCCGGGCCACGAGTACGCGTACAACCGCTGGTACGAGGACGACCACTACTACGCGGGCGCGATGGCGATGCCCTGGATCTTCGCCGGCCGGCGCTGGGTGGCGACCCGGGAGCTGCGGGAGTTACGGCAGCCGGAGGAGTCGGCGGTGGCGCGGCCGGTCACCGGTGGGTGCTATCTGTCCGTGTACTGGATCACGGCGGGGCGCTACGAGGACCACATGCGCTGGACGGTGGCCATCAACAAGCGGCTGAACCGGGACGGCCGGGTGCACCGGGCGCGGACGCATGTCTTCACAGCCTTCCAGGACCACGAGGCCACGATCTACCGGGACGGGGCGGCCGGGCCGCGTGACCGGCATGCGCTGGATCATCCGTACCGGGGGCTGGTGCTCCAGGTCATCGACGCCGACGGGCCGGAGGAGCGGGCCGCGCTGCTGGAGTGGCTGCGGGCAAGGCTGCTGCCGAAGCGGCTCGCCGGGCCGGCGAAGGGAACCGGGCTTGTGGCCGTGTTCCGGCCGACGCCGCTGCCGCTGGACCGGATGAGCTATGTGCCGCAGGTGGCCGGGGTCGACACCCGGCTGACGCTGCTCTGGTTCCTGGAGGAGGACCCGAGGGAACGGTGGGAGCAGGCATTCGGGGGGATCGACGAGGAGATCGCGGCGTCGGGCCTCGGGCGGATGGAGCTGCTGGCGCCGTTCGTGCCCACGGTGCCGGGGACCGACCGGTACGTGGACGAGCTGCGCTGACGGGGGCAGCGACCCGGAGAAGGGCATGGCCGAGCCCCCTCGGCCAGGACGGCGGACCGGTCGAGAGGGCTCTGTGTCAGGTGTGCGCCACAGGCGCGGACGACTCGGTGTGGCTCAGCCGAGGTCGAACGCGCCCTGCGACACCTCGCTCACGAACGCGTTCCACGAGCCGGGGACGAAGGTGATCTCCGGACCCGTCGTGACCTTGGAGTCCCGTACGGAAATCGCCCGGGTGACCGGGGACTTGACTTCCACGCAAGCCCCGTTGCCCCCGGAGTACGAGGACTTCGTCCAGGACTCCGTGGCTCCTTCGATGATTGCCATTTCCGCTCCGCTTCGGCGAGTGATGTGAGTGCACCAACGATTTTGCCGGTGCTTGACGGGCTGGACGCTACTCGTCGCAACTGCCCGGCGAGGCATGGTTTCACTCGGTCGGATGGCATATTCCAGGCGACTCTTCCGCCCGCAGGTGGTGGGGGTGTACCTTGCGCTCCCGCACCCACCCCCACCCACTCGGTCCGCGTTTCTCCGCCTTAAGGGGTCATCGTGTACTGCTTGGCGATGTTCTCGATGAAGGACCGCGATTGGTCCGCGTTGAGGGCCTGGGCGCGCAGATGCTCGTACATGACGGTGTACTTGTGCACATCGTTGGCCTTCTCCAGATAGAGGTCACTGGTGACGCCCTCGATATAAACCACGCTCGAATCGGTCGCGTCCGGGAATTCGAGGATCGCGTACTGACCGTTGATGCCCGGATGGGCACCCATCTCGAACGGGAGTACCTGCACGGTGACATGCGGCAGCCGGGACAGCTCGATCAGGTATTCCAGCTGTTCGCGCATGAGCGCCTTGCCGCCGACGATCCGGTGCAGCGCGGCCTCGTCCACCACCGCCCACAGGCGCAGCGGCAGCTCCTCCGCGTGCACCCGGTCCTGGCGGCGCATCCGCACATTGACGCGCTTCTCGATGTCCGCCGAACCGCTCTCCGGGAGGGCGCCCGCGATCAGCGACTCGGCGTACGGACGGGTCTGCAACAGACCCGGGACCACCTGCGGTTCGTAGACCCGCAGGCTCGCCGCGTCCGTCTCCAGGCCGATGTAGACGCTGTACGGGATATCGCCGAAGGCGTGCCACCAGCCCTGCTGGCGTGAGTCCTTGGCCATTTGCATCAGCGAGTCGACGATACGGTGGTCGTCGACCTCGTAGACTCCGCACAGATCGCGGACATCGCGCTGACTGATCGAGCGACGGCCGTTCTCCAGGCGACTGATCTTCGACTGCGACACCAGCAGGCGTTCGGCGACCTCTTCGGCGGTCATGCCTTTCAGCTCACGGAGCCGGCGCAGCTCCAGGCCCAATCGGCGTCTCCTGACGGTGGGATTGACGTTGGACGCCACGGAAACTGCACCTCCGGCTTGATTCGCTGAGCGTATGTACTGCTCAGCAGACTGCCACCAAACCGCTCGACCGCGCTGAGGAATCGCCATACGGCGGCATTCATGACATCATCCGCCGCGCTCGGCAGGGGAATTCTCGTACGGGCGCTCGCATCACCGCCCGGCCGTACGGGCGGCGGTGCCGCGATCCCGTACGTCCGGGCGGTTCGTGTCATGGCGCGACCGTCGCACGGAGCGGTCGGTCGGTCGGTCCCGGCACCGGAGCCCGAGGCATCACGGTACGGGGTCGGTGCGAAAAGGAGATGTGAGAATCCGGGTGGGACGTGTGCGATTCAATGCGCGGCGACGCGGGCCATGCCGCCACGGCGGGCCTGCATCGAGACGGCCGGTTGTCGGCCGGCTGGCGCGGGGGCGCGGCGTGGCTGCGCGGCCACACCGTTCTGGACATCCATGACGGCGTGCGCCACCAGTCCGCCCATCGGGTCGTGCCGGATGAGATCCCGCAGCCGGGATCGCGAGGAACGGCCCTCATTGCCCGGGTACAGATGCTTGCCGAGCCCGACCGCGTGGGCCAGGGCGGCCAGCGCCGCGGTCCTCGGGTCCGGCGGCACACCGGTCCGGATCGCACTGTCCAGCCGTGAGCGGATGTCGCGGCTGATCGCCGTGTCCGTCGCCTGATAGCGAGTCGTCGGCAGCACCCCGCACATCTGGCCCGCCACGGCATGGACCATGCCGCACCTCTCCAGGTGCAGCAGGTAGATCTGACGCAGCCCCAGCCGGGGCCCGCCGATCCAGTGGACCGCCCGAACCGGACTGCCGCGTCTGCGCAGCAGCTCCAGTGCGGAGTCCAGAGTTGGATCTCCGGTCGGCCGTGGCATCACCACGGCGATACGATCCCCGTCTGGGGCTATCCGCCCTGCCAGAGCCAGCTCCACTAGCTGTGCTCCGGCAAGGCCGAGGTCGAGCGACTGCGGCTGCGCTGTGGTACCCGTGGTCGGGTCCAGAGCGAGCAGCAGAAGCTCTTCCGGAAGTGTTCTGCGGCTCCTGCCCATCCATGCCTCCCCGCGTGGATGAATGACAGGGTGACGCCTCTCACATTGGTCTGTCGAGAGCGCCTGTGCGCTTTGTATGGGAACCGATAGGTATGTCGTTCTCGTCTAGGCAGAGGGGCCGGGTTCCCACACAGGACACTGAGAGATGGTTCGGACAACACGGGCTGTCGCTTCCGGCGCCCGACGGTGCGCACGTAGGGCAGCGGCGCATGACTGATGGAGGAGGCACGGTGGCGGGCGAGTCCCCCGACAGGTCGGAGCAGCGGAAGTCGCCGGGGGAGACGGCTCCGGTCGAACGGGACCCGAGACTCGCCATGGCCGGCCGGTCGGACACGCCGCGGAAGCCGGACGCTCCCGAGGAGCGGGACGAGGCCCCGGCGCGGGAGACCGATCAGCCGACGGCCGTCTTCAAGCTGCCGGGCCGGCAGGCCGCCGGGGGCGGCTCCGCGAAGGGGAGCGGCAAGACGGTCGCGCTGGTGCGGGAGCCGGGCACGGAGACGGGCTCGGTGGAGACCGATCAGGCGCTGCGGTCGGCCGTGGCGGCGTGGGTGGCTTCGGCGGACGACGAGCCGAAGCGCGAAGACGACAGCGACGGTGACGGAGACGGCGACGGAGACGGCGACAGCGGCAGCGGCAGCGGGAAGGCAGCGGCCGGACCGGAAGGTTCCGCCGACGAGACCGCCGTGCTGCCCGAGGTGACCGCCGACTCCTCCGACTCCTCCGATTCTTCCGACTCCTCCGTGGATCCCGCCGAGGAGACGGCACTGCTGCCCGAGGTACGGGTGGCGGGCGACGACCCGGACTCCGAGGACGAGACCGAGGACGAGACCGAGGACGAGACCGGGGACGAGGACGAGAGCGCCGGTACGGACGCGGAGGAGTCGGACGAGCCGGTTCGGGCTTCCGATGCCGATGACGCCGACGATGCCCCGAAGGAGCCAAAGGAGCCAAAGGAGCCGAAGGGGAAGGCGGAGCCCGAGCCCGCCACCGATCACCCCACCACCCTGCTCAAGGCCCCCGGCAAGCCGGCCGTCGACCAGCCCACCACCGCGCTCCGCAAGCCCCCCGCCCCGCGTGCCGAGGCGGCCAAGGCCAAGGACGCGACCGCCGACGCCGGGAAGGGCGCCGGGAAGGGTGCCGAGAAGGACGCGGAGAAGGACACCGAGCGGACGAGTACCTTCGTACCCCTGCGCACGGACGACGACATCCGGCGGCCGTCCTGGAGCCGGGGCGAGAGCACCACCGACACCACCGACAGCAAGGCCGGCAAGGGCGTCAAGGGCGTCAAGGACGGCAAGGACAGCAAGGACGGCAGCAGGAACGACACGGCTGCCGCGGCCAAGGTCCCGGCCGCCGTGCCCGCCCAGGGCAAGCCCGGGCCCGCCGAGGCCGAGCGGACCCGTCAGCAGCCGCTCCCCTCACCGGATCAGCAGGCATCGCAGGGTCCGCAGGGGCAGAAGGATCCGCACGGCCTGCACGGCCCGCAGGACTTCCCGCCCCCGCTCGATCTGCTCGCCCAGCTGACGAACACCCCGCCGACCCCCCTGCGCTCCCTGGCCCGCCGGATCAAGATCTGGACGCCACTGGTGGTGCTGCTGCTGATCGCCTTCGGCGTCGTCCAGGTGATGCGCCCGCTCCCCGCCCCCGAGCTGCGGCTGACGGCGGACCCCGCCTTCACCTTCAAGGGCGGCAAGCTCGACCTGCCCCTCCCCGAGGGCGACGGCCGGGGCGCGGTCGCGGTCGACGGCGTCGGCACGGTCGCCGCGTACGGCTCCCGCAAGCCCGCGCCGATCGCGAGCGTCGCCAAGACGATGACCGCGTACGTCATCCTCAAGGAGCACCCCCTCAAGGGCGAGCAGACGGGCCCGAAGATCAAGATCGAGCAGCGGACGGCCGACGAGTACGGGCGGCTCAAGAACGACGAGTCCGTCGAGCCCGTCCCGGCGGGCATGGAGTACACCCAGCGCCAGCTGCTCGAACTCGTGATGGTCCGCTCCGCGAACAACGTGGCGCGGCAGCTCGCGCGCTGGGACGCCGGCTCCGAGAAGGCGTTCGTGGCGAAGATGAACGCCGCCGCGAAGGAGCTGGGGATGAACGACACGGTCTACACCGACCCGAGCGGTCTGAAGAAGACGACCGTCTCCACCCCGCTCGACCAGATCAAGCTGGCCGCCGCCGCCATGGAGAACGATGTCTTCCGGGCCATCGTCAACAGCACCCAGATCAACCCGCCCGGCTTCCCCGGCACCCTCTACAACACCGCCGACGGCATCCTGATGCGGGACGACGTCGGGGGGATCAAGACCGGCTCGTCGACCCCGGCCGGCGGCAACTTCCTCTGGTCGGCGACCACCGAGGTCGACGGCAGGCTGCACCGGCTGTACGGGGCGACGTTCGGCGTGCAGACCGGCAAGCAGCTCAAGGAGAAGCTGAACCTCTCCATGGAGCACAGCGGCCGGGTGATCGACGCGACGCAGGACGCCGTGACCTCGGACACGATCATCAAGAAGGGCGCCGTCGTCGGCGAGATCCACAACGGTCTCGGCAGCAGCGTCCCGGTGGTCGCCACCAAGGATCTGAAGGCGATCGGCTGGGCGGGCCACAAGGTCGAGATATCGATCGACGACGCGGGCGAGGGCGTGCCGCGCACCGGCTCCCCGGGCGACATCGTCGGCCGGATCACGGTCGGCACCGGCGCCGGCCGGCTGACCGCGCCGGTCGCGCTCCAGACGGATCTCATGGAGGCCGGGATCATGGACAGGCTCACCCGGGTCGGCTGAGCCGCCCCGGAAGGCACCCGAATTACCTGGTGTATCCAGCCGTATCACCGAGGGCGTCCCGGCTTGCCGGGGCGCCCTCGTGTTAGCGTCCGGGCAACCCCCGCGTGCCGGAGGCGCGTCCTTCACCGAAGGGCCGGTGCCGCCCGGTGCGGGAGGACGCACGACAACCGGAGCACCGGCGGAAGTGCCGGGAGGGCGCCGGAAGCGTCGTACCGCACCCTGCCGGAGCGCCCCGGGAGGCCGGCGGCCGGCGGGACACCGCGGGCCGCACGACCGAGATCCGCCGAGATCCACCGACAGACGCAAGCACAGACGCAGACAGGGGCGCATCCGTGAACGGACACACGGACGCGCACGGACGTACCCGGACGGCCACGGCACCGCCGGACCGGGAGACGGGGAGAGAACCGCAGTGAGCACTGCTGAGCCGGTCCGGACGGGAGGCCCCGGCACCCGGCCAGGACCCGACGGGCCGGCGGACGGCGGACCGTCGGACAGCGGACCGTCGGACAGCGGACCGGCAGGCCGAATACAGGAACCGGTGGGCGGCCCCGGCGGGAGCGCCCCGGACGCGTTCGCCGATCTCCGGGACCGGCTGTCGCGCAGGCCCGTCCTGGTGACGACCGCCGTCGCGGCCGTCGCCCACGTGCTCTGGTTCTTCTTCTTCGCCAACAGCGGCGGCGATCTGGCGGCCCAGGACGCCTGGGCCGAGTTCGTCGGCCGGCACCCGGGCTCGGCGTACAACCTGGCCTGGTACGGCGGGATGCACCCGGTCTCGTACAGCTTCGTCTCGCCGTATCTGATGTCGCTCGTCGGGGTGCGGCCGACCATGATGGTCGTCGGCACCCTCTCCTCGGCCCTGACCGCGCTGATCCTGGTCCGGGTGCGGGCCGTGCGCAATCCGCTGCTGTGCTCGCTCGCCGGGGCCTTCGCCTTCCTCTGCAACGCGCTGTCGGGCCGGACCACCTTCGGCCTCGGCATGATGTTCGCGGTCGGCGCCGTCGCCGCCGTCTTCTGCTGGCCGCGCCGCTGGCGGGACAAGCGGTGGGCGAAGGGCGCGGTCGCGGCCCCGCTCGCGGCGCTCGCCACCGCCTCCAGCCCGGTCGCCGGGCTCTTCCTCGGGCTGATCGCCGCCGCGCTCTTCCTCAACGGGCGCAGGCCCGGTTCGTACACGATCGGTCTGCCGCCGGTCGCGGTGGTGGGGATCTCGGCCTGGCTGTTCCCGTTCTCGGGGACGCAGCCGATGTCGATCGCCTCGTCCGTGCTGCCGTTCCTCTACGGCGTGCTGGTCTTCCTCCTCGTACCGAAGGAGTGGCGCACGGTCCGGGTCAGCTCGGCCGTCTACGCGCTCGGGGTCTTCCTGGCCTGGGCCATCGACTCGCAGATCGGGACGAACATCTCCCGGCTGCCGATGCTCTTCGCCGGGGTCGCGCTGCTCGCGGCCCTCCCGTACACTGTGCCGCGCACCCGGAAGTGGTACGCGGTGGTCGTCGCCTTCATCGGCATGAACGTCTGGGTCGGCTTCAAGGGCGTGGACGACATCCGCCGGACCGCTCCCACCACCTCCTGGAACTTCGAGCTGGCGCCGCTGGTGAACAAGCTCAAGCAGGTCGACGCGGAGAAGGGCCGGGTCGAGGTCGTCCCCGCCAGCAGCCACCGGGAGGCGTCCGCGCTCTCCCCGTACGTCCATCTGGCCCGGGGCTGGAACCGGCAGGCCGACATGAAGCGGAACCCGATCTTCTATGACGAGGAGAACCCGCTGACCTCGGTGGAGTACCGCGCCTGGCTGGAGCGGTGGGCCGTCCGTTACGTCGTGCTGCCCAAGGGCTCCCCCGATGTCGGGGCCGAGCAGGAGGCCGAGCTGGTCAAGGGCGGGCTGCCCTATCTGGAACGGATCTGGGGCGACCACAACTGGCAGCTCTTCCGGGTGCGCAACCCCGTACCGATGGCCGACCCGCCGGCCACCGTGGAGCAGGCGACCGCCGGCGAGGTCCGCATCCAGGTCAAGGAGAAGGGCCGGGTCCGGATCCGGATCCCGTACTCGCCCTGGCTGGGCCTCGTGGACGAGCGCGGCGACAAGGTGGAGAGCCCGGAGGAGACCGAGGAGTCGAAGCAGCGGCCCGAGGACTCGCCGAAGAGCTTCACCAACCCCGCCGGCTGTCTGATCAAGCTGCCGGAGGACGCCGAGGGCGACGAGTGGACCGAACTGGTCGCACCCCGGGCGGGCACCTACCGGCTGGCGGCCCCGTACGACATACAGCGCGGCACACCGTGTCCGGAGGAGTTCCACGCGGAACAGCCCTAGGTGTGTTGTCCCGGGGCTTACCGCCGTTAACCCCTGTCGGCTCACAGACTCCTCATGCATAGTGGACACGTTTTCCAAGGCATACCGAACAGTCGGTCTACGTGGTTCAGGTGTGAGATGGCGTGCGAACGATGCGGCGGGCCCGGCAGCGGCGCGCTGCCCGGAATGCGATGCCCCGTCTGCGGGGCCCCGGCGGGCCCCGCGGGGAGTGGCTGGGTGGCCCGGGAGACCATGCTCGGACGGTTCTCCCTGCTCTCCCGTACGGGGAAGATCCTGCTGGTCGGCGGGGTGGTCCTGACGGCGCTCGCGCTCGCCGCGTCCGTGGTGACGCTGCGCGGCGGCGATCCCGCGCGGTCGAAGTCCACCGGGTCGGCGGGGGAGCCGGGGCTGCTCCCCGACGGCCTCGGGGACCTCGGCGGTCTCGGCGGGGTCCCGCAGCGGATCGAACCGTCGCCGCCGACCGGGCGCACGGCCGGCGGGTCCTCCCCCGGCGACCGGGCCGGTGACGCGGGCGGCGGCACGGGCAGCGGCGCGGCCCCCGGAGCGGAACGCGGGGAGCGGCAGCGGCCCCCGCGCCCGACCGCGTCCACGGCGCCGGGCCCACCGCCGGCCCAGCGGTCGTCTTCCGCGACCCTGCCCGGGGACGGCGGTGCCCCCACCCCTCAGGCGTCCGCGCGGCGGTCCGCGCACCCGCTGAGGCCGGCGTACTCGGCCTGGGCGGGCCCCGGCTGCTCCGGCGGCGGGCAGTACCGGGAGCACGGCCGCTACCTCGACGGCGACGAGGGCTGGTACTCGCGCCCGGGGGGCGGCCACCAGGGCAACGGCTGCGACGGCCGCTTCAGCGCGGTGCCGATGTCCGGCCATGACGACCGGGACGGCGGCGGCTCGGCCACCTGGTCCTGGGACGTCGGCACGGGGTACCGGGAGTGCTCGCTGACGGTGGTCGTCCCCGAGGGCGAGCACGACCGGGACGTGGCGGGCGCCCCGTCCGTCTACCAGGTGTCGGCGGGCGGCGGCGGCACCCTCCAGACGTTCCGCGTGGACCAGAGGGCGCTGCGCGGCACGCGGGCGCAGGTGCACGGGCTGCGGGTGAGCGAGGGGACGCTGACGGTGCGGCTGCTGGACCGGGGCCGGGACTGGGGCGGGGGACGCGAGGGCGCGCACCACGCGGCGGCCCAGATGCGGGCGGACTGCCGGCCGGCGGCGTGACCGACGCGGGGCCGTGACCGGCTCGCGGACCGTGATCGGCTCGCAGGCCGCGCGGTGCCGTACCGGACGACCGGCCTTCGCCCCTTTACGGTGCCCCCTGTCGCGAGTGAGCCGAAGGGGCGCCGCGGGTGTCGAAAGGGAGAACGCGCGGAGGCCGTGAGGAACGAGCGGTCGAGCACGATCGACCGTCGGCACTCGCTCCAGCGCCCCGGAGGCGAACCGAGCCTGCAAAGAAAGCAGGACCCGCGCCGCCCTGAGGAGAGGTGGCGCGGGTCCTGGTGCGGGAGCCCGTTTGGGGCCGGGCTCCCGGGTGGTTCTCGGCCGGCCCGTTGGCCGGGGCAACGGCCCGTGGGGGCGGGCGGTTACTGCCAGCTCATGTCGGCCGGCTTGGCGACGACGGAGCTGTCGGCGGTGCTGCTCTCCACGGCCGTGACGGCGGCCGGTATCCGGTCGGGGGTGCCGTCGACGGAGGCGGAGGCGGCGGCCGGGGTGCCGAGAACGAGGACGAGGGCGGCGGCCGCAGCGACCTTGGTGAGGCGGGTGGTGCTCATGGGGGAAGTCCTTTCAGATGTTCCGTACGTCAGGGGTGACGACTCTGCCGTACGGACGGTTCGCACCCTGCGGCTGGTGCCCTGCCCGGTGAGGTCTAGCTAAGCCGCGCCGCGGCGGGGTGAGAAGAGCATTCGGGTGGACCGAAGAGGCCGTGGACGGTTGCGGCCAGGTCGTCCGTTTCCGGCCAGTTACGGTGGGTGAGGGCTGCGGGACGGGTCGGTCACGCGCAGCCGAAACCGAGGAGTTCGGCGGGCATCAGCGGGGCCTCGGCCTCCAGCAGCCGCGCGGGTGGCAGCCGGCCGGTGGCGAGCAGCCGCCGGCTCACCCGTTCCGCCCGCGCCTCGGCCTCGGCCAGCGCGTCGGCCAGCAGGTAGAAGCCGAACACGAAGTGCCGAGGCGGCCGCCGGTGCACGGACAGGTGCTCCACCCGGTCGCCGGGGGCGAGCAGGGCCTGGCTCACCACGTCCAGCTCCAGGGGGATTTCGGTCGCGGTCTCGAAGCGAGCGTGCACGAGATACATGCCCCCAGGGTCGGGCCCCGCCGCCACCCGGGTCCGCCCGCCGCGCTGGCCGCTTCGGGCCACGGCCGGAAGCGGCCCTACACGTTTCGTTCCCCGGCGGAATTCAGTGCATTTTCTGTGCAGATATGGGCTAATTTCTGCGATGATCGTCCATGCTTGACCATCGTCCATGCTGTGACCTGCCGACCACGAGGGGGACCCATGCTCACGGGCCTTGGGCTGAGCACTGCGGCTGAATCCGTCTACCGTGCCATGCTGCTGCATCCGGACGCCGGGGTGGCGGCTCTCGTGGACGTGACCGGCGACTGCGAGGAGACCGTCCGTCGCGCGCTGGACGAGCTGAGCGAACTGGCCCTGGTCCGGGGCTCGCTGGAGGACTCCGGCGGGGTGCGCGTGGTCTCGCCCGACATCGGCATGGAGATCCTGATGGCCCGCCGCCAGGCCGAGCTGGCGGCCGAGCAGCAGCGCCTGGAGGCGTCCCGCGCGGCGGCGGCCCAGCTGATATCGGAGTACGCGGAGCTGCGCCCGGCCTCCTCCCACCCGGGCGTGGAGCAGCTCGTCGGGCTCGACGAGGTACGGGACCGGCTGATCACGCTCACCCGGGACCTGGAGCACGAGCTGATGGCCTTCTCCCCGGACTCCTCGCTGACGGAGTCCGCGATCGCCGCGTCCCGGCCGCTGAACGAGCAGTTGCTGAACCGGGGGGTGCGGATGCGTACGGTCTATCTCGACAGCGTCCGCAACAGCCGGCCCTCGATCGAGCACGCGAACTGGCTGGCCGGCCTCGGCGGACAGGTCCGTACGGTCGCGGCCCTGCCGACCCGGATGCTGATAGCGGACCGCAGGACGGCGGTCATCCCGGTCAGCAGCGACGACACGGCGGCGGGCGCGGTCGTCCTCACCGGGCAGGGCATGCTGACCGCGCTCTGCGCCCTCTTCGAGGCGACGTGGGCCACCGCCCAGCCCCTGGCGGAGGCGAACGTCCGCGACCCGCACGGACTCACCGCGCAGCAGTCGGCCGTGCTCCACCTCCTGGCCGACGGCCACACCGACGAGTCGGTCGCCAAGCGCCTCGGGGTCTCCCCGCGCACGGCCCGCCGGATCGCGGGCGACCTGATGGAACGCCTGGAGGCCCGCAGCCGTTTCGAGGCGGGCGTCCGCGCGGTCCGGCGCGGCTGGCTCTCGGTCCGGCCCTGAGAGCAGGTACTGAGCGCAGGTACTGAGAGCAGGCGCGCTGAGAGCCCGCGGCGGTCCGGCCCGGCTCGGGACCTGGCTCAGGGCCTCGCGTACGTGGTGGCGAGCAGGGGATGGCGGGTCACCCCGTCGCTGTGCACGAGGCCGCGCACGGCCGACGGGATGAGCCCTCCGAACAGGGACCCGACGAGCCCCGCCGCCTGGCACCGCAGATGGAAGTCGTAGGTCGCCATCGCGGCCCGTACCGCGCAGACGCGGTAGCCGTGCGACCCGGCCCAGGTGTCGGCCCGGTCCAGGTTCGCGTACACCGCCACGATCCCCGCCGCCGCCGCGAACTCGCGCTGGAGCACCAGGTTCTCCGGTGGGCCGACCTCGTCGGGCCCGGCCAGGTGGGAGCAGTCCCCGGCGGTCACCCGGTACACCCCGGGCGGGGCGCCCTCGCCGCGGAACGCGAAGACGAAGGCCTCCAGTTCGCCCGCCTCGGCGTCCATACCCCAGTCGGCACGGTCCTGCTCCAGTGCCTCCCGCAGATGCGAGAGGACCACGTCGGTGCGGACCGGCCCGTCCCCGTAGTGCATGGTCGAACGCCGTCGCAGCAGCGTGTCCCGCAGGTCGTGGACGGGCCGCAGCTCCTCCGCGAGCGGTTCGGCAGGTTCGGCAGGTACGGCGTTCGCGAAGGGCACCGGCCCGCGTTCCGCGGCCCGCCCGTCCGACGTGCTCGTCCGGGAGGAGAAGCCCTCCAGGACGGGCATCAGGGCCGCCAGGTCGTTCCTCATGCCGTACCTCCCAGGGACGCGACGGCGACGACGGGTTCCTCGGTCGGTGACACATCGAGGATCCGGGTCAGCGCGTCGTCGTCCCAGTCCGTTCGCGGGGCGAAGTCCAGCCCCAGATGGCGTGCGACGTGCCGGGCGCTGGTGAGGGCGCAGCCGGAGTCGAGGAGTGCCAGCCGGAAGCCGAACGTGCCGTACTTGCTCATGACCTTCTTCAGATCGCCGGTGACGACGATGTCGCACGGTGAGTCCCCCGGGGGGACCGTGCGGGAGACGGACGCGAGGGTGTGGCTCCCCTCGGCGTACGCGTAGACACCCGGCGGCAGCACGGACGCGTCGCGTACGACGACGTAGGCCGTGGTGCATCCGATGTTCCCGGAGGCGGCGGTCCACCGTTTGACGCGTTCCGGTGTGGTCTCGTCGTCCTTGAGCCCAAAGGCGATCTTGAGCACGAGGCCGAGGTGGTGCGGGGTGAGCGGGGTGCCGCCCCGGTGGCCGGGGCCGGCCAGCGCGGAGAGGTCGGCGGCGGGCAGCGGGGTCCGGACGCGGCTGGGCCACTGCCGGAACTGCGACTGGAGCCGGATGTTCGCCGTGTAGTAGTGCGCCTGGTGGCCCTTGGGGTCGAGGAACGCGCGCGGCGGGATCGCGACGGCGGCCTCGTAGACCGCGCTGGCCGGGGCCTCGGGCGCGACCGGCCCACGGGCGTGGGAGCACTCGGGGCACCCGGGGCGGGTGGTCGCCGGGCGGTAGGACGTGGCGAGCGTCGCCGTGTCGATCACGCTGGAGTCGATCGGCAGATGGGTGACGGTGGCCCGGGCGAGTACCGCGGTGATGTGGTGGGCGGCCACTCCGGCGACCAGGTCCAGCTGGTGTGCGGCCGGTTCACCGGCGAGTTCCGCCTCGCCGTGGCGACCGCACTCCAGACAGGGCGTGATCGCGGGATCGACGTACGGGCCGACGACGATCGTCGCCGCGTCGGCGCGCACCCGCAGCAGCGGGCGCCCGTCCCGCCGGCAGGCCTTCTCCGCGTCGGCGAGCAGCGGTGCCGACGCGACCGTCTCGAAGAACACGGTGAACGCGGGCGGGTGTTCCGCCGGGTCCGTCGCAGGGTCTTTCGGCGGGTCCGTCGCCGGGTGCTCCGCCGGGTGTTCCGTCGGGTGGCCGCCGCCGGCCGGGTCCGTGTCCCCGGTGACCACGGGGCACACCCCCCGCAGGGCCCGCCGGGCGGCGCCGACGAGCGCCGGGTCCCCTTCGAGGGCCACGGGCCGGCGGGCGAGGCGCGCCGCGGCGTCCGCCCAGGTCGCGTTCACCCCGGTCGAGTTGCCCAGCCGGGACAGGAAGCAGGCCAGTTCGGGCGCTACGGGCGGCTCCTCGTCCGGGGTGGCCTCCTCGACCGCGCCGGCCGTCCACAGCAGGGCCAGGCAGGTGTGGACGGCGCTCTCGGGGAGCCCGAGTCCGTCCGCCAGCGCCGCGTGGTCGCGGGTGCCGTCGCACGCCTCGGCCAGCGGCACCAGCCACTCGCGCGCGAACTCCCCGGAGAACGCCTGCATCCGGTCGGCCCCGTCGAGTACGACGGAGTCCCCGGACCGCCGCAGCCGCACACCGCGCCGCAGGGCGGGCCGGCGTGGGACCGTCAGCTGGAGGTCCGTCAGCGCGGCCTGGCCGATCAGCTCGGCCTTCATCTCGGCAGCCATGTCCGATCCCCCTCTATCGCAGTTCCGGAACCGGCAGCGCGCCGGCCGCGCGCTCCTCGGCGAACCGGTCCCCGCAGCGGGGACACCGGTTCACCGACACCGTCGCCGACGCGGACACGGCGCCAGAGACGAGGCTGAAGGTGCGCACGGTGCCCCCGATGCCCGGGGCGCCCGCGGTGATCTCGGTCAGGGCCAGCTCCAGCAGCCCGGAGGCGATCGCCACGTGCTGCGGCCCGAAGCCCTCGTCCAGCCCGGACAGGGCCGCGTCCACGTCGTAGGGGCGGGCGGTCCCCGCGTGCTGGGCGGTGCGCCGCCGGTAGCAGGCGTGGCAGGCGGTCCTGCCCGGGACCACCACGGGCCCGCAGACCATCCTGGTCGGCAGGAGCTGGATCCCGACGGACGGGGTGCCCCGCCGCGCGCACAGGTCGTCGACCATGTCGCGGAGTCCGGCGTCGCTGCCGGAGTGGACGGGGACGACGACATCGGCGGGCGGTGCCGCGCCTCCTTGGAAGTCCTCGAAGGACATCCGCAGCTCCGCGGGGACACGGCGGTGGTCCGCGAGCCTTCGGCCGAAGGTGCCCCGTACGACGTACAGGCACTGGGGGCGCGGGTCGTGCGGCATGGTGCTCTGCTCCTCTGTCGCGCTCACGCGAATGGCTGGTGCTCGGGGTTGACCGCGTCCTCGGCGTGCGACGGGTGGCCCATGGCGCGGGGCGCGTCGTAGAGGCGCGGTGTGCCGAGGAAGCGCTCGGCGTGCACGAACGACACCGGCATCGCCTCAGGCACCAGCACCTTGACCGCCCGCATGCCGACCTGGCGCGCCTCGTCCGTGGTGATGTCGGCGACGAGGACCTCGGCGCCGCGCGCCGCGAGCCGGGAGACGACCGTGTCCAGGGGGTCCGCCCCGGCCGGCAGGCCCGGCATGCCGTCGATGCCGTACGTGGGGCGCTCGCCGTCGAGCAGGAAGTCGAACACGCCGCGCCGGGCCGGGGCGGCGTTGTGGACCGCGCCGCCGACCACGCTCACCTTCGCCGGGTCGGGCTCCCGGTCGGCGAACGCCGCCACGTATCCGCGCAGCGCCACCCGCAGGGACGCCAGCTCGCGGTAGACCTTGGCCAGCGCCTGTTCCGGGCGTACCTCGCAGGTGGCGGCGACGATCTGGGCGAGGGTGGGGTCGGCGTCGGCGAGCTGCACCGCGTAGATCACGGGGACGCCGAGATCGGTGGTCGCGTCGAACAGCCGCACCCGCAGGTCCGTCGAGGTCCCGGCCCGGTGGTACGCCCTCGTCGCGGGGTCGAGCCGGTCCGGGTCCACGATCAGCTCGGGCAGGCGCAGCCGCTGGAGCCAGACCAGGGCGATGGCGTCCCGTTCGACGACTTCCAGCAGCCCGTTGAGCACGGCGGCCCGTACGTCGGAGTGGACGGCCGCGCCGGTGGTGATGCCGCGCGTGAAGCGTTCGGACCGGGAGTGGTAGGGCATGTGCAGATAGACGGAGATGGCGGGTACGAGCACGGGGACGCGCCGGGTGAGCGACCACGCGCGCACCCAGCGGATCGGGACGGACGGGTCGTAGGGGGCCATGCTGCACTCGTCGCGGGCCAGTTCGGCCGGTGAGCACCGGGGCCAGCGGGAGGGGGAGACGTACTCCTCGGTGAGGTCGTTCTCGGCGGCGACCACCATCTCGTCGTCGTCCCACGCGCAGGTGGAGTAGCGCTCCAGGGCTTCCGCCACGGAGATCAGCCGGGCGCGGTCGGCGGTGAGCGCGCTGCCCGCGCCGTCGACGTTGCCCATGTCGTCGTCGTGGGCCCAGACCCGCAGATTGGCGAGGGCGCGGGAGGGGTCGCCGAGGTGCGCCAGATGGACCGCGAAGGACGGTTCGCCCTCACGCACCGGCAGCGGGGCCGTGTGCGAGACGAGCCCGTAGGGCGACACGAGCCCTTCGAGACCGCGCAGCTCCGGCGAGATGTGCTCCTGCTCCTGGTATGTGCTCAGATACACGTCGTTCTTCTTCCTGCGGTCCTGTGTTCCCGCTCCCCGTGGTGCCGCCGTATCACCCGGTGATGGCCGCACCGGCCGCCGCGAAGCGCCTGGCCAGTTCGTCGAGATCGTCCTGGAGTTCTTTCATGGATTTTCCGGCGATTTCTTCGTTGGCGCGGGCGACGACATAACAGAAGACATATCTCTCCGCCAGACTGAAACCGAGGGTGTACAGGCAGCTGTACAGAACGCTGGTTTGCAGCCTGAATGTCAGGAAGTCGATATCGCGGTGGAGCAGCTGATCCAGTTCGGGGATCGGCGGTATATGGAATCGTGTCGGCTCGACGGGACCGCCGCGTTCGCGTTCCAGATCCTCAAGCGTCCGGCCGGCGTCCCGGACGGTGCCGTTCTGGAAATGCTTTCCCACGGCCTGCGAGCTGGAAACAATGAAATCGGTCCATTCCTGGGCCGGTGTACGGTCCGCGGGTCCGGTGTCCGGGTCGCCGTAGGCGAGGACGGCATTCCGGGCGGTTTCCCCTGCTTGTGCGTAGAAGCGGGCGCAAGCCGCCTCAAAGGCGGCGGGGTCCTTGCTACGGGCATAGATCGCCTCGAAGTGGGACCGGTAGCTGAGCAGCCGCAGGGTCAGGAGGTCGCGGAAGCCGTACTCCGCGAGGTCCCGCTGGGGGGAGCCCAGCAGGGTCGCCCGGGTGTGCGCCGTCATCAGGTGGATCGCGTCGAGCGCCGCCCCCAGCGGGCCCCGCTCCTCGCCCGCCGCCCCGGCCAGGAACCGGCCGAGGATGGGCGCGGCCTCCTGGTAGAGGCGTTTCGAGAGGGCGGGGAAGCCGGTTCCGTCGAAGCCCGCGTTCCAGAGCGGGGACGGGGCCGCCTCCGGCGGGGTCTCCTCGATGTGGGCCTCGCAGCCGTACCGGCGGGCGGTCCGGCGCAGTTCGTCGCCGGTGGCGCCGGGGTCCACGACCCCGTCGAGGCTGATCCGCAGCAGCTCCGTGCCGGCCCGGTCGTCCCAGGTGCGGACGAAGTAGTAGGGGCCGTGCTGTCGCGCGCGGTCGGGCGGGAAGAAATCGCCGATAAGCGGGGCGAGTATTTCTTTAAACGTTGAACCATCCGGCCGAGGGATGGTGGCAAGCAAATGCACGATGGACCCCCCGGTTTGGTCAAAGACTGTTCGGGGGCGACAGTACCCACGATGTGGATCTTGCTAATCCTCTCTTCCGTGTGACCTACACCACAGTAAATGCACCTTGCATCTAGTCAGTGTCTGAAACTAGCTTCGGAGCCGTCGAAAGGGGGTGTATGCAAATGGAGCAGAAGCAGGAGATCGACCTCAACGTTCTTGAGATCTCGGACCTGATTGCGGGTGCGGGCGAGAACGACGACCTGGCGCAGGTGATGGCCGCGTCGTGCACCACGACCAGCGTTTCGACGAGTTCTTCTTCCTCGTCCTGACCCTGGGGCAGTGAAAAAGCCACCGTCGAGGTGCACCTCGGCGGTGGCTTTCTGCGGTCCCGAAAGCCCGGCTGTCCCGACAGTCCCTGCGTTTCCCGCAGACAAGAACGAAGAAATATCGAAGGGCCGGGAACTCCCCGGGAAAAGGTACGCGTGGGCCCCGCTCCGTGGCCCGGTCCGATCCGCACGCCGGGGCGGCCCAGGCCCGCGTGACGAAGTGGGGGATTCTCCTATGCGTGTGAGCGTCAGTCCGTATGTCGTCTACCGGCGGAGCAGACTCCCCCTGGGCGAGCTGGAACAAGGCATGTCCTTCACCGCCGCCTGGTCGCGCGTCGACGAACTGCGCGCCCTGCGGGAGGAGATCGACACCACCGCCGCCGCGCTGAGCGACCGAATCGGCGAGAGCGTGCCCGCCGGCGACGAGCGGGTCCGCGCCGGCCTCCTCCGGCTCCGCCGCGATGTGCACAACCGGCGGCACGAACGGGTCGCGGCACAGCTGGCACCCCTCCGCCCGCACCTCGATCCCGAACTGCTCGGCGCGGTCGAGCGCTGGTGCGCCCTGTGCGCCAGGGCCGAGGAGTGCGCACGCGAGGGAGCGCGGGAACTGGAGGACGGCAGGACGGCCGCCGCCCGGGGCTTTCGCGCGCTCTTCGAGCACGACGCGATGGAACGGAGCCTCCAGCTCTCCGGGGACCAGCTCTACCGGGGCCTGCGCGACTTCGTCCTCGGCGGCAGCGGAGCCCGTAAACCGAGCAAGGCCAGGGTCCGCGAGTCCTCCCTCGTCAACTTCGCGTACCGGGCGAGCCTGAAGCCGTCGCCCTTCGGCCGGTTCACCGAGATCGGAGCCTTCCCGCCGGACGCCCCCGGCACCGCCGCCCCCGGCCGCCCCACCGGACCGGACCCATCCGACGCATCCGACACGTTCGGTCTGTCCGACACCTCCGACGACTCGGTCACCACCCTCAACCGCCTCCTCGTCAACTGGGTCCTCGCCGCCCTCCCCCGGATCCCCGGCGGACTGGAATCCGGCCTGCTGGTCCTCAACTCGACCCTCCGGCGCGGCGCCGACACCGTCGAGTTCGCCGGTGTCGCCCCCGGCACCCGCGACGAGGGACACATCGCCACCGAGACCGTGCTCGGCATGCGCCGGGAACCGCTCATCGACGCGCTGCTCGCGGCGATGCCCGACGGATCGGCCCCGGCCGTCCCGGTGCTGCGCGCCCTCACCGAGGTCACCGGGGACGAGGAGCTGAGCCGCAAGGTCGTGCACGGGCTGATCCGCGCCGGCGTCCTCTTCTTCCGGCCGGAGGTCGACGACCACGACCCCGACTACGCCGCCAAGCTGGCCGCCATGCTCGCCGCGGGCGGCACACCGCAGACCCGGGAACTCTCCGGGCACTTCGCCCGGCTCCGGCGCCTGGAGACGGACTTCGCCCGCGCGCCGGCCGGGGAGCGCCGGAACCTGCTCGACTCCGCCCACGAGGCGATCACCAACATCGCCGGTCTGTGCCAGGTGTCACCGCCTCCCGAGGCGGTCCTGAAGTCACCGGTCTTCGAGGACACCCCCACCTCCGTCCCACCACAGGCATGGGACCTCGCCACCGTGCGGCGGAGCCTGCCCGCCCTGACCGGCCTGTGGCGCCTGGCCTCGCTGATGGACAACGGCCAGATCCGCAGGCTCGGCCTCCACGCCTTCGCGACCCGGGTGCTCGGGGACCGCCGCAGCATGCCCTTCCTCGACTTCTTCCGGGCGTTCTCCGCGCTCGGCGACCAGGAACAGGTCGACGTGCTCATGGGCCGGGGCGTGCCGGCGGCCGCCACGTACGCCGCCCAGCGGGCCGAGGCCCTGCGCACCGTCCGCGAGGGTCTCGTGCCCGGCGACGGAACCGTGCACCTGGACCCCGCGGCCGTCGAAGCCGCCTGCGCGGGCGTGGACGACCTCCGGCACACCGAGTCCGTGACCTTCCGGACCCAGTTCGCCCACGGCGCCCTCCCCGGGCAGGACCGCACCCTGGTCGTCAACGGCGTACTCACCGGCTACGGCGTCTACTTCTCCCGGTTCGGCTCGTTCATCGGCGGGGACGGCGACTGGTCCCTGCGGGACGCCCAGCGCGAGCACCTGGACCGCCGGTTCCCCGGCCAGACCGACCTCAACTCCGTCCTCGGATTCAACTTCAACCTGCACCCCCCGCTGACCCGGAAGGTCGTGGACTACCCCGGCGGAGTGACGCTCGGCGCCGGCCGCACCCCGTACACCCTGGACCGGCTGGAGGTCCGCGCCGACCCCGCCACCCGGTCGCTGTCCCTCTGGGACCCGGAGGCGGGCGAGGCCCTCGACCTCGTCCCCATGAACTTCCTGACCCCCATCGGGGTCCCGCTGCTCTACCGCCTGCTGGAGGCGCTGACCCCGTCCAACCGCTATCTGTGGAAGCCGCTGGACGACATCCTGGACGCCGGAGGACCCGCCGCGCACACCGGCGGCGCCCCGCGCCTGGTCGTCGGCGATGTCGTGGCCGACCGCAGGTCGTGGACGGTTCCCGCCGCCGACATCGCCATGCTGGAGGAGCTGAGCCGGGACTCGTTCGAAGCCCTCGTGGACTTCGACACCTGGCGCCTGGCCCGGGGCCTGCCCCGGCACGCCTTCGTGCTGTGCCAGACACCCGAGGAACGCGACGTGATGGCCGGCCGCAGCCGGAAGGTGTCCCGCCGCTGGTCGGACTACGAGCATCTGCGCCGGGCCAGCGTCCACAAGCCGATGTACGTCGACTTCCGCAACCCCTACCTGGTGCGGAGCTTCGCCAAGTCAGCGCTGTCACGGGGCGATGTGCTCGTGTCGGTCCGCGAATGCCTTCCCTCCGTGGACGACTACGGGCCGGACACGGGCCGGACCGCAGCAGAGGAGTTCTTCGTTGAACTGTGCACCGACAAGTGAACCGACAGGTCGTGAGCCCGCGGGGACCCGCGAGTGGCGGGTGGCGCACCTCCACCTTCCGCCCTCGCTGCACACCGCGTTCCTGAACGACACGGTCGCGCCCCTGCTCCGGGCCGAGGGCCTGTGGGACCACTTCTTCTTCCTGCGGTACTGGCAGGGCGGCCCCCATCTGCGGCTGCGGATGCTCTGCGGCCCGGGAGCGGGATCGGCCGCCGCCGCCGAACGGGTCGTGGCCGCGCTGGCCCGCTCCCTGCCGGAGTTCGACTCCGGAGCCCGGGAGGAGTACGCGTACGGGCTCACCCTCCAGGCCGAACTCGCCCGCCTGGAACAGGAGGAGGAGACGGCGGGGCTGCCCCTCGGCAGCGTCGACCGGGCACCCTACGCGCCGGAGTACCGCAAGTACGGCGGTCCGCAGGGGGTGGCGATCGCCGAGACCGTCTTCCGGGAGACGTCCGTGGCGGTCCTCGGACTCCTGGCGGAACAGGCGGCACGGGGCGGCACCGGCCAGGCGCCGATCGGGGAGGCCGCCCGGATCATGGCGATGTTCCTGCGCGGCGCGGGCCTCGGCCCCGAGGCCGCCATCGTGTTCCTGCGCGAGTACGAGGAGTGGTGGCGCAGATACGCGCCCGACACGGTGCGGGCGGCCTGGCCGCAGCTGTACCGCGGGGTCTCGCCCCAGCTCACGAACTTGTGCGCGGCGGTCTGGGCGGACAGCCCTCCGGACGATGCCTTCCTCGCCACCAGCGCCGGTGCCACGGAGCGCGCCCGCGCGGCGGCCGGTACGGCACCCGGCGGCGACGTCCACGATCTGCGGCTCGCGGGCACGCCGTACCTGGGCTGCCTCTCGAACTACATCCACACGGCCAACAACCGCCTGGGACTGGTCCCCGCCCACGAGGGACTGGTCGCCCACCTCGTCCGGCGGGCGCTGGAGGAGCGGGCCGGCTGAGATCCCCGGGCGGGCGGGACCACCCCGCCCGCCCGGGGACCCCGGCTCACCAGGTCACCGGCAGGCTGTGCAGGCCGTACACCCCGGAGCTGTCCTTGAAGGGCAGCTCCGCCACCGGGACGGTCAGCCGCAGACCGGGGATCCGGGCGAAGAGGGTGGTGAACACGGTCTCCAGCTCCACCTTGGCCAGGTTCTGGCCGACGCACTGATGGATGCCGTGCCCGAAGGCCAGGTGGTGCCGCCCGCCCCGGTCGATGTCCAGCCGCTCCGGGTCGGGGAACACCGCCTCGTCGTGGTTGCCCGAGGCGTTGAGCCCGATGACGCCCTCGCCCGCGCGGAGCAGCACCCCGCCGATCTCGATGTCGGCCAGCAGCACCCGGGAGGTCACCTGGTCGGCGATGCTGAAGTAGCGCATCAGCTCGTCGACCGCCTGCGGCGCCAGCCCCGGGTCGGCCGTCAGCCGGGCCAGCTGTCCGGGGTTCTCCAGCAGGGCGACCGTACCGAGGGAGATCATGTTCGCGGTCGTCTCGTACCCGCCGATCAGCAGGACGGACGCCATCTTGACCAGGTCCTCCCGGCTGAGGGCCCCGGTCTCGCGGTTCTTCAGGACGAGCCGGCCGAGGAGATCGTCACCGGGGTCCTTCTCCTTGGCGGCGACGAGCGTGGCGAAGTACTCGTTCAGCTCCTGGTTCGCCCGGTTCCGCTCCTCGGGATCGACGGATATCGAGACCAGCTTCCTGGTGCGGTCCCCGAAGAACGCGCGGTCGGCGTAGGGCACCCCGAGCAGTTCGCAGATCACCAGCGACGGCACGGGCAGCGCCAGCTCCTCCACCAGATCGACGGGCCCCCCGCCGGCGAGCATGGCGGAGATCCGCTCGTCCACGATCTCCTGGATCCGGGGCCGCAGCAGATTCACCCGCCGGGCGGTGAACTCCGACACCACCAGCTTCCGTTGCGCGGTGTGGTCCGGCGGATCCATGGAGACGAGGATCGGCCGGTACTGCTCCAGGATCTCCGGGGGCGCCTCGAAGGAGAGCGGGAAACCGGGGAGGGCCAGATTCGAGCTGACGTCGGGACTGGCGAGCAACTGCCTGATGTGCTCGTGCCGGGTGAGCAGCCAGGCGGTCCGCCCGGACGCGAGGGTGACCCGGGAGACAGGCCGCTCGGCGCGGAGCGACGCGTACTCCGCCGGAGGCCGGAGCGGACAGGTCCGCGGGTGGGGAAAGGCGGTGGACTGAGGGTCCGTCATGGTCTACTCCGCTGCTGTCGCAAGGGAATGGGCTGCCGCACTCCATCGGAGCCGGACAGACGCATGCCTGATGAAACCTTATGGTCGTGGGTAAGAAGAGACCGAATGCGCGCGAGGTGGTACGAGAATGGCTGCCAGCTGACTTACCGAGAGCTTGCGCGGCCCGTGTCCGGGGCGCTGTTCCGGTCTGATCACACCCTATGCGCGAGATATAGCCGAAGGCTGTGACCAGTCACATGTTTCCGCTCCCGGCCACGGGGGAAGCGGCGGTCCCGGCCTGCTCCCGGGGCCATCCCACCCCTCTGACCAGGTTGTTGACGCCTGATCGACCCTCGTGCGAAGGGGCACTGGACGGTACGCTCAAGGCTGCTGGATGGACCTTTTCGGTAAGGGGTGGCCCGGGTATGTACGTCAAAATTGTCATGTGGGACCTGAAGAACTCCGAGGCCACTGTGGAGAGCCTTCGGGAGTATCTGCGCGACTATGCCGTCGATGCCTACTCGACCCTGGACGGCATGCGTTTCAAGGCGTGGTTCTCCAATTCCGAACGCCAGCTGTGGGGCGCTTTCTATCTCTGGGACAGCCCGGACCAGCAGGGCGGTATGTTCCAGGTGAGCCGGGCGATCGACATCATCGGCTATCCGCCGACCTCGGTCGGCGGCTTCGCACTGGAGGCGATCGCCGAGGGGAAGAGCGTCCACGACGAACTGGCCGGCCTGGGCGTCGCCCTGGAGCCTGCTTCCGGCACGCGGTAGCGGCACAGGGTCGCTCAGGTGAACGGCCGGAGCGAGGAATGGGGTGGCGTGTCGTCAGACCTTCTCGACACGCACGGAGTGGCCCTCAAGGAGCTGATGCATGTCGTCGGCGCCGGAGGTGAAGACGGTCGCCTGAGCCCCCTGCACCGCTTCCCGCCCGGCCACAGCCGCCAGAACGGCGTCGATGGCGTACGTGTGCCCATGCAGGCCGGCTGTCCTCAGCATGTCGCGCGCCATGGCGATCACTTGGTCGTCGGTGTGCACGACACGGATCCGGGACAGGGTCCAGTTCCAGAGTGCCTGCCTCGACGTCTCCCGGGGATCCCATGCCTCCAGGATCGTGAGCGCCGAGGTGACGATCGGGATGTCCAGCCGGGGAGCTGTCTTGATCAGCGCGGTCATCTCCCGGTCGCCTTGAACCGCCTTGGAGAGAGCCTCGGAGTCGAAGACGAAGACGCGCTGTCGCGGCCGGTGAAGCTTGGCTCGGGCGGTGGGGCTCACGCGGCAACGTCCGGACTCGATCGCTGTTCGTCATGCCAGCCGTCGATGGCGGCGATGCGGTCCAGCGCCGCCTGCTGCTCCTCGTCCGTCACGTCGCCGTGTTCTTCCTCAAGACGCTCGGCCAACTCGCGCAGCCGGTCCATGGCGTCCTGGTGAGCAGCGGCGGCTGCGATGTAGCCGGACACCCCGCGCGCGTCCACGCGCTCCTTGATCGATTCCACCAGCTCTTCCGGCACGGTGATGGTGATCTTCCGTGTTGCCATACTTCAAGTATGACAGATCTTGCCCGGTGACGGCTGCCGGTCCACCCCGGTCGCTCGCCGGCATTCATGGCCAAAGGGCTGTCGGCGCAAGCCGCAGGCGTGGCGTAGCACTCGGTAGCACCCGGCGCTACCGTGGTTGATGTGAGTGTTCAGCCTGAAATCACCCAGCGGGATTTGCGCAATCGGTCCCGAGAGATCATGGACGCGATACAGGGTGGTCAGTCGTTCACGGTCACTCGCGACGGACACCCGGTCGGTCAACTCGTCCCCCTGCGGCGACGCCGACGGTTCGCCTCCCGCCAGGAGTTCGCCGCAATGTCTCGGGCCGCTTCCGATATCCACCTCGACACGTTCCGCGCCGACCAGGACGCCACGGCTGACACGTACCTGGACGACCCCTGTGCTCACTGAACGTTCGACGTACGAGCAGAGACTCCTCGACACCAACATCATGTACGGCCGCATCTGCGCCTCCGTGATCAGTGCGGGCCGCAAGCCGCGCCGCCGGGTGGCCGACCTGATGATCGCCGCCATCGCCGTGGCCGAGGACCTTCCCCTCTTCACCACCAATCCCGACGACTTCAAAGGGCTGGACGACCTGCTCACCGTCGTACCGGTCACCCGCCCGAAGGCGCCCCACGAAGGCTGACGCCAGAGCCGGGGCCTGGGTGGGGCCATCTCATGGGCCGCACCGTGCGCGTGTGGCGTGCATGCGAGCGATACTCGCGAGATCAACTCCCCGTCTGCTTGCGCAAACGGCCCCGGACGAGGAGTCCGAGGCCGGGCGGAGCGCCTTCCTGGGGGAGGAACCCCAGGTCGGAGCGGTAATGCGGTGTGCCCCCGGCAGGATTCGAACCTGCGACACCCGCTTTAGGAGAGCGGTGCTCTATCCCCTGAGCTACGAAGGCCGGAGCCCGCTGCCGAAGTGGGCGGGCGGGTCCGTTGGTCAGGAGGGTGGGCGGCTGGTCGATCAAGATCGGGGCCGCCGGGGAAAAGTCCCACTGACCTCTGACAGGGTAGCGGATGTGCCCGCCGGTGAGGTGCTGGGATGTGCTGTTGTTCGAGAGATCGCGGGGGATCGGGCGGGCCCGGGAAAACGGTTGTCCGGGCCGGGGGGTGGCTGGGAGGCTCCCGGGATGGACAATGCGCGGGTCGATCTTCTGGTGGGGCAGTTGGACATGGTGTGGGCGCTCTTCGAGCACCACGCCGGTGCGATCGATGACGAGGCGTGTCTCTGGGAGCCCGCGCCCGGGGCCTGGAGTGTGCGGCCCGGGGTGGACGGGCGGTGGGTGGCCGACTGGGAGGTGCCCGGGCCCGAGCCCGTGCCGGTGACCACCGTGGGGTGGCTGACCTGGCACATCGGGTACTGGTGGACCACCACGCTCGGGCACTGCTTCGGGGACGGCGCCCCCGCCCGGGAGGACATCGCGTGGCCCGGGGATGCCGGTGCCGCAGTCCGGTGGATCGGGGCGCTGAAGGAGGAGTGGCGTACGGCGCTGCTGGGGCTGGCCGACGGTGAGCTGGACTCCACGGAGCGGACCCGGGGGCTGCCCTGGGGCGAAGGGCTGCCCCTTTCCGCCGTCGCCGCCTGGCTCAACTTCGAGCTGGCCAAGAACGTCGCCGAGATCGGGTCCGTCCTCCATCTGCGCGGCGCCCTCGCCGCCGGGGGAGGGCGGCCGACCCCGCGCGGAGGGCCCGCGGGCGGGGCGTAGCGTAGGGGGCATGAGTGCCTATGGATCCTTCCCCGGGGCCCGGCCCCGCCGGCTGCGGACCACGCCCGCGTTGCGCCGCATGGTGGCCGAGACCCGGCTGCACCCCGCCGACCTGGTGCTGCCCGCCTTCGTCCGGGAGGGTGTGAGCGAGCCCGTGCCGATCTCGGCGATGCCCGGCGTGGTGCAGCACACCCGGGACACGCTGCGGAAGGCGGCCGTCGAGGCCCGTGCGGCGGGGGTCGCCGGGATCATGCTCTTCGGGGTGCCGGAGGAGTCCAAGAAGGACGGGCTCGGTACGGCGGGGACGGACCCGGACGGGATTCTCCAGGTCGCCATCCGGGATGTCCGCTCCGAGGTCGGCGACGATCTGGTGATCATGTCCGATCTCTGTCTGGACGAGTACACGGACCACGGCCACTGCGGGGTCCTGGACGCCGAAGGCCGCGTCGACAACGACGCCACTCTGGAGCGGTACGCGGAGATGGCGCAGGTCCAGGCCGACGCGGGGGTCCATATGGTCGGGCCCAGCGGGATGATGGACGGCCAGGTCGGGGTGGTCCGGGACGCCCTGGACACCATCGGCAAGGAGGACGTGTCGATCCTGGCCTACACGGCGAAGTACTCCTCGGCCTTCTACGGGCCGTTCCGGGAGGCCGTGGGCTCGTCGCTGAAGGGCGACCGGAAGACGTACCAGCAGGATCCGGCCAATGTCCGCGAGTCCCTGCGCGAGCTGGCGCTCGACCTGGAGGAGGGCGCCGACATCGTCATGGTGAAGCCGGCCGGGCCGTATCTGGACGTCCTCGCGAAGATCGCCGAGTCGGTTTCGGTGCCGGTGGCCGCGTACCAGATCAGTGGCGAGTACGCGATGATCGAGGCCGCCGCCGAGAAGGGCTGGATCGACCGGGAGAAGGCGATCCTGGAGACCCTCACCGGGATCAAGCGGGCCGGCGCCGACATGATCCTCACCTACTGGGCCACCGAGGTCGCCCAGGGGCTCTGACCTGCAAGGGAGGGGCCGGGAGACATCTCCCGGCCCCTCCTTGTGTGTCAGCTGTACGGGATCAGCAGTACAGCGCCGGCCCGGTGGGCACGCCCAGGATCCTGGTGAAGCGCTCGTAGCGGGTCACCCGGCTCTGCACGTACTGCGGGCCCTTGCCGTCGCACTCCAGAGCACCGTTGATGGAGCGGACCGACTGGCCGAAACCAGCGCCGCTGACCATCGCGTCATGGCCGGTGATCGGGCCCGGGCCGTCCTGGGTGTTCCAGTACCAGAGGCCGGTCATCATGGCGATCTCCGGGTCCTCCTCGACCAGCCAGGGGTCGTTCAGCAGGTCCTTGCCGAGGTAGTCGCCCACGGTCTTGTAGTTGAAGTTCCAGCTGAGCTGGATGGGGCCGCGGCCGTAGTACGCCGCCTGGCCGGCCGGGCAGCCGTACGGCTGGTCGCGGTCGCAGTAGAGCGGGTAGTTGGCCTCGTTGATCTCCTTGATGTAGTAGAGGCCTCCCGTCTCGTGCCCGACGTTGGCGAGGAAGGCCGCCGCCTCCTGCTTCCGCATGGTGTCCGTACCGGTGTTGGCGAACTTCGGGAACGCCCGCATGGCGTCCACCATGCCCTGGTACGTGTAGAACGGGTTCCGGCGCGGGAACATCTCGTTGAACTGGGCCTCGGTCACCACGAAGCTGTTGTGCTTCGGGTTGCCGGTGCCGGTGCCGCAGACGTACTTGTCCCAGTAGTACGTGCTCACCACCGGGTTGTACCCCGGGTTGTCGCGCTCGGCGATGTAGACGGACCCGTCCGTGTACTTGACGATGTCCTTGGCCCTGTAGTTGGCGCCGGCCGACCAGCTCGGCGCCTGGGCGCACTCGTCGGCGGGGGTGGTGGCGTTCGCCGTCGCGGTCGGCATCAGCACCGAGGCCGCGAGCGATCCGGCGGCGACGACGCCGACCATGAGCGCCCTCATACGTTCTTTCAGCACGGACTTTCCCTTTCGCACATCAACAGGCGTGCCGCATCGACCCAGGGAGACCGGGCTCACTCTCTGGGCACGCCGTGGCGGGGTGTACGCACACCCAAGCGCTCCGGCGGGGGTGCAGTCAAGGTATAGACCAATGCCTTTTTCTCAGTAACCCGCAGTAATCCAGGGGTGGTTGGCCTCGGAGAATGGGAAACGGGCCGGGGGAGGTACCCCCGGCCCGCGGGTGGACGCGCTGGTTCCGTGCGGCTCAGCAGTACAGATTGGCCCCGGTCGGTACGCCCAGGATCTGGGCGAAGCGGGTGTAGTTGTTCACCCGGCTCTGGACCTGTGCCGGGTTGCCCCCGTTGCACTCCAGGGAGCCGTTGATGGAACGGATCGACTGGCCGAAGCCCCCGCCGTTCACCATCGCGCTGTGGCCCGTCATCGTGCCCGGACCGCTCTGCGTGTTCCAGTACCACAGGCCGGTCTGCCAGGCGACCGCCGGCTCGTTCTGCACCCGCGAGGGGTTGCGCAGCAGGTCGATGCCGAGATGGTCGCCCGCCGCCTTGTAGTTGAAGTTCCAGCTGAGCTGGATGGGGCCGCGGCCGTAGTACGCCGCCTGGCCCGCCGGGCAGCCGTACGGCTGGGTGCGGTCGCAGTAGTGCGGGTAGTTGGCGGTGTTCTGCTCCACCACGTGGTACAGGCCGCCGGTCTCATGCCCGACGTTGGCGAGGAAGGCCGCTGCCTCCTGCTTCCGTACGGTGTCGCTGCCCGTCTTCGCGAAGGCGGGGAACGAGCTGAGCGCGGTGGTCAGACCCTGATACGTGTAGAACGAACTCCGGCCAGGGAACATCTGGTTGAACTGGGCCTGGGTCACCACGAAGCCGGAGGGGTCCGGGGTCCCGGGTCCGCCGGGGTTGCCGCCGCTACAGGTGTGCGGGTTCCAGAACCAGGTGCTGATCGTGGGGTCGTACCCGGGGTTGGCGTGCTCGGCGATGTAGAAGTTGCCGTCGGTGAACCGGACGATGTTGCCCGGTACGTAGTTGGTCCCGGCGCGCCAGGAGGGGGCGGTGGTGCACTCGTCCGCCGCCGCCGGCGTCGCCGTGGGGAGCAGGCTCGCCGCCGCGAGCCCGGCCGCCGCCAGGAATCCGGTCAGGGCGGACATCAGTCGACTCTTCTGTCGACTCTTCTTTGGCACGATGGACTCCTTCGTGCATCAACGGCCGTACGCAGGCGCCCGGTTGGGGGCCGGGAGGGGATGCCGGGTGTGCCGTGGTGGTGGGGGGAACACCACTGAAACGCGCCGACGGAGTCCCGTCAAGGTCCAGACCAATATCAACAGGGGTCTATAACACGCCAACTTTCGGAGCGGGTTGAACCACGGGCGGTTGGCCGAAAAAGATCACTTGGTGATGACGTCGACCAGCCGGGAGAGCCCGTCGGCGCCATGACCCCGGTCGACCGCGCGGTCCAGCATCGACTGGAGCTGTTCAAAGAAGGCCGTGTCCAGACCCCTGGCCCGGTAGGTCGCGGTGAAGTTGGTCAGCGCGGCCTGGTTGACCAGCAGGTTCGAGACGTCCGTCCGATGCTCGCCGCTGTCGACGGCCTCGGCGTCGGCCGGCACGCCCAGCAGCATCGCGCCGATCCACTCGCTCAGCGGCCCGGCGAGGTCACCGGCCGCGATGCCCTCCGACCGGGCGAGCGCGAAGGCATGGCTGACGCCCACGAACATCCCGTACATCCCTGTGAGCAGCGCCAGATCGTGGACGGAGGCGAGACCGGGGTCGGTGCCGACGAAACGGGTCCCGCCGAGCGCGGCGAACAGCGGCCGGTACGCCCTGAACGCCTCCTCGTCGCCGCTGTAGAAGACATACGCGTGCGGGCCGCCGATCATCTGCGGGACGGCCATGATGCCGCCGTCGACATAGCGGGCGCCCTGCGCGGTGGCCCACCGCGACAGCGCACGCGCCTGCTCGGGGGTGCCGTTGGTGAGGTTGACCAGGGTCTTCCCCGTCACCTGGCCGCCCAGCACGGCGAAGATGTCCTCGACGGCCGCGTTGTGGGTGAGACAGAGGACCGTCACATCGGAGAGGGCGACGGCCTCCGAAGGGGTGAGGGCGGGGCGGGCGCCCCGCGCGGCCAGCGGGCCGGTTCTGGCGTGGGTGCGGTTCCAGACGGTGACGTCGTGGCCCGCGCCCATGAAGGCGGTGGCGAGGGCGGTGCCCATCAGGCCGAGGCCGAGAACCGAGACGGAGACCCGGGCGGCGGGGGAACCGGGAACGGCGGGAACGGTGGAGTCGGTGGACCGGGCGGGCGTGGCGGGCGTGGCGGACATGCGAAGGCTCCTCGGTGTCGGCTTCCCGGATGCGCCGAGGAGGTGCTGGGTGCGTCCTGGGTGCGTCCTGGGTGTGCCGCCATCCTTTCGACGCGCTTCCGGACCTACAAGTACCGACTATTTAGTGCGGTACTCACCGAAGAGTAAGTATGAGGGGCCGGTGGCGGTGGTGATCAGCGGGCGGCGGGCGCACCCTGGAGACGTACCAACCGGACGCGCAGCTGTACCGCTGGAGGTGATCCGCCATGCAGACGCTGGTCGGATGGCACATCGACATGGAATTCCGGGAGGAGGGGCATCAGCGGACCCGCGCCGCCGCCCTCGTCCGGCTCCCGGACGGCACCGAGGTCCGCGGCCACGGCACGGCCCAGCGCCACCCCTCCGACTCGGACCAGCTCCGGGTCGGCGAGGAGATCGCCGGCGCCCGCGCCCTGATGGACATCGCCTCCCAGATGCTCCAGAAGGCGCACGGGGAGATCGACGAGGCGTCGGGGCGGACCTCCCACGACCTCGGCTAGATACGTACGTACGGGAAAGGGGCGACGGGCCCCGGCACAAGAGCCGGTCGCGGGCCCGTCGCCCCCTTCCCGTACGAGTTCGTGCGAGTTCGTACAAGCGGTCAGAGGCGCTCGGGGGTCCTGATCCCCAGCAGCGCCATGCCCTGGTGCAGCGTGCGCGCGGTCAGGTCGATCAGGAAGAGCCGGTTCTCGACCACCTCGGGCGCGTTCTCCTCGCTGAGCACCTGGCACTGGTCGTAGAACTTCGTCAGGTGCGACGCCAGCTGGTACAGGTACGCGGCCAGCTTGTGCGGCTCGTACGCCGCCGCCACCTCCGCGATCGTCTCCGCGAACCGGTCCAGGTGCAGCCCCAGCGCCCGCTCGGCCGGCGCCAGCTCCAGCTCCGGGTGGGCCTGCGGCCGGGTCCCGGCGGCCCTGCGCTTGATCGACTGGATCCGGGCGTACGCGTACTGGAGGTAGACCGAGGTGTCGCCGTTGAGCGAGACCATCTGCTCCAGGTCGAAGCGGTAGTCCCGGGTCGCCGACGTCGACAGGTCCGCGTACTTGATCGCGCCGATGCCGACCTGCTCGCCGCGCTCGGCGATCTCCGCCTCGCTCAGCTCGCCCCGGTTCTCGTCCTTCGACCGGACCACGTCGGTGGCGTGCCGCACGGCCTCGTCCAGCAGGTCCACCAGCCGTACGGTCTCGCCCTCACGGGTCTTGAACGGCTTGCCGTCCGCGCCCAGGACCGTACCGAACGCCAGCTGCACCGCCTGGACGCCGTCCTTCAGCCAGCCGGCCCGCCGGGCCGTCTCGAAGACCATCTTGAAGTGCAGGGACTGCCGGGCGTCCACGACGTAGATCAGGGTGTCCGCGCCGAGCGTCAGCACCCGGTCGCGGATCGCGGACAGGTCGGTCGCCGCGTATCCGTAACCGCCGTTGGACTTCCGCACGATCAGCGGGGTCGGCTGCCCGTCCGGGCCCTTGACGTCGTCGAAGAAGACACAGAGCGCGCCCTCGGAGCGGACGGCGACACCCGACTCCTCCAGGATCCGGCAGGTCTCGTCCAGCATGTCGTTGTAGCCGGACTCGCCCACGATGTCCGGGTCGCGGATCTCCATGTCCAGCTTGTCGAAGACGGAGTAGAAGTAGATCTTCGACTCGTCCACGAACCGCTGCCACAGGGCACGGGTCTCCGGATCGCCGGCCTGGAGCGCGACCACCCGGTCCCGGGCGCGCGCCTTGAACTCCTTGTCGGAGTCGAAGAGCGTCCGCGACGCCTTGTAGAGGCGGTTCAGCGAGGTCATCGCCTCCTCGCCGGAGACGTCGTCGCCGTCCTTGTGGTCCAGCTCGTGCGGGTGCTCGATCAGATACTGGATGAGCATGCCGAACTGGGTGCCCCAGTCGCCGATGTGGTGGCGGCGGATCACCTTCTCGCCGGTGAACTCCAGGATCTCGGTCATCGCCGCGCCGATCACCGCCGACCGCAGATGGCCGACGTGCATCTCCTTGGCCACGTTCGGCTGGGCGTAGTCGATCACCGTGGTGCCCGGGTGCTCGTCGAACGGCACACCGAGCCGGTCGTCGGCGGCGCGCGCCGCCAGCGTGCTGATGATCGCCCGGTCGGTCAGCGTGATGTTGAGGAAGCCGGGGCCGGAGACCTCGATCTCCTTCAGCACGTCATTCGCCCCGATCGCGTCCACGACCCGGGTCGCCAGCTCGCGCGGGTTGCCCTTGAGCTTCTTCGCGAGCGCCAGGATGCCGTTGGCCTGGAAGTCGGCCCGGTCGCTTCGTCGCAGCAGCGGGTCGGCGGAGCCCGCGTCCGGCAGGGCTGCCGTCAGGGCGTTCGCGAGGCGCTGCTGCACATCCGAGGCGAGTGAGGGGACCGAGGCCATGGGATCCGTTCCTGGGGTCGAGGTGTCCGGTCGTCCGCGGACGACAGGTCCGGGACGGTGGATGTCAAGTGTCCCATGGGGGTGGCGGCGCTCTCGCCCCGGTTTTGCCGCCGGGCCCGGGCGCCGGGACGGTCACCGGGAAGTGAGCGGCGGGGCGGCCCCGCCGTCTGGGAGAATGGGGCCCCGAGGGCAGCCTCGGCGATCAGCTCACGCGATCAGCCCCCAGCGATCAGGAAGAAGGACGTGCCGACCGTGGCTCAGAGCAGCACCGAGACCGACTGGGTCTCCCGTTTCGCGGACGAGGTCATTGCGGAATCGGAGCGGCGCGCGCCTGGGAAACCGGTCATCGTCGCGTCCGGGCTTTCCCCCTCCGGCCCCATCCACCTGGGCAATCTCCGCGAGGTCATGACCCCGCACCTGGTCGCGGACGAGATCCGCCGCCGGGGGTACGAGGTCCGCCATGTGATCTCCTGGGACGACTACGACCGGTACCGCAAGGTGCCCGCCGGGGTCGAGGGCGTGGACGAGGGCTGGGCCGAGCACATCGGCCGCCCGCTGACCTCCGTGCCCGCCCCCAAGGGCTCCGCCCACCCGAACTGGGCCGAGCACTTCAAGGCGGCCATGGTCGACGCCCTCGCCGAGCTGGGCGTGGAGTACGACGGGATCAGCCAGACCGAGCAGTACACCTCCGGCGTCTACCGCGAGCAGATCCTGCACGCGATGAAGCACCGGGGCGACATCGACGCGGTCCTCGACCAGTACCGCACCAAGAAGAAGCCGCAGCAGAAGAAGTCCCAGAAGCCCCTCGACGAGGCCGAGCTGGAGGCCGCCGAGGGCTCCGGCGCGGCCGGCGAGGACGACGGGACCGGCTCCTCCGGCTACTTCCCGTACAAGCCGTACTGCGGCGGCTGCGGCAAGGACCTGACCACCGTCACCGCGTACGACGACGCGACCACCGAGCTGACGTACACCTGCACGGCGTGCGGATTCTCGGAGACCGTCCGGCTGTCCGAGTTCGACCAGGGCAAGCTGGTGTGGAAGGTCGACTGGCCCATGCGCTGGGCGTACGAAGGGGTGATCTTCGAGCCCAGCGGGGTGGACCACTCGTCCCCCGGATCCTCCTTCCAGGTGGGCGGGGAGATCGTCGGCATCTTCGGCGGCGAGCAGCCCATCGGCCCGATGTACGCCTTCGTCGGCATCAGCGGCATGGCCAAGATGTCCTCCTCCAAGGGCGGCGTGCCCACCCCGGCCGACGCCCTGAAGATCATGGAGGCGCCGCTGCTGCGCTGGCTGTACGCGCGGCGCCGGCCCAACCAGTCCTTCAAGATCGCCTTCGACCAGGAGATCCAGCGGCTGTACGACGAATGGGACAAGCTCGCCGCCAAGGTCGCCGACGGCTCCGTGCTGCCCGCCGACGCCGCCGCGTACACCCGGGCCGTCCGCACCGCCGCGGGAGAGCTGCCGGCCACGCCGCGGCCGCTGCCCTACCGCACGCTCGCCTCCGTCGCCGACATCACCGCCGGCCACGACGAACAGACCCTGCGGATCCTCGGCGACCTCGACCCGGCCAACCCGCTGACCTCGCTCGACGAGGTACGGCCCCGGCTCGACCGCGCCGAGTACTGGATCACCAGCCAGGTCCCCGCCGACGCCCGGACCATCGTCCGCGCCGCACCCGACCGGGAACTCCTCGACTCCCTGGACGACGAGGGCCGCGAATCCCTGCGGCTGCTCCTGGACGGCCTCGACACGCACTGGTCCCTCGACGGGCTGACCACGCTCGTCTACGGCGTGCCCAAGGTGATGGCCGGTCTTGAGCCCGACGCGAAGCCGACGCCCGAGCTGAAGGTGGCGCAGCGGACGTTCTTCGCGCTGCTGTACCGGCTGCTGGTGACGCGGGAGACGGGGCCGCGGTTGCCGACGTTGCTGTTGGCGGTGGGGGCGGAGAGGGTGCGGGCGCTGCTCACGGTCTGACCTTCCCGGCCTTTCCCCCGCCGGGGGGTCGGGTGCCCGTGTCGGTACGGGGGCGGCCTGGCGCTGGCCGGGCCGCGTCGGTACGGGGGCGTCGCGCTCGTGCGGGGTCCCGGCTGTCCGGCCCGTGTCGGTACGGGGTCCCGCACCCTTCTTCCCCCGCCTGGGGTACCGGCTGCCCTTCGCGTGGTCCGTGGGTGGGGGTGCAGGGTCGCCCCCGCAGGGGATCGGCGGAGCCCGACCCGCACAGGACTTGGTGAGTACGCTCGCCGACCCCGAGGAGGTGAGCCCGGAGGCCCCGCCAACCCGCACCACACCCGGGCCGGGTCGACCCGCACAAATCCAGCCTCGCCGGCGATTGAGGCGCAGGGGTTCGGGGACTGGTCCCC